>CAUUMS010000011.1:0-58992 GCA_963546395.1 uncultured Bacteroidia bacterium | reverse complement strand
CCTGAAAGGCCTCGGGCTTTAAGAACATGGTGGCGATGCGGATCTGCGAGGCTCCCTCATCACGCAGCTCCTGCAAGAAATGCTGCATGGTGCGCCCGCTGTCTACAATGTCTTCCACGATGAGCACGGAACGCCCCGCCACCGGGATGGAAAGGCCCATTACACGATTCACCTGGCCCGTGGAGCCTAGTCCCTCATACGAGGCGTAACGCACGAATTGCACCTGCATCGGCAGGGCAATAGCCCGCAGTAGGTCGGCAGCAAAGACAAAGGCCCCGTTGAGCATGCATAGCACCAGAGGGGGCCCGCTGGCGTAATCGGCTGTAATCTGCTCAGCCATGCGCCCGACGGCTGCGCTCAGCGCATCGGACTCGATGAAGTGGCGAAAGCGTTTCCCGCCTATAGTCGCCGTGCCTTCCCACGCCATCGCTACTCGTCCTTTCCGCCACGGATAAGACCACGGCTGGAGGTTCGCACAAAGTTGACCAGCTCATCGCGCTCGGGCAACGGCACCACGTCCTCTAGGATGCGCTCCATGGCCTGGGAGACGTTGAGCCCGTCGCGATACAGGATGCGATACGATTCCTGTATCTCCTGTATGAGCTCGGCGCTGAAACCTCGCCGGCGTAGACCTACCAGATTGAGGCCGCAGAATGTGATGGGATCACGGCCCGCTATGACGTAGGGGGGTACATCCTTGGTGACCCGTGAGCCGCCCTGCACCATGACATGCTTGCCAATGCGGGTGAACTGATGGACGAGGCAGCCCCCCGACAGGATGGCGTAATCGTCAATCTCTACCTCACCGGCCAGCTGTACGGCATTGCCTAATATGATGCGGTTGTTGAGCAGGCAATCGTGCGCCACGTGGGAGTAGGCCATCAGCAGGCAATCGTCACCCACACGCGTAATGCCGCGTGAGGCCGTGCCACGATTGACGGTGGCACACTCGCGGACTGTGGTGCGATCGCCAATTTGCGCCGTGGAGTACTCACCAGCGAACTTGAGATCCTGGGGGATTCCAGCTATGGATGCGCCAGGAAAGATCTTGCACTCCGTGCCAATGCGCGCCCCGTCCAATATGCTGGCGTGGGGGCCAATCCACGTCCCAGCACCGATTTCCACATCGCCTGCGATGTAGGCAAAAGGCTCCACTACAACCCCCTCGCCGAGTCGGGCCTTGGGGTCGATGTACGCCAGCGGGCTCACTGTCATACTGTACGTTATTGAATCTTGGAGATCTGGGCCATGAGATCGCCCTCGGTCACGAGCGTGTCACCGACGAAGGTCTCCCCATGCATCATGGCGATGCCACGCCGAATGGGGGCCGTAAGCTCTAGCCTGAAGACGAGCGTGTCGCCCGGCACCACTTTCTGCCGGAAGCGCACGTTATCGATTCGGAGGAAGAACGTGAGGTAGGTCTCAGGATCGGGCACCGAGCTGAGCACTAGCACGCCTCCCACCTGCGCCATGGCCTCTACCTGTAGCACCCCCGGCATAACCGGCGCCCCAGGGAAATGCCCCACGAAGAAAGGCTCATTCATGGTGACATTTTTCACGCCCACCACGGCCGTATCGGTGATGGACATGATTTTGTCCACCAGGAGGAACGGGGGACGATGCGGGAGCAATTTCTGGATGGCATTAACATCCATGCACGGGGCCGCGGCAAGGTCGATCCTCGGGGCCCTGGGGCGCAATCCGTCGCCCTGCATGGCTTGCCGCAGGAGCTTCGCTAGCTCGGTGTTCGCATGATGGCCCGGGCGGCGAGCTACCACTCGGCCCCGGATGCGTCGGCCCACTAGGGCCAGGTCGCCAAGCACATCGAGCAGCTTGTGACGCGCAGGCTCATTCTCGAAGTAGAGCGGATCGCGGCTGAGTATGCCCGTCTCGCTCGGCTCTACGTGCGGCTTGTTGAAGACCTCGGCTATACGGTCGAGCTCTTCCTGGCTGACCGCCCGCTCGGTGATAACGAGCGCATTGGCCAAATCGCCCCCCTTGATGAGGTTGTGAGCCCGCAGCTGCTCCAGCTCGTGCAGGAACACGAAGGTGCGGCAGGGGGCTACTTGGGCGGCAAAATCGTCCCCATCCATGTAGGATGAGAACTGGTGCCCTAGAACTTTCGACTGGTAGTCGATGAGCACATCCACCACGTAGGTATCATCGGGGAATACGGCCAGCTCTACGCCGTGGGCCCCATCGCTGTAGACGGCCTTCTCCTGCACCTGGAAGTATTCCCTCTCAGCCTCCTGATCCACCAGGCCCACCTCAACGACACGCTGCGCAGCCTCCCGCGCGCTACCGTCGAGGATTGGCACCTCGGGGCCATCGAGATGCACCTCGGCATTATCCACCCCAAGCGTCCAGAGGGCTGCCATCAGGTGCTCGATGGTGCTAACACGGGCCTCACCTATCCCGATGGTGGTGCCACGAGATGTGTCCACCACGTAATCGGCCAATGCGGGGATCCTCGGGGTCTCTGGCAGGTCGGTACGCACAAAAACGATACCCGTATCTGCGGGCGCAGGGTTCACGGTCAGATGCACGTCCAACCCCGTGTGCAACCCGCACCCACTCAAAGTAAACGGGCTGCCTATGGTCTTCTGCTTGCTCATCGCTACTATTTTCGTGGCGTGGCGCACGTGCCACAAATCCAAGCCCACGATACGCTTCGTTGGGCAAAGGTAGTATTATAATCCGAGAATATAACTCCGGGTTTACCCACATTACGACGTGCATTCCGGCGTATCCCTCGGGCGAATGTCACCTACATCGAACCCCATTACGCAAGGTTGCAGCCCCAAGCCCTCGGGCTCTCGTGCCTCAACTCGGCAAGCCCAACACCCGGATGGGATCGGGGCCACAGCATCACGACCCGAGCAGGGCACGGATATTGGCCCGTTCCTCCGCATAGTCAACAGCAGGTTCCAGGCCCTCGAGAGCCTCTATCTCTGCCAGCAATTCACGAAGAAGGAGCTGGTACGCCGGATCGCCCGGGTTGCTGGGCCGGTGGCCTAGGGCTTTAGCCACCTTTGCATGGCGAGCAACTAATGCTTTCGTACTTGGAGAGAGCCAAGCGTCCTGCAAACGCTCCCACACTAGCTCTTCGCCCATGCGTGAGGGGTGCACCAGATCGTCGGCATAGTAACGGTAGTCCCGCAGCTCGTCGACGAAGATCTCGTAGGCGGGGAAATAGTAGGCCCGGGGCAGTGACTGCACGAGCTGATGGGCTGCCAGTAACAGTGTCGCCTTGCTGATGGCATTCTCCCGCAAGCCATCCTTCAGATGCCTAACAGGGCTCACGGTCAGCAGGAGTTGGAGCTCGGGGTTGACCAGCCGCAGCTCGCCCATCAGATGTGTCCAATCGGCCACGATGTCGCTCACCTCCAGCAGCGAGCGCTGAAAGAGCTGGGCAGGCATTCGATGACAATTCGTGGCCACATCGCCCGATTCCATGCGGTAGACCCATGCGGATCCAAAAGTCACCACGAGCCAGCGAGCACGCCTAATCTGGGCTGCCAGCTGCGCATGCGCCTCGGCAATGGCGGTCTGCGACTCTTCGACAGTAGCCCGAGCTAGCTGGCTGTGGTAGGAGGTTTGCACATAAGTCCCATGGCTCGCCACGAAGGACTCCACCGGTGGGATATCACCCGTCAACGCTGTACGCACCGTGAGGGCGATGGAGCTGGGATTGAACAGCGTGCCATGCGGATTGACCAGGGCATTGAATTTGGCTGCTGCAAGACGTTGCCCCATGGCCAGACTGAAGCACGAACCGATGACAACCAGCGGATCGGAATACGTGAGCTCGGGCAGCACACCGCACTGCACCGCAGTACTAAGCTTCACCATGGCCACACCAAGTACTCATCCAATGAGCTCGCCACTCTCCGTCCCCCTCTCACAGTCATCTAGGGCAGGCAGCCTGTCCCCTGGCAGAAGTGACACTCCCCACCGTGATGCTCCATCTGCAACGTGATGTGAGCTATGCCAAATCGCTCTCTCAGCTGCTCGGCTAGGGAATTGCGCAATACTTCAGCATCGCTCACGTGTAAATCTTCTATCAGATCGATATGCCCCTCGAGGTGGATCTGCGAGTCGTTAAGCCGCCAGACATGTAGATGGTGCACGCCAGCCACCCCAGGTGTGGCCTCAAGCATTGCAAGTACACCCTGCAAGTTGAGATCGGGCGGAGCCCCTTGCATGAGGATGTCTGCGCTCTCACGCAGCACGCCCCACGTGTGCCAGATGATGTAAATGCCCACAAGGACGGTGACAAGTGGATCCAGCCACCAAATCTCCCAGAGCCAGATGCACAAGCCTCCCACAATGACGGCAACTGACGAAAGGGCATCGCCCAGCATGTGGAGGTATGCGGCGCGCACGTTCAGATTTCGCTGCCGGTCGTGCCGCATCAGGAGAATGGAGGCCACATTGGCCAATAGGCCTGCCACAGCAACCACGAGCATGATGAGGCCCTTGATAGGCTCCGGGTTCACAAAACGCTCATAGGCCTCCACAAACAGGAAGATGCAAATGCCGATGAGGATTGCGGCATTGACAAAGGCGGCCAGGATTTCAACTCGCTTGTAGCCGTACGTCTTCTGCTCATTGGCCTTACGCTTGCTCGCCCGGTGGGCGACGTACGCAAGGAGCATGGATGACGAGTCGGCCAGATTGTGCAGCGCATCCGACAGCAGTGAAAGGCTGTTGGAGATCAGCCCTCCCACCACTTCTAGCAGCGTGAAGGCAAAGTTCAGGATGGAGACCCACAGCAAGCGAGCCCCCATCGTGCCAGAGTAGGCGTGATGATGGCCATGGTGGTGCCCATGCCCGTGATGGTGAGCATGATGATGTCCGTGGTGAGAGCCACAGCAACCACCCTCCCCATCGTGCCCGTGCTCGTGATGCTCCCCCTCATGGTGGTGCATGCAGCTCCCTTCCCCATGCGTGCACCTGCCAGCGCAGTTGCAATTGGTCGTGATGGCGCTACCCCTGATGCTCGTGTCCGTTTCCATGGCAAAGCCCTCCCGTAAACTAATCTCACATAATTACGAATTCTCAATGTGGGCTCACCAGCAAAGTTACAAATTATATGCAATAGCCCAACCGATCGCTTCGCAATTGCAGACTCGAGGCCCGCTCACCCCTCAGAATGGATAGCCTACCCCGAGGTGTAGCACGAAGTCGTCAGACGTGTACGGGCGTTGAGCCGGTACCCAATGCAGGACTGGCATGCTCGTCGACTGCGGTATGTGCGGGTCGTAAAGGCGTATGCCGAGATCGGTGCGTATGATGAAAAAGCTGAGGTTCAACCGCAATCCGAGTCCGTAGCCCATCGCTATCTCACGGTAGAAACGGTTGAAAGCAAAGCGAGCTCCGGGCCGCTCATCGGAGGCACTGATAGCCCATATGTTGCCAGCATCGACGAAGAGAGCTCCCTCCAACTTCCAGAATAGGCTGAACCGGTATTCTACGTTACCCTCTAGTTTCACATCGCCAGTCTGATTGGGGTAGCTTAGCTCCTCGTCACGATAGGATCCTGGCCCTAAATCACGTGCCTGCCATGCACGCACACCGCTCGCCCCACCCTCGTAGAACTTCTTCTCAAACGGCAACCCTACCGAATTTCCATAGGGCAACCCGGCCCCAGCGTAGATGCGAAAGGCCAGCGAATGATACTTACCCAGTGAGACTCGCACGGCATAATTCACGTCCCCTTTCACGTACTGCGAGAACGGCAGGTCGAATAGCCTGTACTCTCCCGTGCGACTACGTTGGCCAAAGGCTCGATGTAGCCCCCACAAGGCATTGCCAGATAGCTCCAGGTTACCCCGGAGTGTAGAGCTGCTGCGCCTCGCATCGCTAGCTGATTGCTGGAATGTGAATCCAAAGCTGGTTGATGTCACCAGCTGGCTGATGTACGAGTGCGCCAGATACGTGCGGCGAATCCGAGCGGCAAACTGCTCGTCAATGCTAAAGATCTTCACCACGCTCACCTCCGCCGGCGTGACGACATAGGTAAACGCCCCCCCGTTGCTCCACACGTAAGATACGGCCGAAGAGGCCACCGTACGCCTATAATCGGGCCGACGCTGATAGTTGTACGTGAAATTAAACCGCGTGGAGGGCCTGTAGCGCGTGATAAATTCGTTGGCCCTGAACGGCAGCAGGAACCGTGGGAATGTGAGTGCGACGCGCCACGAGAGCTCCATGGACGTTTTAAAATCCAGGCTCTGCCGACGGCGCAGGGCCTCTATCTGCGCCTGGAATCGCAGCTCCAGCTGCTCGGAGCCCTGGAAAAGGTTCCGATGCTTGTAGGTGAAGCTCCCTTCCATGCCGAGCTCTCCCGAGGCTGTCAAAAGAGCCTCAAGCTGATACCCCTGCACCGGGAAACGGGAGAGATAGAGATCGCCATTGATGGGGAAGTACTGCCTGGTAGAGTCAGCCACGGAGTCGGCCAAACGCTCACGGAACTCAAAGTTAGCCTGGCGATACAGGCCGAGGTTCAACAAGTTGTCCTGCGTCTTGGCGACCTCCCCATAGCGTAGTAATGCCCCACGACGCAGCAGCAGCATCTGGTTCACAATGGGGAGGCGTATCCCTGCCCGCCTGGGGAAATAGTAATCCACAACTCCTATACGCCGATGAGTGAGCGAATCCTTGGAGCTCGAGGCAGGAGAAAGCGGGTCGTACTTCGTGAAGACATTGATGGAGTCGACCACATAGCGACGGCTCGCAGAGAGTGGCAACGTAGGCATATCCGATGGCGGGATCTGCAATGCAATCTGCGCCCTGTACCGGTGCCCCAGCGTGTCAGCACTAAAGCCCACGTAATCGGCTGAGAAGTTAAAGAAGCCCTCATTCCGCAATAAGGCCTCGATACGCTTCCGCTCCTCGTCAAGCTCTTTCTTATCGAGGCGTATACCCCGTTGTAGCAGCGTATGCGACCAGTGCTCCTCCACGAGAGCGCGCATAGCCGTATCCCTCACCTCCACCCTCACGCTATCGATCAGCGTGGGCACTCCGAAGTCCAACGAGTATTCCACCCGCATACGTTGCCGCTTACTCGGCACAGCGGTGTACTGAACGACACCCCCGTAGTAGCCACGATTTCGCAGATATTGCTCCAGGTTCTGCACGCTCTGCACAGTGGATGACTCGCTGTACACAACCGGAGCCTCCCCGATGCGGTGAAGCCAACCGCTAAAGCCCGTCTCTTTGCCCTTTTTACCCAGATTGTAGAGCCACAGGTGAAAGCGCATAAACAGCACTTTGGCATTGGGCTGCTGATGCACATGACGGCGGATCTCGGCGTTTGAGATCCCTGCAGGCCGCCCCTCGCTCTGGATATCTACGCGCTCTAGGAGGTACTCACCCTCCGGCACATTCTTGAGCGTCTGGCATGCCCCCAGAGCCAGCAGGATCCCCACGCAGGAGATCAACAACCGCAAGTAGCATCCGAATCGTAGCAACCGCTCCATGTCCACACAGTGCCATGCACACGCCAGGTAGCGCATAAAACGGCAATCCCTACAATGAGGGCATACGAGCCCACCTCATAGCAGCCGGAATCACCTTGCTGGCAAAGGTATGAATCATTAGCAAGGCGTAGCAGTGCCGTACGCGCACCGGCTCCAAATTGCTGCTCAAATGCTATGGGAGCACATCAGGCCTGAATACAAAAAAAGGGGCGGCTCACGGGTGAGCTGCCCCTTTTCAACTCCCAAAATCAGTAGCGGGGGCAGGATTCGAACCTACGACCTTTGGGTTATGAGCCCAACGAGCTACCAACTGCTCCACCCCGCAATCACATCACTCGAACCAAGCGCAAAGCGACACCACGATCCGAATGCGAGGGCAAAAGTATAACTTTTCTCCGACATACGCAAATCACAGGCACCTGGACAAGGCATTTTGGCCACAACTCGCCCATGCTACACCCCTCCCACATCGTGCTTTCTGGCTGGTGCTATACGGCTAATTTGCTGTGAATTTTGCCCACAGCCATCTTCTAATCCAAGTGAAACCGTCCTGCTGAATACCTTTGTCACCGCACTCACAACATGCGCACGTCCATGCTGACCCGGCAACAGATCCAGTTCATCCGTACTCTGCACACCCCTCGGGGCATCCACAAGCAGGGGGTATTCCTAGCCGAGGGGGAGAAACTCGTGCAGACCCTACTGGAGAATGGGAGTACTCCCGAGATGCTGATTGCCACATCAGAGGGAGCACCCACCAGCATGCATGGCCACACGCCCGTCATCACATCCCCCGACACGATGGCGCGCCTCTGCACCCACCAATCACCACCACGTCTACTCGGGGTCTTCCCCATTCCTACCCCCGAGCCGCTGCCCTTGGCTGAGAATACCACACTCGTCCTGGAGGCAGTGCAAGATCCCGGGAACCTGGGTACTATCATCCGCACTGCGGACTGGTTTGGTATCCGGCAGATTATCTGCTCCCCCGATTGCGCTCTTGCCTATGCCCCGAAAGCCATCCATGCCACCATGGGGGCCATTGCCTCGGTGCGAGTAGTGTACACCCCACTCATCCCCCTGCTGCGCAATACAACCCCGTTACCTCCCGTCGTGGCAACAACGCTGGATGGCTCCCCCATTGGGGAGTGCCACCTCACACAACCATGCGTTATCCTACTTGGCAATGAGGGCCATGGGCTATCCGACGAGCTATTAACGTGCGCCACGCATCGTGTCACCATCCCTCACTGCGGCACCCCCGCTGTGGAATCGCTCAACGTGGCCTCCGTCGCCGCCATCATGTGCGCCAAGCTAGCTCAGACACTCGGCTAGCCTCGGGCTCACACTGCCTGTACAAGGCCCATAGCGCATGCGGTCAAGAGCCTGATGCTCTAGGGATCCCCATGCCCTACAGAGGTCGTCGTGCGACAGCAAAAAGGGGTGCAATGGCAAGGGCCATTGCACCCCTCAATAATCCGAGCTGAGTGTTCAGCCTACAGCTTCCAGAGCTCTTCGTCCGTAGGAATATGCACCTTCGGGGAGAGCCTTGCCACGCGGGTCGTGTTGAGCAGGTGCTTGTAGGTGAGGTTCTCCGAGAGGGTGTTGTTACCCCACGACCCGCAGCCCAGCGTATTGGTGCAAGCCAGACCGCTGGCCATAGCCCCACCCGCTGTGGTAGATACCGGCGCATTTACCACCACGCGCGACACCGTGAGCGCCTCGCCCACCTGGCGGATATGCTCCTCGTCGTTGGAGTGGATACCAGCCGAGTGACCATTACCCTCGAGCTGTAGATTCGTCTTGGCGATGGTGATGGCTTCCTCAAACTTATCGTACGGGAAGGCCGCCAGCACCGGGCACATCTTCTCCTTGCTGATCTCATCCGCAGCGCCGTAGCCGATGGATTCGATCACAATCACGCGCGTGCCCTCAGGAATCGTGATACCCGCCTTCTTAGCCAGGAACTGCGTGCTCTGGCCTACCACGTCACCGGCAATGTGCCCATCCTCAAAGATGGCACCCACCACCGCATTACGCTCGCTAGCCGGCACAACGTACGCCCCGTGCTTTTTGAAGGCGTTGAAGATCTCCTCCTTGCAATCCTTCGGGTAGATGAAGCTTTGCTCACCCGAGCAGATGATCCCGTTGTCGAAGATACGACCCTGGATGATCGTCGCCGCAGCCTTATCGAAATCGATGCCACGGTCCATAATCACCTGCACGTTACCAGCACCTACGCCGTAAGAGGGCTTACCCGACGAGTAGGCCGACTTCACCATCGCCATACCCCCGGTAGCCAGCACCACGTCGCAGCTGCGCATCAGCTCCTGTGTCAGCTCAATGGAAGGCTCCGTGATGCACTGAATCAGCCCCTCGGGTACATTGAACTTGGCAATGGCCTTGTTGATGAGCTCAATCGTGTAAGCCGAGCACTTCTTCGAGCGGGGGTGTGGAGCCACGATGATGGCGTTCTTCCCCTTCACGGCGAACATCGACTTAGACATCGGCGTCACGATGGGGTTCGTGGTGGGGGTAATAGCGGCCACCACGCCCACAGGCTTCAGCACCGTCATGAGATCCGTCACCGGATCCACGCTCAGCACGCCCATGGACTGCTTGCCCTTCAGGTCGTACCACACGCCCTTTGCCTTGCCACGGTTCTTGGCCACCTTGTCCTCGTAAACACCCATGCGGGTCTCTTCCACCGCCATCTTGGCCAGCTCCTCAGCGTGGTCATACACGGTCTTACCAATCTCCCGCACTACGGCATCCACCTGCGCCTGATTGAAATCGCGCTCAAATATCGCCTGCGCCGCGCGGGCACGGGTCATCAGCTCTGCTATCGTCATTGCGTCTATCGGATTGTTTAGTAAACGTTCCAGTTCTGTTCCTCCTTAGTACAACTTGGCATACAAGCTGCGGATCTCCTCGCGGGAGAGCTCCACGTAGTTGTTAGCCAGCAAACGCTGCTGCGTCTTGATCACCGCATCGGTAAACCCGTCGATGTCCGCCTCCTTCATGCCATACTCGCGCAACGATTTCCGCTGCAAGAGCTTACCCAGCAGGTTGTCCAGCTCGGCGTACACGTTGTCCACCTTGCAGCCCAGATTCTCAGCCAGCACAGCATTCACCTCCTCGATGCGGCCCTTAGGCTGCTTCTTCTGGTACAGCTCAAACACCGCCGTGAAGAACTGGTAGTTCGACTCCCCGTGCGGCACGTGGTAGGTACCACCCAGCGGGTACGAGAGCGCATGCACAGCGCCCACCCCTGCGTTGCCGAAGGCTACCCCAGCGAAGTTGCTGGCAATCAGCATCTCCTCAAAATGCTCCATCCGGTACTCTGGGCCATTGGCCGCAATACCCTTGAACACCTCGATGATCATCTCGATAGCCGCCTTCGAGTACACCTTCGTGTACACGTTGCACTTGGGCGAAACGTACGACTCCGTGGCGTGTATCAGCGCATCCACAGAGCTGAACACGTAGAAGTTGTACGGCAGCCCCTTCAGCAGCTCGGGCACAATGACCGCCGCATCGGCCAGCAGCGCATCGTCCGCCAGACCCATCTTGGTGTGCTTGCTCTTGATCTCCGCGATCGAGATATTCGTCACCTCGCTCCCAGTCCCGCACGTCGTCGGCAGAAGGATCAGCTCCTTGCTCCGCTTGATCGGGATGCTACGCTCGAAGGCCTTCACCACATCGTCCACCCCCTCGAGGGCAATCAGCTTGGCCGTGTCGATCACCGTACCACCCCCGATGGCCACCACGCGGCTGAAAGGCTGCTTCATGGCCTCAGCCAATATGGCGTTCATCATCTCATCCGAGGGCTCACCCTGGCCATACTTCTCCTGGAACACGAAGTGGCACTTCAGCCCCAGCGCCTCCATGAAGGGCTTGTAGATGAACTCGTTGGTAATCACCAGGTCATTGGCGTTGAGCTGGAACTCCTTCGCGAATTCGGCGAATGTGGCAAACCGATGGATCGTCGGCTTGAGTTTGAACAGTTGCATAACGTACCTCCTTTAGCTTTAACGGTTACACGCGTCCTAAAAGCGCTTGTTGTACTCCTCCTTGAGGGCCGTCCTGAAATCGGGATGGGCAATCTCGATCAGAGCCTGCGCCCGCTGCCGTAGCGAACGTCCCCGCAGCTTCGCCACGCCGAACTCCGTCACCACGTAGTCTACATCGTTGCGCGAGGTTGTCACGGCGGCACCCTGCGTCAGGAAGGGCACAATCTTCGATACCGTACCCTTAGCAGCCGTCGAGGGCATAGCCATGATGGAGATACCATCCTTCGACATGCTCGCCCCGCGCACGTAGTCCACCTGGCCACCCACCCCGCTGTACTGCCGTAGACCTATCGAGTCGGACACCACCTGGCCCTGGAGATCGATCTCTAGGCACGAGTTGATGGACACCATCCGGTAGTTCTGAGCAATCACCGTGGGGTCATTCACGTAATCGCACGGGAACATGAGCACGTCCTCATTGCGATCCACAAAGTCGTACAGCTTGCGGCTCCCCATCAGGAAGGTAGCCACCATCTTGCCTGGGTGCAACGTCTTACAGCGTCCCGTGATGACACCGCTCTCCACGAGCTCCAGCACCCCATCGGAGAACATCTCCGTGTGGATACCCAGATCCTTCTTCCCCTTCAGCTGCAAGAGCACAGCGTCCGGAATAGAGCCGATGCCCAGCTGTAGAGTCGCCCCATCGGGCACCAGCTCAGCGCAGTGCATACCGATGGCCTTCTCCACCTCCCCCATCTTGCCAGCCGGCAACTCATAGATGGGGTGAGAGCTCTCCACGATGTGCGTGAGCTTCGAGACGTGTATCAGGTTATCGCCACCCGCAATGAAGGGCATGTTGGGATTCACCTCGGCAATTATCACCTTCGCCGCCTCGCAGGCCGGCTTGGAGTAGTCGCTCGAGATCCCGAACGAGCAGTAGCCCTCATCATTGGGGCGCGACAGCAGCACCATGGCCACATCCACCGGCAGGGTGCCATCGACGAACAGGCGTGGGATTTCGTGGAAGAACACCGGGATGAAATCAGCCCGTCCCTCCTCCACGGCCTTCCGTGCATTTGGGCCCACAAACAGCGCATTGTGCCGGAAATGTGGGGCCATTTCCGGATCCATGTAGTGCCCCTCGCCCAGGCAGAACATGTGCACGACCTCAACGTCGCGGTAAGCCGCATGGTTCGCCACCATGGCATCCACCAGATCCGTGGGGATCCCCGCGGCGTGCCCTAGCACGAGGCGGTTACCCGACCGGATGGCCTGCACCGCATCCGCCGCCGTGCAGAGCTTGCTCTTGTACTCTTGCTCCCAACTCATCGCTAATCTGTGATAAAGCGCAAAAGGGGTGCAAGCGAACCAGCACCCCTTTTACCACTGTTTAACTTCCCATCACGGTCTGCACCGCGAAGTTAGCCCTAATTCATCTTCTTTACAAACTGGCCTCCCGCAATTTATTTCTCTAGCGAGCCATCTTCCTTGATGCGTGCAATGGCACGAGCCAGCTTCTTCTTGCCCTCGAGGTTCCCCTGGCGCGAAATCATGATGCGCTGCGCCTGCGGCGATCCGGCCCCGTGCATTGACTCTGTGCGGTAGCCCACAGCCGCCGTACCGAGGGTGAGGTTTTCCACCAGGCGTAGCACGCGCAGGCGGGTCTCCGTCTCGATGTTGTACACCCCGCGGAAGTACTTATCCACGTAGTGACCCACAGCCTCGCTGCGCAGGTCGGCCTCCGACGGCATGGTCACCATCAGACCCCCGGCGATGTCCTCAGCCAGACGCGCGATCTCGTAGGGCATACGCGTCACGTTCTGCTTGCACACGTTGGCCAGCAGTAAGTCGATCTCGTAGTTGCCCGCCTTGGTCTTGTGCCCCTCAGCCGAGCAAGCGATCCCGCACGAGTAGAGCGTCTCGTTCAGGTGCATCATCTCGATCAGCTTATCCTTAATGTGGCTCGCCTTGGGCACCCCGTTGTAGTCAGCCGCCAGCGCCGCTGCCCCGATGAGCACGTCGCCCACACCCACCTTGCAACCGCCGTAGGACTGACGATGGTAACCCGCGAAACGCTCTACCATCATGCCCGAGAAGTCCCACTCCTCGCACATGAACACGCGCTCCCACGGCACGAACACATCCTCGAAGACCACCAGAGCCTCTTGACCCCCGAACACCGCGTTACCTACGTCCATGCGGTTGTACTTCTCCATCTTGCGGGTGTCGCACGACTGGCGGCCGTAGATCATCAGGATCCCAGGGGCATCGCTCGGTACAGCAAACGATACCGCATAGGCCTTATCTGCCTCACGCATCGCCAGGGTCGGCATAATCAGGTGCTCGTGCGAATTGCAGGCCCCCGTCTGGTGCGCCTTCGCCCCACGTACCACGATGCCGTCCTTACGCTTCTCCACGATGTGGACGAACATGTCAGGATCCTTCTGCTCAGAGGGAGCCAGGCCACGATCCCCCTTCGGGTCGGTCATAGCCCCATCCACCGTGTAGTCGTTCTCCTGCACAAACTTCAGGTACTCCACGAAGCGCTTGTGGTACTCCGTGCCGTACTTCTCATCAATCTCAAAGGTGGTGGAGAAGATGGCGTTGAAAGCGTCCATCCCCACGCACCGCTGGAAGCAGGCTGCCGTCTTCTGGCCCATCAGACGCTGCATCTTCACCTTCTTCACCAGGTCTTCGGTGCTCTGGTGCAGGTGGCAGAAGCGGTTGATACGCTTGCCCGTCAGGTTCGACTCGGCCGTCATCAGATCCTGGTACTCGGGCATTTCAGCCAGCTTGTAGGTCATGGCCACCGAATTCACCGAGGGGCGAATGATGGGGTGATCCACCGGGTTCTGTACGAGTTCGCCAAACAGGTACACCTTCAGATTCATTTTCCTGAGGCTCTCAATGTACTGCTCGCTTGTCATGGCATTCTGTCGTTATGAGCTGGCGCACGCACCCGGTGCGCTACACGCTCCAATTTTCTACCCCTAAAGTACGGCTAATTCGCCCATCCCCAAGGGGGCATATCGTGCTGAGGGCCCTCAACCCTTCTTTGCATGCCCACAAAACGCCGCAACGAATATATGTAAAAAACGTCCACCCCGCGACAGAGCACGTGGCGCAAGGCCTGCCACGAGGACATGCCGAACCATTACAAATAACTCTTCATGTCCAAAATAGAGGCATTCCACAATTAGGGGACCCCACGTGCTGAAGGCACTAAGACGCTGACAAGTCACGCACTTGCGGGCATTTTAGGCCCCAAATGTGGGTGGTAGTCCGTGGGGAGCACACAGACAAATTTCATGCAGCAAAGAACTACCAAATGGGGGCAAACGTTTTAGAGACACGAACACGAGAGAAACTCCAAAAACAACTGACAACAGAACTAGCCATGGAATTCAAGAACCCCACATTCGCCGGGCTCGATCAGGCCAAGCTGGCCCGCATGCTCGAGATCAAGGAATCCTACGCCCAGGGCAATCTCACTCTTGAGGCCGCGCGCCAGCGCATGCGCGAGGAGGTGGGTCCCATCTCCCCCGAAGAATTTGCCGCCGCGGAGCAGATGCTCATGCGCGAGGATCATGACGAGTGTCGCAACGAGGACATTCGCAACATCCTAGAGCTCTTCGACGGACTGGTGGGCCCCGAGCGTCCCAACCTGCCGCAAGGGCACCCCATCGATGCCTACCTGCGTGAGAACGACCGTGCGAGGGCCATCCTGAGCGAATGCGACCGGATCCTAACGCACAAGTACATCCCCAACGCGCTACTCGAGCAGATTGAAGCCCTCATGGGCTACCGTCTGCACTGGGCCCGCAAGCAGAATCAGCTCTACTCGGCCCTGGAGCGCGAGGGGTTCGATCGGCCCAGCATACACATGTGGACCTACGACGACGAGGTGCGCGACAAGGTAAAGGAGACGCTCTCCCTGCTGCAATCCAATGCCGACGAGCTACAGGTGCGCAACGCCTACCGGCAAATGGCTAACGACCTGCGTGACCTCATGGTGAAGGAGGAGACGATACTCTTCCCCACCGCGCTCAAGCTCCTATCGGATGAGAAATTCGAGGCCATGAAGCATGGCGATCAGGAGATCGGCTTCTTTGGTATCGAGATGCCCAAGGCACCCGCCGCGACGAGCGCACAGCCCAATCCCGACGGATTGGCGAGCGAGCTGGCTGCGCTGCTAGGCAAGTACGGGCTTGCGGGCGCAAGTCCCACCGGCGAGATGCACGTGGCGGAGGGGATGCTCACCCTCGAGCAAATCAACCTTATCTACAAGCACCTGCCCGTGGATCTCTCCTACGTGGATGAGAACGAGCTGGTGCGCTTCTACTCCGACACCACGCACCGCGTATTCCCCCGCAGCAAGGGTGTCATCGGCCGCGAGGTGCGCAACTGCCACCCCCCGAAGAGCGTGCACATCGTGGAGGAAATCATCCAGAAGTTCCGCACAGGCGAGCAGAGCCGGGCGGAGTTCTGGATCAACAAACCCGAGGTGTTCATCTACATCGTGTACGTAGCCGTGCGCGACGAGAATGGGAAGTTCCGCGGCGTGCTGGAGATGATGCAGGACTGCACCCACATTCGCAGCCTCACGGACTCGCGCACGCTGCTGACCTGGGACGATGAGCAGCGCGCAGATGAGACCCCCGAAGCGACCGCCCCGGCGAACGTGGACACCATCACCGCGAGCACCCGGCTGGCCGACCTCCTGGCAGCCTACCCCAAGCTGAAGAAGGATCTGGTAAAGATTAACGGCAAGTTCGCCATGCTGAACTCGCCCATGGGCAAGATTGTCATCCCCCGCAGCACGGTGCAAACGATGTCGGAGCGTAGCGGTATGCCGCTCGATGAGCTCATTGCAGCCCTGGGGAAACTGATCGCTGGCTACCAGTCGGCCCAGTAATTGACGCTCCCCCTGGGAGGTACGAACACGAGGGCCCGGTGGCGAGCACAGCCATCGGGCCCTCGTTGCATACACATGCCAGCCATGTCTGATCGACAAGCAAACAAGTCTACACCTCTTCCGTATTGCCGTAAAAGCGTGGGCAACTCGCCGGCATCATCACCCCGGTAAAAACGCAGCAAAACCGTATCAAGACCGCACTTTGTCCTACCAAATTGGGACTTACTACGGCGTTGGTACGGTGTTGCTACGGCGACGGAACCTGCACGCTAGCAGTGGTGCGGCTTTGGGAGGCGCAGGGCATAAAATTTGGCTATATTTGAGCACGCCACCATTGACACGAAAGGAGGGCCCTTATGCCACGTTTTGCCACATTCGCGCTGCTGATTGTAATGCCACTGATGATGAACGGGTGCCGCAACTCGCTGGAGAACCTGCCAGAAAATCCGCTGCTGACCATCTACGACACCCCGCATGGGGTGCCTCCCTTCGATCGGATTCGCCCCGAGCACTACCTACCCGCATTTGAGGCGGGGATGCAGGCGGAGAACATTGCCATAGAGGGCATCATGGCCAGCACGGAGCCCGCCACAGTGGCTAACACGCTGCTGCCACTGGTGTACGCGGGGGAGCTGCTAGACCGCGTGAGCTCGGTGTTCTACAACGTGGAGGCTGCCGACACGAACGATGAGCTACAGGCCATAGCCGAACAGATAGCCCCACGGCTGTCGGAGCATAGTGACAGCATACTGCAACGGGGCGATCTGTACGAGCGACTCGCAAGCATCGACACGGCGGGTCTGCCCGAGATGGAGGCCCGGCTGCTACAGGAGACCCTCCAGCGGTTTCGTCGAGCGGGCGTAGCCCTCGATGCCACAGCGCAGGCGAAGGTGAGGGAGATCAATCAGGAGCTGGCGAAGCTACGCATCCAGTTTGGTAAGAATGTGCTGGAGGCCACCAATCAGGCTGTGCTCGCGCTGACAGACCGTGCCGATCTCGCGGGGCTCCCCGAGAGCGTGATACAGGGTGCCGCAGCCGCTGCGCAGGAGCGCGGCCTCACTGGCCAGTGGGTGTTCACCCCGCACAAGCCGAGCATGCTCCCCTTCCTGACGTTCTCCAGTAACCCATCGCTGCGCCGCACGCTCTACGACCTGTACCTCAACCGGGGCAGTGCCAACAGCGCGCACGACAACACCCAAGTCATCGCACGCATCGTCACGCTGCGTCTCCAGCGGGCCCAGCTGCTGGGGTATCCCTCGCACGCAGCCTATGTGCTGGAGCAGAGCATGGCGAAGACCCCCGAGCAAGCCTACGATCTGCTGATGCGCCTGTGGCCCGCAGCCCGCGAGCGGGCTAACAACGAGCTCCGCGCGCTGATGAGCGAGGCCGCCAACGAGATGAAGGCCCCCAAGCTCACGTCGTCCGACTGGTGGTACTACGCTGAGAAGCGGCGCAAGGCGCACTACGATCTGGATGAGGAGATGCTGCGGCCCTACCTGAGCATAGATTCGGTGCGCAGAGGCATCTTCACCATGGCCCGCGAGCTGTATGGACTCCGCTTCGAGCCGAGGCACGATCTCCCCGTCTACCACAAGGATGTGGGGGCCTATGAGGTGTTCGATGCTGACGGCTCGCACCTGGCGGTGCTGTACATGGACTATTTCCCACGGCCAGGCAAGGGTGCCGGGGCCTGGTGCACGAAGTACGAGGCGTACGGCCGTCAGCAGGATGGCACCCTACAGCACCCGGTGGTGTCAATTGTGTGCAACTTCACACGGCCCGTGGGCGATGCGCCGGCCCTCCTGTCATTCGATGAGACGGAGACGCTATTCCACGAGTTCGGTCATGCGCTGCACGCCTTCTTCTCGCGGGTGGAACTACCAGGGCTAGGACGCATTCCGCGGGATTTCGTAGAGCTGCCCTCCCAGATCATGGAGCACTGGGCGAGCGAGCCCGAATTCTTGCGCCAGTACGCCCGCCACTACCAGACGGGGGAACCGATGCCGGATGAGCTGATCGGCAAGCTGCAAGCGAGTCGGCTATTCAACCAGGGCTTTGCCACCACGGAGTACCTCGCAGCCTCGATACTCGACATGGCCTACCACATGCGCACCGAGCCGCTGAGCGAGGGGGTGACGGATTTCGAGCGGCACTGCATGGCCAACATCCAGCTGCCGCACGAGATAGAGCCCCGCTACCGGAGCACCTACTTCAGCCACATCTTCGACGGGGGATACTCCAGCGGGTACTATAGCTACATCTGGAGCGAGGCCCTGGACTGCGATGCCTACTCGGCCTTCCGCGCCCAGGGGAAACTATTCGACACGGATGTGGCGCAACGCTTCCGCAGCCAGCTCCTTCAGTGGAGCGGCGCACGGGATGCAAGCCGTCTATTCCGCGACTTCATGGGGCGCGACGTGGACATAACTCCGCTACTACGACACCGCGGGCTCGACACCCCGGCGGAGGCACGCTAAGAGGCACCGCCAGCCTGCCGCGCTGCTGGCAGCACCATGAAATGACTGCGCAATGAACTACTACCTGAGAGCCCTCCTGCGCTATGGCGACTTCAGCGGCCGGGCCAACCGCCGCGAGTTCTGGACCTTCGTCCTGCTGCATGCCATCTTCTCCACCCTGCTCCTGGTGGCCCTATGGGTCGCCATATTCATCATGGAGTATGGATCCGGTGAGAGCATATTCACCATGACGATGGCAGTGATCGTAGTTCTCAACGTGGCCTACCACGCCATCATGCTCGTTCCTAGCCTAGCCATTGCGGCCCGCAGGTTGCACGATAGGGACATCCGGGCCCAGGTGCTATTCATCATCCTAGCCCCCATAGTGGGCCCTCTGGTGCTAGGCATGCTCCTGTTGCTGCCGGGCACAACCCAAGCGAATCGATTCGGGCCCGTGCCCACCAAGGATAATTCGCTACCCATCAATTGCACCCAAAGCGCATCCAATGCCCTCATCATCACCTCGTCGATCACGCTAACTGCAAGCTGCATTACTGACACGTACCTGTACGCTTCCAGGCACTACGCCGAGTATTCGCCCATGATATGGGTCTCTATGCTAGCCTCCCTGCTCGTGGGGGTGCTCACCATTGTGTTCGCCACACGATATAGTCGCAGGGGCTTCGATCAGCGATCGCTAACGCTCCTGGTGGCAACGGGTATAGTGGGGCTGTATCCATTGCTGTCGCTACAGGAAGTGATGGAGAAGCTCTTGTCCCCAGCCACCGCTTACATCCCGGATGAATACTCCCCCTTCTTCCTGCTCGGCATCATGAGCGTGCTGTGCAGCGTGGTGCTGATAGGGCTCGCCGTGTCGGCCTGGCAAGAGCGCAACACGGATGTAAAGGGGTGGGCCTGGGCGCTGGTCGCCGTGCAGGGCCTTAGGGCCATGCTCACCTGCATCACCTCCACCCCACTGGAGGACGATGTAGCCCCCACCATTTTCGCATCCACAACGAGCTTCATGCAGGACATGGCCTGGATCCATTTCGGGCTAATGATCATCACGCTGATTCGTCGTGGGGAAAGTCTGAGCAGACCCCATCTCCCGAGTGGCAGCTAGCGACACGTCCACACTCTGCGGATCTCCACCGGCTGCATGCGCCCTGGTGCAACGGGTGAGAAGGAGAGCGACTAGCACGGGCGTGAAGTGGGAAAGTGGAATCCCGTTTTTGGTATCTTTGCAGTGGCAGGCTCGGTGGTCTGCGGTTTCCATCTTGTAGTAGACGACGATTATGGCGGCAGAGGTGAACGAGCCCCGCGAGGGCAAATCGCTGAATTTCCTTGAGGAGATCATCCGGGAAGATCTGGCCACGGGCCGGCACGGGGGACGCGTGCTGACGCGCTTCCCACCCGAGCCGAACGGCTACCTACACATTGGGCATGCCAAGTCGATCTGCATCAACTTTGGGCTGGCCAAGCAGTTTGGCGGCGAGACGAACCTCCGGTTCGACGACACGAATCCCTCTAAGGAGGACGTGGAGTACGTGGATGCCATCAAGGAGGACATTCGCTGGCTGGGCTTTCAGTGGGCCCGCGAGCGGTACGCCTCCGACTACTTTGAGCAGCTCTACGCCTGGTGTCAGCAGCTCATGCGCGAGGGGTTGGCCTACGTGGATGACCAAACGCAGGAGGAGATACGCCTGGGCCGCGGCACGGTGACGCAGGCCGGCACGGAGAGCCCCTACCGCAACCGGAGCGTGGAGGAGAACCTCGACCTGCTGGCACGCATGCGCAACGGCGAGTTCGCAGAGGGCTCGCGGGTGGTGCGCGCCAAGATCGACATGGGGCACCCCAACATGCTGCTGCGCGACCCGATTCTGTACCGCATCATCTATGCGCACCATCACCGCACGGGCGATAAGTGGTGCATCTACCCCATGTACGATTTCGCTCACGGGCAGAGCGACTCCATTGAGGAGATCACGCACTCCATCTGCACGCTAGAGTTCGATGTGCACCGGCCTCTATACGACTGGTTCATCGAGAAACTGCGCATCTTCCCCTCGCACCAGTACGAGTTTGCCCGTCTGAACCTCACATACACCGTGATGAGCAAGCGGCGACTGCTGGAGCTGGTGGAGACGGGGGCCGTGATGGGGTGGGACGATCCGCGGATGCCAACCATCAGCGGGCTACGCCGTCGGGGCTATACCCCCGAGTCGATCCGCGCCTTTGCTGAGGCCGTGGGTGTAGCCAAGCGGGACAACGTGATCGACCTGTCGCTGCTGGAGTTCTACCTGCGTGAGGATCTGAATAAGCGGGCCGAGCGACGCATGGGGGTGCTGGATCCGGTGCGGGTGGTGATAGATAATTACCCCGAGGGTCAAGAGGAGTGGCTGGAGGCGGTGAATAACCCTGAGGATGAGCTCGCGGGTACCCGGGGCGTACCCTTCAGCCGTGAGATCTACATTGAGCGGGATGACTTCATGGAGGTGCCCCAGAAGAAGTTCTACCGCCTGTCGCCTGGCCAGGAGGTGCGGCTACGCTACGCCTACCTGATCACGTGCCAGAGCGTGGAGAAGGACGCAGCGGGTAACATCACCGTGATACATTGCACCTACGACCCGGCCACCCGGGGTGGCAATGCCCCCGACGGGCGCAAGGTGAAGAGCACCATTCACTGGGTATCGGCCAAACATGGCGTGCCCGTGGAGGTACGGCTGTTCGATCGGCTATTCATGGCGGCCGACCCCAACGAGGTACCCGAGGGGGGGGACTGGAAGGATAATCTGAACCCCCACTCGCTGCGCATCGTGGAGGGCCTCATGGAGCCCGCCCTGCGTGACATGCGCCCTGGCGACTGGGTGCAGCTGGAGCGTATAGGCTACTTCTGCGCCGACCCAGATAGCAGCACATCACGCCTGGTGCTCAACCGCACGGCTACGCTCAAGGACACATGGGCTAAAATCTCGCAGCGGGAGAACGGTTAGCCACATACGCCCGCTGCCTGGTGGGCATCGTGAGGCAGGACCTCTAATCGCTACAGCGGTATGAATGCGGCTGCGCTTCAGCAACTGCTCTTCGTCAGCATCGAGACAGTACCTGCCTACCCCAGCCTAGAGGATGCCCCGGCGACCTACGCGGCACACTGGCAGCACAAGGTGGAGACCTTACGGCACGGGGATGAGCCTGACGAGATCCCCTATGCGCGTAGCGGCCTGTACGCTGAGTTCGGGCGGGTGCTCTGCCTCTCGCTCGGCTACATGTACTGGCAGGGTAAGGCCAGTGGGCCTTGCATGCGCATCACGACCTACGCGGGGGATGAGCGCAGCACGCTGCAAGCCCTGGTAACGGCGATGCAACGGTTCGCCAAGCAGCACCCGCAGATGCGTCTATGCGCACACAATGGCAACGGATTCGACTTCCCATACCTGGCCCGACGGCTGACCGTGCACCGGATGGAGATTCCGCCTGCACTGCGCGCTACGGGCCGAAAGCCGTGGGAGTTGCCACGCGTGAACACCATAGAGCTCTGGCAGTATGGGGAGCGTCGCAATCATGTTTCCCTCGAATTGCTGGCCTACACGCTCGGCATCACAGCTGGTGAGGATGTGCTGGCCCCAGAGGAGGTGCACAACGCCTACTACAGGGATGGGGACATCATGGCCATAGCCCACCGCAGCCAGCGTGGGGTGGAGCTGACGGCCCAGGTGCTGCTACGCCTGACGGGGCACGAGACGCTGAGGGAGGAGCAGCTAAAGGTGCTAGAGCCACAGCTGTTGCCCGCAAGCACGCCGGGGAGGATTCAGCACCCAGACGGTGCGGAGTAGGATTGAGAACAGCATTCGAATAGTGTTGGTAACTTAGCGCAAGAGTATAACCTTAAAGGAACGCGATATGAATCGTCATCTTCCATTGTTCGCCACGCTGCTTCTATCCCTGGCCGCCACTGTGCACGGGCAGGAGGTGCTACCCGGCATCTGCATCAATAGCCGTCAGCCGGTGCGGGTGTACCTGAACAATGCGCTCGTGTGTGAGAATTCGCTCAACTGTGTCATCGTGAATTTGCGCCCGCTGGCGTTGTACCAGATTGAGGTGAAGGATGGGTTGAGCGTCAACCCGGATGCGAAACCGCTATTCTCGGACAGGGTCAAGGCTCCCGAGCAGGGGATATTCACGCTGGTTGTGCGGGGCTCAGAGACGACAGCAGCCGTGCCCCCCGCGGAGGTGGTGACTAGCCAGGGGCGCCCGAATGAGCCCGATGTGCCAGCCGATCGCACGGTGAGTCATCTGGCTCCCGCGGGGACATTGAACCCGAATCGGCCCCGGATCAGCGAAGATGCCTTTGACGAGCTGATAGGGATACTAGAGAAGGCGACACCCGATCAGATCAACTGGATCGTGGAGGGACGTCTGACGCAGAATCGATTCCTGGTTAAGCACGTCAAGCAGCTTGCGGAGCAGTTCTACCCGACCGACGATGGGCGTGTGGGCCTAGTGAAGAAGATGTACACCTCGATAGATGATCGGGAGAACGCCTTCCAGCTGGTAAATTCCGTGACGGGTAGCGCCTCACGGAATGATCTGGCGGAGTTCATCGCCAAGTACAACAGCGAGCACCCCCTGTAGGCAGACCGTAGGGTATAATAAGCACGCCCCCCCGTCAGAATTAACTCTGACGGGGGGGCGTGCTATCAAGCAATAGGTGCTACTCGAAGATGAGCGAGAGGACGATAACCTGCGAGGTGAGACTCTTGATGGCATCACGGTAGTGCTCGGAGCCCTCCCCTACGTCACGGGAGATGGCATTCAGGAATCCGCCCGACCACTTGATTTCCGGGGCCATTTTGAAGAAGGGGAAGTAGAACTCGTAGCCAAATCCGACCTCATAGGCGAGGTCGAACTTCTGCAGACGCAAGAACTGGTTGTTCTCTATCTTGAGCTTCTTGAAGGCTGCCATGTCAGCCCGAGGGTTGATACCCGCGCAGATGTAGGGCCGGGCGTTGCTGTGACGCTTGGCCGAGTAGACGAACAGGATGGGCATCTCGATGTAGGACGACTCAATGGGCGTTTTGGTGAGCAACGTCCCATGCTCGGGGCCCCCGTCGTCGAGGTAGAACTCAATGTCACGCTGCCCAAAGCATATCCCGGGGAGGGCGCGCAGGTGCATCCGATCGGAAAAGCGCAGTCGCACGAGGGCATTCACATTGAACCCCGGATGCAGTCCGTTGACCGTGGCCACATAGCGCTTGGGGAGGGGCGTACCGGCCGGCTGATGTATGGCACCCGAGTTGCGCAGGCCGAAATCCATCACGTTAAGGCTCACGCCGATGCCAAAGCGGATGAGCCTCTCCTCGTTGCGAGGCCGATTCAGCTTCACCAGATCGCGCAGCTGCGCCTGGATCGACGTGGCTAGTAAAAGGGTGAGGAGCAGGATCGACGCTCTGCGTAGCCAATTCACCGTCATGATTCCCTCAGGTTTGTTGTGGAGCTTGCACAAAGGTAGCGCGCACCCGCGAATGCGGCCGCCCATCCCCCTAGGCACACCACCCTGCACGCTTGGAATAACGCCCTAGGCCAGCCAGATAGTATCACCCCGCCAGCAGCAGTTTCGTCACCGCGAAGCGTCAGCCCGTGGAAAGGCTTTCGCCTCGCCCACGGCATCTCTCGATGTGGTGGTCTGGCAAAAGGCAGCATCAGGGCACAGATCGCGATTGATGGAGGGGGTCTCCAAAGGGAATATTGCGCAATGTGTGAACGGATTAGGGCCATTGCGAGGGAATGTGCTAAGCAGGGGTTTTAGTACCTTTGCGTGGCGCAGATTATGGCAGCCGCCCACCCAGCTGCGAACGTACGCGGAACATTACACACCCATGCACACCATCGAAGAGCTTCGCACTGCCGTTGAGACAGCCCTTGGCCGCATAGAGTATCCCCCACGGCCCTTCGGGCTCTTCGAGCCCATCCGCTACACGCTGGAGAGCGGAGGGAAACGCTTGCGCCCCACGCTGGTGCTGGCGGTGTACGACTGGCTAACCCCGGAAACAACTCCCGTGGAGACCATACTGCCTGCCGCGGTGGCTGTGGAGGTGTTCCACAACTTCACGCTGCTCCATGATGACATCATGGATCGCTCCGACCTGCGTCGGGGCCGCCCGACGGTGGTCAACCGCTGGGGCGACAATGTGGCTATCCTCTCCGGCGATGCCATGTGTATTCTCGCCTACCAGCTCCTAGCTCAAGCCCCTGCACAGCTCTTAGCAGGGCTCATGCAACGATTCAACCACCTGGCCCTGGGCGTGTGCCAAGGGCAACAGTGGGACATGGAGTTCGAGGGGGCCTCGGATCTACCCATAGCCTCCTACCTGGAGATGGTTGAATACAAGACTGCGGCCCTCATAGAGGGGAGTATACGCATGGGGGCATACGCTGCGCAAGCTAGTGAGACCATAGAGGAGCTGCTGGCCCAATCGGGTCGCGAGTTGGGCATTGCCTTCCAGCTCCAGGACGACCTGCTGGATGTGTATGGGCAGACTGAGATCCTGGGTAAGAATTGCGGCGATGACATTGCCGACAACAAGATTACCTACCTCTCGCTGCTGGCCTCGCAGCACGCATCCCCAGAGCAACGGCAGGAGCTGTCGCAGCTGGCCGGGGGCAAGGAGATTGCACGGCATGAAAAGGTCAGCCGCACTGTGGCTATCTACGATGCTCTTGGCATTAAACAGCTTGCTGAGGAGGAGATAGAACGCCGTCTAACGCACTCACGCCAGTACCTGGAGCAAGCCGAGACGGCCGCAGGCCAACCAACCCCAGTCCTACATCAGCTCTTTGCCCAGCTGGCTGGCAGGGCCTACTAGACTAGTGGTACACTTCCGCAATACATAAAAAGTATGAAAATCGTAATCCCGTGCGACTTCACCGAGGTGGTAGATTTCGCCCTGCGTCATGCCATGCGTCTGGCTAGCGTTAAGTCCTCGGCCGAATACATCTTACTTCACATTATCGACCCAGCCTCTGCGGGCAAAATCGGGGGGCTCGAAGAGCGGCAAAAGCAGCTCGAGAGCTATGCCCAGGAGAAACGCATGGAGCTGGGCATTGACATCAAAGGACTCGTCAAGGAGGGGACGATAGGCAATGCCATCCCAGAGTATGCGGAAGAGCTGCGGGCTAACATCATTGTGATGGGAACGCACGGCATCTCAGGCATGCAGAAGTTCTTTGGCAGCAAGGCGGTTAAGGTCATCACGGGCTCGAATGTGCCTTTCCTGGCTATACAGTCGCCACCCATCAGCACGATACCCTACCGCGAGGTAATTATGCCAGTGGGGCACCTACCCGTGGAGAATGAGAAGCTGAAGTGGGCTATCAGCATGGCTCAGGAGTACGGGCTGCATTTCAACATCCTGGCAGCCAGCTTCAATGACCCGAAGCTTAACATCAAGGTAAACGCTAAGGTAGCCCTATTACAGCGCGCCTTCGATGATCACGGGCTCGCTTTTACCCTGCACACCGGGGCCCGGGGGAACAACATCCGGAATGAGATGGAATCGCTGGCCGTGAAGGTGAATGCCGACCTGTTCCTCATCATGATCACCCAGTCTATGCGTAGCGTACCACCGTTCATTGACACTACCGATCAGAACATCATTGCCAATTCACTCGGCATCCCCGTGCTATGCCTAAACCACTCCATGGTGCTGCTATAACACCATGCGATGGATAGCACCTCGGCAGTAATGATGCAGAGGGGTTATCGAGACGTTAAAGACAATGCTAGGCCCCATGCGTAAATCGCATGGGGCCTAGTGCTTTCACAGCGCACCCATAGCAGACGGGGGGATGAGATGCGTCCCAGGCGGCCGCTCGCCACGGCACCCCACCCGCCCGCAGGCTGGAGTGAGAGACCATGGTATCCACCTGCGACTAGGCGAAGGGAGGAGTAAGAACGGCATCGCAGGGCTGCACGAAAACACAGGGCGAGGCATGTGCACAGCAGCCCGTCAAGGCCCTTCCAGCTATAGGTGTTCACGGCAATGCATTGGCCCCTGATGCGCAACAAATGAGGAGGGTGTGCCCAGGAAGTATCCGGGTAGCAAATCGGGCCGTGCCCCCGAAGGAGCACGGCCCGACATGAACTGGCCTGCGTAGCTAGTTGCCACGCACTCGCATCACTTTCAACCGTTAGAACGTGCGGGTACCTAGGTAACGCTCTGCGTCGAGCGCAGCCTTACAGCCAGAGGCTGCTGCCACGATGGCTTGACGGTAGTGCCTATCCTGCACGTCGCCTGCGGCGAAAACCCCGGGCACGCTAGTCTGGGGAGTACCCGGCTGGGTCACAATGTACCCCTGGTCATCTAGCTCCAGCTGGCCCTTGAAGACCTCGGTGCTGGGCTGATGCCCTATGGCCAGGAAGAAGCCATCCAGCTGTAGGTCTCGCACCTCATCCTTAGCCGTATTACGCACCCGGATGCCTGTCACGCCGCTCTCATCGCCAAGGATCTCCTCGGTGACATGCTCGTACAGCACCTCCACGTTAGGTGTCGCATTCACTCTATCCACCATGGCCTTCGAGGCACGCATGTACGGCTTGCGCACGATGAGGTAGACATGCTTGCAGAGCGAAGCCAGATAGGTAGCCTCCTCGCCAGCAGTATCCCCCCCACCCACTACGGCTACCGTTTTGCCACGGTAGAAGAAGCCGTCGCAGGTGGCACAGGCTGACACGCCCATACCCTTGAACTTCTCCTCGGAGGGCAGACCGAGATACTTGGCCTGAGCCCCAGTAGCAATGATGAGCACGTCGGCCTCTATCTCTTTGCTACCATCGATGGTTACAACCCGCTTCTCCGCGCTCAGCGAAGCGGCCGTAACTACCCCAGATCGTATCTCGACCCCTAGGCGGGTAGCCTGCTGACGCATATCATCCATCAGCGATTCGCCAGTGGTACCCTTGGGGTACCCCGGGAAATTCTCAACCTCGGTGGTCGTAGTAAGCTGCCCCCCAGGCTGCAAACCCTCGTAGAGTACGGGGCTGAGATTAGCGCGCGCAGCATAGATGGAGGCTGTGAACCCCGCAGGGCCCGAGCCTACTATTAACACTCTCACGTGTTCTGCCATTGTCCTAAAATTATTTTGGTGTTACTTAGCTATGACATGCTCTGCGAATCTAGGATTCCGCCCGAGCTGATTGGTGCAGATTGCGTATGAGGCTCCCCCGTCCGCAGCGTGAATCGAAAGGTAGTGCCCTTGCCCAGCTCGCTGCGCAGGACAAAGATAGAGCCACGGTGATAGCTCCGCACGATACGTCTCGCCAGCGAGAGCCCAAGGCCCCAGCCTCGTGTCTTAGTGCTATAACCAGGTCGAAAAACGCTACGCCGCCGATTCCGCCCAATGCCCTTGCCCGTATCCTCACAGTCCACCACGGCCCATCCACGCTCGTAGTGCAAACGTAGGGTAATGTGTCCCTCGCCATGGATGGCATCGACACTATTGCGAATCAAGTTCTCCACCACCCACTGCATAAGCACGCTATTATGCGGCACGGGCACAGACACGTCCCCACTATCACAAAACGTAAGCGAGATCCCTTTGGGGATGCGGGGTTGCATGTACGAGACGCTACTGGCTATGGTAGCGGCCAAATCGGAATCGTCAAGCTGTGGGATGGCCCCAATCTTTGAGAATCGATTGGCCACGCGCTGAAGGCGATCGATGTCTAAGTTCAGTGACTCGGTGAACTCCGGCATGTACTCATCCTCCTCCAAGAGTCGAGTCCACGCCATCAGCGATGAGATGGGCGTTCCTAGCTGGTGCGCCGTCTCCTTGGCCATTCCCACCCAGATACGACTCTGCTCAGCAGCTCGGTTTTGCCTAAAGAGCAAGTAGCCGAGCACTGCAATGGCCCCGATGAAAAGCAGCTGGAGGTATGGGTAGTAGCGCAGCTCTCGGAGCGTATTACTAGTGCCGTAGTACAGGAAATTCTGCACCCCGGAGGGCAGGGTTATCACTATGGGCTCGTGCTCCTGGGCCAACTCTTCCACGTAGCCCGCTAGCTGGGTCGGGTCTTGCATATAACGTGCCGGGACGTTACGTGTGGCCAGTGCGTAACGATTGGCATCCGTCAGTACGGCAGGCACGTGATTATTCGCCTGGATGACCCTCAGTAGGAATGTGAAATCCTGCACAGTCTCATCAGCCGAGGCCATCGACTGCGTGGCTTCTGCCCAAAGGGCAATACGCTCACGCTCTTCCTGCGCCAGCGTGTTAGCCTGCCGCCGCGTGATCAACAGGGTCAGGGCTATCACCACCATGGCGAGTAGCAACAGTGCCCATCTCCACACCCTATTGAACTGTCTCATTTAGCATAACTCCGGTCGGCTACAATCACCATCCGACACCAACACGGATCGGGCAAAGGTACAGTATTGCACCAAACCGCTTCACCTCATACCCTTGCACCCACGCATGGGCCACAATGCTATAGCCGACTGCCGATCAACATGCAAGCGTGGAAGACTGTTCGCATCACACCACGGGGAGAGGGGTACACGAGACCTCATCATGCGCACAAGATACGCAGGACACGCTCACCCAAAAGCACTCGCTACTGGGGTAGATGCTGCGCAACCGTATGAAATAAGCGGAAGAAGGACTACTTTTGCGCGCATGCGTGCCCGCGCCAACTTCGGCGATCGAGCACTGGGCGTAAGCATGCACACCCTAGCACAGTGAAACGAATTCTGCTGAAATGGGGCCTGCGGGTCGGGGCAGTGCTGCTCTCCCTGGCGGCATTGCTACTGGGCGCATTAGTTCTGTTCGAGCAACGCTGGGGGGCCGTGGTGCTACGCAAGGGCATCGAGGCCATCAACACGCAGCTGCGAGTGCCCGTCTCCACCCGGGATGTCTCATTCACATTCTTCAGCAATTTCCCCCACGCCAGCTTGCACCTGCGTGACGTGTTCATCCCCAGCACCGACCCCGAGGGTTCTGCACGGGGTGACACGTTGCTGCTTGCCAAGAGCGTATACCTAGTACTCAATCCGTTCCACCTGCTTAGAGGCAAATATCGCATAGAGCGATGCCGCATTGTGCAGGGATTCCTCTACCTCAAGCACGGGGCCTCGGGGATTAAGAACTACGACCTGTTCCAGTCCCGCGAGAGTGATACAACAGGCACCGCATCCGACGTGCACCTACAGAGCATACTCCTCGAGCAAATTGCCGTGGACTTCGTGGATGTGCAAAACCAGGTTCATGTAGCCGCGCTCATCAGCGACCTGAAGGTGTCGGGCAACATTGCCTCCAAGAGCTATCGGCTCGACATCAAGGGGAGTGGGCTCGTGGAGACGCTCCGCCAGGGCGACTTCCTGTACGCACAACGTCAGCACTTCGAGCTACGGAGCCAGATCCTGAGCGAGAATGCCGTTCTACGTACGCCTCACACCCACCTCACTCTCGACCGCAATAAGTTCGACATAGAGGGGTACCTAGATCAAAACACGGGCCAAACCGACCTGAAAGCCACGGGGAGTGACATCGATCTACGCTCGTTGCTCGCATTCGCCTCGCAGTTCCAATGGCAACCTCCCGCAGCCATGGACGTGAAGGGTATGCTCGGGGCCAACCTCACCATCACGGGCTCAGTGCACAAGGGGGGGAAGCTGCTCGTCGACATGGGGCTCGCGGGGAAGGATCTCACCCTCAAATACTACGATCAGGCGTACACGATCCGTGAGATCACCGGGCGATTCACCAACGGAAAGAACGCCTCCCCCAGCTCCACGACCTTTGAGCTCAGCCGCTGCCTCATCACCCATCGTAATTCGCACATCGACGTAGCCTTTAACCTCACCAACCTACGGCAGCCCACCTTCTATGCCAAGGTGAACGTGGCCCTGCACAATGACGAGATCCTCCCCGAGCCAGCTCGAGCCTACGTGGGGCACTACGCCAGCATCACAGCGAGCGGCGAGATGCTAGCCAGCCTGCGCAGCACCAATCCCATCTCTATCGCCTCCCTGGTCAACCCCCGAGCCAACCTGCAACTTGCATTCTCCGACCTCACCCTGATGCCACGTCCCGACGTGACACTCACCCACCTGGAGGGGGCCGCCACGCTCATTGAGAACGACTTGGCCAAAGGTGCCCTCTCGGGCGCATGGGACGACACGCAATTCAGCCTCGGGGTCAACATCAAAAGCATGCTGTCCCTATTCGTCCCACACCGCAGTGCGGCCCAGTGGACGGTGAATGCTAGCGCAACGAACACCACATTCGAGCGCATAGCAGCCCTATTCACCCCCAGCGATAGCCTGGCCAGCGACAGCACACGCCATACGCTACGCCCCTTCTGGGATGGCACCCAGAGCGTGATGGGCAGCCTCAGCCTGGAGAACTGCAAGTACAAAGACCTCAAGATCGATGCCCTGTCCTCCCAGTTCACCCTGACGAAGGATGAGACATTCCTACAGCTAGACGATGCCTCGCTGCTGAACGGACGGCTCCACGGGCAGCTCACCTTCAAGCGCATCGAGCCACATCGCACAACGCTCACTGCGGAGCTCTACCCCAAGGAGATCGACCTTAAACGGCTGTTCGCCGACCTCAACAACTTCGATCAGAAGGTGATCACCAGCCAAAACATCGAGGGCACCCTCACGGGAGGGGTATCGCTCTATGCCCCGATGGAGCACTGGAAGATAATACCCGCCGATCTACAGATGCAGGCGCAAATCACCGTGCAAAAGGGCGTGCTCACCGACATGAAGAGCCTCGACCAGCTCGCCAATTTCATCTCACTCGACGAGCTCAAGCGCATCCGCTTCTCCACGCTCACAAACACCATCAGCATACGCAACCAGCGGGTGGCCATACCGCAGATGCGCATTAACTCCTCGGCGCTAAACCTATCCCTAAGCGGCGAGCATCACTTCAATTCCACCTACCAGTACCACATAGCCCTAGGCCTCTCCGACCTGCTCTTCAACCGCCTCAGGACGCGCAAGCGGGACATCGATGAGAATGCGGTGGCCGAATCGGAGGGTGAAAAGAAGCTCTCGCTCTTCCTCGTGCTAGAGGGGGACGGCAACCACTGCAACGTGCGCTTCGATCAGCAGGCCCTCCGCACCCGTCTCAACGAGAAGATTCAGCACGAGAAGGAGACCCTACGCAACATGCTGAACGAGGAGTTCAATATGGGCACGAGCACGCCGCCCAGCGATAAACCCAGCTCTCCCCCCTCGGGGTACACCATCGAATGGGCTGAGGACTCCATACCCAAGAGCCCCAAGCCCCCTCGTCAAAAGCCCAAGGATCCCAACAAGCCGCCCGTCCGCATCACCTGGGACGACGACTAGGGCGCTACGACTTGGTGCGCAGCCAGCCGTACATCTCCCGCCAGGAGTGGCGCTTGCCGAACATGAGGATGCCCCGCCGGTAGACCCGCGAGGCGAGCCATGTCATGGCAAAGAAGGAGATCACGAGTATACCTGCCGACAGCAGCAGCTCCCACGTGGGCACGCCGAACACCATGCGAGCAGGCATCACCACGGGGGAGAACAGGGGTATCATGGAGAACCAGAAGGCGACTGCTCCACCCGGGGCTCGCGTTACCATGAACACCGCAAAAAATCCCAGCATAAGCGGCGTGGTGATAGGGGTCACCATCTGACCCGCATCGGCAGAATCATCTACAGCCGAGCCCACCGCAGCAAACATGGCACCGTAGAACAGGTAACCGAAGAGGAAGAAGAACAGGAACGTAACTATCAGGACACCGAAGTCGATGCCTGCCATCGGGGTAAGCAGTGCCCCCATATCGGGCGACGGTGCTACACCCCCTATCATGCCCTGCGTGCCATTAGCAAGGGCCGTAACCTCATTCGCCGAGAAGAGTCCCAACAGGGGCACCGAAACAGCTAACAGCACGAGCGTAAGCAGCCCCCACAGGGCGAACTGGAGCAGAAATACCGCCACAATGCCCAGTATCTTCCCCATCATCAGCTCAAAGGTACGCACAGAGGAGACCAGCACCTCCACGATGCGATTGGACTTCTCCTCTATCACGCCATACATCACCATGTTGCCCGACACGAGCATCAGCGTGTAGCACAGGCCGCCCAGAATGATGCTCAGCACATTGGCAGCCCTAGAGTTGCTCTCGCGCGCCGCGCCAGCCTCATCCAGCACCACCGTGCGCACCGACACCTTGGCCTGTATCGAGTGCATGATGCTGTCCAAATGCGGAATCCCGCTCTGCGCCAGACGCTCCTGCTCAATGCCCCTGGCCAATACCTCGGAGAAACCATTGACAAGCTCCACCGTGGCCGGCTTCAGCGCGTAGTAGGTGATGGCCTCAGGGTGAGCAATGGCATCAGCCCCCACAATGAGCACCCCGTCATACAGCGAGTCGCGTAGCAAAGCCAGGGGGCCCGCCTGCAACGTGTCCGGGTGCACCACATAGCTCGTTCTCTTCGTGTCGGTAAGATGCCCCCGCAGCACCCCCGTCTCATCCACCAACGCCACGCGCGCATGCAGCCCCGAATCAATCCGCATGAGGATTGCCGGCAGCATGAGCATCAGCGCAAAGAGCACCGGCGCAAGGATCGTGGCCAGCAGAAATGTGCGTCGCCGCACACGCACCAGCACCTCGCGCTGGATTATCAGCCATACACTCCGCATAATACCCCCTACCTATTTGATGTCTCGGCCGAAGAGGCACTCACGGCCCGCACAAAGATGTCGTGCATACTCGCCTCTTCCCTGGACAGGTGCACCACATCGAGCGTCTCAGGCAGCATGGCAAACAGGGCCCGCATGGTGACAGAGGGCGCATCCCCCACATTGATACTGAACCAATGCAGCCCATCCTCATCCCACTCACGGCCCAGGCTCCACTCCCTCGGGAGCAGAGTGTCCAGTGCCACCCTCCCCCCCGCGTAACCCACACGGTAGCTAGGCGACGAGTAGCGCGAGCGTACCTCGCTCACGGCACCCGACAGGATGTTCTCGGAGCGATTGATCAGCGTGATGTAGTCGCACAGCTCCTGCACAGAGTCCATGTTGTGCGTCGAGAAGAGGATGGTAGCCCCCTCACGTCGCAGCTCAAGGATCTCCCGCTTCAACAGATCGGCATTGATGGGGTCGAACCCGCTGAACGGCTCATCGAATATCAGCAGCGGCGGCCGATGCAGCACCGTCACGATGAACTGCACCTTCTGCGCCATCCCCTTACTGAGCTCCTCCACGCGCTTACCCCACCAGGCCTCGATGTCGAACTTCTTAAACCAGCGTTTCAGCTCAGTCGTCGCCTCGCTGCGGCTCATCCCCTTGAGGCGGGCCAGAAAAATGGCCTGATCGCCCACCCGCATCTTCTTGTAGAGGCCGCGCTCCTCTGGGAGGTAGCCAATGCTGCTCACATCGGCTCGCTCCAGCGTACGCCCACGCAGCAGGATGCGCCCCGCATCGGGCTGAAGGATCTGATTAATCAGGCGAATCAGCGTGGTCTTACCAGCCCCATTCGGGCCAAGCAGACCATAGATGCTACCCTCAGGCACCGACAGGCTCACATCGTGCAATGCCCGATGCATCCCGTAGCTTTTGGAGACACGCTCCACCTGCAACAAATCCGTCATCACTCTAGCGAAAAGTTCACCGCCCCCGTGGCGTAATGCGCAGGGTCATCCCCACGCATCCATCAACACCCCCTAGGGGCACGACCCTACAGCGAGGCCATGCCATCCATCGGCCCCGCATCCTCCCTATAGCCCACCACGCCAGGAGCCGGCACCAGCCGGCTAATTCACCAGGGCCCGCACAGCCACCGAGCTCGCAGAACTGCTGGGGTCATTGGTAATCACCATCACCGACCAGTTCTTACTCCCTTTCCCCTCCTGGGCCGATTTATACTCCAGCACAAGCTCAGCCGACTGCCCCGGAGGCACCGACTTGCTGCTGACGCTCGCCTTCAGGCAATCGCACGAGGTGCTGACCTTGCGCACGATGAGCGGCTTCTGACCCACATTCGTGAACCCAACGCGCATCGTCTTACCCTTGGCGGAGGGAATCGTCCCCATGTCCACATCCATCGTGGCGAACGACACGCGGGCAGAGCCCGAGTACTCCGCATCGCTCATCTTGGCAAAATTCTCATCCCGCAAGAATAGCACCGACATAGTGCCCTTCTCAGCTCCGGCCGCCACCGCGAACGAGGCCGACACCAGCCCCCAGTCGTCTACCCGGGTGCCATCGATGGTGAACTCCACCTCCCCCTTCGCTTTGGGTTGCAACGTGAGCTCCTTCGGTGAGATGGTGAGGTAGTTCGGCAGCTTGCTAAAGCTCACTTTAAGCGGCTTATCGCCAAAATTGTACAGGGACACCACCTCACGTTTTGCCTGATCGGCCAACACCTGCTGCATCGACACGCACGAGGCTCGCACCCCCAGGGCACCATATCGCTGCTGATACTGCTCCTCGGGGGACACCTCACGGGGCACGACAAACCCCTTGATGTAGAGCACCACCGACTGCGGATCAGCATTGCTGCGCACGGTGATCGACTTCATGAATCCGTTGGGCCGGCCGTAGGGGTCAAAGCGCGCCGTCACAGAGCCCTGCTTACCCGGGAGCACCGGCTCATTCGACCACTCCGAGGCCGTGCAGCCGCACGAGGTGCTCACCCCTTGCAGCACCACAGGCGCATCCCCCGTGTTGGTAAAACGGAATGTGTACGACACGGCCCCTCCCTTCTCAGGAATCCGCCCAAAATCGTGCTCAGTGACCTCAAATGCAATCTTACCCCCGCCCTGCGCATGAGCCATCGTCACTCCGCACAGCAACATCAGCATCCACAGCAGCTGCCTCCGCATACGTCAAATCCTCCTAAAGCTCTAGCCAACACCCCGTCCCAACCCATCCCCGCAAATGTATAACAAAACGACTGATCTGCCTACCCAGCCTGGTCTACGAGGCCAGGCTGCGCATCGTTGCCCGTCAGCGAGCGGAACACATCCTCCAGATGCGATCGACGCGTGTACAGCGTGATGAGCGTCCAGCCCTGCGCCACGCTCGCGGCAAAGATCCGTTCCCGCATCTGCTGGCCATCATCGCACCGAATGGCCCACTCGCCCTCGGGGAGAGGCTCCACATGGGCACCGCCCAAGGCCTCGGCCAGCGCGCTGCGCTCGAGCGTCTGGGTGAACCCCGCCACCACCGTGGCCCCTTGCCCCCGGCTCATCACCTCATCCGTGGCCCCATGCGCCACCAATGCTCCGTGGCTGATGATCGCCACACGGTCGCACACGGCCTCCACCTCTTGCATGATATGCGTGGAGAGCAGCACGGCCGTCTCCTGCCCCACGTCGCGAATCACGTGACGAATCTCCACGATCTGATTCGGATCGAGCCCATTCGTCGGCTCATCCAGTATCAGCGTCTTCGGCCGTGGGAGCAATGCCGCGGCGAGTCCCACCCGCTGCCGGTAACCCTTCGAAAGGGTACGGATGCGCCGGCTCCGCATAGGGTCGAGCCCCGTGACGGCAATCACGCGCTCCACCTCGGGCCGCGGACGACGTATCCTGTAAAGGTGCGCCACGTGCGTCAGATACTCCCGCACGTACAGATCCACGTACAGCGGATTCTGCTCAGGCAGATAGCCCAATCCCCTGCGCCATGCCGGATCGGGTGATGACACAGGCTGCCCATTCACCCAGGCTTGCCCCTCGCTGGCAGGCAGGTAGCCCGATAGGATACGCATGGTGGTGGATTTGCCCGCCCCGTTGGGGCCAAGCAGGCCCGTCACCTGCCCATCACGCGCCTCGAACGTGAGATGGCGCACGGCCCACATGGAGCCAAACCGGCACCCTAGCCCCTCAACTCGTATACCCATCGGCAATTCTCCTCTGGCCCCCTAACTCTGCGCCCAGTCGCCACGGTAGCGCAGACTACTGCTCGTAGTACTTGGAGAGGCGTTGGCGGAAGATCTTCGCATTCGCCTCGTTGATACTCTTCACCAGGGCCCGAATGTCGGCCTCGCGCTTAGCCACCTCGGCAGGCGAAAGCGACTGCTGATCCTGGAACACAACGTAATCCACCCGGTAACCACCCGCATCAAGCGTCATGGCCACGGCGGCCTTGTAGTCATCGAAAACGATGACCGAGGGCAAATTGCTCGCCGAGTAGTGCGTCACGGCACTACGCACGCACCGGCTCACGTACTCAATCTGCCGTTCGCCCAAGTACTTAGCCCCCAGCATCATCCGCACCAAATCCACCTGGGCCACCTTCCCCATCTGCCGGGCATGCACCAGCTCGCGGTAATCGCCATCGCTAGTGGCCAGGAAGAAATCGATAAACCGCGTCGGTATGCCCTGCAGATCCTGCAAAGTGCCCTCCTTGGCCCTCAGTTTATACTCCCGGTGGGCATCCTTCTGGGTGATAGGGACGTAGAAGGGCCAATCCTTCGTGCGCTTGTATGTATCGGTGGGCGGGTCGGGCTTCCAATCCGTCACAGGGCGACGCAGGGCCTCATCCTGCAAATGCAGGCGGCGCGATTCCAGCGCGTAGACAATGCTGTTGATAAGGTGCACGTAGTCGCCCCCAATCTCGCTGTGCAGTGCCGACCACAGGGTGGCGAACTGCCGCGGGGAGACGCTGTCCTGGCCATTCGCCTTGCCCGTATCGCGCAGCGGACGCTGCTTCAGGTAGTCCACAAACTCACGATCGAGCGTCACGGGCAGGTAGGTGGTCGATGAGGTCAATGCCTGCTCGGCCGTGAGATCCCCCTGATGGTACAGGGCCCGCACGTCCATCACGTAAACGCTATCATTCCCCATCTTGACGTGCAGCTTATAATCCTTGCCCCACGTCATCGAGCGTACATCAATCCCTTGCCCCAACGCCAGGCAGGGGAGCAGAGCCAAGCACAGGGCCCAAAATATTTTATTCATTACCTTGCATCGTGTAACCTCGCGAAGATACTAACAAATCATGGCCGAGGCAATTCCGTTGATTGTGGGGATCACCGGTGCGAGCGGGTCGCTCATCGCCCAGCGCACGGTGGAGGCCCTCATTGCGCACACACCCGCCCCCCTCTGGCTGATATTCACGGAGACGTCCCTGCGCGTGTGGCAGCACGAGCTCCCGGGGCAACCACTCCCCCAGCATCCCCGCATCGTCACCTATCGGAATGACGACCTATTCGCCCCTCCCGCCTCGGGCTCCTGCCCCACGGGCGGTATGGTTGTGGTGCCCTGCTCCATGGGCTCGTTGGCTAAGATGGCGCACGGGATGGCCGACACGCTCCTGGGACGAGCTGCCGACGTGACCCTCAAGGAGCGGCGACCGCTCATCGTGGTGCCACGTGAAAGCCCGCTCAGCAGCATCCATCTGTCCAACATGCTCACGCTGGCGCAAGCCGGGGCAACCATAGTGCCCCCCATGCTCACATTCTACCATAGGGCGGACAGCATTGAGGCGATGGTGGATGATCTGGCCCTGCACATTGTCGCCCTGCTAGGCTACGCATCCCCGCGCCAGAGCTGGGATCCGGCGATGACGGTTGAGCATTAGACACGAGGCCTCGGGCTAGCAACGCCGTATCAAGCCCATATTTGGCGGCGCAAATACGAACTTGGTACCTTGTTGGTGCAGCTGCGTGACGGCATCGATAGGCGCAATCCCCACCCGCCACACGACAGGGAGGCAGGGGCGAAAGCCCTCTCAGGGTAGGCGGACTACTTGCCTAGATGGAAGGAGAAGCGGTGCAGCGGGCTGGGGCCATGCTCGGCTAAAGCCCGACGGTGGGCCACTGTGGGGTACCCCTTATTCTTATGCCATCCATACTGGGGGTATTGCGCCGCATAGTCTAGCATCACCTCGTCGCGGTGCGTCTTAGCCAGAATGGAGGCCGCGGCAATGGAGATGTAACGGGTGTCGCCCCCAATCTCGCACCGGTACGGAAGGCCGGCGAAGGGTGTAAACACGTGGCCATCCACCAGCACCAGGTCGGGACGCAACGGGAGGCCATCCACAGCCAACTGCATGGCTAGGATGGAGGCCCGGAGGATATTGAGCGCATCGATGACGCGCGGGGGGAGTAGCACCACTTTCCAGGCGATAGCCTCACGCTCCACCATCCGGCGGGCCCGCTCGCGCTGCGAGGGCGATAGCGACTTGGAGTCGCGCACCAGGGGGTGACGGAAGTCCCGGGGGAGACACACGGCCGCAGCCGACACGGGGCCTGCGAGGCAACCCCGGCCAGCTTCATCGCAACCTACCTCTGTGCCTGCATCTAAGTAACGGATTAGCTCTTCCATAGCCCGCCGATTTGCTAGCAATAGGTGTTACCAACGGAGAGCGAAATTGATCTTCGTTTGCAGGAAGAAGGCCCAATCGACCCGACGAAGGGCGACATCGTAGAAGAGCTCGGTACCCGCCTTGAATTCGACCACATCGGTCGATGTAGAATGCGAATAGTCCAGGCGGGCGGTCACAATCTGGCGACGGGCCATGTGGCGCCCCTCCGACCAGTCGCTATACGAGGCGTAAAGCTCCTGACCCCGCAGGGTATAAAACCGCAGGGCATGGAAATAGGCCAGCTCGCCATGCAAGCCGTTCCACGAGCAACCGATGTAGGGGCGGACGGCGTAGCCCGATCGGCCGTAGAAGGGATGCGTCTTATCACCATCGCGGCTCAGCGCGGCATATACACCCCATGCGAGTCGGGTAGGGCCCACAAAATGGGCATAGCCCAGCTCACCCCCCGTGTTGATGGAGGTGATCACGGGGAGGCTGGTGTCGTCAATCTGCCCCCCGCTGTGATGGGCAAGGAAAAAGAGCCGCCCCTGGAAGCCACGGAGGCTCTGTCGGGCCAGCTGTAGCCCGAGAAAGAACTGCTCGTTCTTTTTGGCACCCCGCCAGATGAAGGTCTCCCAATCGAGCCATGCCTCGGCAAAATAGAAGGCGAGCAGGGGCTCGTAGCGAATGTGCACCCCCATCTCTGGGCGGTTGAGCCAGGCTCGTTGGTGCGAGTATAGGAAATCGGGCAGCCGGTGCTCGTGCGGCTCAGGCAATGCACCGAGCCTGATGGCAAGGCTTTGTATCGGGTAGCTGGAGATGGAGAACAGGAAGTCGCTCCGCCATGGGTCGCGGCGGCCTATCATCTGCGTCACACGCCACCCCACGGAGAAGGCGAGTATCCGAAAGCAATCGTAGCTCATGTACGGGGTGAGAGTCCATCCCGGCAGGGTATAGCCCACCTTTAGCGGATGATCGAACTCGGCATTATACAGGAAAGCCTCTCCCGTCAGCCCAATGCGGGCATCCCCCGCCTCATCTGGTTCTGGTGCATGGCCAAACTGCGCATGTACAGGCGATGCAATGGCTAGCAGGAAGGCAACAAGGAGTGGTAATAGGACAGCGATAGGGCGCATGGCATGCATATTTAGCGTTACGCTGCAGGTGCAAGCTGGCATAGGTGGCTCCAGCGTCTGAACCCTAGCAAAAGGCCGCGGCAAGAGGTAAATCCTCCTGCCGCGGCCACGCTACGCAGGCTACAACGAGGTAGCCATTACTTCTGCGGTTTGGGGATGAGCACCTTGCGCGAGAGGCGCAGCTTGCTCGTCTTGGGGTCGATCTCGATGAGCTTAACCTCTACCTCATCGCCCACCTTGAGGTAATCCTCCACGTTCTCCACCCGCTTCCAATCAATTTCGGAGACGTGCAACAGGCCGTCACGCCCAGGCATGATCTCCACGAAGGCACCAAAGGGCACAATGGACTTGACTTTGCCCTTGTACACCTCCCCGACCTCTGGCATGGCTACGATGGCACGTATACGCTGCTTGGCCGCCTCCATGCTGTCCTTCGATGCGGTGTAGATGGTGACCTCGCCCCGGTTCTCTACCTCCTCGATGTTGATTTGGGCACCAGTCTCCCGCTGCATCTCCTGGATGATCTTGCCACCAGGGCCAATAATGGCCCCGATCATGTCACGGGGCACGAATATTTGCTCACAGCGAGGCACGTGGGGCTTGAACTCCGCGCGGGGCTCGGGTATCGTCTCGAGCATCTTGCCCAAGATGTGGAGACGTCCCTGCTTAGCCTGCTCCAGGGCCTGCGCTAGCACCTCGTAGGGAAGGCCATCTACCTTGATATCCATCTGGGTTGCGGTGATACCATCCCGCGTACCCGTCACCTTGAAGTCCATATCCCCAAGGTGATCCTCATCGCCCAGGATGTCTGAGAGGACAGCAAAGCGCTTACCCACCGTGTCGGAGATAAGGCCCATGGCAATCCCAGAGACAGGCTTCTTAATCTTCAGCCCCGAATCCATGAGTGCCAGCGTGCCGGCGCACACCGTGGCCATGGAGGACGAGCCATTGGATTCCAGGATATCGCTCACCACTCGCACAGCGTAGGGGCTCTCAGAGCCAAGGGGTATCATACGCTTGAGGGCCCGGTGCGCCAGGTTGCCGTGGCCAATCTCACGCCGGCCAGGCCCACGTGATGGGCGCGCCTCACCGGTGGAGAAGGGCGGGAAGTTGTAATGCAGCAAGAACTGCTCTGTACCTTCAAAGAGGGCCTCATCGATGATCTTCTCATCGCTCTTGGAGCCCAGCGTGACAGTGGTCAGCGACTGGGTTTCACCCCTCGTGAAGATGGCCGATCCGTGGGCACTGGGGATATAATCTACCTCGCACCAGATGGGGCGGATCTGATCCGTCTTGCGGCCATCGAGACGCACGCCGTCGTCGAGGATCATGCGGCGCATAGCCTCCTTCTCCACGGCGTGGTAGTAACGATTGACCATCGTGCGGAGAGCTGGACGCTCATCCTCGGGCACCGTGGCCCAGAATTCGTTGAGGAGTGCGCCAAAGGCCTCACTCCGGGCCTTCTTGGGCAGCTGCGACTTGGCAATGGCATAGGCCTTCTCGTAGCAGAAGTCATGCACCCGCTGCCGTAGGGCCTCGTCGTTCTTCTCGTGGCAATAGGTGCGCTTAACGATGCCGAGCTCCTTAGCCATCTCCATCTGCACCTGGCAGTGACGCTTGATCTCCTCGTGCGCCGTGCGGATGGCCTCTATCATCACATCCTCAGACACCTCATCCATCTCCCCTTCCACCATGAGGATGTTGTCGTACGTAGCCCCGACCATCAGGTCGAGATCCGCATGCTGCAAGTCAGCATGGGTCGGATTGATGACAAACCGTCCGTCAATGCGGGCCACGCGCACCTCGGAGATAGGACCGCCAAACGGTATATCAGATACCGAGATAGCAGCACTAGCCGCCAGCCCAGCTAACGCATCGGGCAACGAATCGAGCTCGCCCGAGATCATGGTCACCGTGACGAATGTGTCAGCATGGTAATCATCGGGGAACAGGGGCCTCAAGGCGCGGTCCACCAGGCGCGAGATGAGCACCTCGTAGTCAGACTGGCGCATTTCACGCCGGAAGAATCCCCCGGGGAATCGGCCCGCCGCAGCGTACTTCTCACGATAATCGACGCTCAGGGGCATAAAGTCTACATCCTCGCCCGCATCAGGGGCACTCACCACGGTGGCTAGCAACATGGTGTTTCCCATGCGCACCACCACGGAGCCGTCAGCCTGCTTGGCCAACTTGCCCGTCTCGATGGTGATAGTACGCCCATCGCTCAGGGCGATCTGCTTTGTCAGCACATTCATAGTATCCTACTGTTTTCTACCGCTAAACAACCGCTCAATCCGGAGAGGCACACTGCATGCTCCCCGGATGATCCAATAAAAAGTTGGCCTGCCTCGCGGCAGGCCAACCAGAAACTTACCGTCTTAGACCGAGCGCTTTGACAATGTTGCGATACCGCTCGATATCCCGATCCTTGAGATAGCTCAGCAGCCGGCGTCGCTTACCGACGAGTTTGAGGAGGGCACGCTGCGTAGCGTAGTCCTTCTTATGCCGCTGCAAGTGGCCGGTGAGATGGTTAATACGGTGGGAAAATAGCGCTATCTGGCTCTCGGGGGAACCGGTATCGCTATTAGACTTCCCGTACTGACCAAAAATCTCCTGTTTCTGCTCAGAAGTCAAGTAGTTCATAGAAGCCGTTTTACCCTGCGCGCAGGGATTACTAAAACTGATGGTATATAGACGGCGGCAAAGGTAAGCAATTAATCCGCAACGGGGATCCCGTTGCGGCCCACCAGCCCTCCCTGCTGGCTATCCCAGCATCGCATCGTAGGCCTGCATGGCCTTTAGCCACTCGGGGCGAAGATCGGCTGACTGCTGCCGCTGTCCGTTGAAGCCCACCATCACGGAGATGGCACGAGAGTAGATGCGCTGCGCCTCCGTGTCGAATATGACCTGCTCCATGCGAAAGCTGCGCGTCCCCACGGAGAGCGTGCGTGTGCCCACATGCAGCTGGTGCTCCAGGGTGACGGGGTGCAAATAATCAACCTCTAGGTGTGCTAGCACCACCACATCACCCTCCCACTCCATCGGGCCCTCCAAGACGCTCTGGAAGTAGTGCAAGCGCCCCAGGTCGTAGAACTGCTGGTACACCGAGTTGTTAACGTGGCCGAGGCGATCCACGTCGCTAAAGCGCACCTGCAAGGGGATGCGATGACGAAAGGCACGTAAATAGCCCAGTTGCTCCAGGGCCTCTAGCTGGCTAGGCATGATCTAGAGCTTGGAATCGGGAGTTACGGCTCACGAACTCCGGCACAAGGGCCTTCATGCGTGCCACGATGGCAAAATCATCGGCCGTGGGGAGCATGGCTATCAGTTCATTGATGGCATTGCGAACCTCCACGGGGTCGCACTCGCGCACCTTGGCCCGTAGGATTTTAGGATGATGGGTGGGAATCGTGTTCTCCTCGTTAGCCAAGAGCTCCTCGTACAGCTTCTCCCCAGGGCGCAGCCCCACATACACGATGCGGATGTCCTGATCGGGCATATAGCCCGACAGCATAATCATCTTACGCGCCAGGTCAAGAATACGTTCAGCACGACCCATGTCAAAGACAAAGATCTCTCCCCCTTGGCCCATAGCCCCAGCCTCCAGGACGAGCTGGCAAGCCTCAGGGATTGTCATGAAATAACGGCGAATCTCGGGGTGCGTGATGGTCACTGGGCCACCGGCCTCTATCTGCCGACGGAACCGCTGCACCACAGAGCCATTCGAGCCTAGCACATTGCCAAACCGTGTGGTGACAAAGCGCGTAGAGGCATTGGCCGCATGCGCCTGCACATACATCTCGCAAATGCGCTTGCTGGCCCCCATCACGTTAGTGGGGTTTACCGCCTTATCGGTACTCACCATCACGAACCGTTTCACGGCGTACTCCACCGAGAGATCCGTCAGGTACTTCGTACCGCAAACGTTGTTAGCAATGGCCTCGTAGGGATTCTCCTCCATCATGGGGACGTGCTTGTAGGCGGCAGCGTGGAAGACCACGTCGGGCGAATACTCCCGGAACACCTCCCGCAACCGGTGGGGGTCGGTGATGCTACCTATCACGAGGTGGAAATCTGTGAACCCCATCCCCTCGCGCAGCTCTAGATCCAAATCGTAGAGCGGCGTCTCAGCCTGGTCGAACAGGATGATGAGCTTGGGGTTGAAATGGGTGACCTGGCGCACAATCTCACTGCCGATGCTCCCGGCAGCCCCCGTCACCAGGACGATACGATCGGTGAGATTAGCCTCTATCGCCTCGGTGGAGAGCACTATCGGTGGGCGAGTGAGCAGGTCGTTAATGTCGAACCGCTTCACCCGCTGGAAGGAGATGTCCCCCATGATCCACTTCCGGACGTTTGGAGCCGAAAGGATAGCCACACGCTGGCGGATGCACTGGTCTATCACCCAGTCACGCAGCTGCTCATCCTCGATGTCATTGGTGAGAATGAGCTTCTCCACACCACCCCGGCGCAACACCGACTCCAACTCAGCCACGGGGAAGACGGGAATATCCTCCATCGTCGTTCCCCGCCTGCACTGCGAGGGCTCGAGGATGGCCACAATCTGCACATCGGCCCCCGAGTCGCGGTCGAGGGCCCGCTTCACGGGCAGGGCCTCCTGCTCGCTACCCAGAATGGCCACTGCCGTGCGCTTGGCATCCGACGAGATGAATCCGTAGAACGACTTCAGCAGCACACGGGAGCCTATCATGGCGAAGTTCGTCATGATGTAGTCGATCAGGATGATGCTGCGGGGTAACTCTAGCACGCTGAACCGCTGTAGCCAAGCCGCCAGCACGTAGATCACGAATGAGCCTAGAGTGGTAGCGTAGAGGATGCGCTCGGCATCACGCGCCGTCGTGTAACGGACAATGCCCGCATAGGTGCGGAACACGAGGAAGGACACCGTGCGCACCGCGAGCACGAGCAATAGCACCCAGGGGATGGACTGGCTGTAGTGGGTGTCGAGGAACTGGAAGTCGAACCGCAGCGCGTAGGCCACGAACACGGACAGGGCGCAGACCATCAGGTCCACGACGAAGACTATAACCCGGGGCGCATGCTGCTTTTTAAACATGGTGGCAAGACGACATTGTGCACAGTGGGCGAGCGACGGACTGCAGCCCTCGGCGTAACCGCATGGGCCCAGCCTGCACTCGGGGGAACCACACGCCGCAGGCCCGATGCACGCATGCCGGATCATTGCCCCAACCGTCAGCGCACCCGGGCTCTGAGCACCGCGCCTCCCGATGAGCACATCGCCCCAAAACCCATGCAATGTTAGACAATCCTAAGGACATAACCACGGTCTGCATCGCCAGGCGAGGTAATCGTTTTGACCAATGCACCCACCACGTGGGCATGGGGCCACTGGCCAGGCGCAGAGGCGTCGCCCCCGGCACGAGGGCCAAAAAAAGACGCAGGCCCACCGAGGTAGACCTGCGTCGTGATTGGTTCGGGTAGTTAAGCCCCTAGTGCCTAGGCACCCAGCGTGGCCACCATCACAGCCTTGATGGTGTGCAGGCGGTTCTCAGCCTCATCGAATACGATGGAGGCAGGCGACTCGAATACCTCCTCAGTCACCTCCATAGCATCCACACCGAACTTCTGGAAGATATCCTCACCCACGGTGGTCTCGCGGTTGTGGAAGGCCGGTAGGCAGTGCAGGAACTTGCAGTTGGGGTTACCCGTCAGCTCCATGGCCCGCGCGTTCACCTGGTAAGGCATCATCTCCTTGATGCGCTCAGCCCAGGCCGAGTCGGGCTCGCCCATCGATACCCACACGTCGGTGTACAGGAAGTCGCAGCCCTTCACCGCTTCGGCCACGTTGTCGGTGATGGTGATCTTGGCACCCGTCGTGCGGGCCACCTCCTGCGCCATCTTCAGGATCGCCTGGTCAGGCCAGTAGGCCTTAGGCGCCGCGGCGCGGTAGTCCATCCCCATCTTGGCCGCGCCCATCATCAGCGAGTTGCCCATGTTGTAGCGGGCATCGCCCAGGTAGCAGAACGTGGTGTTGCGCAGCGGCTTATCGCTATGCTCCATCATGGTGAGGAAGTCGGCCAGGATCTGCGTGGGGTGCCACTCATTCGTGAGGCCATTCCACACGGGAACCCCCGCATACTGGGCCAGCGTCTCCACCTTGAACTGCTCAAAGCCGCGGTACTCGATGCCGTCGTAGATGCGGCCGAGCACGCGCGCCGTGTCCTTCATGGACTCCTTCTTGCCCATCTGCGAGCCCGAGGGGCCCAGGTAGGTCACGCCAGCCCCCTGGTCGTGAGCCGCCGTCTCGAACGAGCAGCGCGTACGCGTCGAATCCTTCTCGAACAGGAGGACGATGTTCTTGCCCCGCAGCGTCTGCTGCTCGGTGCCCGCGTACTTGGCAGCCTTCAGGTCGGCCGCCAGGCGGAGCAGGTATTCAATCTCAGCCGGCGTGAAATCGTACAGCTTCAGGAAGTGTCGGTTTCTCAGGTTAAAAGCCATGGTACAACTGTGTATTTAATTGTGACAAAACGTTACTACGCTAGCGGGTGATGCGGGTGCCGATAGTCTTATCGGCCAGCTTGGTAGCCTCGGTGATGATGCTCACTGCCCCGCCCCGCGACAGGAAGTCGGTGCAAGCCCGGATCTTGGGGGCCATGTTCCCCTCGCCAAACATGCCCTGCGCCAGGTAGGTCTCCACCTGCGCGGCGCTCACCGTCTCGAGCTTCTGCTCGTTGGGCTGGCGGAAGTTGATGTACACGTAGGGTACATCGGTGAGGATGTAGAACTCCTCGGCCCCAATCGACGTGGCCAGGAGCGACGAGGCCGAATCCTTATCGATGACCGCCTCAATGGGCTCCAGGGCCCCCTGCGGGCCGCGGGCCACTGGGACACCACCGCCCCCTACCGCAATGACAATAACCCCCTGCTCGGCCAGCGTCTTCACCAGCGATGCGTTGGGCACCTCCACCGGGCGAGGCGATGGCACCACGCGGCGCCATCCGCTCCCCGTGGCCCGCACCTCTTCGCGGAACTCCCAGCCCTTCTCCGCCGTGAGGGCATCAGCCTGCTCGCGGGTGTACACGCGCCCCACGCGCTTGGTGGGATTGGCGAAGGCCGGGTCGGCCCGATCCACCACCACGGGGGTCACCAGGCAAGCCACCTCGCGCTGGATGCCATGACGGGCCATCACGTTGCGCAAAGCCCGCGCAATCATGTACCCGATGCTTCCCTGCGACTCGGCCACGCACACATCGAGCGGCATCTCGGGGATGCTGTAGTTCTCCTGGCCCGCCGCATGCTGCATGAGGATGTTGCCCACCTGCGGCCCGTTGCCGTGCCCGATTACCAGATTGTAACCTTCGCGGATAAGCGGGATGATAGACTCGACGGTGTCAAACGTATTCGCCGTCTGCTCGTCGATAGTACCTCGCTGATCGCCACGCAGCAGCGCGTTGCCACCCAGCGCAATCACAGCCGTTCTCGCCATAGTTGCAATGATAGTGCTTAAATTAGAGAAAGCGCGAAGGTATAGCATTCCCCGCGATCCCCCAAGGGGATACGTTCCCCGAGCCCCCCCGGTGCGTATGCGGCACAGCCATAGCCCGTTCGCCAGCGCACGGTGCCCATCGCCCAAGCGACGGGAATGATAGATTCGTTACATTTGCATTGGGTTCCGCCTGTCCGACAGGACAGGGCCCCAAAGCTCCACATTGTCAACCTAAAAAAACAACACGCGCATGGGATTCCTGTCATCACTGTTCGGGAACAACGAGAAGGCGAACCGCCAGAGTCACATCATGAACCTCCTAGCCCTGGCCTGCGCCGACGGGGAGCTTGACGAGAGCGAGGTAGATGTCATCTGCAACGTGGCCGCACGCATTGGGCTCAGCAAGAACGAGTTCGATGAGATCATCGATAAGCCCGAGAACATCAAGTTCAGGGTGCCCAAGACGACGCAAGAGCGGGTGGTGCTGCTCTACGACATGGTGCTGGTGATGATGGCCGATGGCGAGATCCACGAGAACGAGGTGGACGGATGCTGCCTGATGGCCGAAAGGCTTGAATTCAATCCCGACATCATCCGCGTGATGGTAGAGGAGACGATCAAGGCCATCCAGCGCGATGAGGATCTCGACCGGGTGGTGGAGCGGCTCATCAAGATGTTGAAGTAGGCACTGCCAACCCCAGCCACCCTCCCACCCCGGCGTGCGCGCATGCACGGGGCGCATGGGCAGGGCGGGCAAGCGGCAAGATCAGCCGTAGCATCGCCGTACCAACACCGTATCAAGTCCGTATTTTGTAGGAGAAAGTACGGTTTTGGTGCCTTGTTGGTGCGGCGGTGGCGTGCTGTAGCACCGGCCATTCCGCGGCCAGCGCAGCCCTGGGGGCCATCTCCGTTGTGCGGGATTGCCCCCTTTCCATTGGGCCCGCATACGCCAACGCAGAGGAGTGAGTCCTCACGACATGCAGGGGATGCAGCGCACAATTCGTCACCTAGAACGACTGATTCGCAACCCGAATCCGTCATCTTGCGTAAATATACACTACATTTGCCGCTCCGGTGTAGTACACTCAAACGCTGCGATCATGGCACAGGAACGACTCCCCTTTGCAGTTGATATTGCCCCCCTCGGCCTGGCCGATCGGCATTGGGGGCTCAAGCAGCAGGATTACGCCAGCGGTGAGGAGAACCGCTACGGCCAGCTCACAGCCCTAGCCAGGCAGGTGGCCAGCATTCAGGGCACCGATCACCCGCAGCTGCTGAATCCGCAGCTGCTGCTCTTTGCCGCCGACCACGGGCTGGTGATCGAGAGCGACCCGACCCGCCGCGCGCTGAGCGCCGAGACGGTGACTGCCATTGGGCGCAATCAGCAGCTGGTGAATGCCCTGTGCCGGCAGAATGGATTCTCGATGCGGCTGGTGAACGTGGGGCTCGCCGAGCCCGTGGATCCCGCCCTGCTGGTGACCCACATGTCATTGCAGCGTGGCACGCAGAACCTGATGGAGGGCCCGGCCCTGACGCAGCCGCAGCTGGTGCGCTGCGTGGAGATGGGGCGGCAGATTGTCACCGAAGCCAAGCGGCAGGGGGCCAACGTGGTTGCCGTGGGACTCGTGTCGCGGGGTGCCCGCATTGCCGCAGCCATATGGGCCCAACAGCTGGCTGGCATCCCCATCAGCCAATCGATTAACGACGAGCAGCTGGCAGAATGGACGGCCGGCCACTGCACCATACGCAAGCTCACCGAGCGCATCGCGGCTAACGGACGCTTCACCAACACCCCGGAGATGCTCCGCCACTACGGCGGCTTCGAGCTGGTGTCGGCCATGGGGGCGATGCTCCAGGCGGCCTCGATGCGGCTCACCATTCTAGTGGACAACCTCCCGAGCCTGTGCGCCCTGCTAGCCGCGGCGGCCTTCAATCCCCACGTGGTGGACTACACCATACTGGCCCAGATGGAGCTCACCCCGGCGATGGCGATGCTGGCTCAGCACCTGCGCATTGACCCCGTGCTGCGACTGGGGCTCTACGCCTCGGAGGGCATCGGGTCGCTCTCGGCCTACTCCCTGATCAAGGGGGCCCTACACCTGCCAGTGCAGCCCGACGTGCAGCCTGCGCCGCAGTACACTCCCCTGGCATGCTTGTAACCATCATTCGCCACACGGCCGTCGACGTGCCCCCGCACATGTGCTACGGGCAGCGCGATGTGCCGCTGCGTGACACCTTCGAGCAGGAGGCCGAGGTGGTGCGGCAGAATCTCGCGGGCAGGCAGTTCGAGGCGGTGTTCACGAGCCCCCTGAGCCGGTGTACCCGCCTGGCAGAGTACTGCGGCTACCCCGATGCGGAGCGTGACCCTCGCCTGCTAGAGCTCAACTTCGGCGACTGGGAGTGGGTGTACCTCTACGAGCTCGACGACCCGTACGTGCGTCACTGGTTTTCCCATCAGCTCGAGACCCCGTGCCCGGGCGGGGAGTCGATCATCCAGATGCGGAATCGATTCATCCATTTCATCGAGGAGAAGAAGGGGCTCGGGCTGGAGCGCATCGCGGTGTTCGCCCACGGGGGCATTCTCCTGTGCGCCGAGCTGTGCCAGGGCATCATGTACCAGGACGACATCTTTGCGCACCTGCGCCCCTACGGCAGCGTCTCCGAGTTCCGATTCTAGGGGGCAGGCCAATACCCAAGCGCGCCACAGGCCTCGGGCTGGAATGAAATACATCATGGCGGTACCGAGCCTGGCCATCCGTGGTGGGGGTGGTGAAGAGCTCGAGCGGCAACAGGCGGTGGAGGTGTACACCAAGCTCCCATGCGGGTTCTACATTGATACGCCCGTGGGAAATACAACCCCGACTGGGCCATTGTAAGGCAGTACAAAGCACTTTTACAGGACTACTGGGGAGCACTCGCTGGCGAGAATACTTCTTACCACGCAGTAAGGAGGATTCCCCCGGCCGCATGCTCCGAAGAGGACCGGAGTGGAGTGGGGTGCTTTTAATGCACTCCCTCCAGCTATGTGCAGCATGCCCCCGCATGCATTCTGTGCAGAAAAACAAGAATAGCTATCTTGGCCCAGAGAGGGTGCGGCACAAGGTCCCTCACAATGCACGATCCGATATCGAGAGCGAAGAATGTGCGATTAGGCACGCTCTACCGTTCAACACGGCATCGGAATTGTTGCACAACCAACACGCCTCAATTGAGGCAATCTTAGCTCCGAATACATTGATGACGATCATGGCTGAAAGAGTGACAATAGATCAGCTCCGGCACCTTTGCGAATCCGAAGACAGGGTAGAGTTCAAGGCGGCCAAAAATGGCCTAAACTATCATGGCAGCTCAGAAAACCGCAAATGTATCCTTGGCTACGTCATCGCACTTTGCAACAGTGGTGGAGGCCGACTGGTATTGGGGATGGAAGATCAACTTCCCCATAAAGTGTGTGGCACCAATCAATCTCAAAGAGCGCTGGGAGACCTCACTAGCAGCATCCATAAAGACACGGGGATACTCACGAACATCTACGAGCTATTCGAAGACAATGAGGCGAAAACGGGGAGGGTTGTTGTAATAGAGGTTCCAACACATCCTGTGGGAAAAGTCCTTAAGTTCAGGGATGTGCCCCTAGTACGTATCGGCGAAGAGCTGATAACTATGCCCGATGAAATGATGCGACAGATTCTAAATGAGCAGGATCCCGATTTTTCTTCGAAAATTTGTGACGGTGCTACTTATAATGACATCGATGAATGGGCTGTCGAGATTCTCAAGCGCAAGTATGCTGCAAAGCAAGAGAACACTAGCTTTCTAAGCCTGCCTTCCCAGCAAGTGCTAAGCGATCTCGGATTGACGATCGACGACAAGGTCACTTTTGCTGCATTAATCCTCGTTGGCAAGCAGGAGTCTCTCCAGAGATTCCTGCCTCAGGCAAAAATCATTCTCGAATACAGAAAGACAGAGAGCCAAATCTCTTACGATAATCGGGGGGAATATTCGGAACCGTTCTTCAAAATGAGCGATGATCTTTGGCATGACATTAATTTGAGGAATGGGAAAATCGATGTGCAGGATGGGCTGTACGTCTTCAATATACCGCTCTTCAATGAGTCAGTCATTCGGGAGGCCATCAATAATGCCATTGCGCACAGAGACTACCACCAAACAGGAGAGATCTTCATCAAGCAATACGAGACCTCGATGGAAATTGTCAATCCCGGGGGTTTTCCATATGGGGTCACAGTGAAAAATATCATACAGGCGACGAGTACTCCACGCAATAGACTATTAGCCGATATCCTGGCAAAGACTGGCATTGTTGAGCGGTCGGGCCAGGGAGTTGACAAGATATTTAGAGTCACACTATCCGAAGGGAAAAGGCCTCCCAGCTATGATGGTAGCGATGATTTCCGGGTAGAATTGCATCTATCCGCTGAAATCGAAGATCCCGCATTTGCGAAATTCATCAATGCAAAGCAACGGGAGCTCTCCGAAGAGGAAAAGCTAACCGTTTTCGAGATAATCACCCTGAACCAGATTCGAGAGAAACAATGCGACGAATTAAATCATAAATCCATCGATTCCTTGCTCAAGAAACGTATGATAGAAAAGCGTGGGAGAACCAAGGGGACACACTACGTTCTATCAAAAGAGTATTACGAATTCACTGATGAAAAAGGGGAGTACTCTCGACAGGCAAAATGGAATGACTCCCAAGCACAACAGATGATCCTCGCTCATTTCACTTCATTCCCGCAAGCGAAAATGCGCGATTTCGAGGCCATCCTAAGTGAGCACATCACCCGCAGACAAATTCGGAGAATAGTCAAACAGCTTGTAGAAAGCGGACTACTGCTACAAAAAGGTGTTGGTTCGGGTACCTATTACATGGTTGACCCCAAAGCCCCAGCAATCCTGCGAAAACTAATTAGTGCCCTGGGGATTGGATTGCTCCTCCAAGAGGCTATCGAAATGTCCAAAAATGTCCAAAACGAGCCCTAAAAGTGGGCTAAATTCGAAGCAAAAAGCTGTTTATTCAGCTGAAATTCAATTGGTTGCAATGGGTTCAAAAAAGTCCAAAGGTATCCCAAAACGAACCTTAGCGGCGCATTGGCTCGATTGCCTCGAAAACCCGTGGGGGCGTCACGTAGCTGGGGCCGTATCATTCTGGCCATGCCAAACGTAGAGTGGCAATGGGCTCGGGGAAACGCCTCGCTGCTCCGGCAGGTGATGCACGAGGGCGAGGGGGCGTAATCATACATAGCGCAAGGAGACGAATACCCATGACGATACACGAAGTGCTGTCCCATTTCCGGGAGGCGGCCCTCACGGGGCGAGAGCAGGGTCGGCGATTTGAGATCTTGATGCGCGCATGGCTACGCACCGATGCGCGCTACGCAGGGCTATTCGCCGAGGTATGGCTGTGGCAGGACTTCCCCGCCCGGGCCGAGTTCGGGGGTAACGACGTGGGTATCGACCTCGTGGCCCGCACCCACGACGGCGAATACTGGGCCATACAGTGCAAGTGCCTCGCCGAGGAGGCCACCATCGGCAAGGGGGCTGTGGATTCGTTCCTAGCTACCTCTAGTCGCATGTTCACGTGCGAGATCGCGCAGCAGCCCGTGGCCTTTGCTCACCGACTGTGGATCGCCACGACCAACCGTTGGGGAGAGAACGCCGAGGATGCCATACAGAATCAGAATCCGCCTGTATCCCGCATCAACCTTCACGACCTAGAGCACTCCGCGGTGGACTGGGCCAAGCTGCTCGAGGGTCTGGAGGGCGAGGCCGCCATCAGCCCTAGGAAGGTGCTGCGGGAGCATCAACGGGCCGCCATAGAGGCCGCCCAGGCGCACTACGCCACTGCCGACCGGGGTAAACTGGTGATGGCCTGCGGCACGGGCAAAACCTTCACATCGCTCCGCTTGGTGGAGCAAGTGCTCGGGGGCCATGGGCTCGTGCTCTTCCTCGTGCCCAGCATCGCCCTGCTGGGCCAATCGCTCAACGACTGGATGGCTGATGCCGAGGCCCCCATCAAGGCCGTGTGCATCTGCTCCGATGGCAAGGCCTCCCGTCGCACCCGTCGGGGCTCGGGCACCGATGAGGCTGAGGACTCCGTGGTGGATCTGGCTCTGCCGGCCTCCACAAACGTCGACTCCATTCGGCGGCAGCTGCTGGCGCGTGAGATGCACCCAGGGCTCACCGTGGTGTTCTCCACCTACCAGAGCATCGATGTGATAGCCGAGGCCCAGGCTGCGCTGCTGCGACACACCGGCGGGCAGTACGGCGTATTCGACTTCATTGTCTGCGATGAGGCCCACCGCACCACTGGCGTTAAGCTCTCCAGCAAGGATGAGAGCCATTTCACCAAGGTGCACGACAACGCATTCATCCAGGGGCGTAAACGCCTCTACATGACGGCCACACCCCGGCTCTACGGGGAGAGTGCCAAGATCAGGGCGAGCAAGAACGACTGCATTCTCTGCTCGATGGATGATGCAAGCATCTATGGGACGGAGTTCCATCGGGTGAACTTCTCCTACGCCGTGCAGAATGGCCTGCTGGCCGACTACAAGGTGCTAGTGCTAACCGTCTCGGAGTCGATGATCCCCGAGAGCCTGATGGCGCAGATTCGCGATGCGGGGGTTAAGGAGCTCAACTACGACGATACGGGTCGCCTGATTGGCGTAATCAACGGGCTATCGAAGAAGATACTGGGCGACCAGGGTATCACCTGGGATGCCGACCCGCGGCTGATGCGCCGTGCCATGGCCTTTACGCACAAGATAGGCCGCATGGATGAGCCGGGCACCTCGCGGAACATTGCGCACATACTGCCCCGCATATCGCAAAGCTACAACGAGAGCCTGCGTGAGGAAGAGCGCGCCAACGTGGTACGCATCACCGCCCGCCATGTGGATGGCACCATGAGCGCTGTGGAGCGTAACGAGGCCCTCACCTGGCTGGCCGCAGAGGCTGAGGATCCACAGGAGTGCCGCGTCATCACCAACGTGCGCTGCCTCAGCGAGGGTGTGGACGTGCCTGCGCTGGATGCTGTGCTCTTCCTCTCGGCACGCAACAGCCAGGTAGACGTGGTGCAAAGCGTGGGCCGCGTGATGCGCACATTTCACCCTGGGCAAGCCGATGAGAAGAAGTACGGCTACATCATCATCCCCGTCATTGTACCCGAGGGGACAAGCCCCGAGGATGCGCTACGAGACAACACGTCGTTCTCCGTCGTGTGGGACATCCTCAACGCCCTACGCTCGCATGACGACCACTTCAATGCCCACGTGAACACCATTGCCCTGAACAAGGACAAGGGCACCAAGGTCACGGTGGGGATGCCAGGCTTTGGGCACACCGGCGTGGGGCTCCACACCAGCGAGGGCGATAGCAACGATCGCCATGATGCCCAACAGCTCACCCATCAGACGGTGGCTCGCCAGCTTGAGCTACAGTTTGGCACTGTGCAGCAAGGCATTTACGCTAAGCTCGTGGAGAAGTGCGGCGACCGCCTCTACTGGGAGAACTGGGCGGCCGAGGTGGGAGAGATTGCCCGGAAGTACATAGCCCGCATCACCCACCTAGTGCAGGGCGACAGCGGTAAGTATCGGGCCGAATTCGAGACGTTCACCAAGACGCTGCGGCAGAACCTCAACCCTGGCATTACCCCTGAGCAATGCATTGAGATGCTGGCCCAGCACATCATCACCCGCCCCGTGTTCGAGGCCCTCTTTGCCGAGTACCAGTTCGTGAGCAACAACTCCATCTCCTCTTCCATGCAGCAGATGATCGACCTGCTCGAGAGCGAGGCGGTGGACAAGGATCTCACGCCCCTGGCGGCCTTCTACGACTCGGTGCGCACCAATATTGGCAAGATTGACAACCTGGAGGGTAAGCAGACCGTCATCAAGAACCTCTACGAGAAGTTCTTCAAGCGCGCCTTCCCGCTCACCGTTGAGATGCTCGGCATTGTTTACACGCCTGTGGAGTGCGTGGACTTCATCCTGCGGTCGGTGGACGAGGTGCTACAGCGCGAGTTCGGCACTGCGCTCACCGAGGAGGGGGTGCACATCCTCGACCCCTTCACGGGCACAGGCACCTTCATCACGCGGCTGCTACAGTCGGGGCTCATTCGCCCGGCCGACATGGTGCGCAAGTACACCCGTGAGATCCACGCCAACGAGCTTGCGCTACTGGCCTACTACATTGCCGATGTGAACATCGAGAGTGTCTTCCAGGAGGTGTGCCCGCAGACGGAGTACCTACCCTTCGACGGCCTCTGCCTCACCGACACCTTTCAGCTGGGGGAGAACAACGATGGCGACATCTTCCGCGACTACTTTCGCGAGAACTCCGAGGCCGTGGAGGAGCAACGCCGCACCCCCATCCGCGTCATCATTGGCAACCCTCCCTACTCTGTGGGGCAGAAGTCGGCCAACGACAACGCGCCCAACCAACGCTACCCGCACCTGGAGCAGCGGATCGCCGAGACCTACGTGGCCCTGTCCACTGCGAACAACAAGAACTCCCTTTACGACAGCTACATCAAGGCCTTCCGCTGGGCCACCGATCGCCTCTCGCCCGACGAGGGGGGCGTAATCGCCTTCATCTCCAACGGGGGCTGGATTGACGGCGTTGCACACGACGGATTTCGTGCCTCGCTGCAAGGGGAGTTCGACAAGATCTACCTCTACAACCTGCGCGGCAACCAGCGCACTAGCGGCGAGCTCTCCCGGCGCGAAGGGGGCAAAATCTTCGGCAGCGGCAGCCGAGCAAGCATTGCCATCACCATTCTGGTGCGCCACTCGAAAGCGCGGCGTACAGGCCAATGCCGCATCTACTACCGCAACATCGGCGACTACCTCAATCGCGAGCAGAAGCTAGACATCATCCGGCGGGCTGGCAGCTACTCCCACCTCGAGTGGACACGCATTGAGCCCAACGAGAAGAGGGACTGGATCAACCAGCGCGATGGCCTCTTCGACACGCTCGTCCCCCTTGCCCCGAAGGAGAAGTTTGATGCGCAGGCGCAAAGCCTATTCTCACTCTACTCGAAGGGTGTTTCTAGCGGCAGAGATGGATGGGCTTACAACTACCATGCGGATCAAGCAGTGCATGCTGGCGAGAGGAGTATTGCCACCTACAACGAGACCCTGGCCCGAATCAATGCGGGAGAAGTAGCGGAACCCGATTACAATACCCAAGACATTAGCTGGGGGCGTCCGCAGTTGGATGACTTGCAACGCAAACGGATCTACACCCCTGCCGATGCCGAGGTGCGCACCGCCATGTACCGCCCCTTCTGCAAGCAGCACCTCTACTGGTATCCCCCCCTCATAGAGAGGCGGTACAGAGTACCGCATCTCTATTTCCACAGAGAGGCGAAAAATTTTTCGATCTGCCTCAACGGCATGGGCAGTATGACGAATTTCTCCTGTCTCATAATCGACTGCCAACCCGATCTGGAACTCATTCAAAAGGCTCAGTGCTTCCCGCTCTATTGGTACGAGGAGAATAAGGGGGCGGGGATATCGAACCTCTTTGGCAAGGACGAGCGCACACAATGGATCCAGCACGACGGCATCACCGACTGGGCCCTGCGCGAGGTGCGTAGCCGCTTTGCCGGTGCCCGAAGCCTCACCAAAGAGGACATCTTCTACTACGTGTACGGCCTGCTACACAGCCCCGCCTACCGCGCCCGCTTTGCCGACGACCTACGCAAGGCCCTACCACGCATCCCCATCGTGGAGCGGGCAGATGACTTCATGGCCTTCAGCCGTGCCGGCCGGGAGCTAGCCGAGCTCCACCTACACTACGAGCATTACGAGATGCCTCAGGGCGTGCGCCTCGTCATTGAGCCCCACGCGGGCCTGGAGACGGAGGACGGGGACTACGCCCTCTACGCCGTGGAGAAGATGCGCTTCCCCGCAAAGGGAGAGCGATCCACCATCATCTACAACCGCCTCATCCGCATAGAGAACATCCCGCCCGAGGCCTACGCCTACGAGCTCAGCGGCAAAAGCGCCATCGAGTGGATTATGGAACGCTACGCCATCACGGTGGACAAGAAGAGCGGCATACGCAACGACCCCAACCAATGGAGCCGCGAGCAGGGCCAGCCCCGCTACATTCTCAACCTACTCCTCTCCATCATCCATGTGAGCCTCGAGACCCAACGCATTATTGCCACCCTGCCGCAGCTAGAATTCCCTGCGCAAGAGTCATAGATATGGAAGAAACCGTACAGTATCCACGATTCATCTCCAATGGCCCCTGCGGCAAAGACCTATTCGCTGGCCAGGCTCATCAGCGGATAGCCGAAGAAATTTCCCAGCAACTACTTCAACGCGACGCGCCACACGTCATTGGCCTCGACGGCGGCTGGGGCGCTGGCAAATCCAACATCATCAAGATAATCAGGCACAAAGCTCAGGAAAAGAAGAAGGTCGGCGATGTGCTATTCTTCACCTACAACGCCTGGGGGCACCAGGGCGACCCGCTGCGCCGCTCCATCCTCGAGGAGCTAACGCGCTGCATTGTGCGCTCCAACACCGCCTTAACTAAAAAGAAGAAAAGAACCTGGAAGAAAAATTTAAATACACTGCTGTCCCAGCGCAAGGAGGTCAGCACAAAGACATTCCCCAAGCTCAGCGCAGGCATAATTGTATTCTTACTTGTCATACCGCTCACGCCCGTATTCAGTGCCATTGCGAGGGCCCTGCCAGCCTTCCTCAACCAGTGGACCGAGGGCATTGTCACGGCAACACCCATCCTGCTCGCACTGATCTACGCCGTGGCGAAGTGCATTGCAATGAAAGGGGGCTTTAAATCATTTCTGAGCGAGCTGTTCTATCTCTACAAAGGCAGTGTGCAAGAGACAGAAACGCACGAGGAGGTCTACTCCAGCGAGGCGACCTCCACCCAATTCAAGGATTGGATAAGCAAATTGGACGAGGCACTAAAGGCCCGCCTCGTCATTGTCATCGACGACATGGATCGGCTACCCGCCCGCAACGTGCAGGAGCTGTGGGCAGCCATTCACACCCTCTTCACTGAGGTGAAGTATGAGAGGATAAAGGTAATCGTCCCTTTCGACCGCAGCCACATCATCTCGGCATTCCGGGAAGAGAATATTCACGGCGAGAATAGCACCCAAAAGTGCTATGGTAACGAATTCATCGACAAGACATTCGATGCGGTATATCGAGTGC
>CAUUMS010000010.1:0-70871 GCA_963546395.1 uncultured Bacteroidia bacterium | reverse complement strand
GCTCCCCGGTGACGTGGGAGAGAATCTCCTCCACATCCTCGATGAAGCCCATGTTGAGCATCTCATCCGCCTCATCGAGCACCACCCACTTCACCTCCTCAAGGTGCAGATCCCCGCGGCGCAGCAAGTCCAGGATACGCCCTGGGGTTCCCACCACGATGTGTGCCCCCCTACGCAGCCTGCGCTGCTGCTCGGAAATGGACTGCCCACCGTACACCGTGAGCAGCTGTAGGGCCTTGGAGCCTCTGAGCGACCCCAGCTCATCAGTCACCTGGAGGGCCAGCTCGCGGGTCGGCGCCAGGATGAGCGCCTGGGGCAACCGCGCTTCCACGTCGAGCTGCTCGAGGATCGGCAAGCCGAATGCCGCCGTCTTCCCCGTGCCCGTCTGCGCCTGCCCTATGATGTCGCACGTCTCCTGTAGCAATACAGGTATTGCCAAACGCTGAATTGGAGACGGTGTCTCAAAACCTTTTGCGGCAATGGCCGCCAACGACTCGGCCGAGAGGCCGAGATCTGAAAACTTTACTTCTTCCTGTTCACTCATCGATTCATCCTTGTCTCCCTGCACCGCGGGCACCCTCTCGGTTCTCGCATGCAGGCGCACAGCAGCGCATCTATTCTAGCGACGCTGCCACGCTCCTTATTTGTTTTCCTCCACGGGCTTTCGCCCCTCCAGAATGGGCTTCCCCCGCTTCTCCCAGTTCTCTAAAATGGTTACCGCCCGATCTAATGCGGGGCTCTTCTGATTGAGCACCCGTATGAGCTCCGTGAAACCGAAGCGCATGCGGGCCACGCTCATCTTCACGCGCCACGTTATGGCGTTCACGTCCTTGCTTGTCAGCGTGTCCCCCGGCAGTGGCACCTGACTACGCCGCCCCGAGGTGACGATGGAATCCAGCAGCTCCTTAGCCAGGGTGAAATCACGATTGTACTGCTCAAACGAGGTGTACCGCCTATTGAGCTCATCGCGGTGCGAGTCCACGTACTGCGCAACGCACTGATCCACGATACCCCGCCGCTCGAGCTGGTTGGCGTAGCGGGAATTATCCGTGGTGTCGAGCGGAACAAAGACATCGGGCAGAATGCCTCCCCCGCCGTAGACAGGCCGGTGCGCCTTGAGCGTGTACTTGATGAGGGAGTCGGCCACGTGAATGCTGTCGCGCGAGAAGAACTCCCCGTGCTCGAATCGCTTCAGGAACTCCCTCGCATACTCCTCATGCTTCCCCAGGCGGTAGGGGGTCTGTATCATACGCCCGCTCGGCGTGTAGTAGCGCGCCATGGTGATACGTATCAGGGATCCGTCAGGCAACGGAATCTGATTCTGCACGAGCCCCTTGCCAAACGTGCGACGCCCTAGCAAAATCCCCCTATCGTGATCCTGCAAGGCCCCCGAAAGGATCTCGCTCGCCGAGGCGGAATACTCATCCACCAGCACTGCCAGCGGCAACGACACGTACTTCCCCTCAGCCGTTGCGGAGAACTGCTGCTCGGGAATGGCACGCCCCTTCGAGTAGACCACGAGGGCCCCCTTGGGCAAAAACATATTGGCTATGCCAATGGCAGCCTGCATGACCCCACCCCCATTGCCACGAAGATCCACCACCACCCGCTGCATGCCCTGGCGGCTGAGCGTCTCCATGGCCTGGGCGAACTCCTCCTCGGTGTTCAACGCGAAGCGATTGATGCGCACATAGCCCACGGTGGGAGCCACCATGTAGTAGGCATCGACGCTGTGCAGCGGAATCTCATCGCGCACCAGCACGAACTCCAGCGTGTCCCGCTGCCTGAGGGCCGTGATGGACACCTTGGTGCCCTTGGGGCCGCGCAAGAACTTGAAGACCCGCTGATTCGTCAGGCCAATGCCCGTCACCTTGGTGGTATCGACCCGCAGGATGCGATCGCCAGCCCGCATGCCGTTCCGCTCGGCGGGCCCATTCGGCACCGCAGCCATCACCCGGAGCGTGTCCTGCTGTATGGAGAACTCAATGCCTATGCCGCTGAACTTCCCCTCAATCTCCCCCGTCACAGCCTCGCTGTCCGACGCGCTGATGTAGGCCGAATGCGGGTCGAGCTGATCGAGCACGGCCACGATCGCCTTCTCCACCAGTTGATCCCGATTGATCGTGTCGACGTAGTACCGCTGAAGATAGTTGAGGAATGACACCATCTTCAGGTCGGATTGGCTGGGGCGAAACACCTGGGCCCTCGCCGCGCCGCCCACGCCCCACAGCAATGCCCACGCCACCAGCACCAGGCCGACCAGTGCGACCCGCCGCTTCACATTTACCATCCTACCCATCGCCTTTGATTGCCCCGTGACGTACTACTCCCACTCGATGGTGGCAGGCGGCTTGGAGCTCACGTCGTACACGACCCTGTTCACTCCACGCACCCCATTGATAATGGCATTGGAGATTGCCGCGAGCACGTCGTACGGAATGGGGTACCAGTCCGCCGTCATGCCGTCCACCGACACGACAGCCCGCAGTGCCACCACGCTTTCATAGGTGCGCTCATCGCCCATCACCCCCACAGAGCGCACCGGCAGCAATATGGCCCCAGCCTGCCAGATCTTGTCGTACAGACCGGCCTCCTTCAGCATCCGCATGTACACTGCGTCGGCCTCTTGGAGTATCTCCACGCGCTGGCGCGTTACCTCCCCCAACACCCGTATAGCGAGTCCCGGGCCCGGGAACGGATGCCGCCCCAGTATGTTCTCCGGCACTTTGAGCTCTGCCCCCACGCGTCGCACCTCGTCCTTGAACAGCAGGCGCAGCGGCTCCACAATGCGCAGGTTCATCCGCTCTGGCAGCCCCCCCACATTGTGGTGCGACTTGATGGTGACACTCGGCCCACCCACCGACACCGACTCAATCACGTCGGGGTATATTGTCCCCTGGGCCAGCCAGCTCACATCTGGCAGCGTCTTAGCCACACGCTCGAAGGCCTCCACGAAGCAACGCCCAATGGCCTTGCGCTTGGCCTCCGGATCGGTCACCCCCTGCAATGCGCTGAAGAAGTGCTCGCTCGCATCCACCCCCATCACGTTGAGGCCCATGCCCCGGTAGGAGGCAAGCACCTCCTCGTACTCCCCCTTGCGAAGGAGCCCATGATCAACGAAGATGCACACCAGCTTTGGCCCGATGGCCTGATGCAAGAGGGCTGCCGCCACCGTACTATCCACGCCGCCGGAGAGCCCCAGAATGACCCCCTCGTTCCCAAGCTCAGCGCGAAGGCGCGCCACCGTCTGCTCCACGAAGGCCCTGGGCGTCCAGTCGGCTGGGCATTGACACACATCCAGCAGGAAAGCCCGCAACATCGCGGTGCCCTGCTGTGAGTGCGACACCTCGGGGTGAAACTGCACGCCATAGCGTCGTCCCGACTCATCCACGAAGGCGGCCACGGGTATGCTGTCGGTGGAAGCCAGCACACGCCAGCCCGCAGGCAGATGCGCAATGCTGTCGCCGTGCGACATCCACACTGTGGAGCCCTCGCATTCAGTGGAGACTAGCGGCGTGGCCCCATCCTCCACGCGGAGCGTGGCCCGCCCGTACTCCCGCTTGGCACTACGCTCAACACGCCCACCCAGCGCATGCGCCATCAGCTGAGCCCCGTAGCAGACCCCCAGCACGGGGTATTTGCTGCCTAGGAGTGACAGATCCACCGCCGGGGCCTTGGCATCGTGCACCGAGCAGGGGCTCCCCGAGAGGATAACCCCGCACAGCCCCTTCTCCTCGTGCACCCCGGCCGTGTAGGGACGCACCTCGCAGTAGACCCCCAACTCGCGCACCCGTCGCGCGATGAGCTGCGTGTACTGCGAGCCAAAATCCAAAATCAACACCCATCGTCCCTGCACCCCTCCACCCATATTCAATCCGCCTGATTACGTGCACCTGCTGTCAAAGCGCAAAGGTACAACACTTTCGGCAAATGCCCGTGCGGGACAACAAGGGCGCATCCCCGGGCCATCGCCGTAGCCACTATGCACCAAGAAGGTACCAAAGCCTACCAAATACGGACTTGATACGGCGTTGGTACGGAGTTGCCACGGCGAGGAAAGGGCCGATCTTCACCTGCAATCAGAATGATCGAATAGCATAATAACTTGATTACCAGAATTTTAGCGCAAAATAGACCGTGGCTTCACGGTGTGCAGTGCCGAGCCTGGTCGATGATGGTACATCGCAGCTAGGTAGCGAGGCCATTTTAGCCCCTTGGGCACTGAACTCTAGAGACCTCAACACCGCATCGGATCGAGCGTATGCATGAGATCGACGACGCAAGATGTGGGGGTGGCATGGGTTCGATTGCCCGGAACAATTCGCATGGGTCACCGGGGTGCACCGCGCAAAGGACGGTGAGAGCCGAACTCCGAATGGTAGAGTCGGCCCGTGTGGCGCAAATGTTATACCTTTGGAGGTTGCTAGCTGCGCATATTGCGCGCAGCGATATTGCCCGATGCAAACACCCTGCCCCGCGCAGCTTGTGCTAGCTCGTATACTTGCCCTGCTCTCCCTGGCGCTGCTTGGCGCCTGCACGAGGCAGCACGAGGCCCATCTGCACATCTATAACCCGCTACCGCAGCCCGACTCCGTGTTCATCCTCTTCCCCGAGCGGGCGGGAAGCGACACGAGCCATGTGCTGATTGCCCCCTCCGGCTCGCCCACCGATGTGCCAATACACCTGCGAGGGCCTGAGCTCATACTCGTGGGCCGGCGTGGCACCCCTGAGCCAAACGTGCTGCTTCTCAATCCGAAAGATCGTGTCCAGATCGAAATCCTGTCGCAGGGATTCAACATCACGGGTTCGGAGGCCACGCGGCGGATTCTGGCCCTGCGGGCCTACATCAAGACCCTTCAGCACGAGATGGGCGTGTTGGCGAGTAGCTACCCCACGGTGAATCAGCGTGGGACGTACGACTCGGTGCGTGCCCTGCGCATCGCCCAGTGCGATAGTCTACTCCAGTCGGCCCGCACGTACCTGACCGATTTCATCCGAGCCGAACCGTACAGCAAGGCGGCTCTAGTGGCCCTCCTGGCCGAGTATGATGCCGGGAAGCCGGTGCTACCCATTGCGCAGTACCACGAGCATTTCACGCACGTGGTAAACAATCTCTCGGCACTATACCCTCAGAGCCAGCTGGTGCGCCGCATTACGCAAAGCCTGGACAGCCTACAGCTGGGCCTGTCCCTACGCCTTGCGGCATCGCCCCTGCGTGTGGGAGACACCATCCCGCAGCTGCCCTCCCCACTCGATAGCCTCTTGCAATTGCCCGGCGCCGGCTCGATGCTCATTGTGGTGCAAGCCATGCGTAGCCACGTTGCACCCCCACGATTCTATGCGCAGCGTTTGGCCCCCTCGCAGCAATTGCAGCTCCAGGCGGTGGTGTGCCATGTTGCCCCAAGCGCACCCCCCACGGCGTACCTCTACCCCCCTGGGCTCACCGACTCCACCAGGCGAGAGCTACCATCCGCAACAGCCGGAAGATTGGTCTCCAGCCTGGGCATACAGGCCCTACCTGTGGCCTTGCTCATTGATCGTCAGGGCGTTATTCGGGGTATGAATTTTGCCGCAGCCAAACAGGACAGCGTCACGCTCTCGCCACCCTACCTATAGAGACGTGCCCATGAGTGACGGAAAATTGGTGTACTTCGCCTCCGACTTCCACCTCGGGCTACAGGGGACTACGCCTTCCATTGCGCGAGAGCGGCGCATTGTCGCCTGGCTCCGCAGCATTGGGCCGTCCGCAGGGGCCCTCTACCTGCTGGGTGATGTGTTCGACTTCTGGTACGAATATCGGGGCGTTGTCCCGAAGGGATTCGTGCGCTTCCTCGGCATGCTGGCCGAATTCACCGATGCGGGTATTCCCGTGCACATCTTCACGGGGAACCACGATGTGTGGATGTTCGACTACCTCGAGACGGAGATAGGCGTCCACGTGCATCGGCGGGCAGAGACCGTCCAGCTGCTGGGGCACACCTTCTACCTGTGTCACGGGGACGGATTAGGCCCCTCGGGCACGGGGTATAAGCTGCTACGCGCGGCATTCCACTCCTACCCACTCCAACGGATATTCGCCACGCTGCACCCCTCGTTTGCCATGTGGCTGGGTCACACGTGGTCGCACAAGAGCCGCTACGGGAAACAGCTGACGCACGCATTCCGAGGCGAGCGGGAACCCGTGGTGCAGTTCGCCACGGCGCAGGAGCAGAAAACGCCGATTGACTGCTTCGTGATGGGTCACCTGCACATGGCTCTGATTCATGCCCTGCCGTTGGGGGGGCAACTGGTGGTGCTGGGGGACTGGATCACCAATGACACCTACGCCACCTGGGACGGAGGCTCCCTGCGACTCATGCGCTACAAGGGCCCCGACGATGCGCCAGAGGAGCTCGCCGCAGCCACGCTCCCATTCCGAGGGAACCGATAGCGTAGGCTGTACACCCCGCCAGGATTCGAGCCCTCACGGGTGACCGTTAAGGCCCGCACACGCCATGGGCCACTGCTAAGGGCTAGCACTCTAGAGCCCTTCGGGGCAGGATGGGCACCCCTTGGGGTATAAAAATCCCCCTCTCGTCCGAACTGTCGGCAAGAGGGGGATACTGTAGAGGCTCCGGGGCCGTACGCTGGGCCCTACTGCTCAATCATGTCCACACTTCTGCGCACGAACTGCGCCAGGGCCTCACCCTTGAGCATATTGTTAGACAGGAGGGCCAAATCCACAAGCTGATGTGCCAGCTGGCTCGAATCTCCGTAGGCCTGTAGGGCCTGACGGCGGCGATCCTTGATGGCCTCGATGGCCTTGCGCAGCTCCTCCATCCGATCCTTGTCCGCCTGCTCTATCTCATCGCCCTTTTGCGCCCCGGTCTTCTTCTCCAGCGCATCCCGCTCGTCCTCCAGCGGCTGCTGCTCAGCATCCAGAGTGGTTAGCTGCTCGCGCAGGGTGGAGTCTGTGCAATCCGATAGCTTCTGCACTAGCGGGTGCGATGCGTTCAGCACCAGGTTGAGACTATCGGGCATGGTGGCGTAGAACGAGTTGGTGGGGCTCATGGCGGCCATGTCCTTCATGCGGCGCATGTACTCATTCTGGGTCACCAGAGCCGGCAGCTCCTGCTCCCCAAGGGCCTCAACGCTCACATACACCACGCGCTCCTTGCCCGCAGCCCCTTCCACCGCCATACGCAGGTTGTACTGCGACGACTCGCACATGGCTACCACGGGCCGATCCTCTTTCTCGATGAGCCTATCGAGCACGTCGGAGTCCACTCGCGCAAAGTGCACGTCCTTCAGCTTGCCCTCCAGGTGGTTCACCATGTGCCCATCGAGCTGCCCATCTAGAAGGAGCACATCGTAGCCCCGCTTGGTAGCCTGCTCCACGTAGCTCCATTGCCCCTCCTTATCGGTGGCGTACAGGTAGATGACCTTCCCATGCCGATCCTTCTGCGTTTCGCCCACGAGCTTCTGGTACTCCTCCTGCGTGAAGTACTTGCCATCGACGTTCTTCAGCAGGGCAAACTTCTCGGCCTTCTCGTAGAACTTGTCATCGGTGATCATGCCGTATTCCACGAACAGCTTTAGGTCGTCCCACTTGGCCTCGTAGGCCTGGCGGTCGCTGCCAAAGAGCTCTTGCAAACGGTCGGCCACCTTCTTGGTGATGTGCTGCGATATCTTGCGAACGTTGGCGTCGCTTTGCAGGTAGCTCCGCGAGACGTTCAGTGGGATGTCGGGGGAATCGAGCACCCCATGGAGGACGGTTAAGAACTCGGGCACGATGCCCTCCACGGAGTCGGTGACGAACACCTGGTTGCAGTACAGCTGCACCTTGTTCCGCTGCATGTCGAAGTTGGAACGCAGGCGCGGGAAGTAAAGCACCCCCGTGAGCGTGAAGGGGTAATCCACGTTCAGATGGATGTGGAAGAGCGGTGGCTCCTGGCCTGGGAAGAGGTAGGAGTAGAACTCGTCGTAGTCCTCGTCCTTCAGATCGGCCGGGCGCTTCACCCATAGCGGATCCACGCCATTGATCACGTTGGCCTCATCGGTGAGCTGCTCTTTGCCGTCGCGCCACGCTGTTTTCTTGCCGCAGGCGATCGGCACGGGCAGGAATCGGCAGTACTTCTCGAGCAGCTCGATGACTCGCGCCTCTTCTAAGAATTCGACGTTCTCCGGGGCGATGTGCAGGATCACATCCGTACCACGATCGGCACGTGTGCCCTCATCGAGCACGTAGGAGGGGTCGCCATTGCACGACCAGTGCACGGCTTGCGCCCCATCTTGCCATGAGCGCGTATTGATCTCTACACGGTCGCTCACCATGAAGGCCGAGTAGAACCCCAGGCCGAAATGGCCGATAATGTTACCCCCCTTGTCCTTGAACTTGCTGAGGAACTCCTCGGCACCCGATAGCGCGATCTGATTGATGTACCGCTCGACTTCCTCACGGGTCATCCCGAGGCCACGGTCGCGTATCGTCAGCGTGCCCGCCTCCTTGTTGGGAATAACCTCGATGGTGCAGTCGCCCATCTCCCCTTTGAAATCCCCCGCTGTGGCTAGCACCCGCAGCTTCTGCGTGGCATCCACGGCGTTTGCTATCAGCTCGCGCAAGAATATCTCGTGGTCGCTGTATAGGAATTTCTTGATGATCGGGAATATATTCTCCGATGTCACTCCGATTGTACCCTGCTGCTGTCCCATTGCTATGACTCAGTCTGATGTATATTTCTCGCACAGATCCAGGGGCCTTGCACTTGGCACCCCATTGACGGGCCTACTAGTAATCAGCACTTTAGCACTGCACGCCCTCGCCACGTGGCCGATGTACTCGCAGAAAGGCCCACTGTGCCTACCGCAAAACGGATGCCAAGCGACGGGCGAATGCCATTCTGACAGCCTACAAGCACAGCGCTCCGCAACATGACACAATGACACGCCATGGGTACCAATCATGCCGCACGGGGAGTGAGATATCAAATAATAGCTTACTTTGCAGGTTGCAAAATTTCCCTGCCAACCCAGCAGCCTATCGCCCTGTATGAGGATCATCGTCGCCGGAATCGGTGAGGTCGGTCGCCACCTCGCAGCCATGCTTGCCAATAGCTACCACGACATCGTAGCCATTGACCCCCTAGCCTCCAACCTGAATGCCCTTCAGGACAAGGCAGATCTCGTCACCGTGCAGGGTTCAGCCACCTCGCCCACCATCCTCCAGTCGGCCGAGGTGGGAAAGACGGATCTGTTTGTGGCCGTGGCCTCTGCCGAGGAGACCAACATCATATCGGCCGCGATGGCCAAAAAGCTCGGGGCAAAGCGCGTGGTGGCGCGCATTGACAACAACGAGTACCTCACGCCCCACAACCAGGATCTGTTCACCTCCCTAGGTATCGACTCGCTGATTTATCCCGAGAAGCTAGCCTCACAGGCTGTCATCGGGCTGCTCGGTGAAGGTGGAGCCATGGAGTACATCCACTTCGCACAGGGCAAACTAACCCTCGCCGCATACCGCATCGAGACCACGATGCCCTACATTGGTCTCACGCTGGCCCAGATACGCAAGCACTACGATAACCTGAACTTCCTGGTCGTCGCCATTGCACGAGACGGGGAGACCATTATCCCCTCGGGTGAAGACACGCTGCGCCCGGGTGACCTCATTCACGTCATCTCCACGCCACGGGGTGTGGACGAGTGGCGACGTATCACGGGGTCATCAGCGTTCAGCGTTAACAACCTCTTCGTGCTCGGGGCCAGCCGCATGGGGATTCGCACCTGCCTCGATCTGGAGGGAAAGGTGAAGAAGATCAAGCTCTTCGAGTCCGATCGGGAGAAATGCGAGCGGATAGCCCCCCTCTTTCGTCAGACTACGCTGGTGCATGGTGATGGCCGCAATACCGACTTCCTCCTCGCCGAGGGGCTAGAAGAGGCTGATGCTTTTGCCGCCATGACAGGCAGCTCGGAGACGAATATCCTAACTTGTCTGGCTGCGCGCAGGGCTGGCGTGCGGCAAATTATCGCCGAGGTAGAAAACCTCGATTACATCACCCTGGCCGAGAGCATTGGCATCGATTCGGTGGTCAACAAGAAGCTCATCACGGCCTCACGCATCTTCCGCTACACCATGGGTGGCGACGTCTCCTCTATGCGTTACCTCACGGGTTCGGACGCCGAGGTATTCGAGTTCGTGGCGAAAGCTGGATCCCCAGCCACACGCGGGCGCATTAAGGATTTGCATATCCCCCCGCTTACCATTGCAGGGGGTATCATACGGGGGGATTCCGCCTTCATTGCCACAGGGGAGACTATCATCCAGCCAGGCGATCGGGTGATCGTCTTCACCACGAGCTTTGCCGCAGGGAAGGTGGCCCGCTTCTTCAACTAGGCACACGAAAAAGCGGGTACCGAGCCCGAAGACCCAGCACCCGCCCCGCGCAAGAGAAAACTGATCCTCTACATCTTACCCAAGTAGGAGGAAACCCCCTCCTGTGTGGCCTGCATCCCGGCATCGCCCTTGTGCCAGTTGGCAGGGCATACCTCGCCATTGGCCTCGAAGAACTGGAGCGCATCCACCATTCGCAACGTCTCTTCCACACTACGCCCTAGCGGCATGTCGTTCACCACCTGGTGCCGTACGATCCCATCCTTGTCGATGAGGAAGAGACCCCGGTACGATTGGCACGTGCCAACGAAACGAGGGTTATCATTCTCATCGTAGGCATACTCGCCCGCCAGCACATCGTACATGTCAGCGATCAGGTGCGACTGGTCTGATACCAACGGGTAGGTCACCCCCTGGATACCACCTTCCTTGGGTGGGGTCTGTAGCCACTTCCAATGCGAGAAGGGCGAGTCCACCGAGCATCCCACAACCTGCACATTGCGCGCCTCGAACTCTTTCAGCTTCGCCTGGAACGCATGTAGCTCCGTGGGGCACACAAACGTGAAGTCAGCCGGATAGAAAAAGAATACCACGTACTTCTTACCCACGAACTGCTCGAGGGAGAAATTGTCAACCATCTTGCCACCATCAACCACCGCAGTGGCATCGAACTGCGGCGCGGGCTTACCCACCAATACTGCCATTTTTGTACGCTCTTAAATGTTCACACAACTAAAAAACAGTAAGGGCTCTCTTTTGTTCGAATTCCAGATAAACCGCATCCGTGTAAACCCCATGAAAGCGCATCATTCACCTAGGGCAAAAGCGGAGTGACCCAGGCTCGTAACACACGAAGCCACCGCTCTAAGCCATAATGGCTCCACGACACATGTGGCAGAGAAACGGGGGGCATAGCTTTAAAACTAAGCCCACGAATGAGATGTCAAACTGGTAAGGGAGAGTGGAGCTATGCTGTGAGGTGGCAATTGCACCGACCCCAACGGGCGGATTTCGGTGTATGGCTAGCGATCGACCACCAGGCGCCCGGTACGAGTGGGCAGGCCATCCAGATCGACCCGCACGAAGTAGACCCCCTTGGAAAGGCCATCGCTGGGGCATTCCACCAACGTACCACCCTGCACCGGGGTGGAGTAAACGGTAGATCCCAGGATGTCGATAATCGACAGGGCCCCTTTTCGCCCAAAGGGCATCGCTTGCAAATCGATGTGCAGCATGCCACTCTTAACGGGGTTGGGGTACATGGGGATCATGGCCGGCATGTTCTTGGCAAAGAGCACTGACCTGTCCCAGGCCATCTCGGCACCCGGCGTGCGCAAGCCCGCCAGATCCACTACAAGCACTGCGTAGTCCTGCGTGCTCTTAGGCACACGGGCTCGAATCACGATGCGGCCCACTGATGAGGCACTCAGCTCACCCAGGTGAAGTAGCAATGACCCCGTGCTGCTCCACAGCCCACGTACCTGAGTGCTGGGCACACGTATAGTCGCCGTACCTGGTGCAACACTATACCCGCCATACTCCAGCATAACCCCCTTGACGGGCTTTGTCGACTCCTGCTCCAGGTATAACTCCAGCGGCTGTCCCACCGGGACTGCACCACGCAGACCCAGGCGTAACGGGGCACCAAGGCTAAAGTCTGACACATTGACTGAGCAGACGTTCTCGGTGCAGTCGAGGCCATTGACCACGAAGTGCGCCCCGGGCTGGGCCACGGCAATCGCCGCCCAGATCAGGGAAAACGCCAAGCCAATGCACCGTATTAATATGCTCCGCATATCCGCCCACTAGATGGGGCAAAGGTAACAATTATTCGGAGACATTCTCTAACGTTTATTGGCAGCTCGTAGAAATCCTTTCGGGTTATGCCCATTTGGGTTCATCGTCTCCAGGCTCACATTGGTGGGGGGCCGGCTACACATCGTTCCAGCACCGGCTTACAGGGGAAATCGATGTAAATAGCCGCTTTTTGGCTAGCTTTGCGTTGCGTTTCTACGGCCACTCTCACCCACCGTGCATACGGCGGTGCCATGTGTGCGCCGGTGAGTAGCCACAAATGAACTTCTACGATAGGCCATGAGCATTGCCAAGAGTCGCACCAAGGTGAAAGAGATCCTCGCCCATGGGCAAGCTGGGGAGCAGCACACCGCCATGGGGTGGGTGCGCTCACGGCGAGGCAATAAGAATGTCGCATTCATCGCCCTCAACGACGGATCCACGCTCAGCAATCTACAGGTAGTAGCCGATCCCAATACGGTGAGTGACGACCTGCTACGCCTCATCACCACCGGGGCAAGCCTCGCTGTGACAGGCCGGCTAGTGGAGTCGCCAGGGCAACAGCAGCGGCTCGAGATGCAGGCCGAATCCATCGAAATGCTTGGCGTAGCCGATCCGCAGACCTACCCCCTCCAAAAGAAGGGCCATTCGCTGGAATTCCTACGCGAAATTGCCTACCTACGCCCCCGCACCAACACCTTTGGGGCCATCCTACGCCTACGTCATGCCATGGCATTTGCCATCCATGACTTCTTCCACCGCAAGGGTTTCACCTACCTACACACTCCCATCATCACTAGCTCTGATGCCGAAGGGGCTGGGGCCATGTTCCGGGTCACCACGCTACCACCTCAAGCCCCAGTCACTGGGGAGGGTGTGGTAGACTGGGGTCAAGACTTCTTTGGGCGCATGACCAGCCTCACAGTCTCCGGGCAGCTAGAAGGTGAGCTGGGTGCCACGGCACTGGGCGAGATCTACACGTTTGGCCCCACGTTCCGCGCCGAGAACTCCAATACGCCGCGGCACCTAGCCGAGTTCTGGATGGTAGAGCCAGAGATGGCCTTCTATGACATCGAGGACAACATGGATTTGGCCGAAGAGCTACTCAAGGCTCTCACGCAGTACGCCCTCGACCACTGCATGGAAGACCTACAATTCCTCAATGACAACTGGGACAAAGAGCTGCTCGACCGACTGCATTTCGTGGTGGCGCAGCCCTTCCAGCGTCTCACCTACGGAGAGGCCATCACCATCCTCGAGAATGCCAAGTGCCAGTGGGAATACCCCGTGGCCTGGGGCACCGACCTACAGAGCGAGCACGAGCGTTACCTAGTGGAGCAGCACTTCAAACGCCCTGTCATCCTGACAGATTACCCCGCCTCTATCAAAGCCTTCTACATGAAGCAGAATGAGGACGGGCGCACCGTGCGTGCTATGGACGTGCTCTTCCCCAAGATCGGGGAAATCATTGGAGGCTCTGAGCGTGAGGCTGATTACAACAAGCTACGCCAGCGCATCGAGGATCTTGGGATCCCAGAGAAGGACGTGTGGTGGTATCTAGACACGCGGCGATTTGGCACAGTGCCCCACAGCGGCTTTGGCCTTGGGTTCGAGCGGCTGATGCTCTTCATCACGGGCATGGGTAACATCCGCGACGTGATACCATTCCCCCGCACCCCAGGGCACTGCGAATTCTAACAGTCCACACCTATGGCACTCCAGATAGGCATGCCTGCCCCTGCGTTCACCGGGGAGCTGCAAGATGGCTCCACTGTCACGCTTCAGGACTACGCGGGGCGCACGCTCCTACTCTACTTCTACCCCAAGGACAACTCCCCTGGCTGTACCACCCAGGCGTGCAACCTGCGGGATGGCTACGCCGAGCTCAGGGCTAAAGGTGTCGAGGTGCTGGGGGTAAGCCCCGACTCATCGAAGGTGCACACGGGCTTTATCGCCAAGCACAGCCTCCCTTTCCCACTCCTCACCGATGGTGATCACACCGTGGCGCAGGCCTACGGCGTGTGGGTGCAGAAGCAGCGTTGCGGCCGCACGTACATGGGCGTAGCCCGCCAATCGTTCCTCATCGATGGGCAAGGGACTATCGTACACATTTTCGATGCCGTCAAGACGGGAGCACACGCCCAACAGGTGCTAGACGTGCTGGGCTAAACACCTGACGGTTCTCCCCAGCGAAACGCCCCGTAGGGGCACGGAGCTGACGGAAGTCCAATGGCTGTTTGCGCCCAGCTCCTCTGCCGCTCTACAGCCAGCGTAGGCACAGACAATCCTGCGGCACCTGTGGCAGATCAGGCCCACGGAGAGCTACGAGGGACACGTGCCAAGCCACCAAGTCGTTTTGCACGTTGTGCTACGTGCCTGTGCTGCACCAGAGTGTAAACCCCGAGCTGGACTAAAGACCAGGGGGTACCGTGAGCAATGCCTGCCAACCCGCGGTGGCAAATAGCGCGTAGTACTGAATGAACGATTCCCTCTCCTCAGCCGTCATACCCGCACTCTGCACCAGCAGGCGCATCGCCTCATACCACTCGGCGCAGCGTACACGGTAGAATAGCTCTGAATATTCCATTTCCACCTCCGAGTGCTGCCGCAGAAACTGCTCATGGAAGCGTTTCCCAGCTAGGAGACGATCCTCAATAAATTTATCTCGGTAGTTGCCTGGGCAGAATCCCTGTATGCCGCAAAACATGATGTGCAGCTCTTTGTGGAACTGCTCGACGAGCTTCGAGAAATTCCGCATCAGCACCGGCAACATGGAGACGAGCCAATCCCCAGATGTCGGATCCAAGTCGACGCACTGATTATCGAGGGCATCAATAGCCACCAGTGCGGGTGCCAGCACTGCCTCGAAGAGGATTGCCTTCGTGGGGAAGTAGTTGTAGATATTCCCCAGCGACATGGCTGCCCTTGTCGCAATGGCCCGCATGGTCACCTTCTGGTACCCCTGGCGATAAAACAGCTCTCGAGCTACCGAGAGCAGGTGAGCACGCACATCACCCGAATTGGCATCTGTAGCCATCCCTAGCCTTTTTCGCAAAGGTAGTGCATGTGCAATAGACTTAAAACCCCTTATTTTTGCCAATTATACCCGGGGAACCCTCCCACATTCCGCGGAAACGCACCCGTCATGCGGTGGGGGTTTAACGAACTCGGGTAACGAACACAGCCCGCGAGTCCTCCGTCACCACCCCACGCAACATAGCGCTGACCACGTGCGCATGCGCACCCTCCGTCTCGTGATGGTGCTCGTAATGCTCCCAGATCTGCTGCACACCAGCCACAATGAATAGGATGGCAACCACCCAGTTCAGCCAACGTTGCACGGTGCGCATCCTGTTGTAAAATGCCCCCACGCTCGTCAAGCTAAAGGCCAGCAGCCAGGCCACGATCACCACAGGGAGTGCCGTCGTCACGGCGAAGATGAATAGCAACCCATACCCCCAGGTTGTCGCCGATGCCATCGGGAGCAGCATGCCAAAATAGAGGATCCCCACCGTGGGGCAAATGGCCAGCGCAAAGAGCATGCCCATCAGCATCGAGCCCCACCCCTTGCGGTGGGTGAGCCCCTGGCCCAGCGCGGTAATCCGCAGGGTGGGCAGCTGCAATCTCTTCCCAATCAGCATGATGAGCCCTACCAGAATGAGACCTGGCCCCAGTATGAGCCCCCCATACGTGGAGAGCGCATGCTCCACCCCTGCCAGACTGCTCCCCGTGCGCAACAGTGGAATGATGATGGCCGCCAGCAAAAGGTAAGTCACCGTGCGCCCCAGGGCGTACAGCAGCCCGCGCCAGAAGGCCCTACGACGATCATCCAGATCCCGTGCAATGTACCCAATGGCTGTGATGGACGTGGCAAGCGTGCAGCCATCCAGGGCCACGAGGAGCCCCAGCACAAAGGCCGTCAACGCTGGTGTGCTACCACTATCCCGCAGTGCATGCAGCCACTCCATAGTTCATTCTTCCGCAGTGCCCTACCCCATTCATCTCATTCCCAAGGCCCTACCGGGCGACCCAGCGGGGCAAACGTAAACCCCGGGGCCACACCCAGAGGTAGATGCACCAGCTACGCCCTACCCCTGTAGCCCTTGCAACAGGGCCTTCACCTCGGGCAGAGAGAGCCTTCCGCCGCTGTGCACCACCTTACCGTCTACCACAATGGCAGGCAGGGTGTGCACCTCGTAGCGAAGCACCTCCATGACATCCTCCTCACGGGTGACATGCCCCTCCAGCCCCATCTCAGCCACAGCCTGCTCCACAATGCGGGCCTGCGCCCGGCAATTGGCACACCCCGACGAGAGAACCACTACCTCCATAGCCTACGATCGAATCGTCACAGGACGCACCACGCATGCTGACACGGTGCCATGATGCATCCCCTCACCCGCACAGCGGCACGAGCCGTCTGCACACCCATAAGCTGGGACACGCACAGCCGCAGCACCCGCGTGGGTGCTGCGGCTCATGCATCCTATCACTGCCCTCCACCTAGCAGGCGGTCGGCACATTCTTCAGCACCTCGAGCAGGAGGTTCCAGAATTTAACCGTGGACTTCACATCAATCCGCTCATCCGGCGAGTGCGCCCCGCGAATGGTAGGCCCGAAGGACACCATGTCCAGCTTGGGATACTTCTCCAGGAAGAGTCCGCACTCCAGTCCCGCATGGATGGCCCGCACCACAGGCTCGGTCTTAAACAGCTGCTTGTAGGCATCCACCGTCACCTCCAGGATGGGCGACTGCGGATCGGGAGCCCACCCCGGGTAACCGTCCGAATGTTCAACCTCGCAGCCCGCCAGCTTGAAGACGCTCTCCACCGCAGCGGCAATGTACTCCTTAGCCGAATCCACCGAGCTACGCTGGCTCGTGGTGATAAACAGCGCATTGGCATCCACCCGCTTTATCGAGGCCAGATTCGTAGAGGTCTCCACCAGCCCTGGGATCTCCCGGCTAAACTCAATGGCCCCGTGCGGTAGCCCCAGGAGCATACGGATAAGCTTATCCTGCGACTCCTTCTCCATCACCACCGAGCTCACATCGCCCGGCATCAACTCAATGCTCAGGCTGGGCTCAGTGCTGCGGTACTCGTGCTGCAAGTCGTGGCGCATCTGCTCCACCAGCTGCTGCAACGCCTCGGTGTTCTTATTCGAAATGGCAAAGGTGGCAAAGCACTCACGCGGCAGGGCATTACGCAGGTTTCCCCCCTCGAGATTGATCAGGAAGATCCCCATCTCAGCATCTACGCGGCTGAGCAGCCGAGCCATGAGCTTAATGGAATTCCCGCGCCCCTTGTGGATATCATCCCCCGAGTGGCCTCCTTGCAGCCCCGCCACCGCCAGGCGGAACGTCCGCGTGTCGGCCGGGGTACCCTTCGTGGTATAACGGAACGTGGCCGTGGTGTCGATCCCCCCGGCGCACCCGATGAATAGCTCGCCCTCATCCTCCGAATCGAGGTTGAGCAATATCTCCGACTCCAAGAACCCCGCCTCGAGCGCGAAGGCACCCGTGAGGCCTGTCTCCTCATCCACCGTGAAGAGGCACTCCAGCGGCCCGTGCTCGATGGAGGGATCTATCAGGATGGCCAGCTGAGCCGCCACGCCAATCCCGTCGTCGGCCCCCAGCGTGGTACCCTGCGCCCGCACCCAATCGCCCTCCTGCACCGGACGAATGGGATCCACCATGAAGTCATGCTTTACGTCCGAATTCTTCTCGCACACCATGTCCACATGGCTCTGCAACACCACCGACTTGAGGCCCTCGTAGCCCGGCGTGGCCGGCTTCCGCATCAGCACATTGCCCGCCTTATCCCTCTTCGTCTCTATGCCATGCTTCTTGCCGAAGGCCAGCAGATACTCGATTATCTTCTCCTCATGCTTGGATGGGCGGGGAATCTGGCAAATAGCATCAAACTGCTGCCAAAGCACCTGGGGCCGTATCTTGCTTATCTCGCTCATGTTCGTCCTCCCTACAGTTAGCATCTTACTCTGTGGCCCAAAGGTACCACATTTCCAAAAGATAGCCCGCATGGCCACACGGATTCGCCGGTGGCCCTTAGCCCCGCGCAATCGCCCGCAGCCTGCCGAATTGCTACCTTTGCGGCCGGGGTCACACAGGCTCGACACAACCCAGCCGCCCCCCGTCACGATGGAATATCCCGAGATAATGGCCCCTGCCGGCGACTTCGCCTCGCTCACCGCCGCCCTGCAAGGCGGGGCGAACTCCGTGTTCTTTGGGGTGGGCAAGCTCAACATGCGCTCGGGCTCCAACATCAATTTCACCCTAGAGGATCTCCCGCAGGTGGTGGCCCAGTGCCATCAGAGCCATGCCAAAGCCTACCTGACAGCCAACACCATTGTCTACAACAGCGAGCTGGACGAGCTGCAACAGCTACTCCAGGCCGCCGCAAAGGCCGGTGTAGATGCTGTCATCGCCAGCGATCAGGCCGCCATTGTGGCTGCGCGTGCCAACGGGCTACCCGTGCACATCTCCACCCAGCTAAGCATCTCCAACACGCTGGCCCTGCAATTTTACAGCCAGTGGGCCGACGTGGTGGTGCTAGCCCGCGAGCTCACGCTAGAGCAAATCGGCGAGATTGCCCGCGACATAGAGCAACAGCGCATCACGGGCCCTAGCGGGAAGCTGGTGCGCATCGAAGCCTTCGCGCACGGGGCCCTGTGCATGGCCATCTCGGGCAAGTGCTACCTCAGCCTGCACGATGCCCACCGCTCAGCCAACCGGGGAGCCTGCGTGCAGATATGCCGCCGCAGCTACACCCTCACCGACACTGAGACGGGCAATGCCATCGAGGTGGACAACCAGTACCTCATGTCGCCCAAGGATCTGTGCACCATCGGCATTATCGATCGCATGATCGGCGCAGGAATATCGGTGCTCAAGATAGAGGGTCGGGCGCGCAGCCCCGAGTACGTGCGCACGGTCACCGAGTGCTACCGCGAGGCAGCCCAGGCGTGCGCGAGGGGTACCTACACACCCAAACAGGTGTCGCAATGGAAAGGCCGCCTGCGCAGCGTGTTCAACCGCGGGTTCTGGGAGGGCTACTACCTCGGGCAGAAGATGGGCGAGTGGTCCGTGCACTACGGCTCGGCAGCCACCGAGCGGAAGCAGAGCCTGGGCATCATCACCAACTACTTTCGCCGTGCCCGCGTGGCCGAAATCAAGGTGGAGGCCGCGGAGCTACGCGAGGGGGCCCAGCTCTACATTATCGGCCCCACAACCGGGGTCATCACCCTCGAGGCCAGTGGCATGCGGGTGGATGATGTGGAGGTGCCATGCGTGGCCAAGGGGCAAACATGCTCGCTGCGCGTGCGTCAGCTAGTGCGCCGGGGCGACAAGGTGTTCCTGCGCATCCCCGCGGCAGAGACCCCCGCAGCCCCAGCGGCGCGATAGTCTCACCCGAGAGACATCCACCATGGCCAACCCATTCGCCACGCACTACCGCGAGACGCTACGCCTGGGTGGCCCCCTGGTGGTGGCCCAACTCGGGCAGGTGCTACTCGGCTTTGCCGACGGGGCCATGATCGGGGCCCACGATGTGCACGAGCTTGCGGCAGCCTCATTCTGCGTGGGGCTCTTCAATCTGCCCCTCATCTTCCTGCTAGGCTTCAGCTACGGGCTAACCCCACTCTTCGCCCAGGCCCATGCCACTGGCAACGCATCGCAGCTAGGGGGGCTGCTGCGCAGCGGGATACGCATCAATCTGGCCGTATCGCTCGGCGTGCTGGCCCTGATGCTCGGCGTGTACCTGCTGCTCCCCCAGATGCACCAGCCCACGCATCTACTCCCGCTCATCCGTCCCTACTACGCGCTCATGCTCGCGTCGCTCCCACCCGTGGCCCTCTTCTGCACGCTCCGGCAGCTGGCCGACGCCCTGGGACTCACCTCCCTCTCCATGCATGTGACGCTCGGCGGCAATGCGCTCAACATCATCCTCAACACCCTGCTCATCTTCGGCTACTGCGGGTTTCCCGAGTGGGGGCTATTCGGGGCCGGCGTGGCCACCCTGATAGCCCGGTGGCTCATGGCCCTCGCCATGGTGGCTGCGCTGCGCCTTCAGCGTCCGTTCCGCCGCGTGGTGGCTAGCTACCGCCGTGCACAATCGCCACACCCCAGCATGCCACGGCGCATCCTGCGCATGGGAGGATTCGTGGGTATGCAGATGGGGCTGGAGACCGCCATGTTCAGCCTGGCCGTCATCATGGTAGGCTGGCTCGGCGACACAGCCCTGGCCGCCCACCACATCGCCGTGACCCTTCAGACGTTCGGCTTCATGACCTACTACGGGCTCGGGGCTGCCGCCTCCGTACGCATCAGCCATGCCTGGGCACGGGGGCACGTGCGCGATACCCGACGCGCCGCGGCGGGGAGCTATCACATCATCCTGCTATTCGCCCTGCTCATGGCCGGCAGCATGTACATGCTGCGCCATCCTCTCGGGAGCCTATTCACCGATTCGCCGCAGGTAATCGACCTCGCTGCCACGCTGCTACTGGTGGGCCTCGCCTACCAACCGCTGGACGGTCTCCAGGTGGCCTACGCGAATGCGCTCCGCGGCATTGGTCAAACCGCACCCCTGGCCCTCATCTCCCTGCTAGGCTACTGCCTGGTGGGGCTCCCGCTAGCCTACCTACTCGGATTCGTGTGCCAGCTAGGGGCCCTAGGCATCTGGATGGCCTTCCTCGCCGGGCTCGGGGCCTGCGGGCTCGGATTCTACCTCCGTTTCGCCTGGGCCACATCACCCCAACGGGCCCTGCGCCTACTGCATGCCGAGGCGGGAGAGCCATCATCCCCCGGCAGCAGCAACAAGGTGTAAAACGTCATCCCCCAACCTGCCTCAGATAGGGTTTTCGACACCCACTACGACCGGGCATCTACCCCGCATCGTAAAAGCAACACCGTACCAAGTCCGTATTTGGTGGGCCAAATATGGGTTTGATACGGCGTGGGTGCATCGAGTATGGGGATGAGATGGGGTGTAATTCCCATAACACAATCCCCACAGAGGGGGCATGGGGAGTAGCCCTGGCCATGCCGGAGGGCCCTGCGACCACACCTAAAAGGGGGATCGATCCGTGGCGATCGATCCCCCCTTACCTCTCCCTAGCCCGCGTAACAGCTAGGGGCAGCCCGCACCTAGAAGCTATACTTGGCCCGGAGCCACACCTGGGAGTTGTCCTTATACTGGGCAAAGCTCCCCTTATCGCCACCGATCCAGTCGTAGCCAGCCATCAGGTGGATCTGATCGCTGAGGGCGTAGTCGGCCGAGAAACGGCTGAACCAGCCCTTGTTGCGCACGTCGTAGTAGGAGAAGTTGGCCAGCTGGAGGGTGCTGTTGAGCAACTTCTTAGACACATTGAGCGTGGCCAGCATGCTGTGCCGATGCTGAATGACGTAGGGCTGATGTTTGGCAATGGTCTCGTAGGAGAACTGCACCGACACGTTCCACTCGTGCGCCGCAAACCAGTCCAGCCCCACCAGCCAGTGCGTGGTGAAGAAGCCCCGCTGGGCGGCGGTTGACATGGGCTGATAGCTGAAGTGCTTGCCGAAATTGCAGGCGAGCTCGGCGCGCAGCACGCATTGCCCGACGGGTTTCGACGCATCGCCCCCCACGAAGGCCATCCGGTAGTGACGGGGATGAATGCGCATGCCCGAGGGGGTCATCTCATACTCCAGCACAGGCATCTTATTCCACGTGTAGAGCCCTGCCAGGTTGAAATCTATCCCCGGGAGCGAAACGCTCACCCGCCCCCCATACTCCATGTTCTTCAGGCTGAATGCGGGTTTCCCATCGGGCACCCACTCCACCGGCCAGGGGGTGTTCCGGGGCAGTAGGCTCCACGGGTTGGCACGCTCCACGGGCAGCGTGTAGCCCTCGAACGTGGGCACGGCCACGAGCTCCAGGCGCACCGTCTGGCCAAACAGAAAGAGTCGCAACGCATTCACCGACTGGCGGATGTCGTCGTAGTCCTGCGCCATGAATTCGCTGAGATCCATCGGGGAGACGAGATCGGTGATCCGCACCCCGTCGGCATTTCCCCATATCACGAGTTGGCGCCCGGCCCTAAGCCCCCAGTAGTCGCCATGGTACTCCATGAAGGCTTCCCGCAGATTGAACCCGCTGAGCGACGGCAGCAGCGCATTGTACGTCCCCATGGCCGACACCACGGCGCTCGAGTGGCCATAGTCCGCCTGCACCCAGGCCCTGGCTCGGGTGCGCGAGATCGTAAACGGCGCACGCCGCGCTGCCCGCACACCGTGGTAGGTGTCGACATCGGCGCGGGTCGTAAACTGCAGGCCCTCCTGCGCCCTGGCCACTCCGCAGCCCATCAGGATCAGCAGGCACCCCACGACGATCATACCCCTGCGTGGCCACCTCCAGCCCACACGCATAGGCGCACGGGCACTCCCGCTGAGGATGCGCCGGGGCTGGGGGCCATTCTGGCAGGTTCGGCGACCTGCACAACTATAGGCTTCCACGTTCGAGCGATGTTACGGTGAACTGCTTCTCGTCCATCTTCTCATCGAAGCGCATGTTCTTCATCTCGATGAGCGTCTGGTGCCCCGTCTGCACATTGGTCATGTGCATTTTGCGGGCCACCCAGTAGCTCCCCTGCTGCACGATGTCTGAGACCTCGAGCGTGCGGTGCAACTTGCCCGCCCGGTCGTAGTACTCCACGTGCTCGGCGATGAGGCAATCCTGCCGCACCCAGGCGATACGCTTGGAGTAGATCTCGTGGCTGTCCTTGGGTGTCGACTCGAGCTTCCAGCACTTGTGGCCGTTGCGCTCCTCCTCGCCTAGGAGCTTGTGCGTGTCCTCATCGACATTGCGGCTCCCCATGTCGTCGTAGGTGAAGTCGCTCCCCATGAAGTAGTCGGTCTTCGCGGATGAGCCGCTGATGCGACGCGTCTTCTTCATGGCTGGCAGGTAGAGCCAGCGATCATCCTCGCGGCCCACCTGGTCGTAGTCCCAGGTGAGGAATCCTGTGCCCTTCACATCCCCAGGGTAGAGGAAGAACATGATGCTTTTGCGATCGCGCTTGCCCTCGCCCACATCGATGGAGTAGGACTGGATCTTGCGCTCGCGCTTGCTCCCACGCTTGTTGATTAGCGTCATGACGACCTCGCTCTGCCGGGTGTCGCCATCGGGACGATCTTTCACCCGCTGGGCAACATCGCGTCCGGTCAACGCCTGCGCCTGCACGTCGGCGACAATGGCGCACATGGCCACGGCTATGGCCAACACTGCTATTCTCTTCATGGCTACTGTTTGTTGATTGATTCGTCGGCAACGGGTTCGGCATCAGGGCGGGTCTCACGGCCGAAGATGCTGAAACGCTGGAATAGTAATGGTGTGATGCACAGGTCGGCCAGCAGGGCCACAAGGACACCCGAGACGGCCAACAGGCCCATGTGCAGGAATTGGCGGCTCTGGCTGGTCATATACACCGCGAAGTTGGCGGCGATGATGAGGCTGGTGAGCACCACAGGGGTTCCCACCACCGACGTAGCACGCAGGATGGCCTGCCGATAGTTGCCCACCACGGCGAACTCCTCGCGCACGAAGTTGATGAAATGTATGGTGTCATCCACCGCGAGCCCCAGGATCATGGGCATGATGGTGGCGGTCATCATATCGAGGGGGTAGTTGGCCCACCCCATGATGCCCCCCACAATGAGCGCAGGTAGCACGTTGGGGATCAGTCCGATGAGGCCGATGCGCACGCTGCCGAATACGATCATCATCATGATCCCAATGATCAGCAGCGAGATGAGGAAGGAGGACACCTGCCCACGGGCCACGTACTGCATCATGGTGGTGAATTGCGGCAGGTTACCCACCAGCGTGATTCTGGCATTCGGTAGGAGACGCTGCCCCTCGCGGAGCACGTCGGCCATCTCACGCTCGGCCTCGGCCGAGTTGAATGTGCTGATGTCCACCATGAGGCGAAGACGACGGTAGTCGTAGTCCATCCAGTATTCGGCCTCGCTCCCCCCCGCATTCTCGTAGAGCAGAAGCAGCTGCGCCACCTCGTCGGCCTGCGTGGGCACGCTGTAGTAGGCGCGATCGCCGCCGTTGAGCGTGGAACGCAGATCTTTCAGGATGGTAAGCACCGATGAGGTGCGCTTGGTGAGGGGATAGCGCGCCACGTGCTGCTCCAGCGAGTCTAATGCCATCAGGTTCTCTGGGCGTTTGGCCGCGCCATCGTCGTCGAATTCCACCATCAGGTCGTAGGAGTACACCGAGCCCAGCTCTGTGCTGCCCATGGTGAGCAAGTTGTCCACATATTCGATCCTACGCCCCATGGTGCGCTCCACGTCGAAAGCCGTTTCGATGCGCGTGAAACCCCACACGGAAAAGGCCGTGGCGAGCACGGCCACGCACACCACGAGACGTCTGTGCCCTAGTACGAGCCCCCCGAAATGCGCTAGCCTACGGTCGAGCCAATGCCCCCCGGCCTGCTGCACCTTGGCGTTCGGAGCCCTATCGCGGCCAAAGCTCAGGGCCAGCGGCATTATGGTGATAGCAAGCACAAAAGTCATCAGCACGCTACACGAGGAGGCGATGCCCAAGAAACGCATAGGCATCATGGGTATCAGCAGGAATGACAGCAGGGCGACAAACGTGGTGAGCGCGCTGAAAAGCACGGGCCACCCCATCTCACCCACGGTTTCACACACGGCTTGGCGACGCTTGCCATGCAGCAAGTATTGCCGGCGGAAGTAGGAGTACACATGGATGTTGTAGGCCACGGCCACGGCGAATACCAGCAGGATAGGGATCATCATGATGCCTGAGTCGGCACGCATACTGGCGTACCCCAGCGCACCGTACACGATGATGAATGCGCCCACAGCCGAAAGGATTGGCACGAGCACCCCACGGAATGAACGGGTGGCTACAAGCATCACCACGATTGACAGCAGGATGGCAAGCAGGAATTGCTTGGGCATCTCGCGCCCTAGCCACTTCATTTTCTGCTGGTTGACATAGGGCATGCCTGCCCCGCGCAAGTGCAACTCGGCGTAACGAGGGCTTTTCACAATGCGCTCTAGCTCGTAGCCCGTCAGATCCTCGGGCGAGAAGCTCTTCCCGTAGCGCATCAGGGTAGTATCTTTAGGGAACGGCCTTAGCTTCAGCAGCACCCAGGTGTAACGTCCATCCGAGGAGACAATCCTTCGCGCCAAGTGCTCCTTGGAGTATGCACGCTGGCGTATTGCCTCCAGGCCGGCCGGATCGTCGGGTATCACCTCGGGCACAATCTGCTCGATGCGCACCCCGTCATCGGTGGCAACCATGAACTCGAGGTCGGTGAGCGAGGTGATCTTCTCGGCGTACGTGATGCTGTCGAGCATTTCGTTTGACAGCTCACGCAGCAGCCCCAGGTGCTCAGCGGTGAAGCTGTTGTCACACTCCGTGAGCACTGCGAGGTAGGTATCATTGCCGAAGATGGATTTAAACTCATCGCTCTTGAGGAGCATGGGGTCACCCTCCAGGAAGTAGCTCTCGTACGAGGATTCGACCTGTAGGTAGCGGATGCCATTTACCCCCAGCGCCAATAGGAGCACAAAGGCCCCTATCAACCACCAACGGCGACGGATCACCCACGCCCCGTAGCGTGCAAACCAGGCATTAATCTTCCGTATACTCATAGCTTTTCGCTTCTTTGGTTACTAATCCATGGTCCATCTGCGCCAACTAGGGCTGTGGAGCTAGACAGAGCTCTCCAGGCTAGCCCTACGCCCATATGATGCGCAGACCCGACACTGAACAATGGAGCCAAATGTTCAGGCACAAAAAAGGCGGTCAGCATATGTGCTGACCGCCTCAAAGAATCACGCTCACCCAGCCTGCACGGCCGGTAGCAAAGACTATCCGCCGAAATTATCATAGTGGATCATATCCTGCTCCACCCCCAGATTGTACAGCATCTTGTTCACTGCTGCCGTCATGGGAGGCGGCCCACAAAGATAATACTCAATGTCCTCAGGTGCCTCATGCTTGGAGAGATACTCATCAAATATCACCTGGTGGATAAACCCTTTGGCTCCTGTCCAGTTATCCTCTGGCTGAGCATCCGAGAGGGCAATGGTGAACCGGAAGTTTGGGAACTCACGAGCAATAGCCTCAAACTCGTCCTCGTAGAATATCTCCCTGCGCGAGCGAGCCCCATACCAGAACGTCACCTTGCGATCCGTCTTGAGGCTCCTGAACAGGTGGAAGATATGCGAGCGCATGGGAGCCATACCAGCCCCGCCCCCTATAAACATCATCTCATTATGCGTTCCCTCCACTAGGAAGAATTCACCATACGGGCCCGCAATATTCACCTTATCTCCAGGCTTGCGCGAGAAGATGTACGAGGAGCACAGCCCTGGATTCACCTTCATAAACCCGCCATTCACCCGATCAAAGGGGGGCGTGGCGATGCGCACATTCAGCATGATGATGCTATCCTCAGCCGGATGGTTGGCCATCGAGTAGGCCCGATAGGTAGGCACAGTGTTCACCATGCGCAGATCCCACATGTGGAACTTATCCCACTCATCCCGAAACTGCGGGTCAACCTCAATGTCCTTGGAGAAATCGACCGTGATGGCAGGCACGTCAATCTGTATGTAGCCACCCGAGCGAAACTTCAGATGCTCACCATGCGGCAACTGCACCACGAACTCTTTGATGAAAGTGGCCACATTGCGATTGGATATCACCTCGCACTCCCACTTCCTGATGCCAAGCACATGCTCAGGCACCTGCAACTCCAGGCTATCACGCACCCTCACCTGACAGGCAAGGCGCCAATTATCTTGCTGCTCCCGACGGGAGAAGAAACCTGTCTCAGTAGGCAGAATGCCTCCCCCACCTGACAGCACCTGGCAGCGACACGTGCCACACGTACCCCCGCCACCACAAGCCGATGGTAGAAATACCCCCTGATCGCCAAGCGTAGAGAGGAGTGAGCCTCCCGTAGGTACCTCAAGCTCTTTCTCTCCCCCATTGATGGAGACCTTGACGTTGCCAGAGGGAACCAGCTTCTTGCGCGCATACAGCAGCATGCCCACTAGCAGCAAGGTGATGAGGAGAAAGACCCCCACCGCAAGCAGCACTATCGTCATGCTTACATCGAGCAGTACCATATCGTCAACAGTTCAAAACCGACCCTACACCTCTCACCCTCCAGTGGCACGGGGCAAATCCCTATACCGGTGCGTAGATCGACAGGCTACAACTTGATTCCCATAAACGTCATGAATGCGATCCCCATCAGCCCAGTCAGAATGAAGGTGATACCCGCACCGCGGAGTGGCGCAGGCACATTCGAGTACTTCAATTTCTCACGGATAGCCGCCAGGGTCACGATGGCTAGAAACCACCCGATGCCCGAGCCGAGGCCAAATGAGAGGGCCTCCCATATCGTGGGGTATGCGCGCTCTTGCATAAAGAGGGAGCCCCCGAGAATGGCACAGTTCACAGCTATCAGCGGGAGGAAGATCCCCAACGAATTATACAGCGAGGGTGAAAAACGCTCCACAGCCATCTCAACGAGCTGCGTGATGGAGGCGATCACCGCAATGAACATAATGAACGAGAGGAAGCTGAGGTCTACCCCTGCAAATCGCTCATCGAGCCAGGACAGAGCCCCTGGCGACAGGATGAAGCGGTTCAGCAGGTAGTTCACTGGCACTGTGATCACCAGCACGAATATCACGGCCACCCCTAGCCCTGCCGACGTCTTCACCGTCTTCGATACGGCTAGGTATGAGCACATACCCAGGAAGTAGGCGAAAATCATGTTGTCCACGAAGATGGACCGCACGAATATACCCAACACGTTCTCCATAGCTGATATAGCTTACGATGGCCCTGGGGCCTCGACTCACGCCCCCCAGCGTGTTACTACTTCTTCCCTTCGATTAGCGATTTGTTCAGCAGCCGCTGCACCCAGATGATCACGCCCACCAAAATGAGGGCCATCGGAGGCATGATGAAAAAGCCATTGTTCTCGTAGAATCCCCCTGCGCTTGCATACCAGCTCTCAGGAATGACCTGGTAGCCCATGATGGTACCAAAGCCGAACAGCTCACGGAAGAAGGCCACGATCACTAGAATCATACCGTAGCCTACCCCATTACCGATACCATCGAGGAACGAGGGCCAAGGCTTATGCCCGAGGGCAAAGGCCTCGATGCGTCCCATGATGATACAGTTGGTGATGATGAGGCCCACGAACACCGAGAGCTGCTTGCTCACGTCGTACATGTAGGCCTTCAGCAGCTCATTCACCAGTATGACCAGCGCGGCTACCACGGTGAGCTGCACCAGGATGCGTATGCGATTGGGCACCCCTTTGCGCAGCAGCGACATGACCAGATTTGATACGCTGGTGACCACGATCACCGATAGCCCCATGACGATGGCGGGACGCAGCTTCACCGTCACAGCCAACGAAGAGCAGATGCCCAGGATAAGCACCGTCACCGGATTGCTCATCCCTATCGGGTTCGTGATTAGGCGTAGATTCTCCTTGGAGAAGAGCGATCCAATACCTCCGCTACTCATGGCGCATGCCCTCCCGCTTCAGTGCTGCAATACAAGCCTCATACTCAGCCAGGCTCCTCATCAGCATGGCCTCTACCCCTTTACTCGTCATCGTGCCCCCTGAGATGCCATCCACAGCGTGGGGATTATTCCCCGCCCCGCGCTTCAGCAGCTGGATGGACACCAATCGATCCCCATCGAACATCTGTTTGCCCTGAAAGCGCTGCTGAAAGCTGGGCAGAGCGATATCAGCTCCTAGCCCTGGCGTTTCGCTCTTGTGGGCAAATGATACGCCGTACACCGTGCTCAGGTCATCATCCAGCGCCATGTAACCCCAGATGGCTCCCCAGAGGCCCTGGCCCGAGAGGGGGAAGATGAACTTGGTGCTCCCATCATCCAGGGTGGCCACAAATACCGGCAGGTGCCGCTCGCTCTCCGGCTTAGCCATCTCATCACGTAGATCCACATCGAAGGCGTCACCCGCCACGCGGCGACCATCCACTCCCACCAGCACCGCCTGCCGAATGTAGCGGTCGTACTGCTCTGCCACGTAGGCCTGACGGCTTTTTCCCTCGGGCACCTCCACCTGTATACGGATGGAGTTGAGGATATCGAGCCGCTTCTCCATGCGTTTATTCTCCAGCTGCTCGGGCTTGAGGGCCGTAGCGGCCACGGCAAGTAGCACCGCCACCAGCACCACCATCGCCGCGGAGTATAGGAAGATGTAGACGTTGCTGTCGCGTTTCATCCCTTCAGTCCATTACTACTTGCACACCAAGGATCGGCCTCTAGGCTTGCGCCGCGGCGACGCGGGCAGCTCGACGATTGCGAGCCCGCACATTACGTTGCACCACCAGGTAGTCGATCAACGGCGCAAAGGCATTCATCAGCAGGATCGAGAGCATCATCCCCTCGGGGTACGCCGGGTTGAGCACACGCACCAGCACAGCGAACGCGCCGATGAGCAGACCGTAGATCCACTGCCCCAGGCGTGTTTGCGCCCCCGTCACCGGGTCGGTAGCCATGAAGACCGCCCCGAAGGCGAATCCACCCATCAGCAGATGGTAGTAAGCCGGAATGCGCATGTACTCATTGCTCCCCACCGCATTGAAGAGGAGCCCCATGAGCATAGCCCCTGCGAAAGCCGAGAACATCACCCGGAAATTGCCCACCCCCGATAGCAGCAGGATAGCCGCACCGATGAGCACCATCAGCACAGACGTCTCACCCACAGAGCCCGGGATGTAACCCATGAACAGATCCGTCACCGGCGGCAGATGCTCCACCCCAGAGGCCGCGTACGAGAGGGGTGTGGCCCCGCTGAACCCCTGCACAGCCTGCTCCACACCCGCACCGGCCACCCACACCCCATCACCCGACATGTAGCGGGGAAAGGCGAAGAATAGGAAGGCTCGGGCCACCAGGGCCGGATTGAAGACGTTCATCCCCGTGCCGCCGAACACCTCCTTGCCGAATATCACAGCGAACGCGGTGGCCAGGGCCACCATCCATAGCGGCACGCCCACGGGTAGCACCATGGGGATCAGCATGCCAGACACCAGGAACCCCTCATTCACCTCGTGCCCACGTGCCTGGGCCACGCCGAACTCGATGCCCAGCCCCACCACGTAGCTCACCACCATGGTAGGCAGCACTTGCAGCAGGCCGAACCCCAGCGCGGGCCAGAAGGCGATGGTCTCCCCCACCATGCGCGCATGCTCGAGCCCCACGTTGTACATCCCGAACACCAGGGCCGGCAGCAGCGCGACGACCACCACGATCATCGTGCGCTTCATGTCCACGGCATCGCGAATGTGGCTCCCCCGGCTGGTGACGGTGGGTGGCACGTACAGGAACGTCTCAAAGGCATCGAATGTCGAGTGCAGCTTCGCCAGCCGGCCCCCGGGCGAGAATGTGGGCCGTATCCGATCCAGGTAACTCCTCAGTCCCATTGCTCTCCGTCCTGTCGTTAGTTCAACTCCCTGATCATGCGATTGAGCCCCTCACGCACGATGGACTGCGCCTCCATCTTGGAGGTGCACACGAAATCGCACAGCGCAAAATCCTCCTCAGCCACCTCGTAGATCCCCAGGTTTTCCATCCCCTCGATGTCATCGGCCAGGATGGCCTTGATGAGGTGCACGGGGTATATGTCCATGGGGAAGACGCGCTCGTACTGGCCGCTAACCACGAACGCCCGACGGCCGCCGTGTAGATTGGTGTCGAGGTCGTAGCGTCGCCAGGGCATCAGGAAGGCAGGAAACAGGCGCGAGGCGCTGCATTTACCAAAGCCGGGCATGGCCCATCCCATGAACTCGGGGCGGTTCCCCTCGCGAAGCACCGTGACCATGGAGTCGTAGAAATGAAGGCCTCCGTCCAGGCTTGTAGCCTGACCGCAAAGCACGTTGCCGCTAACGATGCGCACGTTACCCTCAGGATCAATCTGATCGTGCAGCATGGCCGCCATGGGCGATCCCACCATGGCCGTGCAGTAGCGCGGGTTGCGCACCACGCTGCCCGCCACCGCCACGATGCGCCGGGCATCGTAACGTCCCGTGGCAAAGAGGCGACCGATGATCACCACGTCCAGCGGGTGAAGCGTCCACACCACCTCGCCCTTCGAGACGGGGGCCACCCAGTGCAGCTGCACCCCCACATTACCCGCGGGGTGGGGCCCTGAGAACTCGTGTATCTTGACCCCGCGCGCCGACGCAAACGCCTTGTGCGGCGGGTACTTAGCATTCACGCCCAGATGCACAGCCCCCGAGGTGAGGCGAGCCAGCACATCGAGCCCCACCTGAAAGCTCTCCCCGTCATCCTTAATGGCAAAATCGAGGTCGGGGGCCAGGGGGGCCGTGTCGAACGTAGAGATGAAGATGTCCCGCGGCACAATCTGCGGGTTGGCGATCACGTTGAACGGGCGCTGGCGCACCAGTGGCCATACGCCCCCCTCCAGCATGCGCACCACGATGTCCTCACGCTCGAGCGAGGCGGGCGCTTGCGCCCCGAACTCTTCATACTCGATGTGGGAATCGGTGCATGTCACCACGATGCGGTCGAGGTGTCGTCGCTCCCCACGCTCCACCACCTTCACCACCCCGCTCACCGAGGAGCAGAAGCGGATGGCCTCATTCCGCTTGTCGCAGAACAGCGGGGTGCCCGCCTTCACAGCATCGCCCTCGTGCACCAGCAGGCGCGGCATCACGGTGGGGAAATCAGATGGGTAGAACGAGTAGTCCCCCTCAGTCCCCAAGCGTTGGTAGACCTTCTCGGCAGTGCCGACCAGTTTGATATCGAGGCCCCTGCGTATCCTTATTGCCTTCGCCATACCATCCACGCCTTGCAACTTTCGGCGCAAAGGTAGCCTGATTCATGAAAACGACCAAACCATATTTTAGGGACTCATGGGATCCTGACGATACGTCTATTCCCCGATGCGAGCGGCTGTCTCAACGCAAAATCTCGCGGGAAGGAGTGGGCGCGATTGCGCATCATCGGCATACCCACACCGTAGCATCGACGCATCAAGTCCATATTTCGTCGGCCAAATACGGACTTGGTACGGTGATGGTAGTTTTTGTGTAGAACGAATCGCCGACGGATCACCTGCGGCGATTCGCTAGCGGGGTGCGTAGTGGAGACCGAGTCGGCCGGGCGCGGAGGCAAGGAATCGGGCCACGTAGCATTGCGCCTGTCGGCAGGCATCGATCAAACTCACCCCCTGGGCCAGCTGGGCCGCGATGGCAGACGAGAGCACGCACCCCGTACCATGCTTGTCGAACGGCACGCGCGGCACCTCAAACTGATGCTCTAGCCCCCCGGTGAAGAGCCTATCCACCACGCCGGGTTGCCCCTGAGCTGGGGCGTGCCCCCCTTTGAGGAGGATGGAGACACCATACTCGGCCGCCACATCTGCTGGGCTGGCAGCCCCAAATAGCTGCTCATACTCGGGGACATTCGGGGTGAGCAGCGTGACGCGGGGAAGCCAATCACGCAGGGAGCCCGACATGCGGCCGTGCAACCCCCGTTGGGCCGCCGTGGCGCGCAGCACTGGATCCACCACCACGGGAACGGCTCGGCCGGGGTAATGCGCCTGCACCATGTCCAACACGCGGGACATAGTGGCATGATCGCGCATCATGCCCACCTTGATAGCCGCCGGGAGGTACGACTCGTACAGCAGCTCGATCTGGCGCAGGAGCGTATCCTCATCCACCCAGATAGTCGATTCGTACGCGCTACCGCTCTGGATGGTATTCGCCGTCATGGCCGTGAGGCCGAGCACGCCGAAAGCCTCAAACGTCTTGGCATCCGCGAGCAGGCCAGCCCCGCCGCAGGGGTCGTAGCCCGCGATGGCAAGCGCGTGGGGTGGCGGCAATATGGTCATAGGGCAAGGGATTGTCGTAGGAGCTGCAAGGCGGATTCTACGCATGGTTGCTGCCAGAGAGCACCCAGCATGGCCACCCCATGGAAGCCGAGCCCAGGCAGCCGGGGCAACGTGTTTTCATCGATACCCCCCAGAGCCACCACACGGCACAGGGCCTGCCGCGTGGCGGCATGCAACTCGTGCGCGCTGAAGTGCCCCTGGTATCCCGGTTTGGATATGCTCGGGAAGATGGGGCTCAGGAAGGCGTAATCCCAGCCCGCATCGAGCCCCAAGAGCTCTTGCACGCTATGGGTGGAGGTGGTTCGCCCGCAGCAGGAACACTCCCCTTCCGCATGAGCACATCGCATGGCCGCGGTGAAATGAAGGCATCTCACCCCCATCTCCAATGCCGTCGCATGGTGCCCGTGCACCACGAGCCGATGGGCAAAGCCGGCCCCAACGAGCGGCTCCAGATAGGAGGCCATCTGATGGGCATCGCACTCGGGCTTGCGCACATGGAGACGTGACACGCCCGCCTCAAGCATGGCGAGAGCCCACGCCGTTTCATGCGGCAACGTGACGGGAGGGGTGATGGCAACGGTAAACATGAATGGCATCCCAGGGCCTGCACGCAAAGGTAGGGCGAAACGCGCTACCGTAGGCATCCCCTAGGGTCACAGGCAAAAGAGACGCAAAGGGTAGACCTACGTGCCGTGTGGCAAAGGCCGGAGAGGAGACACGCATCCGCAAAGTGCATTTCAGCACTGCGAGCCGACCGCACGACACAGGTAGCACCTCGATTGGTAGGAAGAGGGGCACCGAGGGCACAATTTCACGTGTACAAGTGTGCACCGCCCCACGCATTCGCGTACGCACAGCATGCGTTGACCACTGCGCATTGGGGAAACACCAATATTCTGCTTCGGAATGGGTCTAAAAGAAACCTTTTAGGTATACTCTGCGTTGTGTATTCTGTTGTGAAACGTCAACAGATCTGCAATTCGGTTGAATTTTAACGGCTTTGAGATGATGCAATCGACTAAACGATGGCTGGGCCGCCTGATGATGGTCCTCGCCCTGATGCCGCTCGGCGCAGGGCTGCTTTTTGCCCAGAACAACCCATTCGTCACCAAGTGGCACGCCGAGGCGGCGAACGAGGTGCTGAAGATCCCAATTAAGGGGACGAACTACAAGCTCACCTGGGAGAAAGAGGGCGGGGCTCCCACGGAGAAGATGTTGACCACCAGTCCCGATAACCCCTATGCGCTCACGGTGCCGGAGGCGGGCGACTACATCGTGAAGGTGTACCCCCAGGGAGTCACGCAGTTCCAGATGTGCGATCCGGAAGACGTAGAGAAGAGCTACGGTAGTGCCAAGGCGCTCGTGGAAGTGGTAGCCTGGGGCGACGTGGTGTGGGAAGATATGACGGCCGCCTTTGTTGACTGCGTCAACATGGTGTTTGGGCCCAATGTAGGAAAGCCCAACCTCTCGAAGGTCAAGAGCATTGGGAAGATGTTCGCCGGGTGCAGCTCGTTCAACCAGCCAGTGGAAGAGTGGGATGTGTCGAAGGTGACTGATATGTCAGCGACATTCGCCAACTGCACTCAATTCAACCAGCCGCTGGAGAAGTGGGATGTATCGAAAGTGGAGGACATGAGTGGGATGCTGGCGCGTTGCGTTGCATTCAATCAGCCGCTCAACGAGTGGAAGATCACGAAGGTTAAGAACATGGAGAGCATGTTCCTGGATTGCTCTGCATTCAACCAGCCACTGGACAAGTGGAAAATGACAACGGTGACAAACACCGGCGCAATGTTCGCAGGGTGCACGGTTTTCAATCAGCCGCTAGACAAATGGGATATGTCGTCGGTGGATTGGATGGCGGGGATGTTTGCTAAGTGTCCCGCCTTCAACCAGCCGCTGAATGGGTGGACGGTGTCGAAGGTGACGAGCATGGAGCAGATGTTCCTCGGGTGCAAAGCCTTCAACCAGCCATTGGACAAGTGGGACGTATCAAAGGTGGAAAAGCTTGCAGGCATCTTTGATGATTGCACGATGTTCAACCAATCGCTCGGGGCGTGGAAGTTCCGTGCTGGTGCTGGCGCGACGTTCTTCAGCATCGGCCTCAAGCGGTGCGGCATGAGCCAAGAAACCTACGATGCCACCATCACGGGCTGGGCCGCAGATGCGGATGCTCGGCAGCGTGTAGACATCGAGGCTGAAGGGCTCCACTACACATGCAATTTGGCTGCTCGGAAAGAGCTCATGACGAAGAAGCACTGGAGGTTCCACGGTGACGTGTCGAACTGCTTCACCATTGAGGGCCCGAATGAGGTGCCCCTGGATGGTGATGTGCAGCTGGTGGCCAAGTTCAACGACATGGTCCCCAAGGCTGAGCAGGTGGTGAATTGGAACAGTAATGCCATGGAGATAGCCACCGTGGGGACGAGCAATGGCAAGGTGCATGGCGTGAAGGTGGGCGATGCCACGATCATAGCCAAGTGGAAGAATGAGACGCAAAGCTACCCCGTGCAGGTGATAATTCCGGTGGAGACAATAAGCGTGAAGCCCTTTGAGGTCACCATGAAGCCCACCGATAGCCCTGTGCAGCTCGCGGTGAAGTTTACGCCTGAAAATGCCACGAAGAAGGAGCTCACGTGGAGCGTGGATCCGGAAGGCATTGTCACGGTGGAGAATGGCAAGGTAACCCCCATTAAGCCTGGTAAGGCGAAGGTTACCGTCATGGCGCACAATGGGAAGAAGGATGTCTGCGAGGTGACCGTAACGCAGGAGGTGACGGAGGTAACGCTCGCCCCGGCCACGCTAAGCCTGGCCCTCGGCGGTGCCCCTGGGCAGATCACGGCGACCGTGAAGCCCGATGATGCCACAGATAAAACGCTCACGTGGACCGTGGAGCCTGAGGGCATTGTGAACGTGGAAGAGGGTAAGATCACCCCGCTGAAGGAGGGGAGCGCGAAGGTGATTGCCACGGCTAAAAATGGGGTGAAGGGTGAGTGCCTGGTGACGGTGACCGATGCCACGAAGCCCATCAGCGTAACGGTGACCCCAGCCACGCTGGAGATAAAGCTAGGTGCTGCCCCCGCAGAGCTGAAGGCGGTGGTGGAGCCCAAGAACATGGCCGACCAAACTGTGAAATGGAGCGTAGAGCCCGAAGGCATTGCGTCGGTGGATAACGATGGCAAGGTTACCCCCATTAAGGCGGGTCTGGCGCACGTGATCGCCACGGCGAAGAACGGGGTGAAGGGCGAGTGCGTGGTGACGGTGGTAGATCCCGCGTCGCCAGTGGTACGCGTCACCAGCGTGACCATTGATCCCGCGACGCTGACAATGCGTGTGGGTGATACTCCGGCCCAGCTAACCACGAAGGTTCTGCCCGAAGACGCCACGTACAAGGAGTTGACGTGGAGCGTGGAGCCAGCCGATGTAATTCGTCTGGAGAATGGCAAGGTGACCCCGCTCAAGGAGGGCACAGCGCGCATCGAGGCTAAGGCTCACAATGGCATCACTGGCGTGTGTCAGGTGACCGTGATGGCCGTCTCAACGCCCAAGCCTAATCCGAATCCGGGTACAAATCCGGGCACGAGCGTAGAGGCGCTGAAGGTTGTGACGGTGTCGCCTAATCCGTTCAGCAGCCAGCTCACAGTGCACAGCGCAGATCAGGTGCTGCGCTACGAGCTGGTGAACATGCACGGGGTGGTAGTGGCGAACGGCCGCAACAGCGGGGATACGTTCACGTTCTCCACGGCGCACCTGCCCCAGGGGCTGTACATACTGCGTCTGCACAGTGCAGACAGCTCGTACAGCGTGCGCGTGGTAAAATAATGGGCTAAATCCCTCCGTTCGTCTAAGACGACGGAAGGTATGATGTGGAGTCCCCGTCGGTGAACCAATTGCCGGCGGGGACTTTTTTATGCACGGAGGCAATTCCGTCCGCAAGCCTTGTTGGCCGTAGAAGCTGCGAGTGGCAATGGCCCTCGGCTAGCTAGACGCTGAAGGAATGGAGGCGAACTATAGCAGCGTGGCTTGCAATTCACGTCGTCAAAAAGGATCTTTGCACCGGTAAACAACCCGTGAGCCATGTCGAATTTCATCCATTTGCACCTGCACACCGAGTTCTCAAAGCTGGATGGCGCATGCCGCATCGACGGCCTGATTCGCCAGGCACGCCTGTATGGCATGAATTCCATTGCGGTGACAGACCATGGGGTGATGCACGGGATTTACACCCTCTTCAAGGAGATCCAGTCTGCCAACAAGAAGTTGGATAAGAGCGAGAAGCGGATGCAGAAGTGCCTGGACTCGGCCACGGATGAGGAGACGAAGGCGCTATGGGCGAAACGCATCGCTCACGTGAAGCAGTTTCGGCTCAAGGCCATCGCGGGCTGTGAGACGTACGTGGCGCACCGCTCGCATCGGGATCGCAAGAAGGATGAGAAGCCTTACCACCTGATATTGCTGGCTAAGAATGAGACGGGCTACAAGAATCTTTGCGAGCTGGTGTCACGGGCAAACGTCGAGGGATTCTACCGCTACCCACGAGTCGACATGGACTTGCTGCGGCAGTACCACGAGGGGATCATTGTGGGTTCGGCGTGCCTGGGCGGGCCCATTGCCACGGCGGTGCTGAACGATGACTACCGGCTAGCCCGCCAGATGGCGAATGCGTATCGCGAGATCTTTGGCGAGGATTTCTACCTCGAAATCATGCTGCACCCCAGCAGGGAGCCCAAGCACAGCGACACGGTGGAGAAGCAGCTGAAGGTGATGGTGGCCCTGATGCGACTACACCTCGAGATGGGGATACCGCTAGTGGTGACGAATGATGTGCACTTCCTCCGCAAGCAGGATAGCGATGTGCACGACTACATTCTGTGCGTGTCGACGGGGAAGAAGTGGAATGATGCAGACAGGTGGACGTACACGCATGAGGAGTATTTCAAGTCGGAGGAAGAGATGCGGGCTGCCTTTGCAACAATGTACACGCAGGCGGCACAGGCCTACATGCGGGTGGGGAATCTAGACCCGGGCCCCGCAGGGCCATCGGGGCAGTCAGTGCCCCACGAGCTGGCGGAGGATGAGTACATGCGCATGGTGACGGAGGGAATGCTAAACTCTCAGCGCATAGCCGACAGCGTGGCGGAGTATAAGCTCGACCGCGACCCTGTGATGCCCGACTTTGCGGTGCCGGAGCCGTTTCCGGATGAGAAGACCTACCTGCGGCACCTGGTGTACGAGGGTGCCGCGCAGCGGTGGGGATCGCCCCTGCCTGCGGAGTGCAAGGAGCGGCTGGAGTTTGAGCTGGGCACCATTGAGCGCATGGGATTCCCGGGCTACTTCCTGATTGTGTGGGACTTCATCCGCGAGGCGCGGGATCGGGGTATCTACGTGGGGCCAGGGCGTGGCTCGGCAGCCGGCTCGGCCGTGGCGTACACGCTAGGGATTACCAATCTGGATCCGCTGGCCTACAACCTGCTGTTTGAGCGATTCCTGAACCCCGACCGTATATCGCTGCCCGATATCGACGTGGACTTTGAGGATTCGCGGCGCATGGAGGTGATCAGCTACGTGCAGGAGAAGTACGGCTACGACTGCGTGGCCGGGGTAGCAGCCTTCAACCGCTCGAAGGCCAAGGGGACGATAAACGACGTGGTGCGGGTGTTCGAGATGCCCTCAGACGTGGCCTCGCCGGTGAACAAGGCGATGAAGGACATCAAGGGGACGCAGTTTCGTGAGATCTTCAAGGAGTCGCGCGATGTGAAGAACATCTACCAGAATTCGTCGGGCGAGCAGCGCAAGCTCTTTGACTGGGCAATGCGGGTCAACGGGACGCTACGCGCCATCAGCCAGCATGCGTGCGGCATCATTATCTCCAAGGAGCCACTCACGCATTACGCGCCGCTATTCCTGCCCAATAAGGGCGACGAGCTGATGGCGGTGCAGTATGACGGGAAGGTGATCGAGAAGGTAGGACTGGTGAAGATGGACTTCCTGGGGCTGCAAACGCTCCAGATACTGCATGAGGCGGTGCGGCTGGTGGAGCACACGCGGGGTAAACATATCGATCTCGACACGATACCGCTGGACGATACCCCCACGCTGGAGCTCTTTGGCCGGGGCGAAACGGTGGCGCTGTTCCAGTTCGAGTCGCCTGGTATGCGCAAATATCTCCAGCAGCTGAAGCCCGATAAGTTCGAGGATCTGATAGCCATGAATGCCCTGTACCGGCCAGGGCCAATGGAGAACATCAATCACTACATCGAGCGCAAGTTCGGGCGGGAGCCCATCGAATACGACATTCCGGCTCAGGAGCAGGTGCTGGCGGAGACGTATGGCATCACGGTGTACCAGGAACAGGTGATGCAACAGTCGCGGCTGCTGGGCAACTTCACGCCTGGCGAGTCGGATGCCCTGCGTAAGGCGATGGGTAAGAAGCTGGTGGCTGAAATGGAGAAGCTGAAGTCGCAGTTTGTCAGCGGCTGTCAGAGCAATGGGCACCCGACAAAGGTGGTGGAGAAGATCTGGAACGAGTGGGTGAAATTCGCCTCGTACGCCTTCAATAAGTCGCATGCCACGTGCTACGCGCTGCTAGCGTTCCAGACGGGCTATTTCAAGGCGCACTACCCTAGCGAGTTCATGGCGGCCAACCTGGAGGTGGCGCACAGCGAAGCAGACAAGCTGGCCGTCTTCATGCAGGAGTGCAAACGGATGGGGATCCGGGTGCTGCCGCCAGATGTGAATGAGAGCGGGTGCGAATTCAGCGTAATGCCCAACGGCGACATTCGCTACAGCCTGGTGGCGATGAAGGGGATGAATGGCGAGGCGATGCGGGAGCTGGTGGAGAATCGCAAGGCGAATGGGCCCTACAAGAGCGTGTACGACCTGCTGAGGCGCGTGAGCACAACGGCCCTCAACAAGCGGAACCTCGAGATTCTCATCCACGGTGGAGCTCTCGACACGCTGACACCGGAGCACAACCGGGCCGTCTACTTCCATGAGCTAGAGGTGCGCCCGAGCCGAGAGGATGGTCAGAGCGTGAGCGTCACATTCCTGGATAAGCTGGTGGAGTTCGGGCAGAAGGTGCACCGTTTCCGTGAGAGTGCCCAGGATTCGCTATTTGGAGCCACAGCGCTAGAGAGTGCAATCAGCGAACCACCATTCCCCCAGATAGCCCTACCGAGCAATCCGATACCGCTACTGAACATGGAGTTCGAGATTCTCGGGCTCTACCTAAGCGCGCATCCGCTGGACAAGTACGAGGCGGAGATTCGCTACCTGTGCGACGTAAGGCTGGGCGAGCTCTCGTCGAACCTCAATGCCTTTGTGGGGCGAAACGCATTCCACGTGGGAGGCATCGTGCGCACCTGCGCTAAGATTATCAACAAGCGGACGGGCAAGCCGTACATGCAGCTGATGATGGATGACTACTCGGGCGAGTACAGCTTCCGGCTATTCGAGCGTGACATGCAGAAATTCGAAGAGCAGATCCAGGCGGGTAAGATCGTGCGCCTAACGGTGCAGGTAATTGCACCATCGAACCCGGACTTTGGCCCCTCGGTGCGCATCGTGGAAGTGGAGCCCATTGAGGCTGTGCGCGAGCATGGGTTCCGAAACTTGGACATTGTGATTGACCCCTACGAGTTCGACCAGGGAGCACTGAGCGAGCTACAGATGCTGCTCCCGAACGAGCAGACTGGCACGACGCTGAGCTTTGAGCTGGACGACCAGCGGAATAATCGTGTAACACGGATATCGACACCTACACGACTGTCACTCAATGCGTTTCGCATTGACAATCTGATCAAATCGGGTTTCCGCATCAAAATAAATGGGCACTCAGTGCAACAAAATACCCCAACAGCTGTTGTTGTGGAAGAGGGGTTTGACGGGAGGGACGAGGTGCTGCTAGAGGAGGAAGATTAGTGCGAGTTTTATTCTACTAACGACAAACGAACGAACTATGGCACTGGAAATAACGGATGCGAACTTTGTGGAGCTTGTGCAGCAGTCGGACAAGCCGGTGGTGTTGGATTTCTGGGCGGAGTGGTGTGGCCCGTGCCGCATGCTAGGGCCGCTCGTAGACGAGATGTCGCAAGAATTTGACGGGCGGGCTGTGATCGGCAAGGTGGATGTGGATAATAATCCCACGCTAGCCAGCAAGTTCGGGATCCGGAATATTCCCACGGTTCTGTTCCTCGTCAACGGGGAAGTGAAGGATAAGCAGGTTGGCGCAGCTCCTAAGCATGTGCTCGTGGAGAAGCTAGAGAAGCTGTTCTAGGGGATTGTCTCCCGGATATTTAGTGTGCACAGGGCCGCTTGCCGTATGGCAAGTGGCCCTGTTGCTTTATGCTGCGAGTGGACTCCCGAGTAAGGCTGGACGTTGAGACGCATGCCAGTCACCAGGACACTTGAGTTCTCCTGTCCTCCACTGGGAGACATCCTCAATGCGCAATAATCTGGGCCAGAGGAGGGAATCGCTAGCTAAGGAGGGAATTCACAATGCGTGATGCTATCCTACCGCTGGTGGGCGACCACTCCTACGCAATGCGGATGGAAGGCTCTGACGGATGATAATACGCAGTGGCCAAAAGGGCATTCGGTGTCCATACCCGGTAATTACGACGCTGATTTGGGGAGTATGAGGGAGTATGCACAAACAAATAAAAACGAGGCGCAGGGTGTACCCTGCGCCTCGTTAGTGCTTAGCTAGCGCACTAATGTGCGCCGCATCTCCGATTCCTAGAAATGGAATACGAAGTAGAAATTACCGTAGGTAACGGGCACCTTGGTGGAGAAGGTGACATTCGAAGCCCAGCCTTCTTCTACCGTACGAACCTGCTCGTCATACACGTTAACGGCCATCTTCTCGAAGGTACGCTTGCCCTTGCCAGCCACACGGCCAGAGAGGCCTACCCCAACCTCAAAGCCTATGCAGGCCTGGGGAATGAAGTAGTACTCAGCACCGGTGAAGACGTTAACACCGAAGGTGTGCGCCTTGGAGCCGGTGAGGGTCAAGTCACGCTCAGCCAGCGGAGCTGCAGGCGTAGAGAGATTCTCGAAATCCGTCGTCGAAAGCGGGTTCGGGTTCAGCGCATTCATCTTGTTACCCCAGGCCCAGGTGCGGTTCTCGTTCGAGAAGCCGTAGAATACGTCAGCACCATAGAAACCCTTCAGGCGATCGCCACCGCGGAACATCTGGTAGCCAACCCCAATGGTGTAGTTGTTGATCGTCTTGGTGAGCTTGTCCTCTACCTGCTTGTTGGAGAGGGGATCCAGCACCAAAGCGGCCTGGTCGGCAACCTGACGAATGTAGGTGTCGCTCGTCGTCCGGAAGTTGAGGCGCACACGTATGGCCGCATTGTCCTTCAGGAAGTAGCGGAGGTAGATGGTCGGCGTGTGACGGCCCCAGTGCGAACGGCTGTTATTGCTGGAGCTATTGTTGAACATGTTGCCGATGTAGTCGAGAATAGGATCAGCCTCGATGCCCACACCGATCGTCCCTGCCGCAGGATGCGTGGTGGATATGACCCTCTTGGGCTGCTCGAGCATTTGCTCCTGCTCATCGACGGGTATCCCCTCCTGCGCAGCGGCAAATGATACCCCCAGGGCACATACCGCCAACAGCGAAATTAGCTTCTTCATTGTCCGTGCGTTTGTAACCTAGGTTTGCAATTACTTCGTAACGTAGCCAGAGCCCTTCACCTTGTACTCAACGGAGATGTACTTCGTTTCGCCAGGGAGAATGGTAACCTGCTGCTCATCGGCACCGTAGCGCTTCAGGAAGGGAATCCCCTTGTCATCAGCCTGGTTGCCAGCAGCGTTGGTCTGCACAGCCGTTACATCGCTGAAGGTAACCTTGTAGGTAATGCTCTTGGCCGAGGTAGGCAGCTCAATGGAGGCTTCCTTACCCGATAGCTCGAGCTCGAAGTAAAGGGGAGCAGCAGCGGCAGAAACACCAAAGTTGTCCATGTTCGTTACCGTGAACGTAGCCTTGGCGCCAGCAGGCACTTCCTGCAACACGCCCTGCGGGTTCACCGTAGGATCGTTGGTGGTCTTGTCGTTGGTGTTGGCCCCAAGGATCAGCTTTACAGTAGCCTTCTTGGAGTCATCCAGCTTAGCGGCGGAGTTCTCAATGTCCTTCTTGCACGATGGGAGGAGGACAACAGCAGCGGCCCCGAGGACCAGCAAGGAACGGAAAGCAGTCTTCATGTCTTAAATGGTTATGAGGTTCATCGACTACTGCAATTCGCAAGCGAGACTTACCATCCCACTTGCGGTCGCAAAGGTATAAATAGTGGGCATACTGAGCCTCTACCGCTGTCTAGGTATTTTTAGCATCGCGGGCTGTATGACATCTAAAGCACAGTAATACAATAGACTGCACAGTTTTCGCCACGAGAAAAATCTCGTGGCCTTGTTTACATTTTGTACCCCTATCGGCATGCTTTATCGGCAATCTGCACGTATGGGCGGTGTAAATGTTGGGGTAAACTGGCCTCTTTCGTCCATGAACGGTGGGACGGCACCATCGGCTATACCTCTGCGAGTGCATGGCTTCTGCGTGCGCACATGGGATGCATAGGCGAAACCTCGCACTGCATGGCACCAGCAATCAACCTCTCTCTGCGCGAGAGCACTAGAAAATCGTTCACATCCTCTAGGGATGTGGATAGCAAGACCTCCCCGAAAATCCTTGAACTACTTTCACCACTGCCAGAAAAGCAATTATGCCTAGCGTCGACAGTGAGGGGGGATTGCTCTTGGATCGCCTTTGTAGAGCTCCCCTATGCGAGTCGCACGATGCTCTCCTTAGGAGACGATGGCACCTCGCATCACGGGCGGATACACGCCGAGTATGCCTCGTAAAAGCGCTGCATCCTCGGCACCTCATCAACCCCAGCAGATGACAAGAATGTAATCGAGGGTTGCGCATCATCACTACGCACGGGCAACGAGAGGGGCTGCGCCTCAGCCAAGGATACAGCACGGGCAGCCACGGCATCTGCGGGATCAACGATCCCCACCCCACTGCCCAGGCATTGCTCGAGGGCTGGACGAATAAATGGGTAGTGCGTACAACCCAAGACGACCTGATCGATAGGGAATGGGCGCAAAGGATGCCAGATCTCCTGCAAGCGTGCGGCAGTTGCAGGAGAGTCATACTGCTCGCTCTCCACGAGTTCCACGAGCCCTGCTCCCTCCACGTGATGCACTGTCACGTGGCCTGCATGTTGCATCTCCAGTTGCCTGAGCTTATCGCCTTGGAGGGTGCCACGTGTTCCGAGCACAGCAATATGTCCCGTTCTCGTGGCCAATACTGCGGGTTTTACGGCAGGCTCCATCCCCACGATAGGCACAGGTAACCGTTCACGCAGCAGTGTGATGGCAGCTGATGTGGCCGTATTGCATGCCACCACAATCATAGAGCAGCCCAGACGTAGCAGCTCCTCAGCAATGGTCAACGTGCGCTGCGCCACCTCGCTGCGTGGCCTCGGGCCGTAGGGGCACCAGGCCGTATCGGCAAAATACACGTACGGCCGGTGAGGCATACGCCCCACCAGCCGTACAAGAATTGTCATCCCCCCAACTCCCGAATCGAGTACTCCTATCAGGCCCGATGAAGGATGAGATCCCGATTGCTCGGGGGAGCAAGATTCAGAATGTGCACACAGCATCTCACTCCCCGATCAGGGGGCTACTTCTTAGCAGTAGGCTTAATGCCTAGCTCCTTCTGCACCATCGGCAAGAGGTCAACGCTCTCGCTGGATTCATAGAGGAGTGCACCGAGACTCTTGTCGAATACGTACAGGAATCCATTCTCCTTACCTACCTTGCGAATGGCAGCCTGGGCCTTCTCAACGATCGGCTGCATAAGCTTGCCTTGCATATCCCGGAAATCGCGTTCCGAGGCCACCTGATACTCCTGCAAGCGTTGTTGCAGCTCAGTAATCTCCTTCTCCTTGGTCTCACGCATCGACGGAGTCAATGTCTCCCGCTTCTGCATGTAATCCTGGTACTTCTTATTGAGCTCCACCTGCAGCTGCTCCATCTGGTCGGAAAGCTCCTGCTCTAGCGTCTTCAGCTTAGCCATTGCCGAATCCCGCTCTGGCATGGAGTTGAGCAACGCCTGCGATTCGATGTGAGCGAACTTGTAGGGCCCCTGCGCAAGGAGCATGCCCAGCGGGGCCAGCAGGAAGAGTGATATCAAAAGGATCCGTCTCATGGAAAGTCTCTTATTTATGGAATACGTGGTAACGAATTTACGGACGCAAGCCTAGTTGTAGCCCATCTTCTTCAGCAGCTCGTCGCTCTTATCGTACCTCGGGCTGCTGTAAAGAATTGCCGTGGAGGCCGACACGTCGAAGATGGCCGCATAGCCGTCCTCATTGGCCAGCTCCTTGACGGCTGAGTACACCTGATCCTGTATGGGCTTTATCAGCTCCTCTTGCTTCTTGAACAGAAGGCCTTCACGACCGAAGTACTTTTCCTGGAGCTCCTTCACCCGCTTCTCGGCATCGAGGATACCCTGCTGACGCTTCTGACGCATCTCCGGCGTGAGTAGCACCTGCTCAGCCTGGTAGTCCTTCACCATCTTCTCCACATCAGCGTACCCCTGCTCTACCTCACTCTGGTACTGCTTGGAGAGCTTATCCACCTGCTCCCGGGCCGACCGGTACGTGGGGATCTTATTGAGAATATACTCCGTATCGACAAAAGCGATCTTTTGCGCCTGAATGGCCATGGGCGCAAGTAGCAAAAGGGCAATCAGCAGATGGCGTACGTTCATGGCTTTAGTATTGAGAGTAAAAGACACCCAAACGGTGAAACTTCATGCACAAACGCTAGAATGGGAACCCAATGATGAAGTGTGGCTGCCACTTATTGGCGTTGGGCTGATTCCGAATCTCATCGAATCCGTAACCGATGTCAAAGCCGAGCATACCGACAATCTGTAGGAACACCCGGAATCCGGCCCCCACCGACCGCCGCATATCGAACGGGTTGTAGCGATTGAATTCATACCACGAGTTCCCAGCCTCTGCGAAGACGAGCATGTAAATGCTCGACTGAGGCTTGAGGATAATAGGGTACCGCAGCTCCAGCGTGAACTTATTGTACACGTTGGCAATCTGCACCCCACCGGGCTGAACTGGCGTGAGCGACCCGTTGGCATAGCCACGCAGCCCTATGGCTTCACGCCCGTAGATGTAGTTGTAGCCCGTGAGGCCATCCCCCCCCAGCGTGAACCCCTCGAAGGGCGAGTAGCCCACCTTGTGATTATAGTACCCCAGATACCCAAACTGCGCATTGAGGTAGAGTACGAGATCCTTCCACAGCGACGTGTACCACTGCGCTCGCGAAGTCCATTTGTGGTACTCCACCCAGTGGTAACGCTCCTGCGGGGTCATAGACGGCGACTCGTAATCCTTCCCATTGAAGTACGAGTATGGCGGTGTCGCCTGGAGTGTAATGGAGAAGTTGGAACCCGAGCGAGGATAGATGAGCTGATCCACCGAGTTACGCGCCCACGTGAGCTGAAGGCTAAAATTGTTAGCCTCACCATCTGTGAACAGGAACTCCGAGCGCCAGTTACGCAGGCTGTAATTCTGGAACGAAAGGGCCGAGTAAATCGTAAAGTAGTCATCAGGCCACTTCAGGCGCGTACCAACCCCGATGGAGCCCCCCGTCACCTTGAAGTAGTCGCTAGATGGCCGCCAGATATACTTCGAGTAGTCCGTCACCGAGTGGAAGAACGACAGCGTCAGATTGGTCGGGCGCCGACCACCTAGCCACGGCTCCGTGAAGGAGACATTAACCGCTCGGTACTGCTGCCCATTGGTGGTACCACGTATCGCCAAGCTCTGCCCATCTCCCGAGGGCACCGGGCGCCAAGCCTTGCGATTGAACAGCTGCCTAATGCTGAAGTTACCAAAACGCACCCCGATCGTACCCACAAACATACCGCCACCCCAGCCAGCGGAAAGCTCAAGCTGGTCGCTCGACTTCTCCTCCACCGTGTAGTTGATGTCCACTGTCCCATTGGCCGCATTGGGCACTGGCCGCACATCGAGTGCCTCGGGATTGAAATACCCCAGGTTGGCCAGCTCGCGAACAGAGCGAATGATATTGGTTCGGCTAAACAGCTCGCCTGGGTACGAACGGAGCTCGCGGCGGATCACATTCTCGTTGGTACGCGTATTGCCGAAGATGGCCACATTGTTAATGGTAGCCTGTGGCCCCTCGAAGAGGCGCATCTCCAGCGTCACCGAGTCATTCTCCACATTAGTCTCCACAGGAGTAAGGCTAAAGAAGAGATAGCCGTTATCCTGGTACCCCGTCAGAATTGAATTCTCATCGGTGAACAGCCGTTTCTCGAGGAGCGACTGGTCATACACGTCCCCCTTCTTCATCCCGAGGACGCTAGTGAGCGTCTCAGCCGGGTAAACCGTATTCCCCACCCACTTAATATCACGGATGTAGTACTTGGGGCCCTCGTCAATCTGCACCCGAATACCTAAACGGTTCGGGGCCACCGTGTATACGGTATCCATCGTCACCCTCGCATCACGGTAGCCATACCGATTGTAGTAGGTGATCAGATTCCCGAGGTCGGCCCGATACTTGTCCTCAATAAACTTCGCCGATCGGAAGATATTCCAGCTGAGACGCTTCGTGCTCTTGAACCCCTTCCAGCGAAGTTTGCCATCAGTAAAGGCCGTATTCCCCTCGAAATCAATGCTCTTGACCTTCACCTTCTTCCCCCGATTGATCACAAAGAACACCTTCGAGGCATTCTTGAAGGCCGTGTCAGGCTGCTGTCGTACTTCCACCTGCGCATTGCGATACCCCTTGTCGAGGTAGTACTTCATAATCATGCGCTTCGCAGCATCCAGCGTGCTGGGGGCCGCCTGCTGACCGATACGCAGATTGAGCTTCTCTTTCAAATCGTCACGCGCAGTGCGCTTGGCACCCTGAAACTCAATACTCGAAATGCGAGGCTGCTCCGTGAGCACCACCTCGAGCGTGACAAACTCATTCTCCACATGTCCTGCCCGGATGTCAACCCCTGAGAACAGATTTTGCTGCCACAGCTTTTTGATGGCAGCCGTAACCTTCGCCCCGGGCAGCTCTATGGTATCCCCCTTAGCCAAACCGATCATGTCGAGCAGCACGGCCGGATCCGCATACTGCACCCCCGTGACGTTGATGTCCTTAATGACGAAACGTTGCGGATTCCCGTAGGAGAACTCATCCCCCTTACCCTGCGCCAGGGCAAAACTCGTAATCGACAGAAGAACTAAGAGAATAACGTTTCGACGCAGTGCGCAGCTCCGCGCAGTGAATTTCGTCATAAGATCGAACGCTAGTCGTTTCTTTTGTATAGGATCCCCGTACCACAAGCCAAAACGGCTGCCAAAGGTATTCAACATCGATGGCTTTGCAAAATTAGGCACCATCTGCGGCTATCCATCCACCAAATCTGCCTTCTCCAAACCACCCCCCGTTGAAACACCCCCGAATCGGCGATTACGCGCCGCATACTCATCGAGTGCCGACTGAAAGTGCTCCTTGGTGAAATCGGGCCACAACACCGGCATAAAGACAAACTCTGCATACGCAAGCTGCCACAGAAGGAAGTTGCTCAGCCTGCTCTCACCGCTCGTGCGTATCAGAAGATCGGGATCCGGCAGCATTGCTGTCTCCAAATGCTGGGCCAACAGTTCTGCATCAATCTGGTCGCAACTCACCTCACCGGCCACAGCACGCTGCGCCACACACCTGGCAGCATTCGCTATCTCATCACGAGCCCCGTAGTTGAGTGCCACCGTAAGCGTAAGCTTGTCACCATGCGCAGTCAGCCGCTTCGCCTCAGCAATAGCCTCTTGCACCAGGGGTGGGAGCTTTGATAAGTCGCCAATGGTTAGCAGGCGCACACCCTGCTCGATCAGCTCCTGCAAATGCTGGTCGATTGACTGGATCAGCAGCTGCATCAGGGCGGAGACTTCTGCTGCAGGGCGCCTCCAGTTCTCCGTGCTGAAGGCATAAATTGTCAGGTAACGCACCCCCGCCTCAATGGCTGCGCCCACAGCACTCCGCACCGGTTGGATCCCATGCCTGTGCCCCTCGGAGCGTTCAGCTCCCCGCTGCTCGGCCCAGCGCCCATTGCCATCCATGATGATGGCCACATGCGCCGGAACCCTTATCCCCTCAATCTTCCGCATGGCACGAGCCTACATAAAAACCTCTGGATTCTGCTGATACGCAGGGCACCCCCCGCTACGGAACAAGAATCGGTACGTGAGCGTCACCGTGAGCATCGACATCCAATCCTGGTTGTGGATAAAGGATCGCTCACGGCCCAGCGGCCAATTCTTGTACGAGTCGAGCTTATCCGAAAACGACTTCACAAATCGCACCTCCGGGCTGAGCGTGAACCTATCGCCCAGGGCAAATTTCACGCCCGCCCCCATCGGTATGCTCAGTGCCCCGCCGTGCGAGAACACGTATGTGCCACCTATCCCCGCCGTCACGTACGGGGTAATCGGATCCGGATTCTCACGCCGGCCCGAGAAATCATCCACCTGGAACGGGAGCAGATGTATCTCCACGCTCACTGCCAGCGACAAGAATGGCCGGTGAAACTTCAACGCCGGCTCCTGCCCCAGCATCGGCAGGTAGGTACGCCGTGCAATGTACTTGCCTCGGTAGCCCCCCCCATTCAGTTCAGCACGGAGAGCATACATCGGGGTGAGATTGTAACGGAGCACAAGCTGCCCGGCCCCGCTGAACGTCATCGGCAGAGCCGTCGGGTTGTAGTCCCCCGTGTAGCCGATGAGGCTGAGGCCCGCGCCCGCGTCCCAACTAGAATTTGCACGCTGCGCACGCAGCCCCCCGCCCACGCTCAGCAAGAGCACAGTCAGCAGGGCAAATACCATCCCATATCTAGGACACATAGGCAAAAATGCTACGTGGAGCACCCACGGCAGTCATCTACCTCCTCACGCTCTCACCCTCGTACACCACCGCAAGCCACACCACAGACCTCGAACCCATCCATTGCAAAGCTAAGCATAATCGTTCTTACGCCTCATTCCCCTAACGTGAGGCACGGAGAAAAATTGTGCCTAGTTGCGCACCCCCACACCCCAGTTGAGCTTTTTACGGAGGGCCGTGTAGAAATCCTCATGGTGCAAACGCACCACCTGCACCTGGCAAGCCGAGCGGGCTATCGTCACCTCCAGCGGGCTATTGCAGTGGAACACACGTGCATCGACCCCAAGCACTATGCTAGGGTCACGGCTCACCGCCCGGAGATGGATGCGCGACGCATCGGAAAGCACCAGCGGCCGCATGCTCAGGTTGTGCGGTGCGATAGGCGATAAAAGAATCGTGCTAGCACAAGGTACAATGATGGGCCCCCCCACGCTGAGGCTGTAGGCCGTGGATCCCGTGGGCGTGCTTGCAATCAGCCCATCACACCAGTACGAGCACAGGAACTGCCCATCGATGTGCGCATTCACCACGAGCATCGACTTCTCGCTCTTGTGAAGCGTGATATCATTCAGGCACACGTAGGGCCCCCCGTCATCCCCCGCCACCCGCACCTCCAGCATGGTGCGACGCTCCACCGTGTACCTCCCCTCCACCAATGCCTGCACCAGCTGCTGCGCATCATTCGTCTGCGCTGATGTCAGGAATCCCAGATGCCCGAAGTTGACCCCTATGATTGGCACCCCCTGGGCTGCGATGTACTGCGCCGAATCTAGGAACGTACCATCACCCCCGATGCTCACCATGAAGCGCACCTCGGGAAGCAGGGCCTCCCCCTCCCCGAATACGGCCAGGTACTCTGGCGTGTAGCCGAACTGGGAATGCAACCACGCCAGCAGCGGTCGGTATATCTGCACCTTCCAGCCTGCGGCGCACACCGCCTCAAAGAAGTGAATCAAGGCATCGAAATGCTCATGCTCCACCCCCCATCCGTAGACGGCAACCACTGTGGAATTTGTGTCGTCATGCGCACCACACCCTCTGCCGCTCCGGGCAACCGCCTCAGTCATCCCCGCGGCGTTTTAAGGTGGATACACATCGCCCCTCTGAGCCCACAGCGAGAGCATGCAGGCAATGCACCCCAAAGAGATCCCCAGGCCATGAGGCCCCCGCCGGACTCACCATCCGCCAGACACTACGCGTGACGGGGCACCGTGCAGCGAACCCAGTCGATCTCCAGCGTGCTAACTCCCGCCGGCTCGTAACCCGGCAGAATGGTGCTCGCAAACACGAAATGCAATGGACTGTTAGGCAGGTCACGACGCTCCTCATGGAACGTGACCCCATTGATAGCCCACACCATGCGGCCCGGCTCCTTACGCAGGGAGAGGATGAAGAACTTATCGCTATACGGCAACCGTCCCACCTCGCTGCTACGAACCACATCGGGTGCCACCGTGTAACGTCCCTCCAGCGTGTCGCCCTTCGGCGAAGAGCGGAACACGTCAATCTGCGGGCACTGCTGCCCTGTGCGCATGTAGAGCGCATGCACCACGCCAGGGTCACCCTTAAAACGAATCTTAGCCTCCAGCAGCCCCTCTTCGAAATGGAAACCCTGCGCCGTGTTCAGCAAGCCACTCGTGTACGAGAACCGCTTAGGCATGAATCCCAGCGCACGATCCCACACAACCCCCTCAGCCCGCTCACGCCGCGTCTCGATCACCAGGCAGCTGTTGCGCAACGCCACATTCTTACCATCCGTATAGCACTGCGGATCCGTGCTCATCGAGAACGATTGGCCCACCAGCGCATCTGCCCAGAAGAAGCGGGGCGACCACAGCTTGGCATCCATCTGACGGCCGTCGAAATCGTCGAACAGTATCACCTCCTCCGACTCGCGCCGCCGTATGTCTGCACGTTTGCCAGTGGCCAGAAACCATTTCAGCTCGCTGCTCGTCCGTAGGGCCCGCAGCTCATTCATCGCCTTCGCCACCTCGGAGTGCTGGTACTTATCCTTGTCCTTCAGGAAAGCCACCCGCTCGGAGAACTCCGGGCTATTGAGCTCCTTCTCCAGTGCACGGAATCGCTGATACTCCGGGTGGTTTACATCCCCTCCTCCCTTCAGCACCTTGCTCACCGCCGCGCTCTTGCGTAGCCGCTCGAACTCGTCCATCTTCGCCTCCTCGGGCGATCCGGCGTACACCATGCGGCGATACTCGGCCTCCACACGCTGGGGCTCACCACTGCGCTCTAGTGCCTCGAGTTCCTGGAAGCGAGCCCACTGCGGCCCGTTCTTGTAGGCCACGTAGCGTTCGTACAGCGCATCCTGCGCCGCGCGACGCGCCTCGAGCTTCTCTGTGCTGGGCATCCCGCCCGTAAAACGCATCCACCTCAGACGAAACGTTGAAAGTCCAGACATGGTATAGTGGTGTTACTAAGCCGCATCCCACATGTTGGCATCGCTAGCCCCCAATGGGCACGACGCGGAACGGGATTATACAATTCTCCGAAAACTCGTACCCAGCCTCCTCCAAATCCTCATCGCCCGGCGTGAAATACCATGACACCTCTATCTCATGGCCGCTGCGACGAACCTCCCCCAGCAGATCCAGAATGTTAATGATGATCTTCGAGGTAGAGGTGTTGTAATACTTCAAACGAAAACGCACCGACGTACGTTGTGCCGGTGACGAGACGTAACTCCGCAGCCACTCCATCGCCGGGGCATACACGGCCAGCGGATTCTCTGGCATCGAGTTGCCGGCTATCTCGAGAATGCCTGTCTGTGCATCGAAGGCAATGGCCGGGTTCTCATTGGTGCCTACCAACTCGTAACGGGCCATACCCTTAGCTCCATGTTCCATAGACTGCCGCACGGTTGCGTGGCATCATCATTGATGCCAACGTAGAACCGCCAGTGCGCAATACCACCCGTGCGAGAAAGGTCATCCCACCCGTGCCGCAAGCGCACAACGGATGGCCAAAGGTAATAATAATAGCGCATTGCAAAACGCTATAAGCCGCCATCTGGGGTGAAATCTATGCCGCAGCCCTTGCCCCACGCATTCTTACAGCAATCACCCAGCTACGCCTCTAATGCAGCTCGGCACCCTGCCCATAGCCACGAGCCACGCACAGCACGCACGCCACCAAAGCAGCCGTCTCCACCCGTAAACGTGACACCCCCAGATGCACCGTCTGCACCCCCAGAGCCCGCAGCTGCGCTATCTCCTCAGGGGCAAAACCTCCCTCGGGGCCAATCAGCACGCACGTACCCACCGCCGGGGACGGCATGGGCAAGGATCCCAGGTAACTCTCCCCGCCCTCGAGGTGGGCTACCCATCGCTCGCCGTGAAAGTCCGCTAGCTCCTTCACGAGCTCCTCCCACGGCGTGAGCGCATCCAAGCGTGGCAGGAATGGGGTGAGCGACTGCTTAGCCGCAGCCAGTGCTATACGTTCCAGGCGATCCACCCGGAGCTGCCGCCGCTCGCCGTATTTCGCCACGAACGGGGTGATACGTCCGACCCCCACCTCCACAGCCTTCTCGACAAACCACTCCACGCGATCGATATTCTTGGTGGGGGCCACGGCAATCCACACCCCCTGCGCAAGACCCGGCTCCATGGTCTGCACCTGGGCAACCTCAACCCACACGCATTCCCGATCGGCGCGACTAATACTCCCCAGGGCCCAGTGCCCATGCCCATCGATCAGGCGTACCTCATCCCCCCTGCGCATGCGCAGCACTCGCAGGCAGTGAGCCGACTCATCAGGCCCAAGACAAACCTCACCGGCCGTCAGCGGATTCAGATAGAACGTATACATCGAGGCAAAGGTAGGAGAGATTTCAGTACCCCCACGTGAGCCGTGCTAATGGCACCACTGCCTCCTCATGCTCGTAGCGTGGCACCTACAAGACATTGACATCAACCCCGTTCTTCCCCCTGCTCTCCCCGAATTTCCAGCGCAGCTTCAGCTGCACATTCCCTGGCAAACGACGATACGTTGTCTCCGTTCGGTAGAGGTCGCTGTAGTGGATACTCGCCCAGTTTCGCACGCCGATGTTGAGCACATCGTGCCCCACTAGCACCAGCGACATATTCTTCCAGAAGTTGTAGCTCACATCACCCTCCAGGATGATATCGCTAGGGCCGACAAGCCCAAACGGACTCACCCGCCATCCGCTCTGCACCGTGGCCCGCACGGGCCCATGCTTAAAGACCACGCCCCCCTTCACCTGCCATTCGTACAGCTCCTCCCGCCAACGCTCCCCGTAATTATGGTCGTAGTATGTGCCACTCCCCTGCAACGTCACGTTGAACATGCCATTGTAGGTACTCCTCAGCGAGAGCCAGGCCGACATCTGATCCTCACTGTGGAACAGTTCCTTCCCCGCCACACGACTAACCCTTCCGTCAAACATCCGGATATTCAGGCTAGCACTCGCATTCCAAAACGTGAAAAACGTCCTGTCGAGCGAGATATAAGTCCACAGGGGTCTGCGTAACGTCACCTCCCACAGGCGACGTAGCTGGTAGGGGCCATGCATCTGCACCTCCTTCTCTATTCGGTCGCCGAACTCACAGCTCAACGTGCAGTAAAGGCTCCACACGCCATTGGGCGCATACCACATGTAGCTGGCCGTCATGTTGGTACGCTTAGTAAGTGGGAACTCTAGTCCCTGGCTGTAGTAGAGCTCGTGATACCCTGAGGGATCGTACGAGGCAAAAAGCGTCTCATTCCGTGTGGACTCCGAAGCCCCCTCCACCGTGATCCACAGCTGGTGCAGCTGGCTGAAATACAGCTTGAACATCAGGTCGGGCTCCAAATATCGGCGCTGCGTCCCCCCATGTATGCCTGCGTTCCAACGCTTCCAGTGCCCCACAACGCCCACGGTGAACTGCACCAGCCCCGCATTCTTACACCATTTCACCCCTGCGCTGCCACCATACCGATGTACCGTGGCAAAATCTGCCAGCGTACCCGGCAAACCCGGCAGTAGCTGTGGAACCACACCATGATTCAACCACTGCGACTCCATCTGCCACGCATCGAACTCCCCGCCCACGCTCAGCTGTAGGAACTGCTTCTCCGTGAGCTTAGCTTTCCCCGTGAGCCCTGCCGTGAGCGTGTTGCTACGCGTCGTCTTCGGACGCATAAGGCTGTATGACCCGTCCGAATTAGGTGTCATGCGAAACGGGTAGAGTGCCCGATCCATCGCCTGGTACATATCCGATCGCGACGTGCTGAGCCCGTGCCCCAGCGACGCTTGCAGCTGAAACCGGCCCAGTTTCATCGTACCCAGAAAACGTTGTTGCAACTCGACAGGCCGCTGCCACCCGTTGGATCGATACCAATGGGTCGCCCCGCGGTAATACTCCTGCTCGCTGTACCCCATGCGAACCCGCGAGTATTTCACCATCGTCCCGTACTGCCACAGGAATCGCTCCGAGGGATGATAGGTCACATTCAGCACCCCCGCACCCCCATTCATCCTCGTGTGCGACTCGCTCGACGTGTAGCGCGATTGCCAAATATCTGGCCCATTCGCAAACTTACGCGTCGTCCATTGCTCTGTCTTGTTCAGCCCACCCGAGTAGAGAGCCGCCGTCTGCACCTTGAGCTTCTCACCCCGACTGTAGGTGTAGTTCAGCGTCACCATCTCCGTGCGCTGCGCGTAGGTGTCTTTGGGCGGATTGATGAGCCGGTACAGGTAGTCGTCAGAGCGTATCTCTATGCGGTACAAGCCATTCTCATCCTTGGGTAGCCCCCCTTGTAGGGCTATGTAATCGTTGTACGTGAAGGTCTTCCCTCCTGTGTTATTAGCGGCTATCACCGCCGAGAGCATCGATGTTTTCCCCATGTACATCGCATTCCCTCGCCCCTCATAGGCACTCCTATAGCCGCCGCCCGCCTCGATCTCCCCACTCATCTTGCCCCACATGCTCTCGCTCACCCCCACATCGATCACCGTCTTATCGTGATTCTGAAACCCATCCAGCAGGCTGTACTCGCTGTACCCATGCACCACCTTCACGCTATCGGCCACATCGGCTGACACATTCTTGGTGGCCAATGCCACATTGCTCCCGTACAGGTCACGACCGTTGAACAGGATCTTCTCCACCTGCTGCCCTTGGGCCGTTACCGTGCCATCTTCGGCCACCTTGATGCCGGGTAAGCTGGAGAGCAGCTCGCCCAGCGTCTTCTCAGCCCCCGTGGTGAAGGCCTTCAGATTGTACTTCACCGTGTCGCCCAGCACACGCACCCCCTGCCGTCGGGCCTGGATGCGCACCGCCTCTATCTCCTTAGGATCCTCCCTCAGGCGCACCTCCAACGGCTCGCTACGCGGCACCTGCACATGCTGGCTCTCGGGCAAATAGCCCATCACGTGCGACTGCAACCAGTACGTCCCCGAGGCCTGGCAATGCATCACGAATCGTCCCACCGTGTCAGTCACTGCATGGCACACGATGCTCGAGTCCTGCGGCTGCACCAGCAACACCACAGCCCCCGGCACCGAGACCCCATCCGCATTCATCAGCCGTCCATAGAGAGGCACCCCATCCGTCCCCTGCGCCTGCGCACCGATGCATGGCAGGATGGCCAACAGCAACCACAGCAGCCAATGCTTACGATGCCACACGTTCACCCTAACACCCGCCAGACCGGCATAAGCACCTACAACCTCGTACCGATGACTCATGACGCATCACATTTCGTACTATACGTTGGACGTATGGGGCGCCTAAAAGTTACACATGCGTGATTCTCATCGAGCCGTGAAGATGTGGCGAGACGCATCGAAACGTACGCGCTCAGTGGAAAACACCGCATCTATCAGCCCCGAGCCTATCGCCTTCTGAGGGCGTATATCCTGCATTGTCCCCTCATGGATTACCCAGAGCCTGTCGGCATACTCGAGGGCTGTGCCCAAATCGTGCGTGGAGAATAGCACCGCACGCCCCTGCTCGTGGGCCAATTCCCGCAGGAGATGCACCAACTCAGCCCGTCCCGACACGTCCAGATAGGCACTCGGCTCATCGAGTAGTAGCACGGGGGCCCCCTGTGCCAAGCAGAGCGCAATGCTGGCCCGCTGCCGCTCCCCATCGCTCAGACTCGCCAGGCGACGCTCGGCCAACGTGTGCACCCCTACCATGCGCATTGCCCGCACCACAGCCTCACGATCTGTGTCGTGCCCCGAGCGCAACCACCCCACGTGGGGGTACCTCCCCAGCATCACGAGCTGACGCACGGTGAGCGAACCATCAGCCCGTAGGTGCGATGGGGCAAAAGCCAACCACTGCGCACGTTTACGCCCCGAGAGGTTGCCCAGCCTCGCAGACCCCACAAGCACAGCCCCAGCCAGCGGGGCAATGTCCCCTGCCAATGTTCGTAGCAGCGTGCTCTTACCCGTGCCGTTACGCCCAAGCAAGGCCACCAACTCCCCCTGCGGCAGCGCAACATCCAATGGCCCTAGCAATGGACGATTGGCCGCGTAGCCCACCTGCACACCATGCAGCGCAAGACCGTTCTCCCTCAAATAGCTCATGCCCCACCCCTCTTCGTCAGCAGGATACGCAGCACCACGGGCAACCCCAGCAGTGAGGCCACCGCATTCACAGGCAACACCGTGTAGCTACCTGGCAGTTGCGATATGATATCGGTTAGCAGCATCGCCAAACCTCCCAGCAGACAGGTAGCCGTGATCAGCGGCCCGTGCTTGGCCGTGCGCATCACCCAACGGGCCACATGCGGAATAGCAATCCCGATAAACCCTATCGGGCCGCAGTAAGCCGTGACGGTGCCAGCCAGCAATGTAGTAGCCCCGAACACCAGCACACGGCTCACCCCTAGGGGTAACCCCAACCGGTGTGCAGCCTCTGAGCCCAGCAGCAACAGATTGAGCGGCCGCACGCAGAGGTAGGCGAGCAGCAGCCCCACCAGCACCCCCACCGTGAGCAGGAGCAATGCACCCCCAGTGACATTGCCCAGGCTTCCCAACGCCCACAGCGTGAAACGTTTCAGCGCATGCGCATCGCTCGCATACTGCAAGATGCTCACCCCAGCCCCCGCCACTGCGCTGAGCATGACCCCAAAGATGAGCAGCGTGGCATTGCTGCGGAGACGCACGGAAGCCATGAGAATCAGCAGCAGGGCCCCGGCAGACCCCAGCCAGGCCGATGCGGCCAACGAGAAGGGTGAGATCAACACCCCGCTCCCCACGGCCAATATGGCGAGTGCAGCCCCCAAGCTAGCCCCCGAGCTGATGCCCAGCACGTAGGGGCCCGCCAACGGATTACGAAAGGCGGTCTGCATGAGCAAGCCGCTCACGGCAAGCCCTATCCCCGCCAGCAATGATGTAAGGGCCTTGGGCAAACGGAAACCGACTACTATGGCACGCTCGAGTGCGTATCCGCTCTCACCGCGCAGGGCACCCCACAGCCCGTCCCACCCCACATGCACCGAGCCTAGCACCACATCGGCCACGAAGAGCAGCAACACCCCTAGGGCCAGAGCGAATAGCCTAATCCCACCCCTTCTCACGTCCACCGGAGTGTTCTGCGCCCTCGGTTTGGCTAGGCAAGCCCCACCAGCTGCGCCGGCGGTTCGGCCGTCGATCGACGCCGGAAATGGTACAGTCGCACGTCGCCCACCTGCTGCGCCTCGCACGGCTCCTCGGGAATACGTGGAGCGGCAACGCCACGGCGTATGAAGCTGTTGCCTACAAACACGCGCGCCTCATCCCACAGGCCATGCGCCATGAAGTTGCTAATGAGCAGCGTGCCCCCCTCGATCATCAGCGACGTCACGCCACGGGTGTACAACGCATCCAGCAACACTCCCGTGATCCCCTTCATGAAGTCCACCAGCTCGAGATCCAGATTGGGGATCTGACTCAGTGTATCGCTGCGCTGCGAGGAGCGCAGATTCTTACCCGCGAAGACCAGCGTGGGGGTGCTCCCATCGAACACATGGCTCTCAGCCGGAATGCGCAGCGTGCGATCGAGCACCACGCGGAGCGGATTGTTCCCGCACCAATGCCGCACGGTGAGCTGCGGATTGTCCCGCACCACCGTACTCGTCCCCACCAGTATCGCCATCTCCTCAGCCCGCCAGCGGTGTACCAGCACGCGGGCCGCATTGTTGGTGATCCATACGGGGGGCTCATCCGCCGGCCGGTCGCTATCGATGAATCCATCGGCACTCTGGGCCCACTTGAGGACGATGTAGGGCCTGCGCTGGGTGTGATAGGTGAAGAAGCGGCGATTCAGCTCCTGCGCCTCGTGCGCCATGAGGCCCACCTCCACCGTCTTACCCATGGCCCGTAACGCCTCCACCCCCTGACCCGCCACCTGCGGATTGGGATCCAGCGTTGCCACCACCACACGCGATATACCCGTCTGCGCTATAGCCTCAGTGCACGGCGGAGTTTTCCCCTGATGGTTGCAGGGCTCCAGGTTCACGTAGAGCGTGGCCCCCTCCAGGTCGATTCCCATGCGCCGCGCCTGCTCAATGGCCGCGCGCTCGGCATGTGCAGTCCCATAGCGTGCGTGGTACCCCTCGGCCAGCAGTTGCCCCTCACGCACCAGCACGGCCCCCACCATGGGGTTCGGGGCCACGGCCCCCATGCCTTGCTGCGCAAGCTCCAGGGCGCGGCGCATGTACTGCGCATCCAGGCCTTCGCAATCCATCTGATAACGCTTTGCCTAATTTTGCGGCAAATATAGCGAAACGATCACGCTTTGGCAATCCCCCCCACCACCCGACTCGGGCTGCTCCATCTGCTACGCCAATCGCTGGCGCAATGCTTCGACGAATCCGAGGCAAGGGCCCACGTGCGGCTACTCGCCGAGCATCTGCTCGAGTGCCCCTACCACCAGGTGATCCTGGAGCCCGAGGCCACCGTCACACCCGAGGTGGTGACCCAGGCGCAACATCTCCTCACCCGCCTGGCAGCCCAGGAACCCATTCAGTACGTCCTGGGCGAGGCGTACTTCTACGGTCGTCCCTTCGAGGTTACGCCGGCCACACTCATCCCCCGCCGCGAGACGGAGGAGCTAGCCCACCTGGTGCTCGCCCAGATGCCACCCCACGCCCTAGGACTCGACCTAGGCACTGGCAGCGGATGCCTCGCCATCACCCTAGCCCTCGAGGCCCCACAGAGCCGCATGGAGGGCGTGGACATCTCCCTGGAGGCCCTCACCGTGGCGCAGCGCAATGCCCATGCACTCGGAGCTCACGTGCAATTCCGCCAGGCCAACATGCTCGAGGCAGACCAGTTTGCGCCCCTAGCGTACGATGTGATGGTATCGAACCCACCCTACATTCCGTCAGCCGAACGCCCCACCCTTTCGCCCCGCGTGGCTGCCCACGAACCCGCCACGGCCCTCTTTGTGCCCGATGACAACCCGCTGCTCTTCTACCAGGCACTCCTCAACATTGCACTCCACTCGTTACGCCCCGGTGGGCTACTAGCCTGCGAGTGCCATTGCGACCACGCGCAGAGCGTGGCTCGGCTCTTCAGCCGTGGTGGACTGACTGAGATTGCCGTGACACCCGATGCGCAAGGCCTTGACCGATTCGTGAGTGCGCATCGCTAAGCACCGCGCAACACAGGCACCCACGACACAGGCCTCACCGCAGCAACACCGCACCAAGACCGCACTTTGTCCTACCAAATATGGGCATGATACGGCGTTGGTACGGCGCGGGTACGGTGCATCTACCTCCCCATCGCGCAGAGAATCTACGGGCTGATATTACCCCACGATAACAAGGCGCAAGCGGATCGCAGATGGAGCGTCCCCGTAGCAACTGCATACCCACACCGACCAAATGACTCATTACTCATTGTTGCATAATGACTTAATGCATCGATCAGCCATCGTTGCTGTAGTGTCACGATATTGTTTCCGCTGACAATCAATCCCGTTTGTCCCATGATCCGCTAGGTGGGGAGTAGAGACGAGCCCCCTCTTCGCAGGGGGAACATCGCTCCAGCGCGTCGGCGTTAGATCGCTGGCAGGGTGCGAATTGGCTCTGTGAGAGGGGTGATTGGGCAAGATTTTTAGCGCAAACCCAAAACTTTTTAGGCAGAATCACGTTAGGTAAGTTGTGCATCAGGCGCACTTTTGCACAGAGGATGGCGCATTTCCGCATTAACCGACATTCTCCCGTAGCGTAAAAAGACGTACATTTGCGACGTGCCTAGAGAGCCTGAGCGCTAGGTGTGAGTCGCGAGATCGCAACAAACTGTAACGTAGTACTGTAATCATGAAAATGCGTCGCATCGTTATCATCCTCACCCTTCTGTGCCTTATCGGCTGCGCGTCGACTCTCACCTCCTGCAAGAGCAGCAAGGTGCCCTGCCCGGCCTACCAGCGGTAGCATCGGGTGCACCGCCGCCGCGGAGGATGGCGGGCGTGGTACGAACGAGTGATATGAAGCGGAGCCCTATGAGCGTAGCCGTATGAAACGGGTGATGGTGGCCACCGGGGGTGGCGATTGCCCGGGGCTGAATGCGGTGATTCGCGCCGTGGTGAAGCGCGCCTCGCAGGAGCGCGGATGGGAGGTCATCGGCGGCATACAGTCCTTCGACGGCATCCTGAGCGAGCCCACGGAGATCTGCGTCCTGGATGAGCACGCCGTGGCGGGGATCCATGTGCGCGGCGGGACAATCATTGGCACCACCAACAAGGGGGGGCCCTTCGCCTGGCCCATCAAGCAGGCCGACGGTACGTGGACAACGGTGGATCGCAGCGATGAGATGCTGCGGAAACTGCAATTCCTCGGGGTCGATGCCGTGATCAGCGTGGGGGGCGATGGCTCGCAGCGCATCAGCCAGGCTCTGTTCGAGAAGGGGCTCAACATCATCGGGGTACCTAAGACCATCGACAACGACCTATCGTCCACCGACTTCACTTTTGGGTTCCAGACGGCCGTGCAGATTGCCACCGAGGCGGTGGACAAGCTGGTGACGACGGCAGCCTCGCACAACCGTGTGCTGGTGCTAGAGGTGATGGGGCGCAACGCGGGGTGGATCGCCCTGCATGCCTCCATTGCGGGTGGAGCGGAGGTGTGCCTGATCCCCGAAATCCCCTACAGCATCGATAAGGTGCGAGATCGGCTCGAGCAACGGTTCAACCGGGGCAAGGGGCATGCTATCGTGGTGGTGGCTGAGGGGGCCATGCCCCGGGGGGGCGAGGTGACCTCTACCAAGAGCGAGGAGATTGGCTACCAAAACCTACGGCTCGGCGGCGTGGCGCACAAGCTGGTGCACGAGCTGAAGGCCTCCGGATTTGAGGCCGACATGCGGGAGACTGTGCTGGGGCACCTGCAACGGGGCGGAATCCCGGTGGCGTACGACCGCATACTGGCCACGCAGTTCGGCGTGAAGGCCTTCGAGATGGTGCTAGAGGGCCGATTCGGGGAGATGGTGGCCTACCGACACCCCAACGTCATATCTGTGCCGCTGGTGGAAGCCGTGATGCAACCCAATCTGGTAGATCCCACTTGCGATCTGATTGCCACGGCGCGAGGGGTGGGAATCAGCTTCGGGGTGTAGATGGCACAAACGGACGCCAGGGCACAGGGGCGCACCGCTTCGCTGGGGATTATCCTCGCGGCAGGGATCCTGCTTTTCATATCCGTTCGCGCCTCCTCGGCGCACGTTCCCGGATCGGGTGGTAGAACGCCGCTCGCACAGTCGGTAAGACGTAGCTGGGGGCTCACCGTGCAGCTGGGGGCTGGTCCGCTAGTGGTGCATCACCCGTGGATGATCCCCCTCCGAGAGACGCTGCCGCGCACCCTGTCGGTGGGCTGGTTCCTGACGGCGAATCCCCGCTCAGACAACCTCCGATTCTTCGGGTACCCCACCTTGCGGGTCTCCTATCAGCTCATGCATCTGGGCTCGCCCCAGTACCTGGGCTATGCGCATGCGCTGTTCCCATCCATGCAGTTCTACTTGCTCCGGGCATCACGCTTCAGCCTGGAGCTGGACATGGCCTGCGGATTGGCGTACGTGCCGAGGGCCTACATGGCCAAACGGAATCCGTACAACGGCTCCATAGGCACACCCCTCAACGCTTACCTATCGCTGGGACTCGGGGCTGGGGTGCAGATCGGCACAAGCGCACACGTGTCGGCCTCGATGCGTCTGACACACCTGTCCAACGGTAGCTTCTCGCGGCCCAACACGGGGCTCAACTATGTGCTGGTGGGACTGGAGTATGCCCATCGCCTCGCCTATCGCCCAGCTGACACCTGCTCACCGCAAGAGTACACGCTCCCCACGCATTCGCTACGGCTCCAGCTGGCCGGTGGGGCCAAGGCTGTCGGTAGCCCGCTGGGGCGCAAGGCCGCCAAATTCATTATATCTGCCCAGTACCTGTACGCCCCCACCCCCTACCTGGGGTTCTGGGGCGAATTGGACTACGCGGCTGATTACGCGCTGTGGCCCTCGCACAGGGTCGACTCACGCACGGCCAAATCGCCCTGGCTACAGCCCTACGTGGGGATCATCGCAGGCACAGAGCTCGTGCTGTGGCGAATCCATGCATCGCTAGGCGTGGGCAGCTACCTACGCCAGCCCCCGGGCAATCCCGTGTACGTGTACGAGCGTCTCCGCCTGGCCTACCGTTTCACGCCCCGCATCCTCGGCACGATAGGGGTACAAGCGCACGCATTCAGCGCCGACCTGCTGGAATTCGGGGTGCAGGTGCCAATTTTGCAATGGAAACGCCATGAGAGCCGCTAGCATCTCACGCCTAGAGGGAGGATTAGCCCTCCTGCTGGCCAGCCTCTGGCTGGTGATGGGGGCGACGTCGTGCAAACGTGATGCCGAGGGCGAGCGGAGCACGGACGTGAGCGGACTGCGCATACTCTACCTGTCGGGCAATTTCGACGTGGTGCAGACGAACGACAGCAGCTGCACCCTACGCATCATTGGCCCGCAAAACGCGCTGAGCGACGTACGCATTCAACACCATGACGACAGCGTAAGCGTGGTAGATCTGGGGGCTCGGCGCCTATTCCGCAGTCGCAATCCACGGTTTAAAATCTTCGTGGGTGTGGTGCCCTCCAAGCACACCCGGCTCACGGGGGGCGGGAGCTACCTCGCTAGCTGGGAGAAACCGGTGCTGCGATACGTGCTAAAGGTGAATGGATACGCGGGTCGCATTGACGCAGACATAAAGACGCGCTACTTCGGGATGGATCTTGAGGAGTGCTACGGCGACGTGCGCCTACGTGGCACAGCGTTAGGGGGATTCATGAAGACGGGCGGTGGACACACGCTCCACGCGGGAGACTTCAGCATGCGCTGGCTCAAGATATACCTCAACAGCCGCTCGGGCGTATGGGTGCGTGCCTGGGAGCAACTGCACGTGGTGTACTGGCTGGATGGGGAGCTACACTACTACGGGGATCCGAAGCGTCTCATCATCGACAAGAGCATCTCCACGGGCCGCATAGTGCGCGCAGGGGACTGAGGGATCCACGGTGGCCGCTGGGCCCAAGCCACGGTACGGGGCGACGGTATAGATGCGCCAGCTGCATCTACACCAACGGGAGGCTAACGCCAGGCAACGATTTTTCACGGTGCGCATGGTGGAAAGATGCGGTAATGTTATTACCTTTGCGGCGGCGAGATGGGCCACATGCCCAGGTGGCGGAATTGGTAGACGCGTTGGTCTCAAACACCAATGGAGCAATCCGTGCCGGTTCGATCCCGGCCCTGGGTACAGAAGGAGGCGCACGTTTGGAAGAACGAGAGGGGTCGATTTCAAGCGAGAAACAGGCTGATCTGGATCGGCGCTATCTGGCCATGGCCCAGATATGGGCCGGTAATTCGTATTGTACACGACGGCAGGTGGGAGCCCTGCTGGTGAGGGATAAGATGATTATCTCCGACGGGTACAACGGCACCCCGTCGGGGTTCCCGAATGTGTGTGAGGATGAGAATGGGGTGACGTACGCCTACGTGCTCCACGCTGAGGCTAACGCCATCACCAAAGTCGCCAAATCCAACAATAGCAGCGAAGGGGCTACGCTCTACGTCACGGCCAGCCCGTGCGTGGAGTGCGCTAAGCTCATCATCCAGGCGGGTATACGGCGCGTGGTGTACGGCGAGATGTACCGGCTCAATGACGGGGTGGAGCTGCTACGACGCGCCAACATTGAGGTGCTGCATGTGGACATGACCAACGAGGAGGGCTATGCATAACGGGCCGAGCCGAAGGCTGTTCATCGTCGTGCTCGTGATGATGTTCGTGAGCATCGGAACGAGCGTGGCACTGATCCACTTCACCTTCTTTCGCACCGCATGGCAGGTGATGTTCGGGGGTGGAGAGTGGAAGATGAGCTACGTGCTGGGGCTTATCAACCAGAACTACGTGGACACGATCCCCGCGGCAGGCATGGAGGATGCGGCCATTGTGAGCCTGGTTAGCCAGCTCGATCCGCATTCGGAGTACATTCCCGCCAGCCTGCTCGAGCGGGTGGGCGAACCACTGCGAGGGGATTTTGAGGGTATCGGTGTGACGTTCAACATGCTCACCGACACGGTGATCGTGCAGAGTGTCATCCAGGGCGGGCCATCGGAAAAGGCCGGCATCCAGATTGGCGATCGCTTTCTGCGGGTGGGACAAACCACCATTGCGGGGGTGAAGATGCCGCAGGATTCCGTGGTATCCCTCTTGCGGGGGCCACGTGGCACCACGGTAGAGGTGGAGGTGGAGCGATTTGGCGTGCCAGAGCCACTACCGTTCAGCATTGTGCGCGATCGGATCCCCATCAGTAGCGTAGACGCGGCCTACATGGCTAACAGCACGACGGGGGTGATCCGCCTGGCACGCTTCGCGCAGAACACCCCGCAGGATTTCCGCGACGCGGTAGTGTCACTAGCTGAGAACGGAATGGAGCGGCTCGTGCTGGACCTGCGGGAGAATGGTGGCGGTTACCTGGACGCGGCTCACTTCATCGCAAGCCAGTTCCTGCAACGGCAGCAGCTGATTGTATACACTGAGGGGCGTAACCGACGGCGACGGGACTTCTACAGCGATGGGGAGGGGGTGCTGCGCAATATCCCGCTGGTGGTGCTAATAGACGAGTTCTCGGCCTCGGCGAGCGAGATCGTGGCGGGAGCCATTCAGGATAATGATCGGGCCCTGATCATCGGCCGTCGCTCCTTCGGAAAAGGGCTAGTACAGGAGCAATTCGACTTCCCAGATGGGTCGGGAATGCGTCTCACCACGGCACGGTACTACACGCCCTCGGGGCGATGCATCCAGAAGCCGTACAGACTGGGCGATGCCGAGAGCTATGATGGGGAGCTGGAGAACCGCTGGCGCCACGGGGAGTTTCTGCGGGCCGATAGCGTGCGGCAGGACACGCTACAGCGCTATCAGACCACGGGTGGGCGCACCGTGTACGGCGGTGGCGGCATCATGCCCGACATCTTTGTACCCATTGACACCACATACAACACGGCAGCCTATCGCCGCATTGCGAGTCGCGCGCTACACATCCGCTTTGCGCAACGCTACGTGGATGCGCACCGCGCGGAGCTGGAGAAATGCGTCCACGTGGAGATCCTACTACAGCATCTAGAATTTAGTCCAATACTTCAGGAGTTCACCACATTCCTGCGGCAACAGGGTGTCACGCTCACGGCCGCCGAGATGGAGCGCATCCGTGAACCGATAACCACGCTGCTGTACGCCAACATCGGGCGAGGCATTCTGGGCAACGAGGCTTACTACCCCATTATGGTGGCACTGGATCCGACGATGCAGAAAGCGCTAGAGGTGCTGCGCGAAGGGAAGAGTTTTCCGCAATAGTTACGGGTGCAAGCGGCAAGACAACGAGATTACAATAAAACGGTAAGGGCATGAGCAGCAGGGGCAGCGAACTTATCAAGCGCATGCTACCGCACGTGGTGGCGGTGGTGCTGTTCATCGTGTTGCCGTACATTTACTTTTCGCCATTGCTGCAAGGACGGCTCGTGGCGCAACACGACCGCTCGCAATGGCTCGGCACGGCTAAAGAGCTGATAGATCACCGGGCTGAACATGGGGAGCAGAGCCTGTGGACGAACACGGTGTTCAGCGGCATGCCGAGCGTGCTGGTGTCCCTGGATTACCCGAAGAATGTGGTGTCGTACATCGACAAGGCCCTCGGTTTTCTCCAACGCCCGGCGCGCTACATCATGCTGACGATGCTGGGATTCTACGTCCTGCTGCTCACGCTCCGGGTGAATCCATGGACGGCTATCGCTGGGGCTGTGGCTTACGGTTTTTCCACCTACTTCTTCATCATCGTAGGGGCTGGGCACAATGCCAAGTCGCACGCCATCTGCTATATGGCCCCCATGCTGGGAGGGATCATTGCGCTGTACAGACGCAAGTATCTCGGGGGTGGAGTGCTCTTTGCACTCTCCTTGGCTCTGAGCCTGTGGGCGGGCCATTTACAGATCACCTACTACACGTTCTTTATCATCGGGGCGGCTATCATCGCTTTCCTGTGGGACGCGGTGCGGAATCGGGAATACCTGCCGTTCATCAAGGCGAGCCTCGTGCTGCTGGTGGGGAGCATTGTGGCCCTGGGGGCCAATTTCAACCGGCTGTACAACACGTGGGACTATGGGCGGGAGAGCATCCGCGGGCGAACGGATCTGACGCTCATGAAGGCCTCTGACAAGGGGGGACTGGATAGGGACTACGCGACCAGCTGGAGCTACGGGCTCGAGGAGACGCCGAACCTCCTCATCCCACGATTCAACGGGGGCTCCTCCTCGGCTTTGCTAGATGCGCAATCGAAGTCGGCCCGATTCGTGAGCCAACTCCCCATGGATCCTGCGGGCAAGACGCAGATTCTGCGCGGCATGCCCGTGTACTGGGGCCCGCAACCCATCACGTCGGGCCCTGTATACCTGGGGGCAGGGGTGATATTTCTGTTCGTCGTGTCGCTGTTTGCCATGCGCGGGGCGATGAAGTGGGCCCTTGCCGCAGTGGGAGCCCTGGCGATATTCCTGGCATGGGGGAAATACTTCCCGCTGCTCACCAACCTATTCTTCGACGTGGTGCCTGGGTACAACAAGTTCCGCACGGTGTCGATGATACTGGTGATTTGCGAGCTGGTGGTACCGCTACTGGCCTTCTGGGGTCTAGCCCAGTGGCAGACGGGTGAGCTGGATAACAAACGCCTCATCAAGGGGCTGAAGTGGGGTGGCATCATCGTGTGCGGCCTCCTGCTACTGCTATGGGCTGCTGGGCCTGCCATATTCAGCTTTGCCTCACCGTATGACGAGCAGTATACGCAGGCTGGATTCCCGGATGCGCTGATGCAGGCCCTACGAGATGACCGCATCTCCCTGATGCGTGGGGACGCTATGCGCAGCCTGATCTTCGTTATACTCACGGCGGGCGTTGTGGGGGTAGCTCTCTGGAAGCGCATGAAGCCGGCGATGGTTTGCGCCGTACTCACGGCTGTGATACTCCTGGACATGTGGCCTGTGGCAAAACGCTACGATGGTGTGCAGTATGTATCGAAGCAGGAGTACGAGAAGCCCTTTCCGCAAACGGAGGCCGACCGGGCAATACTACGGGATACCAGCTACTACCGGGTGTATAACCTGACGGTCAGCCCGTTCAATGATGCCTCCACCTCGTACTATCACCACTCGGTGGGGGGGTACCATGGTGCCAAGATGCGCCGGTATCAGGAATTTGTTGACAATTATGCCAAGTTCCCGACCTTTGCGAACATGCTGAACGCTAAGTACCTCATCGTGCAGGGGAATGATAGGCGGCCGATGGTGCAGCGCAATGATCAGGCCATGGGTAATGCATGGTTTGTGGATTCGCTCCGCGTAGTGCCCAATGCCGATGCGGAGTTACGGCAAGTGGGTGAGGTGGATCTGCATGAGGTGGCAGTGATAGACGGGTCGAAGTTCAGCGCCCCGGCCTGCACCCCGAGGGACGTGGAGGACACGATTTGGCTTGCGGCTCACGGCACGGACTGGCAGACTTACCAGTACCTGGCGAGTGAGCCTCGCTACGCAGTGTTCTCGGAGATATACTACCCCAGAGGCTGGACGGCGAGCGTGGATGTGGATGGGCAGGAGCTACCGATTCAGCGGGTGAACTACCTGCTCCGCGGGGTACTGCTGCCGGCGGGTGCGAACGCTGTGACATTCAAATTCACCCTCCCCATGTTCTACGTGGGGCAGTGGATAGACCTAGCCTTCGGGCTGCTACTGCTGGCAGGCGTAATAATCTGGCTGGTACGCGCCGTGCGACAGCTACGGGCCACCAGCGAGCTAACCCCTAACAGCGCGACAGCGCAACAGTAGAATCATGTCGCAGAGGGCGCACGGACATCATTCATGGCGGTTTAGGAGCAGCTTCATCTCCTCGGTGATAAGCACTACGCTGGTGCTGTATGCCCTGGGGCTTCTCGCTTGGCTGCTGATCAATGTGCACCGCCTATCGACCTACGTGCGGGAGAACCTGAGCGTCTCGGTGGTGCTAAAGGAGGATGTGCAATACGTTGACGCGGAGTTTCTGCGTAAGTCGCTGGATGCCTCCTCGTACGTCAAGAGCTCACAATTCATCAGCAAGGAGCAGGCGGCAGAAGAGCTCAAGGGTAGTCTCGGACAGGATTTCTTGGCACTCCTCCAGTATAATCCCCTCTCCCCGTCCATTGAGCTTCGCCTGCGGGCTGAGTGGGCTAACACCGATAGCATTCGGGCGATGGCAGAGGAGCTGCTGGAGGCGCCGCAGGTGTCGGATGTACGCTGGGAGGCTAATCTGGTGGATGCGGTCAATAATAACGTGCGCAAGATAAGCCTACTCTTCCTGGCTTTTAGTGCCGTGATGACGTTCATCGCCGTGGTGCTGATCAACAACACGATCCGGATAAGCGTATACGCAAGGCGGTTCATCATCAAGACGATGCAGCTGGTGGGAGCTAAGCCGAGCTTTGTCCGCGCGCCGTTCATGCACCGCTCCCTACGACATGGAGTGATGGCCTCCATCTTGGCCATCGCAATGGTTCTAGGCACTGTGGGGCTCATCCAGGGCGAGTTCTACGAGCTGGTGAACCTGCACCAATTCGACGTGCTGAGCATTGTGAGCGGGTTCATCATCATCTCCGGGCTGGTGCTCAATGGGCTAACCACCTATCTCGCAGTGAATAAATATCTGACGCTCGGCTTGAACGAGCTCTACTACTAGAACGCCATGGCAACGAGTGAACGGCATAATGACGTGCCAGAGTCGAGGGATCGGTTTGCGCTCCAACGCATCAACTACATTCTGCTGGCCATCGGATTTGGGGTGATCCTGCTGGGATTCCTGCTCATGTCAGGGGGGGGATCGGATGACCCGGCGGTGTTCAATCCGGCCATCTTTGGGTTTCGCCGAATAACCTTAGCACCGATCATGGTGACAATCGGTTTCGTGCTCGAGATCGTCGCCATCATGTACCGGAGGCGGAATCGCTAGTGCAACGGCCATGACCATTTGGCAGGCTATACTGCTTGGACTCGTGCAGGGGCTCACGGAGTTTCTACCGGTGAGCAGCAGCGGGCATATTGAGCTGGGAAAGGCTCTGCTGGGAGTGGAACCAAGCGAGGATCTCGCATTCACGGTGGCAGTTCATGGGGCCACGGTGCTCAGCACGATACTGGCCCTGTGGCCCGAGATATGGGGGCTCCTGCGAGGAGGTATACGCTTTCAGTGGAATAACGAGACGCAGTACC
>CAUUMS010000009.1:0-76703 GCA_963546395.1 uncultured Bacteroidia bacterium | reverse complement strand
TTGTGGGACTGGGGCTCATCGTGCTGCTAGGACTAGAGCATGCCGTCATGCCGTTCGTTGTGCTGGGGGTCTTCTCCTACTCCGTCGAGCTCGTGTACCGGGTGTGGGTATACCGTCGAAAACGGTGCGCATTTAAGGTGCCGGAGTAATAGAGGTATCACTTTTACTGAGCGGTTGTGCATTGTGGGTGGCCCCCCTATCCCCTGTTATAATCTGCCCTAGGAGGCAGTGATTGCCTTGCGTATACAGCTCTCAACAGCCTCGTTATTCCCGGGCGTTGCGCAACTTGCTTACTAAACAAGGCGATAGAGATTGCCTTGTTCTAGTGAAACAGTGTCCTGCTGTTGTGGAATATTTACCTACCTTTGCGACCGGATAGAGGTAATACAGGTAGGTGATGTCGACCATTATGGTATCCGTGCCAAGCTACATGCTCGCCAACCCAGCTCTGGGGTGTAGCTCGTGCGCTTATTTAGGAATTACCCCCCCCCCCCATGCGAAATTATTTATGGGTACGCTAATGCTGTAGCGAGCTCTCAATGCCTTTTTGCGTGGGGTAATATTGCAATCGAACACGCTTTAGGCCCTGTGCTCCAGTGATGGAGGGCAGGGCCTTTTCGTGTATACGGATTTACAACCTAATACCAATAGCAATGAGGAAATTAGTCTTTGTGTTGATGCTATCGTTGATAGCTGCTCTAACCGTCTCCGCGCATGGAGGAAAAGGGGCCTTCACCAAGGGGAACTCGCTCGTGGGGCTCAACTTCGGGATGAAAGCCTTTCTCGCACCTCACCTCGGGGCTTCGTACGAGTATTGCATCCTGGACGGGTTCTTCAGTGGGCGTGGCTCGCTGGGCGTAGGAGGCTACGCCGGTTCCCTCCTCACGGGTGTTATGCACGCGGTCAATACGCGCGTGGCCCTGCACAACAATTTCAACAACATGGACTTTTACCTGGGCGTGCTCAATGGGGTAAATTTTTACCACATCTTGGGTCAGTGGAATGCCTTTTACGGCTTCGACTTCTTCCTGGGGTGGCGTTGGGCCTTCAACGATAGCTGGGGTATGAATCTGGAGCTGTCTCCACTCCCATGGTTCCTGCTCTCGCAGCCTGTTCTCTCCGTGGGTGCTAACTTCAAGTTTTAACATCGGGTGCTAGGGCTTGCATTGGCCTGCACTGTTAGCGCATGGGCATCTCGCAGGGTTGCGGGGTGCCCATGTTATGTGCTATCATTGTGCACGTTGGCCATGCAGGGCGTAGCAGGTTCGCTGCGCATGGCCTGGTGGACCTTTGGTGTGTAGGTCGGCCAACTTCCCTAACTTTGCGAGCAGGTATGGAGCTTTGCAATGCGTGCCTGCCTAGGCCGTAACGCCCGAGTATATTGATGCTGCTATACAATCTGGGGATCCGCCTCTACGGCGCTCTTATCTGGCTGGTGAGCCACTGGCACCGCAAGGCTAAGCTTTGGCGGGACGGGCGTCGCCAATGGCGGCAGCGGCTCAGGGCGCAACTTGCCAACGGTGGTGATGCACCGGTGGTGTGGTTCCATTGTGCCTCGCTCGGGGAGTTCGAGCAGGGTCGCCGGGTGATGGAGACCTTCATGGATCAGCATCCTACATGGCGACTCGTAGTCTCTTTCTTTTCCCCCTCTGGCTACGAGGTGCGCAAAGATTACTCTCGGGCCGCAGCCGTCTGCTATCTGCCCCTTGATACGGCGCGAAATGCGAGGGACTTTCTGGATATCGTGAGCCCATCTGCCGCATTCTTCGTCAAGTACGAGCTGTGGTACAACACCCTACGTGGCCTGCAACGCCGCAAGGTTCCCACATTCCTCGTGTCAGCCATATTCCGGGAAGGCCAGTTCTTCTTTCACCACTTCGGGTCGGCCTACCGGGGGTGGTTGCGGCTCTTCAGTTGCCTCTTCGTGCAGGATGAAGCATCGGTGGAGCTTCTGCATTCCCACGGCATCACGCACGTAGTGCGCTCTGGCGACTCGCGATTCGACCGCGTGCATGATGCGGCCCGCCACGTCAGCCCATTGCCCGAGGTGGCACAGTTTGCGGCGGGCTGCCGCCTCCTGGTCGCTGGGAGCACGTGGCCCAAGGATGAAGCCCCGTTGGCCCAGGTGGTCGAGCAGTTGCCTGCTGACTGGCGGCTTGTGCTCGTGCCGCATGAAATTGATGCTAGGCGCATTGCCCAGTGGCGAGAATTGCTGCCTGTGCCATCCCTCCTTTACAGCGAGATGGGCGAGGACTCCACGGTAGCATCCGAGGCCAAAGTACTCGTGGTAGATGTGGTGGGGAAGCTCATGTCCGTCTACGCCAGCGCATCGGTAGCCTATGTGGGAGGAGGCTTTGGCGTGGGGATCCACAATACGCTAGAGCCGGCTGCATTTGGCCTGCCAGTAATCTTTGGTCCCAACTATAAGGCTTTCCGCGAGGCGGTGGGCCTCATTCAGACTGGGGCTGCTGTGAGTGCCACGTCACCTGCCGATGTTGTGCAATGCTGCCTCTCTGCGGTGAATGATAGCGCCCTGCGGGTACGTATGGGGCGCGCGGCGCAAGCCTACGTGGAGCAGAACCTGGGGGCTACCGACATCATCTTATCCCACGTGGAGGAGCTCATGAATCGGGGGAGCCATGCGCTTTAGCGACATCGTTGGGCAGGCAGAGGCCAAGCGTCGTCTGTTGCAAAGCGTGGCCGAGCACCGGGTGCCGCATGCGCTGCTCATCTCGGGTGCCGAGGGGACAGGCGGTTTGCCACTCGCCCTGGCCTTTGCGCAGTACATGGCGTGCAAGCAGCGGGGCGAGACTGACTCATGTGGCCAATGCCCTACTTGCCGTAAAATGGCAGCCCTCACGCAGGTCGATTTGCACTTCTGCATGCCACTCATCAGCGGGGCCGTGAAGGAGGGGAGCGAGGGGACAGAGGCTGCCGTCATGGCCCAGTGGCGCGAGATGCTGCTAGAGACCCCCTACGCCAATGAAATGGACTGGTATGAGCGTCTGGGGGACGCTACCAAGCAGGGGAATATCTCTGCCAAGGCGGCCGAGAAGGTTGTGGAGGCCCTGTGGTACAAGAGCTACGAGATCGATTACCGTTTCATGCTGGTGTGGCTCCCCGAGCGTCTGCACCCAGTGGCAGCTAATCGCCTGCTGAAGATCGTGGAGGAGCCACCCGAGGGCACGCACTTCCTGTTCGTGAGCCATCACCCGGAGGACATTCTACCCACCGTGCTTTCGCGCTTGCAGCAGATAGCCCTTCAGCCAGTGCCCGAGGAGTGCGTGGCTAGCGCGCTAGAGGCCCAGGGCACCGCGCAGTCATTAGCCCAGGACATCGCTCGTGTCAGCCGGGGTAACTACCGTCAGGCTTTAGCCCTAGCCAGCGGGCAAGCCGTCAGCCCCTACTTCGAGCTCCAGCGAGCACTCTACCGCATCGCCTTCACCTCGAATGCTGAGGCACTCTTCGACTGGGTTGAGCAGGTGACCGACCTCGGGCGCGAGGAGCAGAAGGCTATGCTGCGCTATTTTGCCGCCATGCTGCGGGAGATCCTCATGCTCAATTTGGGGCTCGATCAGCTCTGCTACCTCCTGGGCGAGGAGCGCAAATTCGCCAAGGCCGTTTCTCCCTACATCAACGGGCGTAACGTGGGCTACCTGCTAGACGAATACGCCACTGCGCAGCAGAACATTATGCGCAATGCGAATGCCAATATCGTCTTCACCGACATGGGCATGAGCCACTTCAGGCTCATCAAGCGAAATCGACTCTGAGTAGTCCCATAATCTGCCCTTCAGCCCTGAGATTCATTCATGCCAGGATAGGGGGATACGCGGTGGTACCCCAGCAGGCCCGGTCAATGCGTTTGAATTCTTTTTCTACCTTTGCGCGTTACTAAGCGTAGTACGTCGGTGCCCGAATTGTTGCATTTCATCGTACCCATCGGGGATACTGCCCCCCGGGAAACGTCGCTCGACGGATGCGTCGGGGACGACTTCCTCCGCAATGAGGAGGCCTGGGATGTCATGGGCGGATCCATGACCGTGCGGGTGCATGCCGTGCGTGACGGGAACCTGTGCCACGTGGACGTAGCGATGCACGGGACAGTGCGTGTGCCCTGCGATCGCTGCCTGAAGGCGTTCGATCTGCCTCTCAGCTACAAGGGGCAGCTGGTGTTGCAACGTGCAGCCTGCCACGAGCTCTCCATGGACGACGAGCTGTGGGAGGTGCCCGAGCACGAGGATCAGGTGGACATTGCACCGTACATCCGTGAGAGCATCTACCTGTCGCTCCCCATGCGCCGGTACCATGGCGTGGAGGGAACGAGCGAGTCGGACTGCGATCCGGCCATGCGGGCACGCATTGATGCCTGCCAGGTGCACGAGGGCGGAATCGCCCTGGGGGCACAGGCCGGCGACATGCTCCGTGAGCTACGGGGCACTTTATGCCAACGAGAAACAGAATAGCGTCTGACGCACAAAGAAGATATCAGCCATGGCACATCCTAAATCGAAAACCTCAAAGCAGCGCCGCGACAACCGTCGCTCGCATCATGCCCTGAGCCTCCCCACGCTGAGCGAGTGCTCCAACTGCGGGACCATGATCGAGCGGCACCACGTGTGCCCCGAGTGCGGGTACTACCGCGGCCAGCAGCTTGTGGTTCGTAGCGAGGCCGAGCAGAAGTAGGCCTTCCTGCCATCACCAACGAGAGGAGTTGGGCTACACATGAGGATCGGATTAGATGCCATGGGGGGCGATTTTGCCCCCGCGGCAGCCGTGGAAGGTGTGCTGCTGGCGAGGCAGTGGACGGATGCGGATACCCAGATCGTGCTCTTTGGCGATCGGGAAGCACTCGAGCCCGAGTTTCGCAGCCGCAACGCCAACATCGATGACTACGAGGTGGTGCATTGCTCCGAGGTGATCACCATGAGTGACCACCCCGTCCAATCCATCGCCAAGAAGAGCGATTCTAGCATCACGGTCGGTTTTCAGCACCTGGCCAAAGGTGCTATCGATGGCTTTGCTAGCGCGGGGAACACCGGCGCCATGATGGCCGGCACCATGTCGTACATCAAGCCCGTGCCGGGGATACTCCGCCCGGGCATTGCCGCGTACATCCCCGTGGGCGAGAAGAGCTACAACCTGCTGCTTGACGTGGGGCTCAACGCCGATTGCAAGCCCGAGGTGCTGGTGCAGTACGGCCTGTTGGGCTCGCTATACGCGCAGTTTGTCTTCGGCATCGAAAAGCCCCGCATAGGCCTTCTGAGCATCGGGGGGGAGCCCGAGAAGGGCAACCTCATCACCAAGCAAACCCACGAGCTCATGCGCGAGGGCGGCAAGTTCCACTTCATCGGCAATGTCGAGGGGAATGAGCTGCTCACCAACCAGCGCGTGGACGTGGTGGTCACCGATGGGTTCGTCGGTAACGTGGTGCTCAAGCTGGCCGAGTCGTTCTATCTCATGACACGCCGTCGGGGCATTGACGATGCGGTTTTCGATCGCTTTAACTTCGAGCACTACGGTGGTACGCCCGTGCTGGGGGTCAACGCCCCGGTCATCATCGGGCACGGAGTCTCCACGGGGAAGGCTATCAGCAATATGATCCGCCAGACGGGCATGGTGATCGCCTCCAAACTGTGCGAGAAATTTAAAGGAGCTTTTGCAGATGTCTAAGATACACGCAGCGATCACGGGGGTAGCGGGCTACGTGCCGGAGTACGTGCTCACCAACGAGGAGCTTAGCCGCCTCGTGGACACGTCCGACGAGTGGATCATGACGCGCATCGGCATCAAGGAGCGTCGTATCCTCAAGGGGGAAGGCCTCGGGTCGAGCGATATGGCCATCCATGCCGTGCAGGATCTGCTACGCAAGACGGACACCGACCCCGACGAGGTGGACATGCTGATATGCGGCACCGTGACCCCGGACATGCAGTTCCCGGCCACCGCCAACATCATATCCGACAAAGCTGGCATTAAGAACGCCTTCGGCTACGACATCAATGCGGGCTGCTCCAGCTTTTTGTATGCCCTGGTCACCGCCTCGAAGTTCGTGGAGTCGGGTACGCACAAGAAGGTCATCGTGGTGGGGGCCGACAAGATGTCGTCCATCATCAACTACGAGGATCGTACCACGTGCCCCATCTTCGGCGACGGGGCTGGCGCGGTGCTCGTGGAGCCCAATGACGAGGGCTATGGCCTCATAGATGCCAAAATGCAAGTGGATGGCTCGGGCCGTAAGTACCTCTACCAGACGGCGGGGGGCTCTTGCCATCCGGCGAGCATCGAGACCGTGCAGAAGCGGCAGCACTACGTGTTCCAGGACGGCCAGCCGGTCTTCAAGGCTGCCGTCTCCCACATGGCCGATACGGCTGTGGAGGTGATGGAGCGTAACGGCCTGGGGCCCGACACTGTTACCTGGCTGGTGCCGCACCAGGCCAACCTGCGCATCATTGATGCCACGGGAAAGCGCATGGGCCTCTCCCCCGAGAAGGTGATGGTGAACATCCAGCGTTACGGCAACACCACCAGCGGGACGATACCCCTCTGTCTCTGGGAGTGGGAATCGAAGCTGCGTAAGGGTGACAACCTGATCATTGCCACCTTCGGCGCGGGATTCACCTGGGGTGCCCTCTACGTGCGCTGGGCCTACGACGGCAAGTAATCCCCTCGGCGCATCGAGCCCTGCGGGAAAGCTTGTCCCCAACAATCAAATGTAAAATATCGTCACCCATGTTCTCGGGTATTGTGGAATGTGTGGGGTGCGTGCGCGCTCTGCAACGGGAGGGATCCAATCTGCACATCACGCTCAGCTGCCCCTTTGCGCACGAGCTGACTATAGACCAGAGCGTGGCCCATAACGGGGTATGCCTCACGGTGGTCGACCTCTCCCGCGAGGGAATGTACACCGTCACGGCCATTGAGGAGACGCTACTCAAGTCGAATCTCGGCCGCCTCAAAGAGGGTGATCTGGTGAACCTCGAACGTTCCATGCGCCTTGATGCCCGTCTTGATGGGCACATCGTCCAGGGCCATGTGGATCAGACAGCCACCTGCACCCAGGTGGAGGCCAAGGATGGGAGCTGGGTGTACACCTTCCGCTACGAGCCGCGGCCAGGTGCTATCACGGTGGAGAAGGGCTCCATCACCGTCAACGGGGTGAGCCTCACGGTGGTCAACTCGCAGCCCGATGGCTTTCAGGTGGCCATCATCCCCTACACGCACGATAACACCAACTTCCAGACCATAGAGCCCGGCACGCAGGTGAACCTTGAGTTCGACATCGTGGGCAAATACATTGCCCGCCTGCTCGAGGCCTACCGGGGAGCTTAGCGCAGCGTGTGCGACTAGTTGCGGGCGGCGTGCGGATGCTGGGACGGTTGGGGCGACTTGCGTTGAGCCTGCTCCCCCTGGTGTGCGTGTGCGCGCATAGCAGGGCTGCGGACCCCGACGTGTGGCCCATCTACCGCCCTCCCCAGCCGAGGCTACATAGTCATGCCCAGTGGGCCATGCCGGTGATGCTTGTGGGTGCCGGCTTCCTCCTGGTGAAGGGCGTGCATCTCTCGGGGGCAAATTTCCATTGGCGAGACACGTATTCTCACCGCCGCGAATCGTGGATGAGCGTGGATGATGTCATCCAGTGGGGCCCCATCGTCACCGCGGTGGGTATGCGTGTTGCCGGTGTGCGGGGATACTCAGCCTCGGGAACCGACTTTGCGGAAACGGCCACCGTGGCGGCACTCTCCATGGGAATCGTGGTGAATGCCGTCAAGCTGATGCGTATATCGCTACGCCCCGACCGCCGTGGGTGGAACAGCTTCATGAGCGGGCACACGGCTCTGGCCTTCATGGGCGCCGAGTTACTGCGCATGGAGTATGGGGCACAGTACCCGTGGGTGGCTGCCGCAGGCTACGGCCTTGCCATCTCCACCGGGGCCATGCGCGTATACCACCGCCGCCATTGGATCGGCGACGTGGTGGCCGGCGCGGGCGTGGGACTTGCGGCCGCCTGGTTCGGCCGTCTCCTACAGCCTCACGTGGACGATATGCTCTGCGCGCTTCGGGCGCGTCGCCGTCGCGCTGCTGAATCTGCGGGTCACGTGGCCCTCTCGGTCGCCCCCATGCTGGAGCAGCGCGCGGTGGGGATGGCCCTCTCCCTCCAATTCTAGATTTTCACACCCCCATCTGCTCGGGCTCTCCTACGGTGGACGGGCGTGGTGCCTCGTGGCGTGCTACGCGGGTGGACGACTTGCCTGCATGCTCTCTGCGTGCGCGTCGCTGGGCCGTTTCTCTGCGGTGTGCGGGTGATCCTCGCCATACATCTGTCGTATCATCTCCGTACCAAAGCCGTATTTGGTCGGTCAAATACGGCTTTGGTATGGTGTTGCCTCGTCGTCGCCAGGGGCCGTTGGGTGCGCTTGCGCGGGGTGATGCGTAGCGCAACGGCTGGGGCTTCGCTATGCGTGATGGGCACTCATATTTTGGGTACCTTCGCGGCATGTTGGAGTTCGAGCCCATTGCGCACCCCGCTAGCAGGGTGGCGGGGGACAATACGCCCATATCATTCGGGACAGGTCGTCATGGGGTGCCCGGGGCCTATCGTTCCCCGATAGACTTGAATCGGGAGCTGGTGCATTTCCCCGAGTCCACTTTTTTCTGCCGCGTGGTGGGCGAGTCGCAGCTCGGCGAGGCCGTGCATGATGGCGATGTGCTGATCGTCGATCGCAGCCGGCCCTACCGGCCTGGTGACATGGTGGTGGCCTTTGTGGATGACCACATGGCCCTGCGCCGCATCGGCGGGGCAGGGGGCAGCGATGTCTACCTCGAGTCGGAGTGCGAGCGGGTTGACTCCATCGAGATTCTTCCCCACGACGATGGGCGGGTGTGGGGAGTGGTGACGTATGTGATACATCGGGTCTCGCATTAGCCGGGCCCCACGAGTTGCTTTTTGCTATGACTCCATTGAATGACAGCCAGTGCGATCCGGTAAATGAGCCGCAGAGCGCGGGCTATTGCAAGCTGGAGCACTGGAATGCCGACATCACGGCGCAGCTGGCTGAGCACTACCGGGCCATCCTGGCTCTGCTGGGGGAGGATCCCTCGCGCGAGGGGCTGCTGAAGACCCCCGAGCGGGTGGCGAAGTCCATGCAATTTCTCACGCATGGCTATCTGCTCGATCCGGAGTCTATACTGCTCTCGGCCCGCTTCGAGGAGGACTACAAGCAGATGGTGATTGTGAAAGACATCGAGCTCTACTCGCTCTGCGAGCATCACCTGCTGCCGTTCTACGGCAAGGCGCACGTGGCCTACATCCCCAACGGTTACATCACGGGGCTTAGCAAGCTGGCTAGGGTGGTGGACGCATTCGCCCGCCGTCTTCAGGTGCAGGAGCGGCTCACGCGCCAGATACTGGAGTGCATCCAGAACACGCTGAACCCCGTGGGGGTAGCCGTGGTGATCGAGGCGGCGCACATGTGCATGCAGATCCGGGGGGTGCAGAAGCAGAATAGCATCACCACTACTTCGGCATTCACGGGGGCCTTCATGACGCAGAGCAAGACGCGGGAGGAGTTCATACAGCTCATCAAGGGTAAAATCGGCTAGCATTGCCCGCGGCGTAGCGTCAAATCACTGGTGGGAGCAATGGGAACTCAGGGGGAGCAGGCAGCGGGGACGAGTGGCGCATTGCGCAGGCTGACGGTGACCCATTGGCTGCGGCTGGTGAAGTTCTCGCACACGCTCTTTGCGCTCCCGTTCGCCCTGGTAGCCACAGTCTGGAGCCTCCGCATGGGGGGCGAGATGACGTGGGCTCCCGTGGGGGTGGTGCTCCTGTGCATGGTGTTTGCCCGCAATACGGCCATGGGCTACAATCGGGTGCTCGATCGGCGCATCGATGCGCTGAATCCTCGCACTGCGGGGCGCGAGATCCCCTCGGGGCAAATAGGGGTGCGGGCGGCCAAATGGTTCGTGGCGCTCAATGCGGTGCTCTTCGTGCTGGCTGCGGGGCTGGCCAACCGCACGGCTCTCTACCTGTCGCCCATTGCGCTGGTGCTGCTGTTGGGCTATAGCCACACCAAGCATTACACCATGCTGTGCCACTTCTGGCTCGGTCTCACGCTTGCACTCGCACCGCTGGGAGCCTCGGTGGCCGTGCGCGGCGCATTCGGATGGGCTGAGACGCTGCTAGGGCTCGGGATACTCTTCTGGGTGGCTGGCTTCGACATCGTGTACGCCTTGCAGGATGAGACGTTCGATCGTGAGCAGCAGTTGCACTCCGTGCCCTCGCGTCTGGGGCGGAGGCGTGCCATCCTCGTAGCCCGAATCTGCCACGTGCTGGCACCGCTCGCCTTTGCCGTGGCCGTGTGGCGGATGGGGCTCCCCGCGTGGGGCTGGGCACCGCTCGGGCTCTTTGCCGCCATTCTGGCCTTTCAGCATACGCGCTTTTCTGCGGAGGACATTCGCCGCGTGGGCCCTAGCTTCATGCTTCTCAATGGGGTGAACAGCCTCCTCTTTGCAGCTGGGCTTATCATTGCAATCTTTTTCAAATAGATCTGTTCTTTTATCGAAGCCAGCATTCGGCACCGTGCGGGGCGGAGGACTGAAATTGCTCCACAGGAGTACATGCGTGGGAGGTGTCGTGGCTAGCAGAACGGGCAGGAGGCCTGATGGATTCGCATAGTTCGCTCCAGGGGGTAGGGGCTTGCCAGTCGCATGCGGTGCTCACCAATGCGGCCATCTGGGTCGCCATTGTGGGCAATGTGGCGTTGTTTGCCGTCAAGCTGTGGGCTGGCGTGGTGAGCCACTCAGTGGCCTTGCAGGCCGATGCGTGGCACACGCTGACCGATACGTTCAGCTCGCTGATTGTGCTGGCGGGGGTGCGTCTGGCGGTGCGTCCTCCCGATGCGAGGCATCCCTTCGGTCATGGTCGTTACGAGCTTGTGGCTTCGATGCTCGTGGGGATGATGCTCGCGGCTGTGGCCTGCTATTTTGCTGCGGAGTCGCTGGATGGGCTCTTCCATCGTCAGTCGGCACAGTTTGGCACGCTGGCCATTGTGGTTACCGCGGCCGGGGCAGTGATAAAAGAGGTGATGGCTCGCCTAGCGTTCTACGCGGCTCGACGCGCGGGGAATATGGCGCTACGGGCCGATGGGTGGCACCACCGGAGCGATGCGCTCTCCTCGCTGGTGATTCTGCTAGGCATTGCCCTAGAGGGGTGGGCGTGGTGGATGGATGGCGTGCTGGGGCTGGCGGTGGCACTCTTTATAGCCCTGGTGGCCTATCGGACGGTGCGCACCACGGCCAGTGCCATTGTGGGTGAGCGTCCCCCGGCTGAGCTGGCTGAGGCCATCATGCGGCGGGTCGGGACGCTCTACCCGGATGACGATTTGCAGCTGCACGATTTCCGCTGGCACAACTATGTGCGTCGCCAGGAGCTGACATTGCATATCACGCTACCGCCGCAGATGACGGTGTGCGAGGCGGGCATTATCATTGCGCACATCGAGCGCGAACTGGCTCGGGATTTTGGCCTTGAGGTCACCGTGCACGTGGAGCCCCGGACGACTGAGGTGCTGTGAACGAGCGCATTGTACCCGAAGTACTACCTGGCCGAATGGTGCGTTATTTGGGGGGAACAGCTTGGGTGTAAGGCGATATTTCTGGGGTGGAAGGCTGGAATTCAGGGACGAGATTCGCCAATGCGTAGCCAGTCTGCTGGCTTTGTATTAACTTTGTGCAGCGCGCCGGGCGCATATTGCACGGAAAACGTTCTGAAAATAGGTATTATGGCAAAAGAACAGATAAAGATCGGCGTTTTTTACGACGGGAATTACTTCTTGCACGTTAGCAATTATTACAATTACTTCCACGCCTTGCGGCAACGGTTGAGCCTACCGGGTTTCCACCGGTTCATTTGCCGGCTCGTGGAGGAGGCGGAGGATGCTCCGCTAGGGGCTGCTCGCGTGATGAGTGCGCACTATTTCCGGGGACGCCTCAGCGCCCAGGAGGCCAATCAGCGGGGCAATCAGCTGTATAACGATCGCGTCTTCGACGACATCCTCATGTCCATGGGTATCTCGTCGCACTTCCTGCCGCTGCGCACGCGCAATGGGAAGAAGGAGGAGAAGGGGATCGACGTGTGGCTCGCCCTGGAGGCCTACGAGCAGGCTATCGCGCGCAAGTTCGATGTGCTGGTGCTCATCACGTCCGACGGGGAATACCTGCCGCTGGTGCGCAAGGTGAACTCGCTGGGACTGCGCACCATGGTGCTCAACTGGGAGTTCACCTATCAGGACGATTCGGGACGCACCGTGGTGACGCGCACCTCGCAGGATCTGCTCCAGGAGGTGTGCTACCCTGTGTCGGCACACATGGTGATCGATTACGGCCTGGATCATGGCATCGGCTACGTGCAAGAGCTGTTCTTGCCGGTGGATGATGGGGCCCGATCGAGCGAGGTGATGGATGAGGTGGACGAGGGGCATGAGTCGCAGGATGAGCCCCGGGTGAATGATTCGCAAGAGTCGGTGGAATATGAGGAGTACTACCGAGGTACCATCATGAACATTCATATCGCTGATGGGTACGGGTTCATTCGCTTCCCACCGAACAACCTCTTCTTCCACCGCGTGGATGTGGAGGATTGCGAGTTCTCCTCGCTGCGCGATGGTGACGAGGTGAGCTTCAAGATCGGGCAGAGGAGCAGCACGGGCCAGTTGATTGCCAAGCACGTGCGCCCGATCTGATCCCCCGGGCTCCTCTTAGCGGGTGCTGAATGTACGGATTTATAGCACGCCCATCTCTCGATTTGCATGCGCAGATCGGGGGATGGGCGTTGTTGTAGCCGCCGGACGGGCCCTGCGATAGCTCTTGGGATGGAGTGAATGCGTGGCGGAATATTGCGCGAATGGATATTTGTTGTACATTTGCCGTTAATAAAACAGAACGGTCGGTATGCTTGAGAGGGGGGAGCGTTCCAGCGAGACGAGGGAGTTGCTGATGCGGAAGGCGTTGGTGCTCTTTCTGCAACGGAGCTACGGGAGCGTCTCGGTGGGCGACTTGCAGCAAGAGACGCAGGTGTCTCGGGGGGCCATGTACCACCATTTCAAGGGTAAGGAGGAGCTATTCCGCTGCGTGATAGACCGCTACCTGTTCCCGGTGTTCCGGCTGATGCCCGACGACGATGGGTTGGAGGGACCCCACCCGCTGCGGGATGCGCTGGAGCGGATGATGACGCGCTGCGAGGAGTACGTGGAGGGGCTGCGCCAGATCACGGAGCATAAGCTGAACGACTTTGCATTCTACCGCCTCATGGTGCAAGCAGAAGAATTTTACGATGGATTTTCGGCCCGGGTGAAGGAGCTGGTGGAGGCTGAACGTCGTGCGTGGCAGCGTGTGCTGAACTACGCCGTGCGCACAAGGGAGATACACCCAGAGGTGGACATCGACCTCTATATCACGCTTTTCTCTACCCTTCAGGCGGGCCTCGGGCTGCATAGTCTGTTCACGCCCACGCTGTCGATGGAGTCATTTCGCGATGTCTATATGCGGGTCTATCGCACGATACTTGCGCAGGGGTGATATTTTTTTGGTGTGGTTGTAACCGAACGGTCGGTATGATATTGCGTATGCGAACGTTTTTTTGACACGATGCACGCCCTTGCGTGACGGGGCAGTCGCCGCACTGCGGCAGGAGGTCGCACCGCGTGAGTGCTCGTCGAAACCCATTTACCCAATCAGATTAGCAGTACAGCAGTGAACCAGTTTGTGCAACGGATTATTCGGTATCGCCTGGCGATCATTGTCGCCGTGGGCGTGGTGACGTTGCTGGCCGCATGGTCCATACGTCGCATCACGGTCAACAGCAACTTCATGTCCTACCTCCCTAGTGATGATGAGACTGTTAAGCTGTTCGACTACGTGGATACCACCTACTGTGTGGGCAACGTTATCGTGGTGGGGGTGCAGCGCAATGAGGGCATTGTGTGCCAGGAGGGCTTTGGCCTGCTGGATGATTTGACGGAGGCCTGCGCCGCCATCGATGGAGTGGAAAAGGCCCTCTCGCTCACCAATACGATGGACATCAGGAGCGAGAATGATGATTTGACCATCACCAAGCTGTACGGGGATGAATTCCAGTGGACGGACAGCGCTACGCGGGCCCTGCAACACTACATTGCGACGAATGAGATCTACGCAGGCCGTCTCCTTTCGCCGGATGGGCGGCTGGCGCCGATCCTGGTCTTCCTGAGCGCGTCGGCCGAGCGCGAGGTGGTGGCGCAGCGGGTGCAGGATCTGCTGGCTGCCAAGGCCAAGCCTGAGTTGCAGCTGTATCTGGCCGGTATGCCCGTGCAGCAGCTAGAGCTGACGCGGGGGATTATGAACGACCTCCGCCGCCTGATCCCGATCATTGTGCTAGTGATGGCCGTGATTCTCTTCCTCTCCTTCCGCTCCAAACGGGGGGTGCTGCTCCCGATGACGACGGTGGGCATCTCGGTGGTGTGGACCCTTGGACTGATGGCCCTGCTGGGGGTGCCGCTGACGCCGGTGTCGGCCTCTATTCCGGTGGTGCTCTTCGCGGTAGGGAGTGCCTACTCGATACATGTGCTCAATTTCACCCGCCTGTCTGAGGACGGTTCCCCGCATCGCGAGGTGGTGATCAAGGGCCTACGCCTGGTGGTGGTGCCGGTGCTGCTGGCGGGGGTTACCACGGTGGTGGGGTTCCTCTCGTTCATCCCGGGGGCATACCTATCGGTGATACGCGAGTTTGGTTTGTTCATGTCTATCGGTGTGCTGTTCTGCCTGATGCTCTCGCTGGCATTTCTGCCGGCCATGGATTCCTACTTCCGCTCGCCCAGGGCGGGGGTGAGGGAGCAGACGCTCCTGGCGGCCCCCATATTCCGCTGGACGGTGGGGGTGATCCTACATCGGTCGGGGCGTTGCATCCTGGTGCTGGTGCTCATTGCGCTTGGGGTGGGCTACGGCATTACGCGCATCAGCAGCAACATCGACGTGCTGTACTACTTCAAGCAGAACACCATAATGCGCCGCTCGGCGCGCGTGCTGAATCAGGATCTGGGCGGGACGCTGCCGGTGCAGGTGCTGGTGAGAGGAGATATGAATAGCCTTGAGACGCTCCAGGCCATGCAGCGGTTCACCGAGAGGCTCGACACGTTGCGGGGGGTGCAGAATCAAACGTCGCTTATCACCTTTTTCCGCCGTATGAACGAGGTGATGGGGGAGGGGTATCGGCTGCCCGACGCGCAGGAGAAGGTGGATAACCTCTGGTTTCTGCTCGAGGGAGAGTCCACGCTGGAGCAGTACTGCGCCCCGGATAGGAGTGAGTCCATCATCCATTGCACGATGCGTAATGGGCCGAGCGAGGAGTATCACCGCGTGACGGAGACGCTGCGAGCTATGGCGCAGGAGCTGAGCACAGGTGAGGTGTCATTTGCCGTGACGGGAGTTCCACCCATCTACGCCAATTTTGATGACAATCTCATCCACAATCTGTACTCTAGTCTTGCCTTTGCCTGCGTGTTCGTCTTCCTGTGCATGGTGGCGCTGATGCGCTCGTTCAGGCAGGCGCTGATAGGGTTTGTCCCGCTGCTCACCACCATCGTAGTAATGTTTGGGACGATGGGGTTCCTGGGCATCCATCTCGATCTGGCCACAGTGCTCATTGCAGGGGTCGCTGTGGGCACGGGGATCGACTACTCGATACACTTCATGACGGGGTTCCGCAAGCGTGTGCTCGAGGGGATGAGCCGCGAGGAGGCCATACGCCAGACGCTGCTCACCTCAGGGCGTGGGGTTGTCTTTAACGTGTTCTCGGTGGCCTGCGGGTTCCTAGTGCTGCTGTTCGCCTCGCTGGTGCCGTTGCAGCAATTCGGCCTGCTGATGGCCATCACCATGTGCATCTCTGGCGTGGCAGCCCTCATACTGCTACCCGCCATCATCATGTACTCGCATCGTAATCGCAAATAAGGTAAGATCATGAGAACGAAAGCTATTTTCCTCGCTTGGGGTGTGGCCCTCGGATTGGTTGCCTCGTCGGCTAGCGCACAGACGGCTGACGATGTGCTCAAGCATGCGGATGATGTGCTACATGCCGCGAAGGATCTGGTGGCCACAAGCAGCATGACCATCACGGCAAAGGGTGGGGTAAAGTCGGAGCGCACCTTGCAGCTCTGGCAGAAGGGCACGGATCGGCGCATGATTAAATTCCTGTCGCCCGCTGCGCAGAAGGGTATCGGGTTCCTATCATTGCCAGGCGATAACATGTCGCTGTACTTGCCGGCCTACAAGAAGGTGCGTCGCATTGCGGCTCACGTTAAGAATGGCAAGTTCGCCGGCACCGATTACTCCTACGAGGATCTCGAGGCTAAGCGTTATGCCGAGCTATGGATGCCCACCATTAAGCAGCAACAGGGGGGCGAGTATGTGCTGGTGCTCACGCCAAAGCCTGGTACGCAGAGCGACTACAGCGAGCTGGAGATCCACGTTCGGGCGAGCGATTGGTATCCCACTGAGGTTGTATTCTACCGAAAGGGTGAGCAGGTGAAGCGCATGACGGCCACGGATGTTCGGCCAGAGAAGGGGGTGCTGATGGCTCACCGGACTGAGATGCGCGACCTGAAGAGCGGATCGGTAACCACAATGCAGGTGCAGAAGGTGGAGGTGGACTCGGGCCTGGCCGATGATGTGTTCACCGATAGGAATTTGCAGCGATAGTTGCCTAAATAATCGTCAATAGCCATGCATACTCGTCTACGCGCGGCTCTGGCACTCGCCATGATGCTCGTGCCGCTTGTTCCCCTGCATGCGCAGGAGGAGGGGCAACGCCTTGAACTGGGGGGAGCCCTCCGTCTGGATGATCGCCTCTCAACGTACAATGGCCAGCTTAGCTGGCAGGAGTATCGCCTAAGCCTTACGCCTTCCTACACCATCGATGGGCGTGTGAAGTTCTACAGCGATGTGTGGGTGCGTCGCCTGATATCCTCTTCGCCCTTCGAGACTAAGCCGGGCACCTTTCAGCTGCGTGAGGCTTACGTGGAGCTCTACGGATTCCTGCTCAAGAATCTCGACATCACCGTGGGGCGGCAACGCATTGCCTGGGGAACGGCCGATAGGCTTAATCCGACGGACAATGTGAACCCCGTGGATCTGGAGGATTTTTGGGACGTGGGGTGCCACATGCCTACCAACTCCCTCCAGGCCCGGTGCTACATGGGGCCATTCACGCTCACGGGTGTCTTTACGCCCCACTTTGAGGGGGCGGTGCTCCCGACACGGCAGTGGCTAGAGGCCGTGACGGCGAAGTATCCTAGGTCGTTCGATGTTGAGGTGCCAATGGCGGGCACTGTGCGCGTGAAGGCCGATCCGGTCACCATGTCATGGCACGATGAGGCTCCCGGATGGAGCCTAAAGAATGCCACCTATGCGGTGAAGTTGGGCTGTGACATCCGCAATTTCTCGCTTTCGCTCAGCTGGCTGCGGCAACCGATGCCGATGCCAGTGCCCAGTAGCGTTAACACGGAGGCTCGGGTGACTAGCTTTTCTGCGCCAACGCTGACGGCTACCGTGAGCGCCGACGTGAAGGCTACGCTCAGCCATCCGATTCGCCAGGTGGTGGGATTTGACGTAGCGGGTGCCATTGGTAGTGTGGGGGTGTGGGGAGAGGCGGCACTATTCCTCCCCGAGCATGAGGTTCGCATGGAGCGTGCGGCGAAGGTTGGCATAGGGCTACCCGGTTTCCCACTTATGGGGCAGTTCCCGCTCAAGTTGTCCGATAGCCTGGTGCTCGCCAAGGAGCCATACGTTAAGTACACGGTGGGGGCCGATTACACGTTCCCGATCAACCTGTACGTCAACTTGCAATATGCCCATGGCATGGCTCATGAAGAGGGCCGGAAGGCACTGCACGACTATTTGTCCTGGGTGGCCGAGTGGACATCGGACGATGCGCGCATCAAGTTGGCCCCGCTGAACGGGATGCTACGGGTGGATGAGTTCGACGATGTGGCGGGCACTTACGCCCTGTTTGCGCTCCCTGAGCTTACGTACACGCCGATTGATAATCTCGACTTGAAGGTGGGGGCGCACATTCTGCTCACAGGTAAGCAGTCTGCACTCCATCCGGCGCGGCACAATGGCGATGCCTACTGCCAGGTTATCTACTCGTTTTAGCTGGAGTCACCGTCTTTACCAGCGTGGGGGTGCCATTTCCCCATTGTATAGGCCGCTAGTTGGTGATACTGAGATTTGGAAGAAAGGGAGTGATGGGGGGCCTGTGCCGCTACTAGAGCGGTGAGGCCCCCTCTACCTTACTATACGTTATCGATCTGCCGTCAATAGCTGAAATTGCGGTGCCTATGCGGTGGGGATGATCGAGTGAGCCACATTGCCAGCCAGCTATACGCTCTGGCTTAGCTTGTTGAAATACTTCTCAAGCATTTTCACGTTGTTCTTTCTATCGATTTTCCCACTCCCGTTGCTCGTGTAAGCAAGCCATTTGTCTGCTAGGTCGTCAAATAGCTGTTTTCCAGTTTCTGTTAAATCGCTTTCTCTGATGACGGTCTCGATTTTTAAGTTGCCCTGCTCATCAAAGGGATTCACCAGTAAGAGCCCCCTTCTCGTAACTAAACCGAAGCAAATGGCTGCAAACGATCAGCACGTTATCCTTGTCGGTTATACACATGTACGCGTTCATGAGGTATGCAACGTCTAACAGTACCGTGTCGCTCATCGTCGTCCTAATGATTTGAGCTTGAGCACAAATTCTCCCCTTGTTAATGGCATCTTCTGTGGAACACGCCCATTCCTAAATGTTACCGATTCGCCAGTCAATAGCTGAAGTTGCGGCGCCTATGCGGTTGGGGATGATCGGGTGAGCCGCATTGCCAGCTAGCTACACGCTCTGGCTTATCTTGTTGAAATACTTCTCAAGTATTTTCACGTTGTTCTTTACTGTCGATTTTCCCACTCTCGTTGTCCGCGTAGGTAAGCCAGTCATACATTAAGTCATTGAAGATGAGCTTTCCCAATGCGGTCAAATCGTCTTCGCGAATAATCGTATCCATAAGCAGCTCACTACCCTCAGTAAACGGACAAACGTTTAGAAGGCCATGGTCGTAGGCGAAGCGTAGCAGGTTAGCACAGATCACCGTCATGCGATTTTTGTCACAGTCCGCTGGATACGCATTCACCATGCCGGGCACGCTGAATATGAGCTCATTCCCCATTGCGCATAATCTGTTTTGCAGCTGTGGATGCAGGGCAAACAAATCAGCTGAAGTCTTCGGTGGGAGACTTAATGCCCTGTAAGCAAAGATAGCCAAATGTTCTTGCCCCGTAAATATTGTGCCGATGGGGGCTGCGATTCTCAGCATCTCTTTCTGCCCATATCCCCAGCCGATCAATGTTGGGGGAGCTAATGGCGAGTTGCTGTGCGCATGCTGGTTGATACTGTTACTCTGTTTGCGGAGTAGTGGTGCCTTCGGTAGGTGCCATAGAGCGTCTATCCGGGAAATGTGCGAATTCGAAAGTTGTTCGTACATTTGCAGCCGCAGTGCGGGGTAGATGTGTGACGATGCGTCTTGCTCCGGGGCCCATAGCTCAGCCGGTTAGAGCATCTGACTCATAATCAGAGGGTCGCTGGTTCAAGCCCAGCTGGGCCCACTGCGGGTGCATGACGGGTCGATCGGGAACGGTCGGCCCGTTTTTGCTATGGGGAAATTACAGCGGTAGTGCAGACGCTCTGCCATGTTCGTAGAGGAAGGCTGGCGCCACGCCGTTGTATGAGGGTATAGGGAGTCATGCTTGGGCGTAGGTATTGCGTGTGAAGGCCTATCATTGCAGGTGTGGTGACGCGTCGCCACTGGTAGGCTCTGGTGACGGCTGAGGCCATGTTGGCGCATATGGCTAGGCTCCCCGATTCGATTCGGTGCAGCATCTCTGAGGGTGCGACCGGGTGATCCTGCGGGATCATATGCAGGTTCATCCGTCGGGATTCATTACCTTTGCCTCAGTTTGCGGACGGCGAGGCGACAATGTGTGTGCTTCGGGTGACCGTATGCGGGCGCAAGAATGGCAGGCAAGGCAAAGTCTAAGATGAGCTACTCGGAGGCTCTGGCCAAGCTGCAAGAGCTGGTGGTGCTGCTGGAGCGGGGTGATATGCCGCTGGAGCAGCTGGAGGAGGCCGTACGTCAGGCGGATGTCTTGCTGCATTGCTGCTACGATAAGCTGTATGGCACCTGCGGGCGCGTGGAGCAGATCACGGCCTCGTGGGATAAGCTGATAAGGAATGAAGAATAGCAACTGGTATCGGAGGCTAGATGCCGTGGGGGGATGGGTTCTCTTCGCCATCTCATCAGTGGTATACCTGCTGACCATGGAGCCGACGGCGAGCTTTTGGGACTGCGGGGAATTCATTGCCTGCGGGCATAAGCTGATTGTGGGTCATCCCCCGGGAGCCCCATTCTTCATGCTGCTGATGCGCCTCTTCACCATGTTCGCCCCATCACCCGAGCAGGTGGGCGTGTATGCCAATAGCCTCTCAGCCCTGGCTAGCGGGGCTACGGTGATGTTCCTCTACTGGTCCATTGCCTACATGGCGCGGCGTATGGTGGTGGGCGATCGCACGACAGATCCATCCCCATGGCAGGCCGTGATCATAATGGGTGCTGCCGCCGTGGGTGCGTTGTGCTACACGTTCAGCGACACGTTCTGGTTCTCGGCCGTGGAGGGCGAGGTATATGCGCTCTCATCGCTATTCACGGCCGTAGTATTCTGGGCCATACTGAAATGGGATGCTGAGGCAGATGCGCCGCACGCCAATCGGTGGATCGTGCTCATCGCCTTGCTCATGGGGCTATCCATCGGGGTGCACCTACTCAACCTGCTAGCGATACCGGCCATTGTGCTGGTGTACTACTTCCGGCGCTACAGCTTCTCGTGGTGGGGTATCACGAAGGCGATGATTGTGGCTGGGGCCATTCTGCTCACGGTGCTCTACGGGGTGATACAAGGGCTGGTGGTCATTGCGTCATGGTTTGAGCTGCTCTTCGTGAATGGGATGAGCTTACCATTCCTGAGCGGTGCCCTGTTCTTCTTCGCTCTGCTGGTTGTGGGCCTGGTGCTTGGGATGGTGTACACCTATCGGCGCAGGGCGAGTGTGGCTAACCTGCTGTTTACCTGCGCCACCATGCTGCTTATAGGTTACAGCAGCTACGCGGTGATTGTGATACGCTCGCTGGCCAATCCCACACTGGATCAGAATGGGGCGGACAATATGTTCGCACTTAAGAGCTACCTGAATCGTGAGCAGTATGAAGACCGTCCGCTGATGACGGGGCCATACTTCACTGCACCGGTCGTAGATTACACCGAAGGCTCTCCGGTGTACGCCCCCAGGGGCGATCGTTATGAGGTGGTGAATCGGCGCAGTGAGCCGGTGTACGATAAACGCTTTGTGACACCATTCCCCCGCATGTGGAGCCGTGAGCCTATCCACGTGCAAGGCTACAAGGGTTGGGTGAATATCAAGGGGCGGAGCGTTGAGGTGATGGGGCCCGATGGCAAGATGGAACGGGTGGTGATACCCACATTCGGGGAGAATCTCCTCTTCTTCTTCCGCTACCAGGTGGGCTTCATGTACTGGCGCTACTTCATGTGGAACTTCTGCGGCCGTCAGAATGACTACCAGGGCTACGGGCACGATTTGCTACGTGGGAACTGGGTGTCGGGTATCCCACTGGTGGATACGCCCCGCCTAGGGCCGCAGGATCAGCTCCCCGAGCCCTACCGGAGCAACAGGGCGCACAATCGCTACTACATGCTCCCGCTGCTGCTAGGTCTGGCAGGCATGATGTCGCAGTTCCGCCGCCGACCCAAGGATGCTACTGTAGTGCTAACGCTGTTTTTCCTGACGGGCATCGCCATCGTGATGTACCTGAATCAGAAGCCCTATGAGCCGCGTGAGCGTGACTACACCTTTGCTGCGAGCTTTTACGCATTTGCCATCTGGGTTGGGGTTGGCGTGGTGCCCCTGGCAGGCCTTCTAGGTCGCTTGCTACGCGAGCGTATCGGGGCTGCGGTTGCAATCGCATTGTCGTTGCTGCTGGTGCCGTGCATCATGGCCCGTGAGAACTGGGACGATCACGACCGGTCGGGACGTTACGTGTCCGTGGACTTCGGTAAGAACATGCTCAACACGTCGGGGAAGAATGGGATCCTCTTCACCTACGCGGATAATGACACCTTCCCGCTGTGGTACGCCCAGGAGGCCGAGGGTTTCCGCACCGATGTGCGCATATGCAATCTCACCTACCTCGGGGGAGACTGGTATGTGGACGTGATGAGCCGTAAGGCGTACGATGGCGATCCGCTCCCCTTCGGCATGGAACGCAAGGATTACCTGGAGGGGAACAATGACGTGGTGGTGATGCAGGATCTGCTCAAGCGCCCCTATGATCTGAAGGAGAGCCTAGGGTTTGTGCTCAGCGGTGATCCCAACGCCCGCATCAGCTCACCAATGGTGGGCGGGGGCTACATTAGCCGACTGCCTACGAATCGATTCACCGTGCCTGCCGATCGCCGTGTGGCTGAAGAGCTCGTGCCCCCACAGTTCCATGGGCAATTGCTGGATACCGTGCTGCTGAGTCCCAAGGGCTCTCTCTTGTACAAGAATGGGTTTGCCATGTACTGCTTGCTGGCGAACAACGAGTGGCGGCGGCCGATGTACTACTCGCCGCTGCTCCCGAAGGACATGTACTGGGGCCTCGACCGATATTTTGCCACCGACGGGCTAGTGTCAGAGGTCTTCCCCGTGTCATTCAGTGATGGGGCAGTGCGTGTGGATACGGCCCGATCATACCAGAATCTCGTGGAGCGTTACTCTTTCCGGAGTATCAATGCGCCTAGTGTGTACTTGGATGAGACGTGCAAGCGCATGATCGAGTACTATGTGAGGGGCTTTGCCACAACTGCCGAGGGATTGGCGCAGATGGGCGATTCGGCCAAGTGCGTACGACTCCTCGACCACTGCTTCGCTTCGTTGCCACCCGCACGAGTAGACTGGAGCTACAATTGGCTCCCGATGATCGAGTGCTACTACCGCTGTGGAGAGAAGGCTAAAGGTGCTGAGCGTGTGCTGGAGTATGCCGGGCAGTGCATCGACCAGGTGCACTTCATGCAGTTGTTACCCGAGCATTTGCAGCGTATGGCGCAGAACGAGTACAGCATGGCTATGGCAGTGCTCGAGCAGCTGGTGCGTATGGCGAAAGCCCATGGTGACGAGGAAACCCTGGCCATCATAGAGAAGCAGATGGGGAGCTTGTTCTAGGTAGCGATGATCAACCTGAGTCCTCCTCGCTGGGTCGCCCGTTTGGCCCCAGGGATCACCTGGAACATCCCCAACGACGAGGGGATCGTGTACCTCACGTTCGATGATGGGCCTATGCAGGGCATCACGGACTGGGTACTCGACGAGCTGTGGTGCCGTGGGGTCAAGGCCACCTTCTTCTGCCTTGGGCGTAACGCCGAGCGATACCCCGAGCTGCTCGCGCGCATACGGGCCGAGGGCCATTCGGTGGGCAATCACACCTATAGCCATCTTCGGGGCTATAGCGTGAGTACCCACGATTACTACGCCGATGCCCTATTGGCCGACGAGCTGCTGAAGTCAGACCTATTCCGTCCCCCGTACGGGCGGATCACGTTGCCGCAGATGCGGCAGATGGCCTCACGTTTCCGTGTAGTCCTCTGGTCCGTGCTTAGCATGGATTATAGCTGGCGGGTGCCTCCTGCGCTCTGCCTGCACTTCGTTGAGCATAACGTGCGTGCGGGCGATATCGTGGTGTTTCACGACTCGCACAAGGCTGAGCGTAATCTCCGCTATGTGTTACCTCGTGCCCTAGATTACCTGCTGGCCGCCGGCTTCCGTTTTGCCCCGCTGGGGGCTATAGAGGCCGATACGATTATCTCCCCGCTTCCCGAGTTCCCCGTGCCCGACATCGTCTGGGGCTAATCCTCTGTGGCGTGAGCCAGCTGAAGGTCAGCCGTCGGCAATGGAGGAGCGTTGTCGTAATATCAGCGAAGGAGTTGCGCTACTTCTGCGGCACGAATAGGTAGCTGATGCTACCCGTCTGCGGGTTTGGTGCCCCGTCCGCCACGTCGAAATAGCTCCGTAGGGCTGCGGCAATAGCCGCCTCCTGCAAGCAGGGGTCAGGGCTCGACAGCCCCCCGTCGATGGTGGCCTTCATCACGCGCCCGGCCCGGTTTACGGATATGATGGCTACCACAGGCCCGCCGCTCTTACACTGGTATGCTGGCACCGGGAGCATCAGGGCCTTCCGTCCCTTGAGCGAGTAGCTGAGCACGCTGGGACCCGCGTAACGCTCATCCTTCTTGGGTGGAACCGTCTTGGCCGTGTTGGGCACATCTACATCACCTCCCATGGATCTCGACTCGCTGAGCGCACGATTAGCCTCCATCTCAGCTCGCACGCGGGCCGCCGACTCGTAGAGCGACTGGGCATCGATCTGCTTCTCATCCGCCAGCCCAGCGTTGAGGGGATCCGCCTGATTGGCATCCACGGCAATATTGCGCACCTGTGAGGGATTGAACTCCTGCCGCCAGCTCTTGGGCTCTTGGGCTGGTTGCTTATCTGCCTCGGGGGGCTCTGCCTCCGACTCCAGGCTCACCAGCACCTGCCCCTCAGCGGGGTACGCCGTCCCCTGGAGATTGAGCAGCAGTAGCCCTATGGCCACGAGCAGGTTGAGAATGAAGGTCGTCAGGATGGCGATAAGGTTGCGATGCCATGCATTCAGAAATCGTTCGGCAGGTGCTTCGAGCCACTCCTCTAGGTTCATCGGCCAGCCAAGCTACGGTTGTGCAGCAAAGGTAGGGATTACACCCGATAGCGTAGAGCGATGGCCCCACGCCACCAGATTGCCCCCTTGCATCACGCCGTCTCCATGGACGATGAGCATGGTGCGTCTGCCATGAGAGATGTGGGCGGAATGGGCCGTATCCATGCGGATTTCACCCTCACGTCTGCTGACAGATGGGGTGCGTTCATACGTTTGCCCAATCGGAATACTATTCTTACCTTTGCCAATGAGAAATGGGATGGTGTGGTGATGCAGGAGGGGTTGCTACAAAGTCTGGAGGAATTGGGAGGGCTGATGGCCCAGCTGGCGGATCGTCAGCTGGAGTTCCGTCGGCGTGAGGAGCGGCTGAACGATCGCATCACCAGCCTGGAGCAGGAGCTGGCTCAGCTTCGGGCCGAGGCCGAAACGGTGCAGGCCGAAGGGGCTAAGCAGCAGACTGCGCTGGCCTTCGGGCCCAACTCCGAGGATTCGCGCCAGGCACGCCGTGTCATTGCTCAGATAGTGCGGGAAATCGATCAATGCATTGCGTTGCTGCGTAGCTGAGCTTGAGGCTTGCTGCGCCTGCGTCCTTAGGGAGATACCATGGTGAACCAGGATGGTGAAAAGATAGAATTACGGGTGGACGATCTGCCGCTCGTGGTCAAGGTGCCCTGGGCCAAGGTAGATGTCCTCCGCCAATCGGCGGAACGGCTCGATCGCCAGACTATTCGGCGCCGGGGGAACCCCGGGTGCGAGAGCCGGGAGAAACGCCTCGCCCTCGCGGCCCTGGAGAATACCATGTACCTGATTGAGCGGGAGGCCAGCCTAGAAGGACTCACCACGGCCCAAGGGCGAGTGCAAGCCCTCATAGCCCTGGCGCAGAGAATGCTCGCAGAGTCGTAGTGCTCGTTCTTTCACATAGCGTTCCACATAGCCCGCACTGTGATCCATACCAATTGCGGAACTCAGCATTACAATTGTTGGGAACGGACTCAGCTCGTCAAAGGCAGGCCTAGGTTACCGGAGCAATCCGGGATTCTGCCTCGCAGGACGTTGGAAGCCTGACTCGAGCGGCCAGCCCACACATTGATTTTTGGAGTTTCCTACGTTCGTTGGATCCGTGCGGGCTTCTTGTGTTATTACGGTCGAATGTAATGATGACTTTTTAGATATGGGATTCTATATTATCGCCGCGCCAGTGGCCTTTCTGGCCGGTGTTGCTCTCTCGTATTGGCTCTGGGATCGACTTATGCACAAGCGTACGGCACGCTACCTCGCCGATGCCGAGGCGAAGGCCGAGCTTATGCGCAAGGAGAAAGAGCTCGGGGCCGAGCAGCACTTTCAGCGACTGAAGCACGACTTCGACAAGAAGTATCGGGCTCGTGAGGACAAAATCTCCGCCGCCGAGCAGGAGATCAAGCAGCAGCGTAACACCGTTCAGCAGCAGCAACAGGACAACCAACGGCGCAAGCGCGAGCTCGACTCCCAGCGTCAGGCTCTCACCGAGAAGACCGCCAAGTACGAGGCGCTGTGCAAGGACACAGAGCAGGCGTTGCAGGAGCAGATTGAGAAGCTGGAGGTCATTGCTGGCCTCTCTGCCACGGCGGCCAAGGAGCAGCTCGTGCAGTCGTTGCATGACGAGGCTCGCCGTGAGGCCATGAGTTATGCCGCGGAGATCGTCGATGAGGCTAAGCTCAACGCCAACCGCGAGGCCAAGCGCATCATCATCCAGTCCATACAGCGTCTGGCCACCGAGACGGCCATTGAGAACTCGGTGACAGTCTTTCACATCGATTCAGACGAGGTGAAGGGCAAAATCATCGGCCGTGAGGGGCGTAACATCCGCACGCTGGAGGCCGAAACGGGAGTGGAGATCATCGTGGATGACACTCCCGATGCCATCGTACTGTCAGCCTTCGATCCGGTGCGCCGCGAGGTGGCACGCCTGGCTCTCCATCAGCTCGTGCAGGATGGACGCATCCATCCCGCGCGCATCGAGGAGGTGGTGGCTCGGGTGCGCAAGCAGCTCGAGGACGAGATCATGGAGATAGGCAAGCGCACCACCATCGACCTAGGGGTACAGCCCATGCACCCCGAGCTCATCCGTATGGTGGGACGCATGAAGTACCGTTCTTCCTACGGGCAGAACCTCCTGCAACACTCACGCGAGGTAGCCAACCTGTGTGCTATCATGGCCAGCGAGCTCGGCCTCAATGTCAAGCTCGCCAAGCGGGCCGGGCTGTTGCATGACATCGGGAAGGTGCCGGACGAGGAGCCCGATTTGCCGCATGCCCTCATTGGGATGAAGCTGGCTGAGAAGTTCAAGGAGAAGGCCGAGGTGTGCAATGCCATTGGGGCGCACCATGACGAGGTGGAGATGTCTTCGCTCATCGCCCCGATCGTGCAGGTGTGCGATGCCATATCTGGCGCACGTCCCGGAGCCCGTCGCGAGGTGGTGGAGTCTTACATCAAGCGTCTTAAGGACATGGAGACGCTGGCCCTTTCCTATCCGGGTGTGGAGAAGACCTACGCTATACAGGCGGGTCGCGAGCTGCGCGTAATTGTGGGTAGCGAGAAGATCAACGATCAGGCGGCCCAGAAGCTCGCGGCAGACATCGCCAAGCGCATTCAGGACGAGATGACCTACCCGGGCCAGGTCAAGGTCACCGTGATACGAGAGACGCGCGCCATCGGGGTGGCCAAGTAGACGATCATGACATCTGGCGAGGCCCCAAAGGGCTATCTAGAGGGGCTCAACGAGGCTCAACGCGAAGCGGTCACCACTACGGAGGGGCCGCTTCTCATTGTGGCAGGAGCGGGATCGGGCAAGACGCGGGTGCTCACCTACCGCATCGCGCACCTGATGGAGCAGGGGGTTGAGCCCGCTAATATCCTGGCCCTCACATTCACCAACAAAGCGGCGGATGTGATGAAGGGGCGCATCGCCGAGGTGGTAGGGCAGGGGCCCGCCTCCAAGCTGTGCATGGGCACCTTCCACTCCGTGTTCCTGCGGATACTGCGCGAAGAGGCCGCGGCCATCGGCTTTACACCCTCATTCTCGGTGTACGATACGGCCGACACAAAATCCACCCTGGCGAGGGTCATCAAGGATCTCAACCTCTCCACCGACGATTACCCCGTACGCCGCATTGCTGGGCGTATCTCGATGGCCAAGAACAACCTGGCCCTCCCCTCGTACTACTGTTCCAACGAGCAGATCATGCGGGACGATCTGCTCGCTAAAGTCCCCGAAACGGGCAAAATCTACACCGCCTACCAGAAGCGACTGCGCAGCGCGAATGCCATGGACTTCGATGATATCCTGGTATTCCTGTTCCTGCTGCTGCATAAGAATCCATCCGTCCTACAGAAGTATCAGGAACGGTTCCGCTACATCATGGTGGACGAGTATCAGGACACGAACGAGGTGCAGAATCGCATTCTGTTCCATCTGGCGCAGCAGCACCAGAACCTCTGCGTGGTGGGTGATGATGCGCAGAGCATCTACGCCTTTCGCGGGGCCAAAATCCAGAATATACTCAACTTCTCTACCCGTTTCCCGCGTTGCCGCAAGGTGACGCTGGCCACAAACTACCGTTCTACCGATGCCATTGTGCAGGCGGCCAATCGTCTCATTGCGCACAATGCGAATCAGATCCCCAAGCAGTGTATCGCCGCCACCGGCGGTGGGACGGCCGTGCACATCGAGGGGCTAGGGCTCGAAGAGCAGGAGGCGCAATACGTGGCGGCCTCTATCCAGGAGACGGCGCACCGTGAGCGGGCCACCTACGACAAGTTCGCCATCCTATTCCGTGCCAATTCGCAGTCGAGCAACCTAGAGATTGCGCTCCGCGAGCGGAATATACCCTGCCGGCCCTACGGCTCGCTCTCCTTCTGGGAGCGGCGGGAGGTGCGCGAATTCATGGGGTACGTCCAGGTCATGGTCAATCCCAACGACGATCAGGCCATACAGCGAGTCATCAATTTCCCGCCGCGTGGCATTGGGGACACCACCGTGAACACGCTGCTAGCCGCGGCGCGTGAGAAGTCGTGCTCCTTGTGGGAAATCATCAGCGATGCGGCCAACATGCCCCAGCGCATCAGGCCCAACACGCAGCTTGCCATCACGCAGTTCGCCCAGCTGGTGCAGCAGTTCCAGGGGCGGGTGAATGTGGAGTCGGCCCTGGAGATAGCCCGTGAGATCTTTGACTCCACGGGTATACGGGCGTTCTACGAGGCGGATACGAGCGAGGAAGCCGAGATGCGCCTCAATAATATCGGCGAGATCTTCAATGCCATCCAGCAGTTCGTGGATGAGCGGGAGGAGAGCGAGGAGCTTGCCACGCTGCCAGAGTTCCTCGATAAGATGTCATTGCTCTCGGAGTTCGACACCAATAACGACTCTGATGAGCCGCAGGTGATCCTGGCCACGATGCACTCGGCCAAGGGGCTCGAGTTCGACTACGTCTATGTGGTGGGCCTCGTGGAGAATGTCTTCCCCTCGGCGCGTTCACTCCAGGAGGCAGACGGCCTTGAGGAGGAGCGGCGTCTCTGCTATGTGGCGGTGACACGTGCCGCTAAGATGCTCACGCTCACCTATTCCCGAGTGCAGCGCAACTACGGGCAGCTACAGAAAAACTCCCCTAGCCGTTTCCTCCGCGAAATTGACCCCCAGTTCGTCTCGGCCTCCGATCAGGCGGAGACCCGGCGTAGGCAGATGCGCGAGCAGCAGGAGGTGTCCTACCAGCGCGCCAATGGTATAAATCCCGATCGTAGGTCGGAAGGCAGGCCACAGGCTCCAAAGCGACTCGTCCCCGTGGCCAAGCTGGCGAGCTCAGGCGGTGCCAATACGGCTATGGCCACTGATCCGTCCACCCTGTCGGAGGGGTGCCGCGTGCGCCATGCCGACTTCGGTGTCGGTGTGGTGGTCAAGTTGCAGGATGAGGGCTTCACGGCTCGGGCCATTGTGAAGTTTGAGAATGCGGGGGAGAAAATCCTAGTGCTCAAGTTCGCCACGCTCACCCGCCTGTAGAGGGGTGGGCAATTCTCCCGTCCATGTGGGTTGCACCCTCCCTTTGGGGTGCGATCGCTATGGCCTCGGCTTACGCCACTTCCCAGCGAATCGGTACCCCAGCGATACGCCCAGCACCCCCAGCCCGTAGCGCACGCTGCGGCGAAAGTTGATGGACGAGGCCTCCGGGAAGTAGCGCGTGGGGCAGCTCACCTCGCCAATCGAGAATCCGTGCCCGAAACATTGGGCCAGGAACTGATTGTCGAACACGAAATCATCGCTGTTCTGGCTGAAATCAATCGTGGTGAGCACGGTTCGGGAGTATGCCCGGTAGCCCGTGTGATACTCACTCAGCTTCTCTCCCAGCAGGAGGTTCTGCACAAACGTCAGCGCCCGGTTGGCAATGTACTTGTAGAGGGGCATCCCTCCGCGTCGGGCCCCCGTGCCGAGGATGCGTGAGCCTAGCACCACGTCGTACACTCCGTTGGCTATGAGGTATACCATGGACTCCAGCAGCCGGGGCGTGTATTGGTAGTCGGGGTGCAGCATCACCACGATGTCCGCCCCGATGTCCAGGGCCTTCCTGTAGCAGCTCTTCTGGTTGCCGCCGTAGCCACGGTTCTCTGGGTGGCACACCACGTGCTCCACCCCCAGGGCCCGGGCCAGCTCCACGGTGGCATCCGAGCTCTTGTCATCCACTAGCACGATTTCGTCCACCACGTCGCGCGGCACCTCGCCGATGGTCTGCGCTAGGGTTCGTGCCGCATTGTAGGCGGGCATCACCACTACCACCCGCTGACCTCGTACCATAAGCTCCTGTTCCTTTCCGTCGCGCTCTACCTGTTGGCCCTCGCAAAGCACGCCTTGGCGCGCGGGTCACCCGCCTTGGCATAGCACACGCCCAGGTTATACCACAGGTCGTTCACATCGGGGTGCATGGCTGTGAGCCGCTCGAACACGCGTATTGCGCTCTGCGTGTCGCCCTGCGCGTAGTAGGCCATACCCCGCGTCTCAATCAGCGGATAGGGCACCTCTTGCCCATCAGCCGTGTAGAGCTCTATGGCCTGATTGGTGTAGCTTAGGGCCTCGTCAGCCCGATGCTCATCCAGGCTTAGGCGCGCCAGCTGGTGTAGGGCCTCCACGTTGCCCGAGTAGATGAGTAGGCCCGATTCTAGCCGCATGCGGTAATCGGCATTCGAGCCCCGGTCACCGTTGCGATGGATGCGGAAGAGTAGGGCACCCTCGCTGCTCCCCTCGCTGTACACCAGCTCCAGGTAGTCGGGCCGCTCGGCCAGCACGGTGGCGAGCATCAGGTGGATGGTGTTAATGAAATCGTCTGTCCGTTGGCTCACTGTGCGCCGCAACCGACCAGCCATGATGTACTCCACCCGATTCGAGTCCAGGTACATCTGCACCGTATCGGCATTCCATGAGGGGATCTTGAATATCCCAAAGAATCGCCGCTCCCCGTAGATCCGCGCGTTGTTGGGCTTGCGGCACGCCACTACGACGCTGTCCGGAATGTGCTTCCCCACCCATTCGCTCATGCGCAGGTAGCTCTCCCAGTCGGGTGTCAGCCCCTTGAACTTATCCCCGCGCAGGTTGGCCTGTATCATGCCGACATCCACCCCTTTACCCGTCGCGCTGAGGTTGCTGATCAGGCTAATGCACCCCAGCCCCATCGCCACATAGCTCGCGATGCGCCCCATGGGTTTGTGCTCGTCCATAATGAACCGATCGAGCAGGTACATCAGAATGAGCGGGAGATACACAATCACCAGCCGGTACTGGCTCCACGACACCTGTTGGGTCACGAAGGTCACCCCGAGCATGGACACTAGGTAGATGAAGAGGAACCACACGTAGCGGTTGGGTGCTGGCTTGCGGAACAGCAGCCCCACGGCGAGCAGCAGCACGAGGATGGTGACAACCCACGTGGGCTTCTCGATGTGGAGACCCAGGAATTCCAGTAGGTAGTACGAGAGGTACTGATTGGCGTTCTGCGCAATGCGCACGAGCATGCCGAGGGTGTCCTCGTGGCCCGCCCCGGCGTTGTAGAAATCCACTTGCAGAATGCGCCCCATTTGGCCCTCGAACGACATGGCCGCCTGGCTCCACAGGGTGCGGCGGTAGATGGCGAAGGGGATGGCGAAGAGCAGGAATCCGCCCAGGGTGCCAGCTGCCTGGCGCCAATCGCGCCGAATGATCAGGAGGTAGGCCAGCACGGCTATTAGGGCCCCGTAGCCCACGTTGCGCACCTGCGAGAGGAGGAACAGGGCAAAGCCCAGCAGCACCACGCGCAGGATGCTCGCGCGTAGTCTCTCGTCGGCGTGCGGCTCGGAGGAGCGAACCACCAGCAGGATCATCCACCCCTGGATGAGCAAAAACAGCGGCTCGCTGTAGGTTGTCCCGCTCAGGGAGGCCATCATGCTGCAAGCCCCGTAGAGGAGCAGCCCCAGGGCCCACGCCAGCGGGCGTATATGGCGACGCAGGGCCACGCCCAGCAGCCAGATGGAGCCGAGCGTAAACGCAATGGAGAGTAGCTTGAACCACGGAATGGCCAGTCCGAAGACGGCCACGAGTGGGGTGAGAACAATGGGGTAGAGGGCTCCGTGCCAGGCTGGGAAGGACACGCCGTCCAGCAGATCCTGCGCCGCGAGCACATACCACGAGTCGTCACCCCCGATGCTCACTTTGGGGTCGAACAGCAGCAGGCTCAACACCGCGTGCAGGGCCATAACCCCGACGATGACGCTCCGCCAGTGCGCCGCTATCCATGTGTGCAGGGTGTTCTTCGGGGACTCTTGGGGGGATGAGGATTTGTCCTGTCGCTTGCGTGTTGCGCTCATCGTGGTAGGGGGAGGCTGATTCGCAGCTGGGGCGGTTGCACCTCCACAGATTCGGGGTAAGCCAATGGGTCTGCTACATTGGCACAATATCCCACATACATCGCTCCCTGAGCTCCCGATGGGGTAGGGGGCGCAGGATGCAATGTAGCGGGCTGTGACCGTACAAAGGTAGACAATTCGCCGATCTCCACCCCGTGCCGTCGGGTGAGGCAACCGGGGCGCAATTCTGGTGCAGAACGTGAGGCGAAAGCCGCCCGTCCACACCAGCCGTCACCCCTTGCCGCCACGAGGGCGAGTTGCATCTTATCCCGGGCAATTTGTCTGGATGTGAGGATGGAGAGGGGGCAGCATATCACCCTACTAATGATGCGGCCATGGTATACCAACGAGGTATCAAAACCGTATTTTGCAGTAGAAATACGGCTTTGGTACCTTTCTGCTACATGGTTGGCGGCTTGGAGATGGCCCGGATCGTCCCGCGGAGGACCTGGGGCCTCGCGCTGCGTCACGGCCCATGCAGCCACGGGGCCCATTTTCACCTCAAAACGGTGTACCTTTGAGCTGGCCGCCAGCTTGCGCAGGCGGATGACCCATGATTGCGCTCATCGATTGCAACAACTTTTTCGTCAGCTGCGAGCGGGTGTTCAACCCCACGCTGGAGGGGAAGCCGGTGGTGGTGCTCTCCAACAATGACGGGTGCGTGGTGGCCCGCAGCCAGGAGGCCAAGCGGCTCGGGGTGCCGATGGGGTGCCCTTACTTCAGGCTCTCGTCGCAGATTCGAACCGGACTTGTAGCCCTCTCGTCCAACGGGGCCCTCTATAGGGACATGTCCAGCCGGATCATGAGCCTCATTGCCCGCGAGGGGATGCCGCAGGCCGTCTACTCGATAGATGAGTGTTTTCTCCACCTCGACGATGCGATGCCCCTGCGCGAGTTTGCCACCGAGCTTCGGCTACGGATACGCCGCTGCACGGGCATTCCGGTCTCCATAGGGATTGCGCCCACGAAGACGTTAGCCAAGGTGGCGGCGCACTGCGCGAAGGGGGAGCCCACCTGCCAGGGGGTCTATCTGCTCACCGATGAGCAGGAGCGTATGGAGGTGCTGCGCACGCTGCCCATTGCCGAGGTGTGGGGGATTGGCCGTAGGAGCCTGGATAAGCTCATGGTCAATGGCATTGCCACGGCGGCCGATTTCATCGATCAGCCCGAGGCCTGGGTGCGACGCCTCATGTCCACGGCGGGGGCTCAAGTCCATGCCGAGCTGCGTGGTAGACCCATGGGGCCATTCGCCGATGCTGGGCTGCGACAGTCGGTGTCGGCCTCACGCTCCCTCAGGACAGATACCGATGACATGGGCACTCTACGGGGCTGCCTGTCCACCTTCTTAGACACCTGCTGCCGTAAGCTCCGCCGTGAGGGCTTGCTGGCGGGTCGACTCGCCGTCTTCGTGGCCACCAATCGTTTTCGTGAGGACATCGCCCGCCACGAGGAGATACAGTCCGTGGCGTTAGATCCCCCCAGCGACGATCCCCTGGAGCTCAACCCCATGGCGCTCGATCTGCTAGAACGGGTGGCCCGAAAGGGTGTGCCCTACAAGCGGATAGGCCTTCAGCTTACGCACTGCGTACCCAATGCAGGCGGGGTGTCCAACCTGTTCGACCCGGTGGATCGGGCACAGCGGGCTGGCCTGCTTAAGGCTCTCGATACGCTCAATGGACGCTTTGGCGCAGGCACGGTGCGCCTCGCAACCCAGATGGCGTGCTCTATGGATCAGCTGTGTCGCCGCGACCACGTCTCGCAGGCCTACACCACCTCATTCGCCGAGCTGATGCGCGTTCAGGCAGATGCCGCATTCTACATCGCAGGGCAACCGGGGCCTGGCACGTCTAACCCGGCTGCAACTCGTAACCTTTGATACACGTCCGCATGCTAGTGTACAAGTTTGGGGGAGCCTCGCTTGCCACCCCCGAGGCCATACAGGCCGTGATGCGCATTATTGCAGCCCGTCCCGCGGGTAATCCGATGGTGGTGGTGGTGAGCGCGCTGGGGAAGACGACGAATGCGCTCGAGCACCTGCTCCACGTGGCGTTGCACGACGTGCCACACCTGGATGAGGCCTTCAATGCTATCGCCGAGCCCCATATCCGCCTCGCGGAGACGCTCCTAGGTGAGGCCTCCGATGGGCTTATGGCCATTCGTCGCCTGCTGGGCGATCTGGAAACGCTGGTGCATCACCTGCCAGGGCATGATTACGACGTGCTGTACGACACCGTGATACCGTACGGTGAGATGCTCTCCTCGCTCCTTTTGGCCCGCTACCTGGGTCTTTGCGGCGAGGCGGCGCAGTGGGTCGATGTGCGCGCTGTGCTGCGTAGCGACTCGGTGCATCGGGCCGCCACGGTGCAGTTGCCGTTGTCGGAGCCGCTGGTTCGCCAGGCGTTTAGCCAGTCGGGCACGCCGCTGTACATCACGCAGGGGTTCATAGCCTCGGGCCCCGATGGCTCCACTACCACGCTGGGGCGCGAGGGATCCGACTACACGGCCGCGCTGCTGGGGGCCTTTCTGGGGGCCGACTCCGTGACGATCTGGAAGGATGTGCCGGGCTTCCTGACGGCCGATCCCAAGCTGTTTCCCGCGGCACAGCGTATTGGGAGGCTCGATTACCGCGAGGCGATTGAGATGGCGTACTCCGGGGCTAAAATTGTGCACCCCAAGGCGATAAAGCCGCTGGAGAATGCATCGATACCGCTCTTCATTCGCCCGTTTGGCGACCCGAGCGATTCTGGCACGCAGGTGGCTCGCTGCGCAGCTGATGTGTCACCCGTCACGCTCTTCGCGCTGCGAGAGGCGCAGGTGCTGCTCTCCATCACGCCGCACGACTTCTCATTCGCCCTGCAAGATGCGCTGGGGGAGGTGTTCCGCATCCTACAGGCCCATCATGTGCGGCCGCATCTCATACAGACATCGGCCCTGAGCCTGTCGCTCTGCGTGGATGATGATGCGCAGCGTCTCCCTGAGCTGGTGCAGGCCCTACAACCCGCCTTTAGGGTGACGTTCAACACCGATCTCGTCCTTCTGGCTGTGCGTCACTACACCCCCGACCTGGATCGGGTGTTCGCCGCGCGGCAGGGGCTCATCCTCTGCCAGCTGACACGCACGACGGCGCATTACCTGATGCGACGCAGCGACTGGCAGGAGCGTTACTACAGCTCCATTTGCGAGATGGTGGCCCGGACGGCAGCCCATTGATCGGTGCCGAGGTGGGGCCCGAAGGTGGCGCGGGTCATTCCTGCCAGCATGTGCCCGAGCCGTAGTGAGGCCTCGAGAGGCCACTGGTGGGCTACCCCGTATAGGAACCCGGCGTTGAATAGGTCGCTGGCCCCCGAGCTGTCCTCGCATGCTGCGGGGGCTGACTCCTGGGTGGCGTACTGCCCGTGCGATTTGCCGATGGCGCCGCATGCGCCACGCTTTATGACCACTGTGGGGCACACTTGCGACAGGGCTTCTAGGGCCTCGGGTCCGTCATGACCTGTGAAGGCTCGAGCCTTCTCCTCATCGGCGAAGAGGATGTCCACCCGGCCTGGTAGCTCGCAGTGTAGGAATTCGCGGTGGGCGTCGATGATGCGAAGGATGCCGAGATCCATCGATATGAGGGCCTGAGCATCGCGGGCTATGGCCAGGGCGCGCGAGAAGAGGGCGTGATTGGCCACGGAGGATCCCTCCAGATGAAAGATGTCGAAGCCCGCAAAGTCCCTCGGATTCAGGTCGCCGCTGTTGAGCGTGGCCGAAGCCCCGAGGAAGGTGATGCGCGCACGACCGCCCTCCTCTAGCAACAGGTTGAAGCGGTGCCCCGTGCGGGCCGGGCTGCCGTAGAGTATGGGTGACACGCCAGCCTGGCGGAGCGAATTGTAGACGGCCTCTCCCAGCGCATCTTGCCCCACCTTGCCGATGAGGCCCACGCTGAGCCCCAGGGCGGCCAGGGCACGCAGCGTATTGGCCACGCTCCCACCAGCACCCTCGACGGTGGCGTTGGAGGCCGTGAGCTCCAGGAACTGCTCAAGGGCCTCGAGCCCAATGGGTAGGTCGGCACCATCCTGCACAGCCACCGACTCCAGTCGCTGGCCAGCCTCCATGCGCACGGTTCGCTCCATCAGGGCGTACCCCATCCCTAGTACTCGCGCCATCCTCGTCGGCTCATTAGGTGTTGCCCGATGCTCTTCGCCATGTCGCCAGGGCGGCTACCACGCGGAGAGCTCGGGTGACTTGCGGGTTGCGGTTGCGTCCACCTGCCAGGAGAACCACACCCTGCACGCTGCAAATGTACGGCATATTCCGGGCTTACCACGAGGGCCATTCCCACCACTCGGGGGGCCGTTGGCCGGTGGTTTGGCCGCTTTTCCTACCTTTGCCCCAATGCAACGGGCTGGAGAAAGGGGTTGCGCAAGGGTATCTTTGCACGCTTAAATTCATCGCATGGCGCAGAGGACTTTCTTTATTGAGACCTACGGCTGTCAGATGAACGTCAATGATAGCGAGGTCGTTGCATCGCTGCTAGTGGGGGCCGGGTTCTCCCTTTGCGGGACACCCGAGGAGGCTGATGTGCTCCTGATAAACACCTGCGCTATCCGCGACAACGCCGAGGTGCGCATTCTGGGTCGCCTGGCGCACTTTCGGCACATGCGGCGCACGCTGCGTCCGGGTTTGCTCATTGGGGTGCTCGGGTGCATGGCGGCTAGACTACGGAGTCAGCTGCTCGAGCCGGCCACGGGGGTTGACATTGTGGTGAGCCCGGATTGCTACCGTGAGCTCCCACGTCTTATCGATGAGGCTGCCTCGGGCCAGAAGGCTATCGCCACGGCGTACTCACGGTTTGAGACCTACGCCGATGTGGATCCGCTGCGCTACGCCTCTAACGGCATCTCGGCCTTCGTCTCCATCATGCGGGGGTGCAATAAGGCATGCACCTACTGCGTGGTGCCCTTCACGCGAGGGAAGGAGCGGAGTCGTGATGTGGCCTCTGTGCTGTCTGAGGTAGAGGAGCTGCAACGCGCCGGCTACCGTGAGCTGACCCTCCTGGGGCAGACCGTGGACAGCTACCGCTGGCAGAGCCCCACGGGGACGACTACCTCATTTGCCGAGCTCCTCGAGATGGTGGCTAAGGCTGTGCCGGCCATGCGTGTTCGTTTTGCCACCTCGCACCCGCAGGATATGACGGATGAGGTGCTCTACACGATGGCCATGTACGAGAATATTTGCCCGCACATTCACCTGCCAGTGCAGTCGGGCTCCGATGTTGTGCTGGAGCGCATGCATCGGCGTTACACCCGGGCCCACTACTTGCGCCAGATCGAGCGTATTCGACGCATCCTGCCGAATGCGGCCATCACGACGGATATCATCGTGGGATTCTGCGCCGAGACAGAGGATGACTTCAAGCTCACCTACTCCCTCATGGAGGAGGTGCAGTTCGATTTTGCCTACATGTTCAAGTATTCCGAGCGGCCGGGTACGTACGCTGCGCGTCGCTTGCAGGACGATGTGCCGGATGAGCTGAAGACTGAGCGCCTCGAGGCCATCATTGAGCTTCAGGGGCACCACTCGCTGATCTCCAATCAGCGGGATGTGGGGCACGAGTTTGAGGTACTGGTGGAAGGGGAGTCTCGCAAATCATCGCAAGACCTGTGCGGGCGCACGGAGCAGAATAAGATGGTGGTATTCCCGCAGGCAAACACCTACGCGGGGCGTTACGCCACGGTGCGCATCGAGGGGTGCACATCGTCCACACTGCTGGGCCATGTGGTGCCGTAGTGCGTGCCGGCATCTCTCGTTGTCTCAAACGTGGGGAGACGGTGTTGCGATGCCTGCGCTTTACCGGATTGTAGCCAGCGTATTAGCCCATTGAAATTTTCGGATTCATGCAGCAAGAGAGTCTCACAATAGCGCTCCTACAACGTAGCCTTATCGATGGGAATGTTGAGGTGAATCTTCGGGCCTTCGAGACCATGATCGGGCAGCTGCCGGCGGGGGTGGATATCATCATGCTGCCTGAGACGTTCACCACGGGATTCAGCGCGGCCTTTGCCCTGCACCTCGAGTCGCATCTGGGGCGTTCTGTCCAGTGGATGCAGACGCATGCCCGGGAGCGTAATGCGCTGGTGTGCGGCACGGTGGCGGTGAGCGAGGGGAACCAGCGGTTCAACCGGTTCTACTTTGCCTACCCCGATGGGCAGGTGGAGTGGTATGACAAGCGTCACCTATTTGCCTACGCGGGGGAGGATGCGCAGTTCACCCCTGGGCGGGTGCAGAAGATTTTCACCTACCTGGGCTGGCGCATTTGCCCCCAGGTGTGTTACGATATCCGGTTCCCCGAGTGGTCGCGCAATTTCGGCCAGTACGACCTGCTGCTTTACCCGGCGAGCTTCCCGGCGGCACGCGATTATGCCTGGCGTACGCTGCTGGCGGCACGCGCCATTGAGAATCAGGCCTACACGGCTGGATGCAACCGGGTGGGGAATGATGGTCTGGGGGCCAGCTACCGGGGGAGCTCGCAGATTATAGCCCCGTCGGGTCGCATTTTGCACCAGTTGGATCCCAATGCCACCGGGGCTGTCATCGGCGAATGCTCCATGGAGTTTCTCCAGGCGCACCGCAAGAAGTATCCCTTCCTGCGTGATGCCGATGGCTTTGAGTTCACAGAGTCGCGGTAAACCCCGTAGAGGTTGCGCTCGACGCATGTGCCAAGGCATGGAACCGACCCGTAAACTGGGGGTGAGACGGCTGAAATCGTCCCCGATTCGCAGAGGTTAGGATAAGAAAATCTGCAATTTAGCAAAAGTTATCATTGTATTCCGGAAATAATATTACCTTTGACATCAGAATGCTCGGTGTGAATTATGCGGTTATTCCTGTATTGCCTAGCGTGTAAGGGCATGTATCTGCCAGCGAGTGCCATTGGGGTGAGGGCGTGTCGCATGCGCTTGGTCGATGCCGGGGAGCATGTCTTGCCGGGTTTGGCGTACTGATCCGTCCTCTATGCGTTGCATTCCCTACGCAATAAGCTGTCTGGGCCTGCTTTGCTGTTTGCTTGTACCCGTCGTGGCGCAGGGAGGGGGTTCCCGTTCGTCGGAGCAGCCATACTGGCGAATTAGTCGCAAGGGAACGTCAACGCCGTACCAGGGGACGAGCGGGGGGGAGATGCGTGGCGACTCGACGGAGTCGGGGACGATGATGCTGTCGGTCGAGGAGATGCCGACCGAGCCGCAGATCAACTTGCAGATGGGGGCCCTGCGCGCGCAGCTGATGCGGGCCCGCAGGGCGGATGACACGGCGCTGATCGTGCACTCGCTCCTGGAGCTGGCCTCGTCGTACAACGCCTTGCACGATGCCATCACGGCGCACATCCTATACCAGCAGGCCCTGGAGTACGTCAATGAGCGCACGCCCAGGATCGATGCGTTCACCATCTACTACAACCTGGCCAACATCTACGCGTCGCAGAGCTACTACGCCCGGGCCTACGAGCTATTTGACCGGGCTAGGGAGCTACTCGATTCCACCCAGGGGCTGGCAAGCCTGAGCTCGGTGTACCTGAGCCTGGCCATTCTCGATAAGAAGGCTGGGCGTAATTTCCAGGCTCTCGCCTCGGCGTACACTGCGCTGCGCATGCCGCAGTATCGCCGCTGCCATGGCTATCGTGGCCTGGCGCATAGCATTCTCTCCGAGCTTTACTACACCCTGGAGCGTCCCGAGCTGGCCGAGCGACACGCCTGGCTGGCTGTGGCGGCTACCCGTGCGTGCCATGGTCTGGACACGGTGGCTGAGATCTATGCCGAGCGTGCACGTCAGATGCACCGGTTTGGGTGGGCGGACTCGGCACGTTACTACGCTACGCACTCGCTGCGGATGTTCGCCTCTATCGACCCGCTGCTGTGCCCGGCCGACCTGTATTCGCTGATGGCGAGCCTTGCGGCTGAGCGGGGTGATTACGCCGAGGCGCTGGTCTACATGGACAAGTGCAATGCGGTGCGGAGTACGCTACAGCATCGCATGAGCAACGATGCGTTTGCCAGCGATGAGATGAATAGGCTCTATCAGCAGTCGTGGCGCAATTTCGTGGCACGGCGCATTGAGGCTGAGAGGGAGTTCTACGACATGCGGCACACCAATCGTGTGGCGATCCTCGCAGGGTGTTTCAGCGTGTTCCTCTTGCTGCTGGGCATTTACGTGCTGCGTACCCGCTCGAGGCTGAAGTCGCGTGAGAATCGATTGCTGTGGCAGAGCACGGAGCACCTGCTAGTCACCATGCAGGGCCTGGAGCTGCGACGCAGTGAGCTCTCGCTGCAACGGCGGGCTATTGAGCAGAATAATCACCTACTGCTACAGGCGCAGCAGCTCCTTGAGAGCAATGTGGCGCGCATCAGCAGGCATCTCGACGTGGTGGCTACCATCCAGCGGTCGCTGCTGCCCTCCCAACGTCGGATTCAGGAGCGACTCGGCGAGTGCTTTATCATCTACCGGCCATGCGAGATCGTCTCGGGCGATTTCTACTGGTGCACCGAGGTGGATGGCGTTTCGCTCATCGCCGTGGTGGACTGCGCAGGACATGGGGTGCCGGGTGGGCTCATGAGCTTTGTGGGGAATATCCTGCTCAACAAGATTGTCCGTAGCTGGCGCAATACGGATCCGGCCAGCGTGATCACTGCGCTTCACGAGCAGATACACCTCTACCTGGGCTCGCAGTCCTCGTCATACATGGGCCACTACAGCATGGATGTTTCGCTGGTGGCTGTAGACTGGGCCCGGCGCCTCATCACGTTTAGCGGAGCCTCGTCGTCCCTGTACGTGCTATGTGACGGGGTGATGGAGCGCATCCGGGGCAGCATCATGTGCGTGGGTAGTACCCTGCAAGGGCCGATATTCGAGAATCGCACCATACCGCTCGATGGGCCCATCGCACTGTACCTTACCACGGATGGGTATGTGGATCAGCTCGATGCTCACCGCCGCAAGCTCAGCCGGAATGTGTTCATGCGCCATCTGATACAGATGGACGGGTGTTCCATGGCGGCACAGCGTGAGCATATGGAGGAGCTGCTCGCCTCGCACATGGGCGACATGGAGCAGACGGATGACATTTGCCTCCTGGGCATCAATCTGCGGGAGCCATGAGCAAGTACCGCGCATTTCGCATCAGCGTCGTTGTTGCCCTGCTGATGGCCTGCGTTGCACTCTATTTCACGGGAGGCTCGGCCATCGGCGAGGAGACGCCTAGACCCGCAGAGAATCCGTTCGAGTCGGAGGCTATTGACCCTGAGGAGATGGCGATACTGGGGCGGAAGAGTTCCCTCGATAGCCTCATGGATAGCTTCACGTCGCCAGAGGATGAGGAGGCCTTCCTGAGCGAGCTGCGGGATCGGGTGCAGTCGCTTACCCGTGATGGGAAATTGCACGAGTCGGTAGAGATCCTCGAGCGTCTCGTCGGTCGCTGCATTGCGCAGGGGCGACGTAAAGAGCTCATCGTGCTGCGCAATAGCATCGGGCAGCTGCTGGGGTTGCTGGGCGATTACTCCCGCTCCATTCAGCATCTGCATCGTGCCTACGAGTATGCGTTGCAGGAGGGGGATACAGCTCAGATGCTGGTGGCTAGTAATCTGCTAGCTAAGCACTGCGCAGCCATGAGGAACTATGTCATGGCGCGTAAGTATATCACCCAGTCGCAGATTCTCGTGGGGGTTGACACCATCTCACATGGGGGCGTGCAGATGCTACAGGTGCATGGCAAGGTGTGCCTGGGGCAGGGGAAGCCGCTGCTGGCGGAGCACTACTTCCAGCGAGCGGCCACCATTGCCCAGCTACAGGGCGACTCTGCCGAGCTGTTGGGTACGCTGTACGACCAGGTAGATGCTCGGGTGGAACGTGGGGCTCTAACCATGGCTCGTGTAGCGCTGGACAGCATGCAACAGCTGCAAGGGCGCTGGGCGAGCTACCTTACTCGCCTCTACTTGCTACGGGCGACGGGGCACTACGAGGCGGCAGCGGGTAATCGGGAGGCTGCCATGCGTTTCTACGATTCGGCCTACGCCATGGCTGAGCAGCTGGGTAACCCCGTGCTACAGATTGAGACGCTGCACTCACTGGCGCAGCAGGTGCGCAGTATTGGCAATGCGCAAAGGGCCTACGAGCTGGAGACAAAGGCGATTCAGCTACAGGATAGCCTGCAAGATTACCTGTCGTTCAAGGCGTTCGTCCTGGCTGATATCCGGGCGATACAGCAGGTGAAGCAGCGTGATATGCGCCGGGAGTCGGCCAGCCATGAGGCGCATTACCGCAATGTGCAACGCCGAGGACGCATCGTGCTCTTGGCGCTGGGAGGTGTGGTTCTCTGGTGCGCCTTCGTGCTGCTATTGCGTCGGCGTATCTATCGTAGTCGCCAGGAGCTCCACGCAGAGCTTGTACGCCGGGAGGCGACTATGGAGACGAAACGTCAGGAGCTGGTGCTCCTCAATGAGAAGGTTGAATCCCTGCGCGCTGAGGCTCTGGGGCAAGGGCAACTCATCGAGCAGACACGTAGGCAGGCGCAGCAGCATAGCGATACGCTTATGAGCAGTATCGACCACGCCAGCACTATCCAGCGGGCCATATACCCGCACAGGGTGTTGCTCTCCAGCTGGCTGCCCGAAAGCTTCATCCTCGTGCGTCCCCGGGATCTGGTTACGGGCGATTTGCCACTGGTGGCGAACTTGGGGAAGGATGTCAATGTCTTCGCCATGGCCGATTGCCAGGGTCGTAGCGTGGCTGGGGCCTCGCTCACGTTCGTCGTCTACATGCTACTGCACGAGATTATTGTCGACTCCGAGGAGCTGAATCCCGATCGGATAATCAACGACCTTAGCTATCGTATGGCTCGTCTGCTGAAGGATCTGCGTCCTTCTCTGCGTCGTGAAATGTCGTTGAGGCTCTCGGTGCTCACGGTAGAATGTTCTACGCAGCGGGCCCATTTCGCCGGCCTTGGGCAGTCACTTTATCATACTCCCAATCGGCGTACGATCCATACTGTCCGGGGTGGAGAGGGGATGCTTAACCTGGCGCATGATCGGCCCGTGGACATTCCCACGTACCACATGGATTTTACTCCTGGCACCATCTTCTACCTGACATCAGATGGCTTCTTTAGCCAGCAGAACCCCGATGGTATTCGCTTGGGTGAGGCCCGATTCGTGGAGATCTTGGAGCAGGCCCAGCCCTTGCCGATGAGCGAGCAGGAGACCTACCTGGGCAATCAGCTCATGCGGTATCAGCTCAACGCCGAGCAGACGGACGATATTACCGTCTTTGGCTTCTCTGTCCCTTCGTAGGGCATTGCATGGGGCGAGCTTGCGGCTGCGGATAAGTCCTCAGCGTGTATCCTTTGCGCAATGTGTAGCCTAGGCTGAAATGCAATCCGTGATGGATTGCCTGTGAAGCGAAAACGGGAGCCCCGCCAGCTGGCGAGGCTCCCGTTGGACTCATTCTTTTGCTCTATCCTGCCTACAGGTTGATGATGCTTAGAGCCTTGGGGTATCTTACCCGGTAGCTCACGCGTAGCGACTGGGATTCGCCGGGCTCCAGGGATACATCCCAGGCCAGGTAACCATGGTCGGTATCATACCAGGCTCCGCTCTTCTCTAGCAACTCCACTTTTATCGACTCGTCAGTGCTGAGCGGTATGCGATCCTTGATCCCAATCCTAATAGCCTCGCGCTTGTTGTTCTTCACCACAATGTCATAGGTGATGGTTTTCTCACGGGAGCTGGAGAGGAACTTTTCACCCGATTTATCAGCTACGGTCTTCCTGTCCACAGCAATGCGCGGGTCACGCCCCAGGGTGACTTCTAGCGTCTCACCCGTAGAGCTGGGGTTTATCTGCGTGCGACCCACAAAGGTGTTGTCAAAGATGACATTCGCTGGGGCTGAGAGTAAACCATACTTGCTATAGTCCCTCACCTTAGCCATCAGGTAGGCCTCTGGTACCATCGTCGGCATGGTGTAGTAGGTGAATTCGGCCGGGATCTCCTGCTTGTAGAGGGGGATGATGTTGTTCTGCCCATTGGAACGAATGTCGTACTTGGTCTTCACCTCGTAGCCCACGTTCAGCAGATTCGTCTCCACGGTGAAGTTGGCATCTTCCGTAGCCTCTCCATCGTAGTCGTTGTCTCCTACGCTGTCGTCAGATAATTCCAGATCCCTATTGGTGTAAGCCTCGGCAGAGGCTATGCCGCGCATTGTTATGCTACTTTTCTTCATGCCATACCCTCGAAGGACATCTTTTTCGGATGCATACGCGGTATGTAGAAACCACGGCTCGGGCTTAGGGGCGGTCTGCGTATCGTTGGGGTATCCATTGGTGAGGGTGAGTTCTACGTCCTTCCAGCGGATGCCGGTGCTCTGGTTGAGCATGGCACGTGCCGTTAGCTGAAGTGGTGAGCTGATGTCCTTACCCTTGATTTCGTATTGGGGCGACCATCCCGCATTGGGGCTCAGGTAGCGGATGCTGAGGCGTAGCTGCGCTGGTTTATCGCTCTGCACCCTTAGCAGGATGGCATTGCGGTCGGCCAGCCTCTCTTCCCCCTCGTTGCTATCCATCAGGCTGTAGCGCAGGCTGCGTATCTCGCGCCCTAGCTTGGCGATTGTCGAGTCGATTAGTGACGACCGCTCGCGGAGCTCCGTCTGTTTACGCAGGTAGAAGTCCGTGTACTGATTCATCTGCTCCACGCTGTAGCTCTGGTTGCCATTGGGCACGCGCTGGTTCAGCTCCAGCATCTTGAGGGTGTTTTGGCAACCAGCCTGCTCATTCTGCTTGGTGCGTATCTCGTTCTCCAGACTGCGAATCTTGGTATAGATCGCCGTCGTCTCCGGATTTGCCAGCTCCGTCTGGTAGTAGCGGTATAGATCGGACAGGTACTCCGACGAGAGGATGGTGGCCGACTCGCTGTTGAGCCCCACCTGTAGCGACTCTTCCTGGAACTGACGTGCCACGTTGCGTATCACCACCTCCGTAATTCCGGCTGGTACGCTACACGTGGCCTGGCTACGCAGCTCCACGCCACGTCGGTACACATTCACTGCACGCACCTCGGCATTGGTGATCACGGGCTTCTGGGCCACTGCTGCCGCTACGGGTAGCAGTAGTAGCAATGCGAGGACGAACGTCAACCTTGGATACCTCATGGCTCTACACAATTGAGTTTTACTGATGATCCGAATCGGGGCCCTATTCGGTGAGAGTCACCCTATCGCTTCCTGCGTAGTCGCCGAGGTTGTAGGTGCTGCCCAGGTGTTCCCGAATCAGACTTCACAAAGATACCACATTCTTCGTATCAGCGGCTTGCATCCAGAATGACTTGGCGCATCGATTCAGCAACCCGGCTACCGAACAGGGCTGGGTGTGAGGTGGCTGGGTCGAAGTCGCGCACTCGCTCTAGCCACCCTGGCGTAAGTGGCGGCACCAGGCAGTTCCATCCCACCTCCACGGTTTCTAGCCACTCGGTCTCTGTACGCAGAGTGACGCATGGACGCTCCATCAGGTACGCCTCCTTCTGCACGCCGCCCGAGTCTGTCATGATGCCCTCAGCCGCATGCTCTAGCTGTAGGAACTCGAGGTAGCCCTGTGGATCGACGAATGTGACATGCTTCAGTGCGCTGCGATTCATCCCTTGGAGCACGGCCAGCGTGCGTGGGTGCACTGGGAACACGAATTGCCTTCCCAACGTGTCCAGGCCCTCCAGTATGGCTTGCAGCCGGGCCGGGTCATCCACATTGTATGGCCTGTGCAGCGTGAGGAGCCAGAATGGGCCATTGATGCCCAGGGCTTGACACACCGAGGGGCGGTCGAGTGCACGACGCGCATTGTCCTCCAGCGCATCTACCATGATGTCCCCCGTGAGCACTGAGCGTTCTGCCAGCCCTTCGGCCGTTAGGTTATGCATGGCCGTCTGCGTCGGGGCTAGGAGGACATCGCAGGTGTGATCGCTCACCACCCGATTTATCTCCTCGGGCATGCTCCGGTTCCAACTCCTGAGGCCTGCCTCCACGTGGAGGCTTCGTATCCCCAACTTGGCAGCTGCCAGGCTGCCAGCCAGCGTGGAGTTTGTGTCCCCGAATACCACCACAGCGTGGGGCTTCTCCTGCATCATCACCCCCTCCAGAGCCTCCAGCATGCGACCCGTTTGCGCTCCATGCGAGCCTGAGCCAATGCCGAGCTGGTAATCGGGCTTCGGAATCTCTAGCTCGTCGAACAGCAGGGCAGACAGCTTTGGGTCGTAGTGCTGCCCCGTGTGCGCAATGATGAGTTGGCAGTGCCGCGTTAGCACCTGTGCCAGTGGGGCCAGCTTGACGAACTGGGGGCGTGCCCCCACGATGCATAGCACCTTTGGGAGCGTATGCGTTGCGTCTCCACTCATAGTGTGAACCGCTTGGTTGTGCTAACGTGAGATCTATCCAGGGCTCGGTGGCACGTGCGCCAGATTCCGCTGCCCAGAATGAGCCATGCGAAGAGGATGCTCCCCTTCAGGATACTCGAGCTTGTGATGCTCCACCACACCCCCGATAGGGCGTAGGCCCCCCACCACAGGGCCAGGGGGATACGTAGCAGGTTAAAGGTAATGCTCACCACGGCGGGGATCGTAGTGCGCCCTATGCCGTTGAATGCGCCTGAGGAGACGATTTCAAGCACCATGAAGAGCTGTGATACCCCCAGAATGCGCAGGTAGATCCCTCCTTCGTGCATGGCCGTAGCCTCGGGCACGATGAGCCCAAATATCGGTTCCCCCCACAGGGTGAACAGCACCGTGGCCAAAGCCCCCATCGATAGGGTGATAGCGAGCGTCTTACGGTAGCCCTCGCGGATGCGCTCCAGCCGTTGTGCCCCCCAGTTTTGCCCCACAAAGCTCCCCAGCGCAGAGGCGAATCCCCCAGCCGTCATCCATGAGATGGCCTCTATCTGCGAGCCCACCGATAGCACGGCGATCCCCAGGTCGCCCCAGCGTGCTGCGAGCCGTGCCACGATTAGCGCAATGCAGGCGAACAGCGCATTCTGCACCGCCACAGGGCCCCCGAGGCGCACCACTCGCGCTGTGAGTGTTAGCGAGGGGCGGTAGCCACGCATCACACGGTAGAAATCGCTTCCTGCGCGCAGATTGGCCGCAAGGAATGTGAGCGTCACCACGCCCTGCGAGATCACTGTGGCGTAGGCAGCTCCAGCCACGCCCATCGCGGGGAAGGGGCCAAGACCCCGTATCATAAGCGGATCGAGGAGCAGATTCAGGCTCAGCCCTACACCGTTGGCAATGAAGGGTATGCGCGAGTTGCCGTGCCCATTGTAGAGCCCGAAGTAGGCCGCGTTGATGAACGTGAACACCATCCCCCCCCCTACAATGCCCAGGTAGGCCGTGGCATACTGGTAGGTGCGCGCATCGTTGAGCGCGTAGAGCCCGATGAGGGGGCGGCGCAGCAGCAGTAGTAGCAGCCCGTATGTCACCCCCACTGCCAGGGCCAGAGCCAGCGTTTGCCGGGCGTAGCGTTGCGCTAGCTGGGGGTAACCGCGACCGATGCTCTGCGATATGGTGATCTCAGCCCCCGTGCGCATCATGAAGGTGAGCGCCGTGCCCAGCCACATGAATATGCCCCCGCAGCCCACCGCCGCGGCCTCTGTACTCCCCTCGTGGCCAATCCAGAACAGATCTGCCAGATTGTAGGCCATTTGCAGGAAGGCCGTGCCCATGATGGGGAGAGCTAGCCCCACAATCTGCCGAGCGACGGGCCCCGAGGTGAAATCCTTCGTCTTTGCCATTGGCCGTGGAGATCCTCACGTGTCTAGCCCTGCGGCCAGTGCTAGCGCACCAGCTCGTCTAGCAAAGGGCGACCATTCAGCGCCAGCGTCACACGGGCCGGACTCTCAAAGGGGATCTCATCGATCCCGAGCGGGATTAGCACGAAGTCGCCCGAGTTCAGGCTCAGTACCCCCGAGGTGAACACCATCGCCTCGGTGATCATCGACAGGCTGTCGGCGAGCTCGCCCAGCGGATGCGTGGCCTGATTGATGCGGAGCGTGAGTGCCCCCTGCTTGGGTAGGCTTGGGTCAGACTGGGGGGTAAACGGGCCCACGATCAGGCTCCGGTCGCGACTGTAGGCCGCATCCAGCGGAACGCCCATCTGCGTGAGTCGCTCCCGATCGCTCGCCTGGCATATGTGAATGGCCACCGCGAGCGCCTCAGCGTAATGCCGTGCCCACTCCTCATCTATCGCCTTGCACTTCCCCCGTGCCCGTATGCATAGGCAGGGGGTTAGGGTGTGTGACTCCTCAGGACGCGATAGCCGCACCGTTTCGCCCCGATTGCAGCGGGCCGTGTCGGCACACACCATCATCCCGCCCTGTGGCAGGGTGCCCGCTTGCCACCCGAATAGCCGGATGATTTTCAAAATATGCTCGGTTAGTTGTAGCCCTGCGCTCCCCTCGGTGGAGCCGCAGACAGGCGGCGAGGTGGGGATGTGGTCATTGCCCGCGCACGGGTGCTAGTGACCTAGGCGGGATTCGAACCCACGACCCACAGCTTAGAAGGCTGTTGCTCTATCCAGCTGAGCTACTAGGCCGACACCGAAGACGCAAAGGTAGGCATATTATTCGTGGCGTGTGCCGCTCTCCACGCCGTGGCCCCTGGCTCTGAGCCTGATATAGCGTTGCAGATATCTTATCAACACGAGTTGTCGCTATGGCTGCCGGGGAAGATTGGCACAATGCATTTTCAGGCAGCTATGCTCAGCTAGTTCAATCGCCCACGGATTGCCTTGACGTATACTAGGTAAAGTTTGCACCATTTTGGGCCTATTGTTACCGTAAAAATCGAAACACACCTAATGGTTAAGACGTTCCAAATTACATACGGCATTAGTATCCACGCAAATCTACCACTTCGCATGAAGCACGCTCTACGATGGATGGCACTTCCGCTACTCATGGCGCGGCTCAACAGCCTACCATCTGGCTACGAGACATCTGGGTGACACCCACGGATTTGACGAAGACGCGCGACACGCACCTGATAAAATGCTACCACCAATGAGCCGCATGCCGAGGATTCTCCGCGGGCTGACTGTAGGCAGTCTGGCAGCCGTGAGCCTGCTGTTGGGGGCGAGCCAGTGCGCCAAGCAGCGGGATCGCACCAAGGATTTCGTCGTGGAGCAGCAGGCCGATCTGTCCCGCCTGGCGGTGGTGGCTGCGGCCCGTAGCTACCTGCTGGGCATCGACACGACGACCTTCCGCGTGGAGGCCCGCATCCGTTGCTCCGAGATCCAGTTCGACAAGCTGGCGCGCCTCCCTGATGGGGGCGTGCTGGTGGTGGATGAGGCGTATGGCCGTAGGCATCGAATCTTCCGTTTGGATCCCGATTGCAGCCTGCGCGCCTCGGCCCCAGTCCCTGGCGATCCGCCAACCCCATTCGTCCACGGCAATCTCGTCCTCATGGGCGCAGGGTACTTCAGCTCGGGCGATGTGCCCGTGCAAGTCTACCGGCTCGACGACTTCACGCATCTCACAAACTTCAGCGTGGAGGGCTCCCTCATCCGGCAGGAGTTCTTCTGCGCGCAAGGGGATCGGATCTTTTTACCCTACGTCCATGCCATCGAGAACTCGAATCAAGGCACAGCGTATCCCGTGATGCTCGATGCGAAGAACCTGAAGCTCACCCATTTGCACGAGGGTACGCCGAGGGAGTGGACGAAGGCCGACGAATTCGTTAGCGTTGCGAGCGGCGATTCGCTGATTATGATCCCGATAATGAGGTGCCACCCAGTGATTTTCGATGTCGCAACGCGCCGCACGCTGGCGCAGCGCGATCTTGGCGAGGAGATGAAGGCCAGGGTGGGCCGTTCGCATGGCACCGTCAGTCAGCCCGTGATGCACAACGGCATGCTTTACGCCCTCTACGCATGGAGCAACCCCCGCACCGTGTGCTGGATGAAAATACGCCTTTCCGACCTAACCCTGCTGGAGGCCAAGCAGGTGCTACAGCAGAGTGGGGCCTGGTATGCGGGGGACGATTTCCACACCTTCGGGCGGTATTACATCATCGAGACGAACCAGCCGATAGGCAAGATCTTCACGGCCACCTTCATCGATTGGCGCACGGGTGAAATCGCCGGCCAGTGCACCGTGAACGATCTGTCCTTCAAGCACCTAAAGTAGAGGCTATGACACTGATACGCAGGGACGTGTACAAGATAGGGATGAGCCGCATGCCGACGATCCTCCGCGGGCTGACTGTAGGCAGCCTCGTCACCGCCATCTTGCTGTTGGGGTGTGGCCAGTGCGCCAAGAAGAGGGATCCGGCTGCTGAGATCGTTGTGGAGAGGCAGGCCGATCTATCGCATCTGGCCGTCGTAGCCGCAGCGAGACACTACCTGCTGGGCATCGATACGACCACGTTCCGCGTGGAGGCTCGCATCCGCCTTCGGGATGTCGCCTTCGATAAGGCCGTGAAGCTGGCCGATGGAGGGGTGCTGATCGTCAATGATGGGGAGAGCACTGCGCACAATGCCTACATGTTCAACCCTGATTGTAGCCTACGCACTGCGGCCTCGGTCATTGATGGGCCTAACACACCGTTCGTCCACGGCCATCTGGCGCTAGTAGGGAGTCGGCTTTGGGGCCCTGGAGGAGCTCAAGTGGCCATCTACCAGCTCAACGATCTGTCGCATTGCAAGACGCTTGGCATCGCTGGAGGCCTTCTGCGTCAAGAGTTCTTTTGCAGTCAGGACAATCGTATCTTCTTCCCCTATGGGGGTGCGCATGGCGGGGTAGAGGATGGCAAATCATTCCCTGTAATGCTGAACGCTGAGACTTTGGATACCACGCACCTATGCGTAGGCGAGCCTCTGACGGGCCAGAATGCTATTCCGTTTGTCAGCGCGGTGCACGGCGATTCGCTGATCATACTTCCCATAGCAGGGTGTCGCCCCATCGTCTACAGCATAGCCGCGCGTCGTGTGCTTGCCTACCGAGATCTCAATGACGAGATAGGTGTGCGAACGGGAAATGCCGAGGGGATTGTGAGCCAGCCGATCGTGCAGAACGGGGTGCTCACCATGCTATATGCCTCGATGGGTCGCACTGCATACTGGGTAAAGATTCGACTGTCCGACCTGACCATAGTGGATGTCAAGCGGGTGTTACAGGACAATGCGGGGTGGTATGCCGGGGACGATTTCCTCACATTCGGCAGGTTCTACGTGATCGAGGGGAATGTGGAGGCGAGCAAAACCTTCACGGCCACCTTCGTCGACTGGCGTACTGGCGAGGTGGCGGGACAATGCACGGTGAATGATCTGAAGTTCAGCTACTAGCCCACCGCCATCGGCTCGTGCCACGGCTCTTATCCCTCGTTCCCTCTGGGAGCGAGGGATTTTCTTTGTCCCCCTTGCCCCCTCTCCTCATCTTCAGTGCACCATCGCCCAACCAAGCCCGTATTTGCCCGTCCAAATACGGGCTTGATGCGTTGCAGCCACGGATGGAGCCCGTCATTTTCCCCCGACATTGTGCTGCGGGCAGAGGCCTTTGGGGTGCAGACCGGTCGCTCAGCCCTCATCTCGGGCGCGGAGGACTCTACGTTTGTGGTCGAATTTGTCAACTAAAGCAGTCAGAAATGGCTACACTAGAGACCAAACGACCGAAATATTGCCCTCGGGGGCAAGCCATCCTGTACGAGCTCCGGGGGCAGCTGTGCGCCCGCAGTTGGCCTAGCCAGGGGGTGAGGAATCCGCAAACGCCGCCCCAGATGCGGCGGCGAGGCCAGTTCACGGCCATCGCAAGCCTCTTGCGAGGATTTACACCCGTGCTGCGTCGCGGTTTCAAGGCGGCGCTCGGGCGTCGGCGTCGGATGGTGGGAGGCTACCACCGGGCCCTGGGAACGCACTTGCGGAATGGGGCCGTGTACATCCTGAACGACACGGTGCACATCGATTACGCACGGGTTCGCATCAGCGAGGGGAGCCCATTCCCGCTGGGGAGCATCAACTACCGCTTGCAGGATGATAGGCTCGTGCTAACCTGGTCGCATCCGTGCCCCTCGAGTGCGCGAGGGATGCTCATTGCCCACTGTGCGCACGCCCTGGGCTTGAGCGGGAGTCAGGTGTTGGGGCTGCCGACGGATGAGCGGGCAATCACGGTACATCTGCCTCAGGGCGCAGGCCGCGGCACCATTGAGCTCTACATTGCCCCGTGCGCCGGTGAGGGTTGCCAGGCGCGCTGGGCCTCTGTCCATCTGCACATCGACCCTCGGGTCGCCACGCAGAGCAGCGGGTTCCGCCCACCAGTCCAGGCCTGCGTGCCGCCGGTGATTGATGCCTCTCGGGGCGTACCTGTGCAGGACGGGTTGAAGGTGCCGCCGCTCTCGTAGCATCGGCAGCGATGATTGGCGCGGTGCCGTGGTTCCTGTCCAGAGTTTGGTGGGATTTTCGTACATTTGGCAGGCGTGGGGTGCGGTTGCCCCGCGACGGGAAAATGCGTTAGCAGACAGGTATGCGGTGGAGGATGTGTTGCCTCTGCGGGCTGATGCTCGTTGGGAGCTTGTGGGCTGTGGCGGCGGGGGTGCGCCCTGGGAATGGCGATACGGTGTTCAATCAGGTCGATGCGAAGGGGCGCCGGGTGGGGCACTGGCTGCGTCGCTACCGCAATGGGCAGCCTGCCTATCGGGCCGAGTTCCGCGCCGGTAAGCCGGTGGGCACCACGCTACGCTACAACGAATCGGGGCAGCGGGTGGCTGAGATACAGCACCGGCCCGGCAGCGACTACTCGTTCGCCCGCGTCTGGGGCGATGATGGCTCGCTCATTGGCCAGGGGCTCTACCACGGGCAGAAGAAGGACAGCATCTGGGTGTACTATTCTCGGGGCCGGGTCATCGGCCGCGAGGGATGGCGCCGCGGGGTGCGTCATGGGGTGTGCGAGCAGTACACCAACGATGGCACCCTGGCCGAGCGCACGCAGTGGAAGGATGGCAAGCAGGATGGCCGCCAGACGCTCTACTACGGCAACGGGGCCGTGCGCATGATCTGGGAGATGCAGGAGGGCGTGGCCGTTGGGAAGCTGATGACCTATCACCCCAACGGGCAGATCCGTTTCGACGGGGTCTACAAGGATGGCAAGCGCGAGGGGGAGTGGCGCACCTGGACCCTGGAGGGGAAGGTGGAGTCCGTCACCGTGTATCGCAACGGGGTGGAGGTGAGCGGAGTGGGCGATCGGGCCCGCGACAGCCTGCTCAGCCAGATGCTCGGCAACGCCGGCAAGTTTCGGGAGCCGCAGCTGGACGACGTGAACCTGCGCGAGGGACGCTACTAGCCTGCCATTCCGCCTCCACGAGACGGAGGGCCCTGAGCTGAGCACTCGTCGGCTCTCTGGTTGCGACGCATCGTGAGGGCCAGTTGTGCCATGCCTGCACCATGCGCGCCAGCCGTGCAGTGGTAATGCATGCCCAAAGTGCAACAGCCTCCGGAAGAACGATCTGCGCTGCCTGTGGAAGGGTGGTGTAGGAGCTTTTGCGGTTTGAGCTCCGTTTCGTAGCGGCCTGTTTGTTAGTTTACTACTGGGTGTACACGGGACGTTCGAGCGATGCCCGAACGTCCTGTCTCATCCTGCTACGTCGGCTGTACTTCAGCTGTCGCCATTGCTACCGATTACTGCACTGCGTATATCAACTCGCCGCAGCGCGATATATCCCTAATGTGGATGCCGATGTTCTCCTCCATCACGTAGTTGAAGTACGAGCCCGTGTGAGCTGCCTGTCCCATTGGAGTCGGGCCATAGGGGCCTATCGTGCCAGCAACGAAGTTGAACATCAGACCGTTCTTATGCTCCACGAGCTGCACATTGGGCTCACCATCAATCTTTGTCAAGTCGAGGAATGTCATACGCATTGACCCAGTATCGATCGCTGACCTACCGTCGTAAATCGGCGCATGTACCAGCAGTACGGATACGTTTGTGGACAAATCGTATAGCCAACCCCTGAACGGGCCCATGAGCACCTCCCTCTTCTTATCCACCCTCCTTGACATGGCTCGATTGAACTCCATGAATCCATGAGCACCCGTGCAGCATAGAATGTGTCGGTGTAGATTCGGCGTATGATTCCCAACCAACGCATCCATTACGAAGTCCAGCAGGATTTGTGGTGTTAGAATGTTGTATTGCTCAACATTGCTATACCTAAGCTTCTCCCAAATTCCAGCTACTGAGCGTGCTGGCTCGCCATCCGTATCGATGATGTGGTTGTCTGGGAGACCGAACAACATGCACTCCTTCATCGCTGCGAATTCCTGGAATATCTCAAGCTGAATCGTATCCGCCCAGATCCTGTGTATGCCATATTCGCCTTTGATGTGCATGGCCACCGGCTTTTTGTCCGTCATGATCATCGTAACCCGCTTCACCATGCGGCACAACCCAAGATGGTCACACATGGTGCTGCCATTCTCGTGCCACTTCCACTCGTAGCCATCCTGCAAGACCTTCTTGGGGAACTTGTTGAGCATCCACGTCAGCGGATGCACCCCAGCTGCTCCCGAAGAGAAAATATGCCCAATGGCATCGTGCATATGCTCCGGGGACATAGTCCAGAACGAATCCTTGAACTGGGGGGAGTCCCCCATCTTGGCATCGGACGGAAGGAGCTCCACCTCCACACCGTACCCAATCTTCACTCTTCCCATAATCTACCTCCTCATTGTTTGGGTTGAAAAATACATCACATCATTCCTCATGCTCAACCTGCCCGTGCGCTGCAAGCTCTGATGCACCATGTCGGACATCTCCGTCTTCATGTGCACCATCACAGAAGACATATCCTTCTTGCTTTGCCCTCGCAGCAGCTTTGCGAGCAGTATCACCTTCCTGTTATCCGCTAGCACCGTGGGATTCACGATATACCCTGGCCGTGACTACCTATCCCCGAGGTGATGACCAGTCCACCCAGCATCCCGGCGGGTGTCCGCCTCGACACCTCGATGTTGAGGCAGCTGAAAAAATTCGACTCGGCCGGCGGATCGGATGAACGTTGCTCATTCGGCATCGGCTTCCAGGGGTTGCTCCCCAATGTTCTCTTTGCGCTCACGTTTTACGTTGTGTCGAACGTGCTTATAAAGCGAATGTTGCGCGATAATACAAATCGTATCTATAGCGTAATTTTGACTTTTACTTGCGCTGCGACCGTATTTTTTCCTGCTCGATGTCCAATCATTCCTTCTCCACGGTGGTCTGTTGGGCTATCCTTTGTTGCTCGAGCTGTTACTTGCCCCCATATCGTTTATTAGGTGCAATCCGTTCGAGGCGATAATTTTTACAATATCGTTCAGCCCATCCTCGTCGGCATTCTATCTTGGGGGGCTGAAGGAGACACTTGTGAGCGATGCATCGTGAGGGCCAGTTGTGCCATGCCTGCACCATGCGCGCCAGCCGTGCAATGGTTATGCATGCCCAAAGTGCAACGGTCACCGGAAGAGCGATCTGCGCTGCCTGCGTGGAAGGTGGTGCAGGAGCTTCATGCGGTTTGAGCTCCGCAGCGATCTCCCCTATGATGCTCTAGTCCCCTCGCTGGATCGTTGAGTGCATCGCCGTAAGTGTGACGGTGGGGATCTGGGCTATGGACTTGGGGGGAAGACCTTAAAGGATGGCCTGGGGTGGGGATGCGCAGCCTTATTTTCCGGGCGGGATGTACGTGTCGTCAGATGGCTGCAAGGACGCTAAAATGGGATCCTCATGCCACGCATAGGGCACCCCGCAGCTTGCACCGGAATGCCGTTCGCTGAAAAGGGGAGCAGGGAGAGAAAGGAAGAGATGGAGAGTCGGGCCTCAAGCCACAGCAGCCTAGCCGCCTGGGTGTCACCCGTTGGATTCTCCGGGGATTCGCTACTTTTGAATCCCGTTTTTCGGGCCCGGGTTCGAGCCTCTCATGGGACTCGAACCCACGACCTGCTCATTACGAATGAGCCGCTCTACCAGCTGAGCTAAAGAGGCAACTGGGGCAAAGGTAGAGCTTTCGGGCGAAATGGCAAGTGGCTCGAGACCTAGTGCACCGGATATAAGCTTTTTGAATTGTACACAAAGTGCTGTGAACCAGCTTGTTACAAAATGCACTGCAAGGCACATTTTTGTACTGCGAGTCATCATTTTAAGGACTTAAAACGAGAGGAGACGGTAGGCTGATGTACCGATTTGGGGAGCTATTTCGCCTGACGCTAGGGGGCGAATCGCATGGGACAGGCATTGTGGTGATGGTGGAAGGGGTACCGGCGGGTATCCCAGTGCAAGAGGCCGATTTTGCCGATGCGCTGCTCCGGCGTCGTCCGCGGCGGGTGGGAGAGACTGGGCGCGTTGAGCCCGATGCGATAGAGGTGCTAACTGGGGTGAATGGGGGGCGAACAACGGGCTTACCTATCACTGTCCTGGTGCGCAACACCAATACCCGAAGTGAGGATTATGCGGATTTCCGATTGCATCCGCGTCCGGGGCATGCCGATTACGCAGCATTGCGGAAGTGGGGGCTCCATGCCGATTTGCGGGGTGGGGGTATGGCTTCGGGGCGTATGACGGTGGGGCTGGTGATTGCTGGGGTGTTGGCCCGTGGTATGCTGCCTGGCGTGTCTGTGGAGTGCCTGGTGGATGAGGTGGGAGGGCGCAGCGATTGGGAGAACTCCTTGCAGGGCGCAGTGCAGGATGGCGATTCGCTGGGAGCCATGCTGTCATGCCGTGTAACAGGGGTGCCTGCAGGGATGGGCGATCCTTTTTTCGATTCCCTGGAATCGTTGCTTGCGCATGCCCTGTTTTCCATCCCCGGGGTGAAGGGGCTAGAGTTCGGCAGCGGTTTTACCATGGCACGGCTGCGCGGCTCCGAGAGTAATGATCGCTTTGTGAATGCCCGGGGAGTGTGTAGCTCGAACCATAACGGTGGTATTGCGGGCGGCATTAGCACGGGGCAAGATATCGTGTTGCGGCTCGCCGTGCGAGCCCCAGCGAGCATAGGGCAGCCTCAGATGACTTTCCATGCGGGGGCTGGCGACGTTCTTCCGCTGCGGGTGGGGGGACGGCATGATGCCTGCTTTGCGCTGCGGGTGCCGATGGTGGTAGAGTCGATGGTATCATTAGTATTGGCCGATCTTGCACTGCGCCGACAGGCTGAGTTGCATGCTGGAGCTCCAGTATGGGGGCAGAATTGTACCGCTCTCGGATGGGAGCCCTAGTGGCTTGTGGCGGCTCCATTTTTTCGTAGCTTTGCGCCTCATTTTGCCTACGGGGTTGATGCGAGCCCGCGTGCTCGACTTTTCAACAGTCGGAACATGATGCGCCCGTTTCCGTTGATGACGGGTATATTTTGATGAATGTGCGCTGTGGCGGTGCGAGTGGTGTTAATGCGAAGATGTGGCCGCATGGGGCAGGGTGATGTTTTCAGGCTGTGCGGGGTGTGTCTTTAGCTCTAGATGAAACCGAATCCGAATATCGTACGTTATAGGTGCGGCGCCGGGAGTGTGCGCGCAGTCGTCATGGTATGGAACAAAGGGATTTTAAGGCTGTGAAAAACATGTACAGTGGAATCGACAGAGGGGCCTGGCGTTTCTTGCGTGGCGCATGCGGGTACTTCGCTGCGCTGCTGGGTTGTGCGCTGCTCGCTTGGGGTGGACATGCCGCTGCTCAGACCGTTGCCCCATACCCAAATATATTGGGGAGTTTTTCCGGAACTCCTCCGGTATGGAATGGGGGGACCACCAGTGCAACCTGTAATGGGAACCGCGCAGCCAGGTTGGTGAAGACGCAATCGGGCACCATGTGGATTCGTGTGGTGGCTTGGGGGGGAGCCCTGAGCGATGCCACTGAGGCGGGGACATTTGAGATTCGGAAGCGTGATGCGAGTGGCAACTACGTGTCTCCTCCTGCGGGTGATGTGGGCTGGCAAATTGTGGCCAACCTGAATAGCGGGTGGAAGCAGGAAGGGCCTACGCTTCAGAATACCTACTGGTACGAAAAGACGTTTGAGGCCCCTGCGGGTATGCAAATCGGGACGGATGAGTACATCCTGGTGAACAAGAGCAGCGTCTTCCACCTGGGGGTGTGCTACCAGGCTACAAAGCCCAATCCGTCCACGAACTTCTACTACTACACGCAGAATACGGCCCACAATGATAACTGGGTGATAAAGTATCACCATTTTCCAGGTGGCGGTGGTGCTGTGCTACCTGCGGGCGGTGGCACGACGGACTACAAGATGGAGAAGTGCTGCGGGGACGAGTTTTATCTAGAAGCTAAGACCCAAGGCTCGACAAACATATCGAACCTGCTGCCGCCTCCTAGCGCCTCCCCCGTGCCCGGCGATCCCGATGCATTTATGTATTCGTGGGAGTCGCCTCTTCTGGGGATTGATCCCGTGAGCCGCAAGGGGGTAGACCCCCAGGGACGGCTCGATAGCTCGGTGGCTCACTTCACGGCGGGTGTCTGCGGGGTGGTGCACACCATTAAGGTGGTGCGCAAGGGGATGTGCGATGCGGCTCCTCAGGTGAAGACGGTGGCGTTGGATGTGAAGAATAAACCGAGCGTGAAGCTGGATTGGGCTATTGATGGAGCCCCTAATCAAACCCAGGGGATAGCCAACGATCCGCTCAACGTGTGCGGCACGCAGAACATTAAATTCACGACGGATCAGGTGGCGGATGTTACGAAGTTCCACCTGTACGCCTTCAAGCAGTTTGAGCATGATGCGCCGATGGATGCGGCGCACCGTGTGACTCCCGTTGGAGGTGTTGCACCGGGCGGTACACCTACTGTTATTGCGAGCAACCAGCCCGTGTCGTGGACTTGGCATTTACCAGTTCCACCAGGTCAAGATCCGAGCGTGACAGGGGTGCCCGTCACGTGGCGATTCACCTTGATTGCGATGAATGGCACGTCGGATGAGGGATGCGTGGCGCGGCTGGATCGTGACATCGTGGTGTATCCTAAGGTGCCGAAGCCGCAGGTTAAGGCGTACAATGATCCGGATGCGAGTCCGAAGAAGCTTGCGAATCCTGCAGGAGAGTGCTCGCCTTTCCCCGCCAAATTCCGTGTGGAGCAGCCTGCGGGGGATGAATTTGCCCATGGGACCCGATACCTATGGCAGTTTGTAGAGCGCGCCGTCCCCAATGGGGCGACACCGATGCCTCCAAGCCCAGCCTTGGATCCGCCCACCAAGTCGACGGATCCGCCTAAGGCAGGTGGGAATGTGCTGCCGCATGGCACCTCTTCAGTTCCTGGCACGGCGAGCTCGGGGCCAGTGCACTCTTTCCGCTACGTGGGCGATGAAGAGAAGTCGCCGAACACCGGACGTCTGATCGTGACGGATCGGTCGGGTAACTGTTTCAATTACGGGGAGGCGCAGGTCAACGTGCGTCCTCTTCTCCAGGCTCTGTTCAAAATAGAGCATATTGCTCCCTCTGAGGAGGGTAAGCCCTGCTCTCCGGTGAAGATCAAGGCTACGAGCACGGGACGCATTCCCAACCAGGGTACTCCCGGTAACCAGGTGAAGTACACGTGGATGTACCGGCCTAAGCGGACTCCTAATGCGAACTTCCACGGCTTTACACCTCCGGTCATTACGACTGCTGGCGAGCTAGAGTATAGCTTTGAGAATCCTATAAAGGGGACTCAGCCAACTGCGGATCCTGGAGGATGGACGGGGATTACATTCCCGCTCGCTAACAATACGCACGTGGAGACCGAGCCGCTGGAGCTACGTCTGTCCGTGATGTACCAGACGGGGGAACAGTGCGAGGTGGTTACGCAGTCGAATCTGACGGTGCATCCCAACCCGAAGGTGGATAAGAATGCTAGCGGCAAAGATCTGACTGTAACGCGTAAGGTGTTTCCTTGCGGAGATACCCGTATGAAGGTGGATGTGGAGGCGATTGGTGTGGCGAACACGCAGAGCTACGCTTGGCGCCTTGTGCCGCTGGATCCTACCACGCTGACGGAGCAAGGGAGTGGTATACAGCTCGGGGGAGGGGTATATACTCCGGCAACGCCTCCAACAATTAAGCTCACGGATCTAGAGCTCCCGCCGAATCCTACGTACCAGAAGGCGGTGTGGAAAATAGAGCTCACGCTGCGTTCCGATAAGGGGTGCGATGCGGTGTACAGCGAAAATATCGAGGTGCCTGGACGTATGCAGGCGCTGATGACGAGCCTTAGTCCCACTGTGGGTTGCCCCGATGTGGACGGGAAACGTAAGGTGGAGATACGCAATGAGTCGGGGCCATTGCCCTCATTGCCGTCACCGCCTCCACCCCCGACGACTATCGCAAAGTATGAGTGGTGGGTGGAAGACGTGACCACTCCGCCTACACCTGCCGTGAAAGTGGGTGAGCAGAATTCTGGAATGGCGTTTGTCCCCACGACTCCGGCCACGCAGTACGACATGCAGATTAGCGGGGGGACTGATCAGTATTCCTTGCAGCTGAATAACCTCACGGCACCGCCTTCTGCGGTCAGGAAGACCTATAAGGTGACGCTGAAGGCCATCTACGATGAGGATGGGAACATGGCCACGACGGGGGATCAGTGTATACGTTCGCAAGAGATGCAGCTTGTGACGCTGCCACGGGTGAATGTGGACTTTATTGCCGAGAAGTTCCCGCTAGCGGTTCCGCCTGCTCCGCCGACGCTGTGGCAAGGTGGAGTGCCGACCTATCCACCAGCATCGCCTCCGGTGTACCCATCCTCACCTACGCAGGAGTGTGGACCAGTGAAGCTGGAGTTTAGGCTGAATGGAACGACAGATCCCACGTGGAAGTACTCGTGGTCGAGTACGCTAGTAACTACGCCTCCGCCTCCGGGGATGGCCCGAGTGCAGGGGGCTGGTGAGAAGGTGCAGGCAGAGCTCACCAATCCGACGGGATCGCTACAAACCTATGTGGTGCGTCTGACGGGACGGAGTGCCGACTTGTGCGAAGGATTCAAGGAATACACGTTCTCAGTGTTGCCGCAGGTGCAGGCGAAGCTCGAGGTGCAGACGCTGGATGTGTGCACCCCGTATAAGGTTCGCATCAAAGATGGCACGGTGACCGGTGGTGCGCATGCGCCGACGCTGAATGTGGACGGTGGGGTAGAGAATCCGCCTGCCAGTGGGATCTACGAGTACGATAATACGACGAATGCGCCGATAACCAAGACGATAACGCTGTCGTCAACGCTTGGCACATGCTCGTCGACAGCGGCCCCGTACTCGTTTGTAGTGCTTCCGCGGGTGAAGCCGCAGCTGGATCCGCTAATTCCTGGTGACAAGCTGTGCGCTCCGGTGGATGTGACATTTAAGCAGACATCCCCAGTGGCCAACAATGGTTGCACCAAGTTGACGTGGTATCTGGAGCGTCTGGCGGGAGGATTGTCTGGGGATGGCGGCTCGCTATCCACTAAGGGTGACGTGTCGCAGGTGAATCGTCGCTACGAGAACCGGACTGATGCGCCCATTGAGTACGAGGTGAAGCTGGTGGGTGAGAATGAGCGCGGCTGCCAAGCTGAGTATAAGGTGCCGTTGACGATTTACCCGGAGGCGCAGCCCGATAATAAGTGGCAGCTCACCCATCCGTGCTCGCCCACTGAGGTGACGTTTGAGAGCAAGTCGAAGTCGCTGTCTGACTACCAGTGGACGTTCACGCCTGTGGGCCCTTTTGCGGCAAACGGAGCCGTGGAGGTTCGTACAGGTGTGCAGGGTGCACCTGGAACGGTGATACTGACGAACACGGGCGGAGCCAGTGGCAATGATGAGCTGGAGTATGAGATAACGTACAAGGGCTGGAAGCAGTGGCCTGCCGGTGGTCCGAAGTGTGAGACCTCAGTGCTTGGCGTTGGGGTGGAGAATAAGGTGAAAGTGCCACCGCCGTTGACACCGAACTTTGTGATTACCTCGGCCGATGGGAATGAGATATGCTCGGGTGCAGAGGTTACCTTCCAGAGCAACACGACGGGAGGTGGGGCTGTGCATGAGATGTGGGAGTGGGGTGATGGCGAGAGCCTGGAGAACCCCAGGCCCACGGTGGCGGCGCATAAGTTCAGGAACACGGGCGATGTGGACAAGGTGTACCGGGTGAAGGTTACGTCGCGGCAGTATGAGTATGGCTGCCAGAAAGAGACGGAGATCCCCATTACGGTGCATCCGGAGGTGAAGTCGCTCTTCTCGCATGAGACAGCGAGTGCAGATCAGTGTAATTACCCCTTCCCGGTGACGTTCAAGAACCTGTCGCGTGGCAATACGGCTACGTCGGGCGTGACGACGGACTACAAGTGGGATTACGGCTACCAGTGGGGGACTCCGCCGGTGCAGCAGGGTGAGGTGCGCCACGATAAGGCACCGCATCAGTATACGTTCTACAATGCGGCTAACAATCTGAAGCGCAATTACAACGTCACGCTGACGACGGTGCAGACGTATCCCTCGGGACGGGTGTGCCAGGATCAGTACAGCTCGCCAGTGACGGTGTGGCCGGGTCTGCAACCCGATTTCACGGTGGATAATCCGGAAGGCTGCTTGCCGCATAAGGTGAAATTTACGCCCACGGGTGCCACGACATCAGGCGTGTACAATCGCTTTGAGTTTGGTGATGGAGAGCAAAGCGTGGAGGTAGAGGGTAACACGCAGGTGGTATCGCACGAGTACAAGGACGAGTCCATTACGACGAAGACGGTGTACCACGTGAAGATGACGATGCGTGACCAGCGCGGTTGTGAAAAGACGGTGACTCGAGATGTGGCGGTGCACCCCAAGGTGACGGCGAACTTCTCGCTGGATAAGCCGCAGTATTGCAATCCGGCCCAGGTGCATGTGGAGAATCTCTCGAAGAATGGGAAGGAGTACTCATGGACGGTGGATGGGGATCCGTCTATCCTGATACCGAGCACGCCGAATGCGGTTCCGTTTGACATCACGGTGACTAATCCGCTGCCGAATGCGTCTAAGCACTACAAGCTGAAGTTGCATGCAAAGGCGACGATAGACAATTTCACCTGTGAGGCTGATTTCGAGCGACCATTCGAAGTGTTGCCCGGTGTGGTGGCAGACTTTACGCCATCAGCCACGACGGTGTGCGCAGATGCGCCCGTGGTGTTCACTAACACGAGCTCTGGGCTTGCGGACTACGAGTGGTACGTAGACGGGATCTTTCAAACGAAGGATGCCACGCTGCGGTATGTCTTTAAGAATGAGAGCACGACGACGGATCGTACGGCAGAAGTTCGTCTCCATGCTAAGAATACTTTGGGGTGCTCGCAGGATAAGACGGTGTCGATTACGGTGCGACCTCGAGTGGATGCGATCATTCAGGTGGATAACGTGGAGGGATGTACGCCACTTATCCTCCATGCAGAAACTTTAGTGAAGTCGCCAGCGTATTCGTACCTGTGGACAATACCTGCCGGGGTTCCGAACACGAGCACGCAGGATGCTACGGGTCCAGTGCAGATTGACAATCCGCTCACTACGCCTATGACGGCGGAGATCAAGCTGCGCGTGTCGCTGACGGCGGATCCGACCTGTTTCTACGAGACGACACGAAACGTGATTGTACATCCGAAGGCGAAGGCTGACTTTGATGTGAACTTGGTGGGATGTAACCAGCTTGTGCTAAAGCCACGGAATACGTCGGTAGTGCACGATCCCTCGAGTGCCTCCTGGTTGTGGACTACGGGGCAGGGGCAGTCATCGACGCAGTTTGAGCCAGAGTTGCGCCTGATCAATACGTCGCGCGTTGCGGATTTGCCGGTAGAGGTTACCCTGGAGGTGACATCTAAGACCGGGTGTAAAGATCGGGTGACGAAGACTGCAACGGTGCACCCAAGCCCGATAGCGAGCTTCAAGATCGAGGGGCGCAGCGAGTCGTGCGCGCCGTTCAATGTGACGATAACGAATGAGTCGGAAGGGCCTGCGAATATGTCGTACACGTTCGATTTCGGTGATGGGGCGACCCATACGACAACTTCGAAGGCGCCGTTCCAGCACTTGTTTGACAACAATGATCCGGACGACAAATCGTACCAGATCAAGATGACGGCTGAGACGGCGGATCATTGCAAGGATGAGGCGGTTCGCGACATTATCGTGTATGCCAAGACGCAAGCTGCGTTCGACTTCGATCCGGGTGATTCGGGTTGTAGCCCGTTGGTGCTGAAAATGGTGAACAACTCGCTGGGTGCTAAGCAGAGCCGCTGGGATTTCGGTGATGGGACGATCGTTGAGATGCAGGCTCCGGAGCATGTGTTCGTAAACACCACCACCACGGATGTTACGTATACTGTGAAGTTGACGACTTACACGCAGCATGACTGCAAGTCGGAGACGACGAAGGATGTGACAGTATTTGCGAGTCCGAAGGCCTCGTTTGCTGTCAATCCGCCACTGCAGGTGTACCCGGATGCCACGGTACAGATTACGAATACGACTGTGCCACAGGCTGCGTCGTGGATATATTCATGGAGTTTCGGCGACGGGCATACCTCGAACCTGCGAGATCCTGTTGAGCATGTGTATGACCACTGGGCTCCGAAGGCTGATGGGTTCGCCTACACGATAAAGCTGACGGTGGAGAGCCCCAAGTGCCGTGATGAGGTGGAGCAGAAGGTCTTCATCTATGCGCCACTGCCGAAGGGGGCCTTTGAATCAGAGGTAAATCAGGGCTGTGCGCCTCTGCGGATCTTCTTCGTGAACAACGTTGAGTATGCGGACAAGTACGAGTGGTCGTTTGGCGATGGAACATTCTCGGATGAGAAGGAGCCGATCCATACATTCAACGAACCGGGCACGTACAATGTGAAACTGACGGCTACGGGTGATGGCGGCACGAGCTCGTTCTACGGCATATACGTAGCGCACGTGCCACCAGTGGCGAAGTTCACGGTGCATCCTACGCGTGTGATGTTGCCGAGGGCCATCGTGAAAATGCAACCGGAGGTTCTGGAGCATGTGACCTCGTACACGTGGTCATTCGGCGATGGGGAAACCTCGGATGAGGTGGCTCCGCTGCACGAGTACAAGGCTGCCGGGGCTTACGAGGTGAAGCTTCGTGTTGAGTCGGGCGAGGGGTGTACGGATACGGTGGTAAGCCCGGCCGTCACGGTGCTTCCGCAAGGGAAGATATTGTTCCCAACAGTATTCCGCCCGAGCGAGTTGGGCCCGAATGGTGGGGACTACGAGCTGAATGACAAGTTGAACCAGGTGTTCCATCCCTACACGGATGGCATATCGGAGTACACGCTGTACGTTTACAATCGCTGGGGAGAGCTCATTTTCGAGTCGAACGATGTGCGTAAGGGTTGGGATGGATATCGCAGGGGGCACTTGTGCGAGTCGGGAGTGTATGCGTGGCGAGCCGTAGGGCATTTCTTCAACGGTGAGATTTTCGATCTGCGTGGTAATGTAACCCTATTGAGATGATGGCGAGGATATTGAAACTGGGCCTGCTGCTGTGCGCAGTGTTGCTCACCTGCATGGCTGGTAAGGCGCAGGATCCGCAGTTCACGCAATTTTTTGCCAATCCGGTGTACCTGTCGCCATCGTATGCTGGCGCGAGTCAGGGGCATCGAGTGGTGCTGAGTTACCGCGACCAATGGTCGGTGGTGCCTAACATGTTCCGCACGTTGTCGGCCTCGTATGACATCAATATCTCCACGCTGCGAAGTGGTCTCGGGGTGTTCGTCTTGGGCGACTTGGCTGGTTCGGGGCACTTGGGTACCATACTGGGTGGGGCGGTGTACTCCTACTCGGTGTCGATGAACGATTCGTGGAGCTTTCGCCCTGGGATCGGGGTCTATTTTGTGCAGCGCTCTATCAACTATTCGCGGTTGATATGGGGGGATCAGCTCAACAATGATCCTCCTGCTAAGTCGACGGTGCAGGAGTTGGGTAAGTCGCACGTCTATGACATCGACGTGTCCACCTCAGTGCTGTTCCACACCACCAATGCCTGGGTGGGTGCTACGTGGGATCACATGCTCAGGCCGAAGAACTCGTTCTTCACTGAGAAGTCTCGCACCCCGTATCGTTTCACTGCGTTTGGTGGGTATCGGTTCGTCTTGCAGAGCCTGTATCGGCGTGGGGTGAATCAGAGCGTTTCAGTGGCATCCAACGTGCGCTGGCAAGGGCGTTTTGGTCAGGTGGATCTGGGAGGATATTGGTATCGCTACCCCATACTACTCGGGGTGTGGTACCGTGGGCTTCCCATTGTGAAGCGGTACTTCGGGTCTGACGCTGTGGCTTTCATGGTTGGGTGTCGCTTCGGGGGACTTCAGGTGGCCTATAGCTACGACCTGACGGTGTCTCGTCTTGAGCCAGGGACTGGAGGGTCGCACGAGATTTCGCTGACATACGAGGCTAAGATTACCCCCAAGAAACGCAAGTACAAAGCGCCGATCTGCCCTCCATACTAGGGCCGAATAGGTTGGATTCATTATCACGTGGGCGTAGCGGATTTTCGTGCTGCGCCCACGTGATGTATTAGGGCCGTGGCTGAGCTACCGTTGTAGTTTCTGACGGTACCTGGTTATTCAGCTCCAGATAGGGTCTCGAGGGGAATAGTTGCAGGAGAAGACGAACGATTAAAAATGGCTTGCCATCATCGTTTGAGCTGCAAATGGACTGGGGATGCAAATGCGGTGCCCCGTGAACCCTACGGATTTCTGCTACCTTTGCAGTAGGATCCGCAGGCTGTATGCGGTTCCGATTGAGTGAGATGGGGACGAATACCGAGAAAGGAAAGCGCGTTGATCTGTCGATGAATCGCCTTGCGCGGTATATCATCATCGGCATGGGGGTAGCTGCGGTTGCATTCCTGCTGTGGTATTTCAGCTCCATGGTGTGGTACATCCTGATTTCCACGGTGCTGTCTCTGATTGGGAAACCCATTGTGCAACTAATCGGACGCTTACGTATCGGGAGATGGTGCCCACCATCGTGGGTAGGTGCCTCTGTTGCGTTGCTCTGCCTGTGGCTGGTGTTTGCTGCCTTCTTTTGGGGGATGATCCCGCTGCTGGCGAGCCAGCTGAGCCAGTTGCAGTCGGTGGATCCCTCGGCTTGGATTGAACGGTTTGCCAAGCCCATCGCTGAGGCCGACGCATTGGTAGCCCGCTTTTTGCCTGATCATGCGCAACATTTCTCTATAGCCAGGGAGTTACAAGGGCAGGTCGGGCGGCTATTCGATGCGAGTCTATTCACTGGACTCTTCACGTCCACTGCGGGAGTGGTCTCAGACTTGTTTATCGCCCTGTTTTCGATTTCGTTTATCACGTTCTTCTTTTTGAAGGAAGAGTCGCTATTCGTGAGCGGTTTGACGTTCTTCTTCCCGCAGCGTTACGAAAGCAACGTGCAGCATGCGATGGAGCGTATCAATAATTTGCTCCGGCGCTACTTTGTCGGGATTCTGCTCGAGAGCCTGGTTATCATGCTGATCACCTTCGGAGGGCTCTTGCTGCTGCGTATCCCGATGCAGACGGCGCTGGTGATTGGGCTGCTGAGCGGTATTCTCAATGTGATACCATACGTGGGAGCGATTATCTCGCTTGGAATAGCACTCGTCATCACGTCTCTGGTGTCTGTGAATGGCGGTGACATCTCGCTGGGGATGACGCTATTTTTCACAGTGCTGATCTTTCTGGCAGTACGCTTTTTGGACAACTTTTTCCTCCAGCCGCTCATCTATGCTAGCAGCGCAAATGCGCACCCGCTGGAGATTTTCTTGGTGATTCTATTTGCAGGTAGCGTTGCGGGAGTGCTTGGGATGCTGCTTGCGATTCCGGCTTACACGGTGATTCGGGTCTTTGCCAAGGAGTTTTTCAACAATCTCTATCTGGTGCAGCGGCTTACGAAGAATATATGAGCTCGTGCGTCCTGCCGTGGAGAAAGGGAACGATTATGCAGAACAGTATGGTGTGCTCGTTGATGTTGCGCTGGATGCGTAGCCTACGATGGGGAATGTGGGTGATGGCCTTGGTGCTGGCATTTATGGCGCTGAGCCATGGTGCGGCGTGGTCGCAGGGGCGTGCTAAGAAGGTGCTGCCCAATGTTTTTACTCCGAATGGGGACGGGGTAAATGACTTCTTAATCCTCGAGAGCTCTGCCACCCTTACGCTGAATGTGTTTAACCGTGCCGGTGTTCTGGTGTACCAGGTGCAGGGCTCGTTGATCAAGTGGGATGGAAAGGATCAGCTCGGTCGCGACCTGGCCGATGGGATCTATTACTACGTCCTCGATGACCCTAAGAATTCCTACAAGGATAAAAAAGGGTTCTTCTGCATCTCCCGTGTACAGATGCGCAAATAGGAGCTCTTGCTCCAGCCTTTGTGAGGCTTTGGATTGCTAGGATGCACGTAGCGTGAAACGCCGATGAAGATATCGTACAATTGGTTGCGCAATTATTTGCCAACCGATCTTACGCATGAGGCTGTTGCCGATATACTTACCCGTATCGGATTAGAGGTAGAGGGGGGGGCACCGTACTGTGCTGTGCGGGGAGGATTGGAGGGGTTGATTGTTGGCGAGGTGCTGACTTGCGATCCGCATCCAAATGCTGACAGGCTTAAGCTCACTTGGGTCTCTGTGGGCGAGGGTGAGCCCTTGCAGATTGTTTGTGGGGCTCCAAATGTGGCCGCTGGTCAGCATGTCGTAGTGGCAACGCACGGGACTCGTCTTTACCCGCTCGAGGGTGAGCCTTTCGTGATTAAACGTGCCAAAGTGCGCGGAGAGGTCTCCGAGGGGATGATATGCGCTGAGGATGAGATCGGGCTGGGGCATTCGCACGACGGCATTATAGTGCTGCCAGCTGGTGCCCAGGTGGGTACGCCGGTGGCGCAGTGGTTGGGGGTGGAGAGCGACTACGTGTTTGAGATCGGCCTCACGGCCAATCGCGCTGATGCGATGTCGCATTACGGTGTGGCGCGCGATCTGGCCGCTTATTTGAATCTGAAACATCGCACGAGGGCTGAGCTGCCGACCGCAGAACTTGGGCCTTTACACGCATCGTCCACGGCAATCGTTGCGGGATCCATAGACTCCACGGCGTGCATGAGCTATCATGGGATTACGATCCGAGGGGTGAAGGTGAGTGACTCGCCTGAGTGGTTACAGAATCGACTGCGCTCGATAGGCTTGAATCCCATAAACTGCGTGGTGGATGTGACCAATTTCGTGCTGCACGAGATGGGACAGCCACTCCATGCGTTCGATGCAAGGGCGTTTACCACCGGGCAGGTGAGCGTGAAGAAGTTGCCTGCAGCCACCCCATTCGAGACGTTGGATGGCCGAGAGCGTAAGCTCGATCCGGAGGACTTACTGGTTTGTGATGGAGACACCCCGCTCTGTTTGGCCGGGGTGTTGGGCGGACGTACTTCTGGGGTGTCTGCTGAAACGACCGACATATTCCTAGAAAGTGCGGTGTTCAACCCCGTGCTCGTTCGCAAGAGTGCCAAACGACATGCCATCTCTACGGATGCCTCGTACCGCTTTGAGCGTGGGGTTGATCCTGCTTTGACACCCTATGCGTTGGCTAGGGCCGCCTCGCTGATTCTCGATGTGGCTGGTGGCCATATTGATGGGGAGCCCGTTGCATTTTCCAATGGGGAAGACACGGGAGCCCGTGAGATTACATTCGATCCCCAAGCAGCCAACCGGCTAATGGGGCTTGAGCTCGATGAGGACACGATGCTGCGCATCTTCGAGGGGCTCGAGATCGAGTCCACCCCCGTTGAGTCTGGAAAGCTTTTGCTCCGGGTGCCTCGTTATCGGGTGGACGTGGCTCGGCAGGAAGATGTGATCGAGGAGATCCTCCGCCTGCATGGCTACGATGCCGTGCCAGTCGATGGGAGAGTGAGCTATGCATTGCCTATGGGTGGCGCAGATAGCCGCATTCCTGAGGCGGAGGAGCAGGTGGCAAGAGTCTTGATCGGGAAGGGGTATTACGAGGTGATGTCACTCAGCCTCACTCCCGGTGAACGTATTGTAGAGCTTGGGATCTGCCCGAGTGAAAGCCTCGTGCGCGTGCAGAATCCGTTGAGCGGTGACCTCGATTCGCTCCGACCCACCCTGCTATGGGGGGCCCTGGAGGCTGTGGCTCGCAATGCCACTCGCCAACGGCCCGATTTGCAGCTCTTCGAATTCGGTGTGGTGCATCGCAGGAAGGAGGGGAGAGGTGGCGACACGCTCTCTGGATTCGAGGAGCACCCACGCTTGGCACTCACGCTCAGCGGTATGCTCGGAGGTGACACGTGGACGAGTCATGCGCAGGAGGTCGATGTGTTTACCCTGAAGGGCCACGTGGAGGCACTGCTCCGCATGGCTGCTATAGAGCCGTCTGCCTTGACGTACGCAGAGGCTGACACGCCGATTTACTCATACGGCTCTGAACTGATGCAGGGCAAACAGCCATTGGGACACTTTGGGTGCGTGCGCAACGCTATCCTCTCCCATTTCGGCATCAAAAGCGCGGTTTACTACGCAGAGCTCGACTGGAACTTTCTCGCTCGCAACATTGCGCAGCGTAAAGGCTCTTACGATGCCTTGCCCAAGTTCCCCGAGGTGAGGCGCGATTTAGCCTTGCTGCTGGATGGATCCGTGCATTTTGCAGATCTGCAAACGCTGGCGTTGCAGGCTGAGCCTCGACTCCTACGCAGCGTGGAGCTATTCGACGTGTACGAGGGTGATAAGATCCCTGCGGGTAAGAAATCGTACGCTATAAGTTTCGTCCTACAGGACGAGCGGGGCACGCTGACCGATAAGGCTATCGAGATTGTCATGGCCCGCATCTTGGAGGCCATAGTGACACGCGCAGGGGCAGAGCTCCGTGCCTGAGTGAAGAGCCAATCCTAACGAGTATTCGTGCATCCCCTTCCACTCTTGGGGAGGGGATGCGTATTCCCCACAGGTTTCTCGAGAATTATCAGCACCACCCACAGTTGCTAGTGGCTGGTCTATTACCCATGCGCCTTGGTCAAACAATGGGCGGGTGGTCGCCGTATAATCGGTAGAAAGCCGGTACTTTTACGGCACTCTAAAGTACGCCAATAGGCTATGAGAATTTCAGCAGGAAGATTGAGGCGAGCAGGTATGCTTTCCCTCTGTGTGATGGTGATGCTACTGGGGATGCGCTCTTTTGTGTGCGCACAGGCTCACTGGCGTAAAGGTACTGCTACGCTGGTGGATAGCAAAACGAATGCCCCAATGAATGGGAGTGAAATCAAGTATAGCCCCTTTAAAGCGATCATTACGTATGCGAAACACGGCGAGACTGCGAAGATTGGGGGACTTGAGGTGAATGCAGGCAATGCTAAGCCAGCAGAAAGCGACGGGGAGCTAAAAGTTGGAGCCGCTATACAGGTTGATATACAGAATTACTTCGTTTATGGCATTGATCCAGCTAGTAATGGTCTGGCTTATCAGATTGATTGGGTGGATTTCCAGATCGTGAGTGTGGACAAGAATACGGCTATAGAAAAAGTGCTCTATCAGGAAAAATATGTAGGATCCCCGGCAGCGTATGGCAAGTTTAAGTTTGACTCGTCAGCTGAGCGCGCTATAGTATCATTTCCGTGGAAAGTAGAGAACGCACTAAACGAATTGAAGGTCAATACTCGTGTTGGGGTTAGCCCACGGAAATCTCCCCGATGCGTGCTCGATTTTTCTAGCCTTACAGCTGTTCCGAAAACGCTGAGGTATATCAAGGAAGTCGGAGCAGATGGAGTAGCAACTCCATCTTATGTAAAAAATTTACCCGCTGGTAATATTTCTCCTGATGGCAAAACGTTGAATCTCTGGGAGGGTACGATTATTGGCTACAAGGTGGCCGAACTGAAAACCAAAAATGAGAAACCGTACAAGCCGTCAGCTGCGACGCCGCTGACATTGATTGCAAACAGACTTCCTGGGTATCGTCTGTGGCTTGTTACCAGAGATGCAAAATTTGGGGAAGGCTCGTTTGGTAACAAGACGATAACCTACATGACTCCGGTCAACGGTTTTGATATCAAAGTAGAGCGGCAAGACGGTAATAGTGCTACCAGCTTTAAGCCGGTGGCATCCGGTGAGTCCGTGCTCGAAGGAACACAGATTAGGGTCACATTGACAGCCCAGGCTGGGCATGAGTGCAAAGAAGCCAGAGAGCTTACAGTGGGGTACCCCAAGCCGGAGTCTGTGCAAACCGATGAGGAGGAATCACGCAAATTCGTGTGCCGATTTGCTCTGGCCGATAATGTGAACGGCCTTATCCCAAAGTCTACTGATAGAACCTACAAGGTCTTCTACGAGAAGGATAACCCTGGCCCTGACTGCACGATTGAGTACGTGAAGGATGGTGCTCAGACTGGGCCCGAAGTGGTGAATGGGGGCTCTATTCCATGCGGTCAAGATCTATTTGTGAAGTTCCGCGTGCCCGCAGGGAAATCCATAACGAAGGCTAAGGCCATTGCCACGGATGGCTCCTCAATTGATCTGCTAGTGGTCGATCCGTCCGATAATGTGTACAAGATTCCTGCGGCAGAGATGCGCAACATCATTCGCATTCAGTGCGAGACGGGGACAATCAAGCACAAGGTGTGGTACGAGCAGCCCAAGTTTGGCACCCTCAAGGTGACAAGTGAGGGGAATCCGGTAACGAGCGGTATCACCGAAATCGATGGAGGCCGGAAGGTGAAGGTCTCGGTGGAAGACTTGCGGGGGGATGTGGTGCCCAGTGCCATCACGTTGGTGTTTGCGAGCGGCCCGCAGCCATCTTACGAGAACACGAAGTCATTCGAATTTCCGATAAATCAGAATGTTAAGGGGATCGATGTCACGTTTATCCCCTACACCGTCATCAACAAGGCGACCGAAGAGCTTGCCATGGCGCTAGAGGCCGGATATGTGGTCGATGAGAATGTGGCAGACAAGGGGACTGGGCCCGGCGAGGAGATCATATCGGGCAAGGATCGAGTGCTAGCTGGTACAAAGATCAAACTGGCGCGTAAAGGAGCTTCTTTCCCTGAGGACACATTCATCAAAATCGAGGGAGGTGATCCGTCGTTGATTTCAGCCGATGATCCGTGGACTGAGGGGGTTGTCAAGATTCTTGGCAATGCTACTATCACATTCGAGAAGGGCAAGACTTATCATGAGGTGAAGTTTGATGCGCCCGCTGAGGGAGCCTTCCAGTTGCGGAGCGTGGGCAGCACGCACGTGAAAAAGCCTGCCAAAGAGACGCTGGAAGACGATAAGGAGATCCTATCGACGTGGCGTGTGGTGGATGGGGCTCGTCTGAAGGTGGTAGAGACTGGTGTGCCCGCCGGCAAAAAGCTCCTGCACTACGAGGTAACGATTAGCGGCAAGGTGCGCGAGCTCAGCTCTGGCCAGGAGTTTACGCTCAATGGGCCCATCACGAGCATTGTCCCCAAGTACGTAAGGGCCTGCAAGGTCATCTACCAGTCGAGCGGTGCAGGTTACTCGGCCATTGAGGTCAAAGGCACTCAGGGGACTGTTATCGCGAATGGTGACCTGGTGCGAGAGAACACGCAGATCATCGTGAAGGTTACTCCCCAGGGCGATCACTACTGCAAGGAGGTGACATTCAACGGAGTGGCAAAGCCCTACAACAAGTCCAATGGCGTTGAGCACAACGTGCAGAATGATGTGACCATTGTCCCGGTGATGGAGGAGCTGCACTACTTCTCGCTGCAATGGGAGAAGATTGACGGCGTTGATATGGAGGTGCGATTCGACAATATGATGGGCGAAATGGTCCCTCCGGGTAAGAAGTTTGAGCAGCTCGAGCAAGGCCGACGGGTGTATGTGAAAGCGAGTAAGGAAGACCATTACCTCGCCGGCTTGCGCGTCAATGACGATAAAGATCCCTACCAGCTTGAGGATTGGGGGCAATGGTACAGCTTTGCCCTGAATACCGATATCACGGCTATCACACCCGTGATGAAGCCCTTTAAAAAGCCGGGGACTGGGGAGCTCCTCGTCGACTACTCGTATGAGCATGCTGAGGTGCGTGTTCAGCGTGTCGTCGGTGGTAATCGTGTCTCGGTGCCCCACCGTTCGCTTGTGCCCGAGAATGAGGATCTTTACATTACCATTCGCAATATCGAGGGGGGGTATCGTTTCACGTGTATCACAGTGAATCAGAAGATTGCACACGTGAACGATCAGAGCGAGTATAAGGTTAAGGCGGTTGATGGTACACTAGGAAAAAAGGTATGCAAGATTGGGGTGAAGATTGATAAGCCCAGCAACGTGCCTCCACGTTACATGCTTGTTCGTAAGGCCGAGCATGGTGCCTTGAAGGTTACGTGTACCCTCCGCAACGGGAAGAAGATTGATGAACAACTTACGGTGGGTAAGCCATTCTTCACGGTGTCGGGCGATGAGTTCTCAGCCACGCTAGAGCCCGATGAGGGCTATGAGCTCGGAACCTCTGTTTTCGATGGAAACGATGTGAAGCGAAAAGCTGATGGCTCCCTGGAGTTCTCTTCTACCGCTGAGCAGAAATCGCTGCTTTTGCTGTGGGCTGCATTTAAGGCCACCACGCCCAAGAGCAAGCTTACCTGGGAGGTGAATGGTGAAGGTTCCGTGGAGGTGCGTGATGAGGAAGGTAATCCGTTGAAATCAGGTGTATCGTTGCCCAAGTATGCCAAGGTCACCGTGAATGTCTCGGTGGATGACAAGCATTACATCGAGAGGTTTATTGTGAACAATGTCCCTGCGGGCTCAGCCGATGATTTCAAGAGTGGGAAGTTTAGTAAGCGCATCGAGATGGATGTTGACAAGGCGATGCAAATCGTCTTCTCCCAGAAGCTTGATCCCAATCCGCCAAAACCTTCCGAACCGAGTACGGAAGTGGCAACCGATCTCTTGGCTGGCGTGCAGGCATTCCCGCAGCCCATGCAGGATCGCTTGACTATTCGCCATGCTGAATCTGCGGTTCGCTACTGGCTGCTCGATCTCATGGGTCGGCCATTGCAAGCTGGGCAGCTATCTGGTGCCGGTGAGCAGGTGCTGGATGTGGTACACCTGGGGCCGGGCGTCTATCTTCTTGTGCTCGAGGATGTCGCCGGCAATCGTCGTACGATTAGGGTGGTGAAGTAGTTCGCATTCCCCCTGCTGTATGTTAGCCCCGTCAGCGTAGTATTCACGCTGACGGGGCTATTTTGTTGCTAGATGCTCCCGGCGTTTTCACTTATGCGCCAAAGGCAGCGTCGCATCATTTGCCGCGGTGTATTAGCCGGCTCCATATGCTCGCATTGTCCCCGCGATATGGATTATGCCGGTGCATTGGCCATCCTGCCGTCGTGTTCTGGTGGAGGGGGCAGGGTAGTCGACCGGTACATGTAGACGGATCATAGACACTCGTGCTATACGTGGTGCCGTTGTGCACGCTCACTTGACACTAGGATTGTAATCTGCCGTTCGTACCCCATTCCCCCTATTGTTGCCGATATGTGCGCAGCCGACAAATCACAGGCTCACTTTCTGTCCGTGGCAGCCAGTGTGATAGCCTTGGGTATTAGGGGCTGACGTACTGGGAGTGCGCTACCTTGTGGCATCCCCCTCCAGCATTTTAAGCATGTAGCGTGCCTCACGTGGCGTATGTTGCCACAGTGTAACATGCGCTACACCTCCCAATACCATCTGCGCGTCATTAGATGCGATGCGCTCAGTTGGGGCCCGCCGATAGCTCGTGTGGGCACGACCCTCTGCTAGTGCGCCGGGCGAATTTTGGTACTGCGGAGCAGCATTGACCCATGTAGAACGTGCGCTCCACAGCGCGCAGCTTATCCCGCTCATTGCCCCCTCAGCTGGCTCCATGGATGATCCCTTAGGGCTGCTTTTTGCCGCTTTACCCGCCCACTCCAACACTTAGTGTTGTAGAGTAGACCCATTATCGCCTCCTCACTCTTAGTGGCTGGCATCATGTGTGTTCTTA
>CAUUMS010000008.1:0-84322 GCA_963546395.1 uncultured Bacteroidia bacterium | reverse complement strand
AATTTCCCGCCCGCCACATTGATTTCATCGTTGGGCATCTTCTTGATCACCTCCCCATGCAGGTAGCCCTCAGCCACCTCCGTGATCACCCCCGAGATGCGGGCCTTCTTGGTGGCAAAGCTGTAGTCAATGCCCTCCATGTTGTAGGTGCTGCTCCCATCCTTGAAGACGGGCGAACCCACAAGCGAATCCCGCTCATTCCGCACCCCGTGCGCATGCAGAGTGCGATTCTTCAGGTCTAGATGGATGTAGGCCGCCGTGAACTCCTGATCCTTGTAGGTCAACTTGGCATTGCCATACAACGTCACCGTGCGATTCGGGATGTCGTACCGCATGGAGTCCTCGGCCTGGGTGTACACCGGCGCGTCGAGCGCATTGGTGCTGCTCGGCGATGACTCGAAGGTCAACGTGTCGGCTAGCGGGGCCCCCACCGAATCGCCCCCCTGAGCCCATGCGGGTAGCGCAACTCCGATGCAGAAGAGTGTGAGTGACAGTACGAGCCGGCCCGCTGCGGCGAGATTCACCGTGTTACGGATTAGTATTACCTTTGCCCTGGTGCTCCGCGGCGGGCATGATAGCGGGGGCAAAGCTACTAAGATTATGCGAAGTCGGGGAGATAGGTCGCTTGGATGGGGAGGCATGCGCTGATGCGGTGGATCCGTGCGCTATGCGTCGCTTGTCTCCTTGTGGGGCTCTCGGTGGGTGCCATGGCACAGCTGCCGGGCGAGCTCACCACCGTCATTATCGATCCCGGGCATGGCGGTAAAGATCCGGGCACCCATGGGGCCATACGCAAAGAGAAGGACATCGTCCTCGCCGTGGCGCTCAAGCTCGGGCAGTACCTCCAGAAGGAGTTCCCCCGCCTCAAGGTGCGCTATACGCGCAACACCGACACCTTCATCGCCCTCAACGAGCGCAGCGAGCGCGCCATCGCCGAAAAGGCCGATCTCTTCATCTCCATCCATTGCAACTGGGCCTCCAGCCCCGCCACCGAGGGGGCTGAATCCTACGTCATGGGGCTGCATCGCTCCAACTCCAACCTGGAGGTGGCCCAGCGTGAGAACGCCGTGATTGCCTACGAGGACGACTACACCACCAAGTACGAGGGCTACGACCCCAAGTCGCCCGAGTCATTCATGATCTTCTCCCTCATACAGAACGTCTTCCTCGACCAGAGTCTGGAGTTTGCCAGCATGGTGCAGGACGAGTTCGCCACGCGTGCCAAGCGCACCAATCGGGGAGTGCGGCAAGCCGGATTCCTCGTCCTCTACAAGAGCACGATGCCGGCCGTGCTGATCGAGCTCGGCTTTCTGAGCAACGCCAAAGAGGAACGCTTTCTAGCCTCCGCGGAGGGGCAAGACTACATGGCCTCGGCCATCCTGCGGGCTTTCCGCCGCTACAAGAAGGCGCGCGACCTCCGCTCACTCCCTAGCATGGTGGCGATATCTCGGGATGACGCGGATGCGGACACAACGCGAGCCGCAGGCAGCCAGTCCAGCGCACCCACTGCCAGTAGTACAACATCTACCCCCCCGGCACAATCGGCCGTGCGCTACCGCGTGCAGGTGGCCACGCTGAATAAGGCCGTGGAGCGATCGCACCGCATATGGAAGGAGTTCCCCGACCTCATTGAGGAGAAAGCCGAGGGCCAGTACCGCTACTACACGGGTGAGTACACCAGCTACGAGGCGGCCAAGCAGGTGCTCGAGGCCGCTCTGCCGCGCCATAAGGGGGCCTTCATTGTGGCGCTGCGCAGCGGGAAACGCATCTCCACCGAGCAGGCGCGCAAGTCCAACCCCTGACATCATCATATTGTCTACCCATGGAGGGGACGAGACGACGAGTGGTCCTCATAGGCCTATTCACGCTGCTCACGCTGGCGGCTGTGGTGGCCGTGTATGAGTACATGAAGGGGCGGAATGTCTTTCGCAACGAGAACCGCTACTACGTCTACTTCAACTACGTGGACGGCCTCTACGTGAGCAACCGAGTGCTGCTCAACGGCATGCGCATCGGCCTCGTCTCATCCATCGACTTCGCCAGCGACAACAGCGGTCGGCTCATCGTGGAGCTCCGCATTCCGGCGCGTCACAAGCTTCAGCACACCGCCTCGGCCGTCATCGTCAACACGGGCCTCATCGGGGGACGCATGGTGCGTCTCAACCACGCCATAGGCCAGGGGCCCTACCTCCAGGACGGCGACACGCTGCGAGGCGACACCGACCCCAGCTACGCCGAGATGATGGAGACCGACCTCCAGCCCATCATCGCCAACGCCGACTCCCTGCTGCGCAATCTGAAAGTGCTCACCCGCTCCATCAATCAGGCCATCACGCCCGAGACACCCGCGCTCATGCAGGCCTCGCTGGGCAATGTGCACCAGGCTTCGGTGCAGCTGCGCAGTGCCATGGACCAGCTCCCCGGCCTGCTCGCCAGGGCGAATAGCACGCTGCAAACAGCCGAGCGGAGCCTCAATGACATGGGGCGCACCATGCGCAGCGTGGGCGATTTGGCCGACACCATGCGGGCTCTACAACTACAGAGCGTGGTGCGCCACCTGGACTCATCGGCCTACACGCTTCGCGATATATTGGCCCGCGTGGCCCAGGGGCAAGGCTCCCTGGGTAAGCTCCTCGTGGAGGACAGCCTCTACATGCAGGCCCAGCGCACCGTGCGGCAGCTCGATTCGCTAGTGCTCGACATCCGCAAGCAGCCCAAACGCTACGTGCATTTCTCCCTGTTCTAGCCGCAAAAGCCTGTGGGCTCGGCTAAAACACCTGTTGGCAACCCAATGTGGCAGCCCCGTCGCAGGCTTCACATTGTGCCAAGCCATCCTGTGCTGCCCGATTTTGTGTGGATGCACGCATCACGTACTATTGCTAGCTATTGCAAATTGTCGCTATCTTTGCGGGGCAGGTGGTAGTGGGGGAGTCGGCCGCTGTTTCGGCGGCCCACCGACATTCTGCGTGGGCGGGGTCGCGTTAAGGGGGTGGTGAGGCTTGCGCAGCGTCATTTCAACAGTGCATCAATGGGGAGCGTGGCAGATATAGCCGTAATCATGTCGATCTACAGCAGCGATCGACCGAAGGACGTGCGCCGCGCCATGGAGAGCATACTGACCCAGGAGGGCGTGTCGCTCGATTTCCACATACAGATCGACGGCCCCACGGCTCCGGGGGTCATCGAGTGCATCGAGTCCTTGCAGCTTGAGCACCCCAACCTCATCGTGCGCCATAGGGCTGAAAACCGGGGCCTGGCCTACTCGCTCAACGAGCTCCTCGGGCCCGTGATGGCGGCGAATTACCGCTACATCGCGCGCATGGATGCCGACGACGTGAGTCTGCCCGGGCGCCTGGCGCAGCAGCAGGCCTACATGGAGGCCCATCCCGAGGTGGATGTGGTGGGCTCTTGCGCCGTGGAGGTGCTGGAGGACGGCACGGAGTTCTTTCGTAAGCGCATGCCATCAACGCATGAGGGCTGCTTCAGGCTCTTCGCCCGCACCGATTGCCTCGTACACCCGTCCGCATTCTTCCGCCGCTCCTTCTTCGAGAAGGCGGGCCTTTACTCGCTCGACACCTACTACGCCGAGGACACGATGCTGTGGCTACAGGGGTTCGAGAAGGGGTGCCGTTTTGCCAATCTGCCTGAGTACCTGTACGCCATGCAGCTCGACCACCGATTCTTTCGCCGTCGCAGGGGGTGGACGTACGCGGTGCGATTGCTTCAGCTGCGGTGCAAGGTGACGAGACGGCTCCATTACGGCCTGCGCGGCTACTTCTACGCCTACGCCAATGCGGCCTCCAGGCTGCTATCCCACAGCTTGCTCCGGGTGCTCTACCGTCGGGCCCGCTAGCATCGTTCAGAGCGTTTCCTGCTGCGCTGCCAGCTGCGAGCATGCCATGCCCTCACCATTACCACAGATGATGGGCCTGCATTCGCGGCGCATAAGCTCATAGCTAAGCGTTTAGGTGCTGCCGTACAAGGGACGTTTTCCCGCTGATTGATTCGTCTTTCTCGCTAGGAATGAGTAACCTCGTAGCAAATCATTTCGTGTATAACTCATGAGACAGAAATTCACTTTAATCACATTAGGAGTGCAAGACTTTCAAAAGGCCTTGGCTTTCTACGAGGGCTTGGGGTGGAGGAAATCGGAGCAGAGTCAGGAAATCTATGCCCTGTTTCCTTTGGGTGGGTTAGTTTTGGGATTGTATCCACTGCAAGAACTGGAAAAGGACACCACGCTGAGTCATCAGCAGACAGCCTTTTCGGGCGTGACAATCAGCTATAACGCCACATCGGAGGAAGAAGTCGATGCCGTGATGCAGGAAGTCGAACGGCTCGGGGCAACCATTGTGAAACCTGCGCAGAAGGTGTTTTGGGGCGGTTACAGCGGCTATTTCAAGGATTTGGACGGCTATATGTTCGAGGTTGCCTATAATCCTTTTTGGCAGATTGACGGAAACGGAAATCTTGCCTTGTAGTTCGTCCAGTGCAATGGCCAAAGAGCAGGCGATTAGGGAACTGACGGAAATTCCCGGAATAGGGAAATCGCTTGCGACCGATCCGTGGAATATCGGGATGACCTCCGTCGCCGACTTGAAAGGCAAATCCTCCGAAGCCCTCAAAGAAAAACTGCGCACCGCAGGCCCCGAACATCCCTCTCTTTCTATCTCTACTCACTCAGCCTCAGCGTTATAGATAGCCACCTCTGTGGTATAGCCGTCCCCTCGTGACTCCCAGGATCGGCACGGTGGGCGATAGGGGATTATTGTGTGCGTATTGCGACGGCGGTGCAATGGCATCCACAGCTGGGCAACGCCCTACCAACGACGTACCATCACCGTAGTAAGTCCCAATTTAGTAGTCCAAAGGGCGGTGTTGCTACGGTGCGGGTGCGGGGAGTGGGGGTGTTAGCATGCGCTCTGGCCCCCGGGGTCGCACCATACGCATCGAGGGCGGCACCTCTGGGTGCCGCCCTCGATGATGGGAATGTCTGCCTGCTATGGAGCCAGTGGCCGGTCGCCCTATGGCGGCTAGCTGGCCACGGACTCGTCGACGGGTGCCGTTTGCTTCAGGCTATCGATGAAGAGCAGGAGCCGGTTGACGATGTTCACGTCGCTGACGCTGCTGTCGAAGTCGAGCGAGAGCACGCTCAGATCGGGCAGCAGGGCCCGGATGCGTTTCTCGATGCCCTTTTGCACGATATGGTTTGCAATGCATCCGAAGGGCTGCACGCTCACCACGTGGTTAACGCCCTGGGCGGCAAACGAGAACAGCTCGCCCGGGATGAGCCACCCCTCGCCGAACTGCGCGTTGAGGGTGATGACCTGCTTGGCCATCGACGCCTTGTGGTAGATGCTCTCGAAGGGTGTCCAGTAGCGGAATGGCTTGGCTAGACGGTTCACCTTCTCGGCGCGGCTTTGCACCATGGCGTGCAGCCGATCGATGATCCAATTCGGGAGGGAACGCTTGGAGACATACTCGTCCTGCTGCGCCTTCTTGTTGACGAAGCTCTGCGTGAAGAAGTCGAGCATCACGGGCGGCATCACCTCGATGCCACGATCCATGAGCCAGGCTGAGATGTCCTTCTGGGCGAAGGGGTTGAACTTCAGGTAGATCTCACCCACAATGCCCACCTTGGGCAGTGTCTTCTCCTCGCAGATGGCATCGAAGTCGGCCGCTGCATCCGGGATCACGGCCAACAGGCGGTCGGGCTTGTTGAGCGGGATGATCGATTTGCCCACCTCCAGGTAGTGATCGAGCAGCCGCTTGGCTTGCCCGGGATGTCGCTCGCGCACTTTCGAGGCAAAGTAGAACTTCGCCAGCGAGTCGCTGTACAGCAGGCTCGAGAGGATGATGGGTATCAGACGTAGCCAGTTCACCTTGAAGCCGGGCTGGGTGTTATCAATCCCGCTCCCGAGGGCAAAGGAGAGCACGGGCACGTCCCCAAAGCCGTTGTCGATGAGGGCCTTCTTGATGAGAGGCAGGTAGTTGCTTGCGCGGCATTGCCCCCCGGTTTGCGTGAGGGCCACGCAGATGTCCTCGGCCTTATAACGCCCGCTGCGGAGGGCCTTCACGATGTCTCCCACAATCAGGGTGGCCGGGTAGCACACCTCGTTGTTGGAGTAGCGCAGCCCCCATTGGCAGGCATCCTCATCGCTCATGGGCAGGATCTCCATGTCGTATCCCTCGATGGCGATGATGGATGGGATGAGGGGCGAGAGGAAGGGGGTGAAGTAGGGGGCCAGTATCTTGCGTCGCCTGTCGCGCTGGGTGTAGATGGGGGTCGACACGGAGGCCTCTGCGGCCTGGGCCTGCTTCTCCTTCAGGGAGAGCGCTAGGCTGTCCACCAGCGAGCGGATGCGTAGCTTGATGGAGCCCGTGTTGCTGATGTCGTCGATCTTCAGCAGGGTCAGATTCTTGCCATGACGGCGCAGTATGGCGCGCACCTCGTCGGTGAGGAAGGCATCGGGCCCGCACCCGAAGGAGGTGAACTGCATGTACTGGAGCTGCGGCGGTTGCTGGCCGGCCCACTGCGCAGCCTTGAGTATACGGTTCGTAAAGGCCCACTGCGAGAGGAACTGTCGCTCGTCGAGCTCCACGGACAGGCCACGCACCATGTCATCGGTGATGACGTTCACGCCCAGTGCGGCTATCATGTCGCCGATCTTGTGCTGGATGAGCGGATCGGTGTGGTAGGGGCGCCCTGCAAGCATGATTGTCAGCTGCCCCGCGGCTTGCGCCTCGTCGTATATGGTCTGATTGGCGCGCTGGAGGGCCGACTCGTAGGCGGTTTGCGCCTCCACGGCCTGCTTGAATGCGGCACGCACTGCGGATTTACTGATGCCCAGTTGGCCCAGGTAGAGCTCGCACTGCCGCAGCAAGAGCTTGTCCTCCTTCAGCGTGATGGCGGGGGAGTCCACGGGCACCATGTCGCCCTGCACGCTCTTCACCACCTCGGCGTAGCCGGATACAATGGGGCAGTTGTAGCTGTTCTGGTGCCCCTGGTCTTTCTTCTCGAACACCACGATGGGCATGAAGATGCGATCTACGCCCGCCTCCTGAAGCTGCTGAATGTGGCTGTGCACCAGCTTGGCCGGGAAGCAGATGTTGTCGGACATCACCCGGTTTGCAGAGGCCTCGTAGCGTTGGAAGGTCGAGGAGGATGATAGCACCACCCGTATCCCGCAGTGCGAGAATAGCGCGTGCCAGAATGGGTACTCCTCGTACATGTTCAGTGCGCGCGGAATGCCGATGGTGAGCCGTGGCGCCTCGACATCGATGGTGCGATCGAACAGCAGGGCGTATTTCTCCTCGTAGGCATTGCGCCCTCGCTGGGTCTCGGCCCCACGATTGGTGAAGTACTTCTCGCAGCGGTTGCCGGAGAAGTAGGCCCGGTTGCCGTCGAAGACGTAACGGGAGATGCTGCACAGGTTCTCGCACCCCTTGCACTGGAGCTGCGTGGTCTTGTAGCTGGCCAGCTGCAACATGGTGCTCAGGGGGATGGCCTGCCTGTTGGCCGATTGCCTGGCGTAGATGGCGCACCCCAGGGCTCCCATGAGCTCGGGGCAGCTGCTGCGGTAAACGTTCTTGTGCGTGAGCCGCTCGAGGCCTCGCACGATGGCATCGTTACGCATGGTGCCACCCTGCACCACGATGTGCTCGCCGAGTTCGTGGGTTCCCTTCAGCTGCAACACCTTGAACAGGCAGTTCTTCACCACCGAGTAGGCAAGCCCCGCGGAGATGTCGGCCACCGTGGCCCCATCTCGAAGCACCTGCTTCACCCGTGAGTTCATGAACACGGTGCAGCGCGTACCCAGGTCGCACGGCGCGGGCGAGAGGCACGCCTTGGCGGCAAACTCCTCTACCCCGAAGTTGAGCGAGTGGGCGAATGTGCTGATGAACGAGCCGCAGCCCGAGGAGCAGGCCTCGTTGATCTCGATGCGCGCAATGGCCCCGTTCCGTATGAAGATGGCCTTCATGTCCTGCCCGCCGATGTCGAGGATGAATGACACCTCGGGCTTGATGTGCCGCGCAGCCATGTAGTGGGCCATGGTCTCGATGATGCTACCACCCATGCCGAACGACACACGCACCAGATCCTCCCCGTAGCCCGTGGAGCAACTGCCCACTATTTCCAGCTCGGCACCCACCGCTCGGCACTCGGCCTCCAGCTGCTGTAGACCCTGGAGGACAGTCTGGATCGGATCCCCCTGGTTGACCTTGTAGTACGAGTACAGGATGTTGTCGGCCTCATTGGTCACCACGATCTTAGTGGTGGTGGAGCCGGAGTCAATGCCCAAGAATACGGAGTGCTTCCCAGGGGTTATGGGCACTCGCTGCACCGCATTACGGGCCATCTTCTCTTTCCAGTCGTCATACTCCTGCTGGTTGGTGAAGATGGGTGCCAGGTGCTGCTGTGCGCGCTCTCCGCTTAGGCGGCTGAGCGCAATGCGCCCCTCGAGCTCGTCCAGCGTCATTGTGGCCCCCTCGGCGGATAGGGCCGTACCCCATGCGGGTACCACGTTGGCATTCTCGGGGAGAATGAACCCCTCCTCGCCAATGCCTAGGTAGTCGGCAAATGACTTCCGCAGGGCGGGGATGAATGTGAGCGGCCCACCGCAGAGCAGGATGGGGGGCACGATGTCATACCCCTTGGCTAGCGTGATGATGGTTTGCACCGTGACGGCGCGGAATATCGAGGCGGCAATGTCCTCACGGGCCGCATTCTTGGCAATCAGGTTCTGGATGTCCGTCTTGCAGAACACGCCGCAGCGCGAGGCGATGGGGTACACCTTCTGAGCCCGCAGGGCTAGATCGTTCAGCGTATCCACCGACACGTCCAGCAGCACGGCCATCTGATCGATGAAGGCACCAGTGCCACCTGCGCAGTTACCATTCATGCGCGCATCGCCCACCTTGCCATTGTTGAAGAATACCACCTTGGCATCTTCGCCGCCAATATCAATCATTGACACGGCCTCAGGGTGATACTCCCGGGCATATCGGGCTGCAGCCACAATTTCCTGCACAAAGGGTAACCCTGCACGCTCTGCAATGCCGAGGCCCACGGAGCCCGTGATGCTGACAGCTATGGGTTCATTGCCAGCCACTGACCGTAGCTCTTGCAGGAATGGCGCCAGGCACTCCATTACCTGAGCCTGGTGCCGCTGGTAGCGAGCCAGAATGGGCTGCCGTTCGCCATCGCGTAGGCACACCATTTTAGCCGTCGTGGATCCCACGTCGAGGCCTACCCGAAGCACACCTTTTTTCTCGTTCAGCATACTGTCTTAGCAAAGGTTGACAACGATGCCAACAGCGGCAAAGGTACGCGTTTCAGAGCAATGCGTTCGGAGCCCCCATTGGCCCATCCTGCGCATGCCATCGGGTGAGGCACTATCTCACCATTGCCTGAGGCGGGTGGCTAGGATTGCGCTATACGAGCGGGTTTACTACCCGTTGGCGAGGGTAAAAAGATGCTCACCGAATTTTCACTACCTTTGCCGGTCAACGTGGGATGTCAGGCCCTTTTCGTAGGAGGGCGAGTGGCGAAAGCGTGCATACAGGATGGAGGAAAACAATTCGATAGAGAGAATACAGCGGGTCGATATAGAGGACCAGATGAAGTCGGCCTACATCGACTACGCCATGTCCGTGATAGTGGCCCGGGCCTTGCCCGATGCGCGCGATGGGCTTAAGCCCGTGCATCGGCGAGTGCTCTTCGGCATGCTGGGGCTAGGGCTCACGCATACGCAGGCCACAAAGAAGTCGGCCCGTATCGTGGGTGAGGTGCTTGGGAAGTTCCACCCCCACGGTGACTCATCCGTCTACGATGCCATGGTGCGCATGGCGCAGAGCTGGTCCCTGCGCTACCTGTTGGTGAGTGGGCAGGGTAACTTTGGCTCCATCGATGGCGATAGCCCCGCCGCCATGCGATACACGGAGGCTAAGCTGGCGCGTATCGCTGAGGATGTTCTCCGGGATATCGACAAGGATACCGTTGATTTCACGCCCAACTTCGATGAGAGCCTGGAGGAGCCTACTGTGCTCCCCACGCGGATCCCGCTGCTGCTGGTGAATGGCTCCTCAGGGATCGCTGTGGGGATGGCCACCAACATGGCCCCGCACAATCTGGGTGAAATCGTAGATGCCACGTGCGCCTACATTGACAACCGGGGCATTGAGCCCGAAGAGCTGTTGCGTTACGTCAAGGGGCCCGATTTCCCCACCGGGGCCACCATCTATGGCACCGAGGGTATACGTGAAGCCTGTTGCACCGGACGAGGCCGCATCGTAGTGCGAGCTAAGGCAGAAATTGAGGAGACTAGCACCGGTCGTACGAGCATCATCATCACGGAGATCCCGTATCAGGTCAACAAGGAGGAGATGATACGCCGCATCGCCGAGATGGTGAACGAGAAGAAGCTGGAGGGCATCAGTTACATCAACGATGAGTCTAGCCGCAAGGGCATGCGCATCGTCATCATCCTCAAGCGCGAGGCTGTGCCTAACGTGGTGCTCAACAACCTCTACCGTCACACGCAGCTCCAGAGCACGTTCTCGATCAACAACATTGCCCTGGTAGATGGCAAGCCCAAGCTGCTAAACCTCAAGGAGCTGATTGCGCACTTTGTGTCGCATAGGCATCAGGTGGTGCTGCGTCGCTCCCGTTTCGAGCTCCAGAAGGCGCAGGAGCGAATGCACATCTTGGAGGGCCTACTCATAGCCCTCGATCATATCGACGAGGTCATCTCCATTATCCGCTCGTCGGGTGCGCCTGCCGAGGCTGTGGAGCGTCTATGCGCCCGTTTCTCCCTGAGCGAACGCCAGTCGCAAGCCATCGTGGACATGCGTCTGCGTGCTCTCACCGGGCTCGAGCGTGACAAGGTAAAGGCCGAGCACGATGCGCTGGCCCAGCAGATCGACTACCTCACCCGTCTGCTCCAGGACGAGGCCATGCAGTACTCTCTCATCAAGGACGAGCTCCAGGAGGTGAAGGATAAGTATGGCGACGAGCGACGTACTGCCATCGTGGCCAATGCTGGGGAGTTTGCCCCAGAGGATTTCTACCCCGATGATGACGTGGTCATCACCATCTCGCATCTCGGGTATATCAAGCGCACCAACCTGGCCGAGTACCGTGCGCAGCATCGCGGGGGTCGTGGTGCCAAGGGGAGCTCCACGCGTGATGAGGACTTCATCGAGCACCTCTACAATACCACCATGCATAACACCTTGCTCTTCTTCACCGAGCAGGGGAGGTGCTACTGGCTCAAGGGTTATGAGATCCCCGAGGGGGCCAAGGGCTCCAAGGGGCGCACGTTGCAGAACTTGATCAACATTGCTCAGGAGGACAAGGTGCGAGCCATCATCAACGTGCGTAAGCTGGATGATCCCGAGTTCACTCAGTCGCATTACGTGGTGATGTGTACCCGCGATGGGGTGGTCAAGAAGACGAGCCTGGCCGAGTACGCCCGTCCGCGGGCCACGGGGATCATAGCCGTCAACGTGCGTGAGGGTGATCAGCTGCTCGACGCTGTGCTCACCGATGGGAAGTGCCAGCTCATGCTGGCTAGCCGCCAGGGGCTCGCCGTGCGATTCTACGAGGAGTCACTGCGCCCGCTCTCCCGCAACTCGCTAGGGGTCATCGGCATGCGCCTCGAGGAGGGTGATGCCGTGGTCGGCATGGTGAGCGTGGCACCGGGCGACACGCGGAAGCTCCTCGTCATCTCCGACAGCGGCTTCTGCAAGCGTTCCGAGGTCGACGAGTACCGGATCACCCATCGAGGCGGTAAGGGTGTCAAGACGCTCAACGTGGCCAAGGCCGGCCAGGTGGTGAGCATCAGCCTAGTGAATGATGACGAGCACCTGATGATCGTCTCCCGCAACGGGGTTGTCATCCGTTTCCCCGTGGCGCAGACCAGCGTGGCCAGCCGTAACACTAAGGGCGTGCATTGCGTGACCCTGCAAAAGGGCGACAGCATAGCCTCCATCTCCCCCGTGGCCGCCAGCGAGGATGAAGAGGAGGAGAGCATGCCATCAATCGAAGCGTAACAGTAACTGTGGGATAGTCCACGGAAGATCCGAGCCAGAGAAAACACAAATGCTATGAAACGTCTTACCATCGTGCTGACGCTGCTTGTGGCCCTCTGTGGGGTAGCCACGGCACAGCTGCAAAGTGCCCCCGACGTGAAGGGGCTTGAGAAGAAAATCCGCAAGAGCAACGAGGATATCGCCAATCCTAAGAAGATGGAGAAGGTATCCACGTGGCACAAGCGCGCCGACCTGATGATGGAGGTGGCCAATGCCGAGCGCATGAACTGCTTCCCGGGCATGGATGCCCAGCTCTTCCGGTTGCAGATGGGCTCGCCCGTCGAGCAGCGCGAGCAGACTATCGGTGAGACGAACTACGCCGTGCAGGTGATGCCGCGCGCCGAATTCTACTTCGCCAACAGCGCCCTGGCCCTCTACAAGGTGACGACCCCCATCGAGCCCAATGCCCTCGACAAGGCCCTGGAGGCATTCGAGAAGGCCCTCTCCCTCGAGCAAAAGCCCCGTGGCAAGAAAGATCTCTACGAGGGCATGAACAAGCTCCGCAGCCAGTACATCCAGGATGCTGTCAACTTCTATGGCTTGCAGGAATACAAGTCGGCCATCCAGCACTTCAAGAAGGCCATCCACATCTCCGAAACCCCGGGCATTGACATCGTCGACACGCTCGTGTACTACAACATGGGGCTAGCCAGCTTCCTCGACAAGCAGTATGACGAGGCCATGGCGGCATTCCGTAAGGCGGCCGACATGGGTTACACCATGGGTGGTGCCATCTACTGCACCTGCTACGAGGCCGCCGCAGCCGCTGGCAAGAAGGATGAGGGGAAGGAGATACTCACCAGCGCCATCGAGAAGTATCCCGAGCAGAAGTGCCTCGCCCTTAACCTGATTAACTACTACCTGGAGAAGGGCGAGCAGCCCACCAACGTGCTGCCTTACCTGGATAAGGCCATCCAGAACGATCCGAACAACGCCACCCTCTACTTCGTGAAGGGGGTAGTCTACAACAACCTTGAGGATTTCGACCAGGCCGATGCCGCCTACCGCAAGGCCGTGGAGCTCGATCCGAAGTACGTGGATGCCTACTACAACCGGGCCGCCATGTACTACAATCAGGCCGTGTCGCTAACCAATAAGGCCCTCGAGCTGCCCGCCTCCCAGCAGGCCGAGTACGAGGCCATGGAGAAGCAGATCAACGTGCTCTTCCACAAGTGCATAGAGCCCTGCGAGAAGGCACTTGAGCTGGATGCCAATCACGCCCCGTCGCTTGATCTTCTCAAGTCCGTCTACTTCCGCTACCGCTCCGAGCCGGGCATGAGCGAGAAGCACGAGGCCATACAGAAGAGGATCGAGGCGCTAGGCTCCAAGCCTGCCTAGCAGACATCATAGCCACCAACTGGTGGCATCTCGCATGCGGTGGCCCGGGACATCTCCGGGTCACCGCTATTTTTTTGCCTTCACATACCCCGATCGAGTATGCATCCTGGCGTATGCAGACGGCATTGCGCCCCTCCATCGTCCATTGCTCGTGGTGCTGTGGGGGTGTGCGTTCATCCCCTCTGGCCGTAGAAGTAGCAGGCAGCCCGATCGGTGTGACGCTGATGCCCCGCAGATACGTACCTTTGCCCAGTGGGCGGAGCTCCAACTGGGGCTCCTCTCCCCGTGGCTTACCGACCCTTGCAAGCTATGCAGCACGCAGATACGCTCCCGCAGACACCCTACGTGGTGGCTGGTCCCTGCTCGGCAGAGAGCCCGGAGCAGGTGCTACGTTGCGCCGAGGAGCTAGTGCGCGGGGGTTCCATCCAGCTCTTTCGGGCGGGGGTGTGGAAGCCCCGCACGCGGCCCGGGGGCTTCGAGGGGCGTGGCGCCGTGGCACTCCCCTGGTTGGCTCAAGTGCAACGGCTCCATGCGGTGCCCGTGTGCGTTGAGGTGGCCACGCCCGAGCATGTGAGCCTGGCCCTGGAGCACGGCATCACCTCGTTCTGGGTGGGGGCTCGCACATCGTCCGATCCCTTTGCCGTGGAGGCCCTTGCGCGTGCCATACCGACAGGGCAGGGAGCTATCTTCGTGAAAAATCCCATATCGCCTGACCTCGAGCTTTGGGTGGGTGCCATCGAACGCTTTGCCTGCCACGGACACACCGAGCTATCAGCCGTCCTGCGCGGTTTTTACCCCACCGAGCCCACCCCCTATCGCAACGCCCCGCTCTGGGATGTGGCCCTGGCCCTGCGCTCCCGGCTCGACGGGGTGCGCCTGCTCTGCGACCCTAGCCACATTGCCGGCCAGGCCGATCTGGTGGGCGACATTGCGCAGCGGGCCCTCGACCTCTCCTTCGATGGTCTCTTTGTGGAAGTGCACCCCGACCCCTCGTTGGCCCTGAGCGATGCCCAGCAGCAGCTCACGCCGCAGGCCTTCTGGCACCTGATGGCCCACCTGCACATGGGGCGTAGCATGCCTCTCGCCGCGGATGCCGAGGAGGTGATCCAGCTGCGCGAGACGATCGATCGCCTCGATGCGCGTCTGCTCGACACCCTGGCGGCGCGCATGGAGACGGTGGCGAAGATTGGCGACTGGAAGTCGCAGCGCAACATTCGCTCCTTCGATGGAGCCCGTTGGCGGGCCCTGTTGCGCCACCACACCCGCTACGCGGCACAGCTCGGCCTTCGGGAGACCTTCGTGCGCCGCCTCTTCTCGCTCGTGCACGGCGAATCCCTGCGCCTGCAAGGCGACCGACGGCGTGGGGCTACGGGTGCCGAAGCCGATTAATCATCCGTTGGCCACACGGGCCAATGCGGGCCTGAGGGCCCTGGGTAAACCATCTGCCGACCGCCGTGCGGGGGCAGGCTGGATGCCATCACTGATGCGCCCTCATCATACCATCGCCGTATCAAGTCCATATTTTACGGCACAAATACGGACTTGGTGCGTTGCGGCTACACCGTGAGCTGGCCGAGATTCCCACGTTGCGCGCATCCCTGTCATATACTGTTATTTTGGATTTGTCCAATTTGCGCAGCCGAGCGATCCTGAGCGCATGCGCAGCGCGCGGTGTAACGTCCGGGCGCACCCCGATTACTAGGGATGTTGAGCCCGACTACCTGCTCAGAGTGCTGTGGCGCGTGTCGTCGTGTGCACGGTGGTAGCGAGCTGGTGCAGCGGGCGTTTTTGCGTAACTTTGCCGGCACATATGGGGCCCGTCTGCGGCGGAATGGTCGTGGGGACGCAAGTTTGGCAACGCACATGGTGGAGGAATACCGTTTTCATGATATCGAGACGAAGTGGCAGGCGCGGTGGGCTGCCGAGGGGGTAGATCGGGCAATGCTCGATGTGTCTAGGCCTAAATGCTACGTGCTGGATATGTTCCCTTACCCCTCGGGGGCCGGTCTGCACGTGGGGCATCCGCTGGGCTACATCGCCTCCGATATCTACAGCCGCTACAAGCGTTTGTGCGGGTTCAACGTCCTTCACCCCATGGGCTACGATGCCTTTGGGCTGCCGGCCGAGCAGTATGCCATTCAGACAGGGCAACACCCGGCTCTGACGACGCGCCAGAATGTGGAGCGTTACCGGGGGCAACTCCAGCAGCTCGGGCTGAGCTACGACTGGGGGCGCGAGTTTTGCACGTCAGACCCCGAGTATTACCGCTGGACGCAGTGGGCCTTCCTCGAGCTCTTTGCCTCGTACTACGATGTGCGGGCCGATCGGGCCAAGCCGATCGGGGAGCTGGAGGCGTACTTCTCGCAGCATGGCTCAGCGGGCCACCCGGCCTACGGGGCCTTCGAGGGGGAGTTCTCTGCGGCGGAGTGGACGGCCATGTCAGCGGCTGAGCGGGAGGCTGTGCTGGAGCATTTCCGGCTCGCTTTCCGGGCTGAGACGATGGTGAACTGGTGCTCGGAGCTGGGCACCGTGCTGGCGAATGACGAGGTGAAAGAGGGCCTCTCGCTGCGGGGGGGGCACCCCGTGGTGCAGCGGCGCATGATGCAGTGGTGCCTGCGGGTGACGGCCTACGCGCAGCGGCTCCTGGATGGGCTGGAGGGCCTGGCATGGAGCGATTCGCTCAAGCTGATGCAGCGCAACTGGATTGGTCGCTCCGAGGGGGCCTGGGTGCGCTTTGGGGTGGAGGGGCACGAGGGGATGACGATAGAGGTCTTCACCACGCGGCCTGACACCATCTACGGGGTGAGCTTCATGGTGTTAGCCCCCGAGCATGAGCTGGTGGGGCAGCTCGTCACGCCGGAGCATCGCCCCGCCATGGAGGAGTATTTAGACCGCGCGGCGCATCGCAGCGAGCGTGAGCGCATGGCCGAGGTGCGGCAACCCTCCGGGGTCTTCACGGGGGCCTACGCAGTGCATCCGCTACGGGGCGATCGGATCCCCATCTGGGTGGGCGATTACGTGCTGGCGGGTTACGGCACGGGGGCCATCATGGCTGTGCCGGCGCACGATGCCCGCGACTACGCCTTTGCCAAGGCCTTCGAGCTCCCCATCGTGCAGGTGGTCACCCGGACGCAGGGCGAGGAGGTGGAGCTGGACGGGCCCTACGAGGCCAAGTCGGGCTTTGCCATACACAGCGGCCCGCTCGATGGGCTTGCCACGAAGCAGGCCATGGCCCGTGCCACGGAGATGCTGGTGGCGCAGGGGGCCGGCGGAAAGCGCGTCACCTACAGATTGCGTGACGCCATCTTCAGCCGCCAGCGTTACTGGGGTGAACCTATCCCGATATACTTCCGCGAGGGGGTGCCCACCCCCATGTCGCCGGATGTGCTGCCGCTAGAGCTCCCCGAGGTGGATGCCTACCGTCCTACCGCGGATGGGGAGCCACCGCTGGCGCGCGCGGCGCATTGGTGCACCGAGGAGGGGTACCCGATCGAGACATCAACCATGCCGGGCTTTGCCGGCTCATCGGCTTACTACCTACGGTTTATGGATCCCCGCAACGCCGAGGCCCTGGTCTCCAAGCAGGCCAACGAGTACTGGCGGGATGTGGATCTGTACATCGGGGGGGCTGAGCATGCCACGGGCCACCTGATCTACTCGCGGTTCTGGAACAAGTTCCTCTACGATAGGGGCTACGTGTGTGAGGATGAGCCGTTTAAGCGGCTCGTGAATCAGGGCATGATACAGGGCCGCTCGAACTTCGTGTACCGCGTGAAGGGCACCAATCGCTACGTGCCGGTGGAGCAGGCTGAGGCGCATGATACCACCCCTATTCGGGTGGATATCAATCTGGTGCACAACGACGTGCTCGATGTGGAGGCGCTCAAGGCGCAGCATCCCGACTTCCGTGATGCCGAGTTCGTGCTCGAGGATGGGGTGTACCGATGCGGCTGGGCGGTGGAGAAGATGAGCAAATCGATGTTCAACGTGGTGAACCCCGATCACATCGTGGCGCGCTACGGGGCCGACACGCTGCGGATGTACGAGATGTTTCTGGGGCCCCTGGAGCAGAGCAAGCCGTGGGACACCAACGGGATCGACGGGGTATATAAGTTCCTCCGCCGTCTCTGGAGTTACGTGCTGGATGGCGCGTTGGACGAGGGCGCGCCCGGGGATGATGAGCTGCGCGTGCTGCATCGCACCATACGCCAGATCACGGAGGGGATAGAGCGGTTGGCGTTCAACTCGTGCATCTCGGGATTCATGATTGCGCTAAACGATTTGCAGGCCCTTGGGCATCGTCGTAGGGCCATCGTGGAGCCGCTGCTGACGATTCTTTACCCGTTCGCCCCGCACATCAGCGCCGAGCTGTGGGAGCGCATCGGGGGGCAGGGGGCTGCCTGGACGGCGTCGTGGCCCCAGTGGGACGCGCAGTGCATCGAGGAACGTACTTTTGAGTGCCCAGTGTCGTTCAATGGTAAGACGCGGTTCACCCTGCCGTTGGCGAGGGGCCTGTCGGCCAAGGAGGTGGAGGAGGCGGTGATGGCCTGCCCCGACACGGCTCGTTACTTGGAAGGACGCGCGGTGCGCAAGGTGGTGGTAGTGCAAGATCGGATTGTCAACATTGTCTGCTAGAGACTGCTGCAAGATGGATGCCAGGGGGATTCTGCGCACCCGGGCACTGCGTGAGTACGCGGTGATAACGCTGGGGTTGGTGATTTACACGCTGGGGTGGACGGCGTTCCTCATCCCCATGCACATCACGGGGGGAGGGGCCTCGGGTATCGGTACGCTGGTGTTCTACCTGACGGGCTTCCCGGTGGGCTACACCTTCCTGATTGTGAACGTCATCCTCATTGCCATTGCCATGAAGGTGGTGGGGGCCAATTTCGGGGTGAAGACCATCTACGGGGTGCTTATGGCCTCGGCGTTGCTGGCCGTGGAGCAGATGTTCATTACCGAGGGCGTGCTGCCCAACGACCGCTTGCTGTCGGCCATCATCGGGGGCCTGGCCTCTGGGCTCGGCATCGGCATGGCGATCAGCCAGGGCGGAAGCACCGGGGGTACGGATATCGTGGCGATGATTGTGAATAAGTACCGCAACGTGAGCCCAGGGCGGGCCGTGCTGGCCACCGATTCGATCATCGTGACCTCGGCCTTCCTCGTGCTGGCAGATATGGATTTCCGGGCCCGGCTCGAGTCGATTGTCTACGGCTATATCGTCATGGGGCTCACGGCGTACATGATAGATACCTACCTGTCGGGGCTCAAGCAGTCGTTGCAGGTGCTGATCTTCTCCAAGCAGTATGAGGTGGTGGCCGACCGGATCACGCAGGAGCTGGGCCGGGGGGTGACGGTGGTGGATGGCACGGGCTGGTACACTAAGGAGGCTACGAGGGTGATTATCACCATGGTGCGTAAGAACGAGGTGGCGCATCTGCGGAAGGTGGTGCGAGAGGTGGATGCCAAGGCCTTCATGTCTGTGGGGAGCGTGATGGGGGTGTATGGTCAGGGTTTCGAAGCAATGCGATCGTAAGGGCCTATGCGGAAGGGGTGCAAGCTGAAAGGTGCGTGGCAGCGTGTATGGGGTACGCTGCTGGTGGTATTGGTACTAGGGATGGCATCGTGCCAAAATCCCGACCGGGTGGATGTGCAGGCCCCAGAGCCGCAGGTAGAGCCCACCGCGCCGGCTGAGCGATTCGGCATACGCATCGACGATTACGCCATCGATACGTTGGCTTTGCCATCCAATATGGTGCTCTCGTCGTTGCTGCTGGAGCGAGGGGTGAAGGGATCACAGCTCGCGCAGCTGGATGGGGCTATGCGTGATGTCTTCCCCGCCAGGAAGCTGAGGGCTGGTCAGCCATCCTACTTCTTCTCAAGGCCAGATGACGGGGCTGTCGCATTCTGGGTGTACCAGCACTCGCCCACGGTGTACCTGAAGCTGGATTTTCGGGGCGACACGCTGGGTGTCTCGCTGGATACCTTGCAAACGGAGCGGCGGATTCATAGCATGCATGCCGTGATTGAGAGCTCGCTGTGGAACGCCATGCGCAAGGCGGGGGCTCGGGTGGAGGTGCCGTTGGCCCTCTCCGATCTCTTTGCGTGGACGGTGGATTTCTTCGGCCTCGCGCAGGGGGATCAGTTCTTTGCCGTCTACGAGCAGGTGGTGCTCGATTCGACTGTTATAGGTCTGGGTACTATCGAGGCGGCCCGCTACATTCACGGGAAGGATACCATCTCGGCCTATCGCTACGAGCAGAATGGGCAGTGGGGCTATTGGGATGCCTCGGGGCGAAGCTTGCGGAAGGCTTTCCTGAAGGCTCCGCTGCGGTTTTCGCGCATCTCGTCGCACTTCTCGTATGCGCGCAAGCACCCGATACTGAAGATCGTGCGCCCGCACACGGGGGTGGATTACGCCGCCCCGGCCGGGACGCCGGTGGTGGCTCTGGGGGATGGCACAGTGATAGAGAAGGGCTACCAGCACGGCGGGGGTAATTTCGTGAAGATAAAGCATAACTCGGTGTACACCACGGCCTACCTACACCTGCAAGGCTTCGGGAAGGGTATTGCTAAGGGGGTGCGAGTGTCGCAGGGGCAGGTCATCGGCTACGTGGGGAGCACGGGGCTAGCCACGGGGCCCCATCTCGACTTCCGGGTATGGAAGAGCGGCAAGCCTGTCGACCCGTTGCAGCTGGAGTCGCCCTCGGTGGAACCCATCGATAGCTCTGCGCGGATAGACTTTGCGCGGCGTGTGGCCCACTTGGATTCCATGCTTGCCACGGCGAGGTAGGGCTTGCGCGACGGAGGGCGTTGGTCAGCCCGCGGCGAGGTGGTAATAATGTCGTAACTTTGCGGCCCGTGCAGCCCGGGTTATCGCCCGGCGCATGGGGGCTGTTTGTTTAGGCAATCGGACAATTAGGGAAGCTTTATGGCTCTTAAAGACATACTCGCCATCAGCGGCAAGCCGGGCTTGTACCGCTATGTGGCCAAGGCGCGGAATGGGATCGTCGTGGAATCGTTGCAGACGCACCGGCGCATGCCCGTGCCCGTGTCGGCGAACGTGAGCGCGCTGAGCGATGTGGCAATGTACACTGATGGGGATGATGTCCCGTTGGCTGATGTGTTTACCGCCATGCTACCTCATCAGGAGGCCATCAAGGCCCTGGACGTGAAGCGCGATGAGGAGGGCGTGAAGTCACTCTTTGCTACCGTACTGCCCAGCTACGCCCGGGAGCGGGTGCGCGTGGTGGATATGCAGAAGGCGTTTCGCTGGTTCAGGGAGCTGGTGGAGAATGGGGTCACGGAGTTCAAGGAGAGCGAGGAGCCTGCGTCGGCTGAGGAGTAGAGGCCGCTGTGGGGAGTGAATTGTTGATACCGACCGTAATATTCAGGCTAGGGTAAAATTGTACACGTATGCATGAGGCAGCGTCTGGCGGCGTGAGCGGGTGGATGCTCATTCCGTTTGTGCTTATGTTGTTGGCTATTGCTGTGGGGCCGCTGGTGGCAGAGCACTGGTGGGAACGCAATCGGAATAAGCTCATCGTGGCCCTAGTGCTGGGGATTCCCACGGCTATTCTGCTGATTGCACAGGGATTTGGGCACGAGTTGATGCACCAGATGGTGTTCGATTATGTGCCGTTCATCATCCTGCTGGGGGGCCTTTTCGCCGTGACGGGAGGGATACACCTGAGCGGTGACTTGCGCGCCACGCCAGCGGTGAATAGCGTATTCCTGGCCATAGGGGCCGTGCTGGCTAGCCTGATGGGCACCACGGGGGCTGCCATGTTGCTAATACGCCCCGTGATAGCGACCAATGCGCAACGGCGACTCAAGGTGCACACCATCCTGTTCTTCATCGCCATCGTGGCTAATGCTGGGGGCCTTTTGACACCCCTGGGCGACCCGCCGCTGTTCCTCCTCTACCTGAAGGGGGCTCCGTTTGAGTGGTTTGCCCACATGTGGAAAGAGTGGCTCTTTGTGAACGCCGTGCTGCTCGCCATCTACTACGTCATGGATTCGATCCTCTATCGCCGCGAGGAGCCTAGTGTGTTTAAGCGTGATGATGCGGAGCGGAAGCCGCTACGTATCGAGGGGGGGATCAACTTCCTTTGGCTGGTAGGTATCGTGTGCGCCGTGGCTTTTGTTAACGGCCAGTATTTCGAGGCTCTCAAGGCTCCGGAGCATGGTGTAAATCCATTCGCATTTGCCCGTGAGGCGGTTATCGTGCTGATGATCGTGCTGTCGCTGCTCACCACACGCAAGAGCACACGTGAGGCGAACCACTTCACGTGGAATCCCATCCTGGAGGTGGCCTTCCTGTTCATCGGCATCTTTATCACCATGGTGCCAGCCCTTCAGTTTTTGGGAGCTCATGCCGGGGAGCTAGGTCTCACCTCGGCACGCCATTTCTTCTTTGCCACGGGTGCCCTCTCGGGCTTCCTGGACAATGCGCCTACGGCACTAGCTTTCCATGCCGTAGCTGGTGGTGTAGTCACGCCCGGTGTTGATGTGGGTAACATTGTGGCTGGGGTGCCTGAGCTGCTGCTCACCGCAGTGTCTATGGGGGCTGTAATGTTTGGCTCTATGACCTACATCGGGAATGGGCCGAACTTTATGATTAAGGCTATTGCCGAGGAGAGTGGCATCCGTATGCCAAGCTTCTTCCGTTACATGTACCGATTCTCGCTCATCATACTGCTACCTGTCTTTGCGCTCGTGGCGTTGCTCTTCCTGTAGCAGGTGGGGGTGGATCTGTCCGCAGATTCTGAGATATGCTGAAGTTCCGAGTTCCTGTGCGTGGGGGTAAGACTAGCGTCATCCTGGTGCTGGTATCTCTTTTGACGCTGCTGTCTGGGTGCGCCCGCTGGATGTCAGTGGTGCCCGTCGATCCGGAGAAACAGCCGTCGGGGGCACTGTACTACCTGCCTCGGCATCAGGTGGAATTGCGATTCTCCCTGATAGCACGGCAGATCATGCCTGGCCCTTACGCCGAGTTTGCAGAGTCGTTGCTCGGCATCACTAATGTTCCTCGTGAGCCGGAGATGCGCTACGACATGCGTGGCGTGCGGCTGACGACGATGGTGGAGGCGGATCCGAAGCTGGCCTTTGAGGTCAGAGGGCAGTCCGCATCGGTGCCATTCCTACGTTTGGCTGAGGGAGGGCATATTCTGCCGGTTAATATGCCGGTGGTACATCGCCCGGAGATGCGCTGTGCTGTGACGATGCCACCATCGATGCCGTTTGTAGATCTGTCGCCCCAGCCGTTCATCGATCAGCAGGCCAATATATTCTACCAGGTGCTACAGAGCGACACGGCCTTTGTGCGCGTGCCGGTACAGCGTAGCGTCACGGTGAAGATGTCTAAGGAGGAGAAAGCCAGGCAGGCAGCCGAGCTGATATTCAACCTCCGGAAGAAGCGCTTTGAGCTCATCAGCGGAGAGGTGGATCTGGCGAACTCACCCGGGACGTTGTCCGTGATGCTACAGGAGATGGCACGCCTGGAGAAGCTTTACCTAGAGCTTTTCGTGGGGCGTGTGCAAACCGACACGGTGGAGGCGAAGGTGTATCTGTTCCCGCAGCCAGGGCAAGAGGCTATTATCCCGTGCCGATTCTCCACCACGCATGGCATTGTTGGGCCCTCTGAGCTCGATGCCACGCCAGTCATCTTCAACGTGGAGCCTGAGACTCGTCAGGATGTCACGGTGCCCAGTAAGACGTTGCATACGTCATTTTACTACAGGCCGGCTATGCCGGTGAACTACACCATCACGCTCGATGGTGAGATGTTGCTGAACGGGCGGCTATCGCTGTACCAGTATGGACCCATCATCACGGTGCCGATACGCGGCGCAGCGGTGCAATAGCATCCCCTCCCCTTGGTAGATGAGTCCCACATATCCCGAGCCCTATCCGTTGCGCAGGAGGTGAGACGGCACGTGCACGCACACCCTGAGCTATCGGGGCAGGAGTGGGCCACATCGCGTTACTTGCAGCAGCAGTTGCAGGAGCTGGGCTGGGAGATATGCCCTGTATCAGCTAGCAGCCCGAGTTTTTTAGCCTACTGCTCCGGGGCTGGCATACCAGCGTGGGGCCTACGGGCCGAGCTGGACGCATTGCCTGTGCACGAGGCCACAGGGCTCCCCTTTGCCAGTCAGTGCGACGGGGTGATGCATGCCTGCGGGCACGATATGCACATGGCTATTGCCTGCGGGATGGCAGCTCTTGCCTCGGCCGTAGGAGCTGCGAGTATGCCGCTACTCGTATTCGAGTCGAGCGAGGAGAAGCTCCCGGGAGGAGCACAGGCTATCCTGAGCAGCGAGCATTTTGACTCACTGCGTCCCCGGCATATGCTGGCGTTCCATTGCGACCCGTCATTGCCTGTGGGGCAGATTGGCTTCCATGAAGGCGCATTCATGTCCTCGGGCGATGAGGTCAATATTACGGTGTGTGGACGAGGTGGGCACGCTGCATTGCCGCATCAACTCATAGATCCCGTAGTGGCATCGGCCCACGTGATGCTGGCCCTGCAAACGATACACTCCCGCTCGGTTTCACCCTTTGTGCCTAGCCTGCTATCCTTTGGCAACGTGATTTGCCATGGTGCGCACAACCTGATTCCCGATGAGGTGCGCCTAGAGGGTACGTTGCGCACGCATTCGGAGGAGTGGCGAGCGCAGGCCAAGGTGCTCATTCGGCGGATCGCTTGTGCCTCGGCAGAATCTTTAGGTGCCAAGGCAGAGGTAGACATTGCTGATGGGTACCCTGTGCTGTACAACGATCCCCAGTACATGCAGTGCATCAGGGCCTGCGTGCAGGCTGTGGAGGGGGTGACGTGCGTGGATGTGCCGCAGCGCATGACGACAGACGATTTTGCCTACTTTGCCCAGTCGTTACCATCAGCTTACTTGCGCTTGGGTGTTGGTGATGCAGGTGCGCTGCATGCGGCCGATTTTTGCCCCGACGAGGGGGCGTTGCGCATTGCATTGCAAGCGTTGATCGCCGTGGCCAAGGGCGTATGGTGTCCCGATGGCAGCTAGTGGTGCCTAGTGCCGTGTAGGCCACTCTTTACCTATTCCAACTTTGCATCTTCAAATCAATTTCCCATGACGGAGATTTTACAGTTCATTCACGACAGCCTTAGCGCCTTTGTCATCCTGTTTGCCGTAATCGACATCACAGGTTCCGTGCCGCTCATCGTGGCCATGCTGGAGCGGGGGCAGAACTACAAAGCCGGTCTTGCGGCCCTGTTCTCGCTCATCTTCTTCGTGGTATTCCTATTCCTGGGTAAGGCCATCCTTCAGTTCTTCGGTGTAGATTTCCCCTCGTTTGCCGTGGCTGGCTCGCTGGTGATGCTAGCATTGGCCGCAGAGATGATCTTTGACATCCGGATCTTCCGGGACGAAGCCCCCACTGGTAATGTCACGCTAGTGCCTCTCGTGTTCCCGCTCATTGCTGGACCGGGATCTATCACGACCATGCTGGCCTTGCAGGCGAACTACTCATTTGCCACCATACTCACGGCGGTGATACTCAATGTCCTGGTGGTTTTCCTGGTGCTTCGTTACGTGCACTTCGTGCAGAAATTGCTTGGCAAGGGAGGTGTATTCGTCATGCGCAAGTTCTTCGGCATCATACTTATGGCCGTGAGCGTGAAGATGATCACCACCAATCTGGCCCATATCATCGCCAAGATCAGCGAGTAACCCCTCTCACATCTGGTGAACGTCACTCCCTCCTGCGGCCTGGTGGCTGTGCTGGGGCCCACGGCAAGCGGTAAGACCCACTTGGCCGTGCGGTTAGCCTTGCGCATCGGGGGTGAGATCCTCAGCGCCGACTCCCGTCAGGTGTATCGTGGGATGGATATCGGCACGGGTAAAGATCTGTCGGAGTACCAGGTCGGCCCCGTGAGCGTCCCGTTCCACCTGGTAGACATCTGCGAGGCTGGGGAGCGATTCGACCTATTCCATTACCTCCAGGCCTTCGGCAAAGCCTACGATGGGGTGGTGGCTCGTGGTCGTCGCCCGATACTCTGCGGTGGCAGCGGGCTGTACGCCGAGGGCATCCTGCGCAACTATCAGCTGGCCGAGGTGCCACCCGATCCTGCGCTGCGGCAGCGTTTGGAGCGTTTACCCACGCTAGCCCTGGTGGCCCAGTTGCAATCCTACGGGCCGTTGCATAACACCACCGACACAGTCTCGAGGGCCCGCCTTATACGCGCCATAGAGATCGCTGCCTCCAGCGGTGGCCGACCTGTTGATGCGAGAGCCCCAGTGCCAGTGTCGGCCATCTTTGCCATCCAGCTGCCCCGAGAGGTGCGCCGGCAGCGCATCGCATCACGTCTAGAGGCCCGCTTGCATTCAGGCCTCATCGAGGAGGTGGAAACCCTGCTGCGCGGTGGGGTGAGCCAGGATACGATGATGTATTACGGCCTCGAGTATCGTTTCGTCACCATGTACCTGCGAGGCACCCTCACCTACGAGCAATTCGTGGAGCAGCTCACAATTGCCATCCAGCAGTTCGCCAAGCGGCAGATGACCTACCTGCGTGGCATGGAACGTAGGGGGCTAGCCATTCAGTGGCTGGACGGCGAGCAGGATGCCGATTCCCTGGTCGATGTCATGCTGCGGCACCTCGAGGCCGTGGAGGGCCAGTAGCGAAATCTTGCGCTGTGGGCCTCTTTTTCACCATCACAAGCGTTAGTATTCCAACCACCGTGCGCATGCGCAGGCCCATGTGGGCGAATGCGTGCAGGGTGAGGTGCTAGTGCGCTCTGCACCCTGTGCACGGGTGCCTTGCGGGCCATGTGGTGCTGGCGCCCTCTTTCTCGGCCAGATGCTAGGGAGAGCCTTTGGTGCGTAGCCATAGCACTTCCCGTCGTCGGGGGAGTCGCGCCGTGGGCCAGCATTTGTGGTCTTGTCCCATTCGGCCGGTTGAGTTACCTTTGCCTGTGTGTTTTCTCTTCTCTAAAGGATTTATGCCGCAGCTCCGAGCACGTCATCTCCTGCGTTTTGCAGTGCTGGCGTGCCTCACCACCTGTGGCCTGTTGCCCTCCCGTGCTGCGCAGGGAGATGTGGGCGACTCGCTGCTCGTTCGCTTGCAGATTGCCGAGCAGCGCATTTTGGCCCTTAAGCCCTGGGCCGCATCGTCATTCTTAGCCCGGCTAGATCCCTCGGCCAGTCTGCAATACGACTCGGAGCGTATCGAGAGCGACACCACGTACGCCCTGGCTGTCGTGCGCTACGCGCTGGCGAGGCGGCTCTTCGATGCGGGTTTTTTCATGGAGTCGGGCCAGCTGTGCGCCAAGGCGCTTCCTGTCTTCCGCGGAGGGCGTGATGTGCCACTGGCGTTCGATTGCCTGATCTTACAGGTGGGCAATCAGATGAACATGGGGGTCTTCGAGGAGGCCTATCCCACCATGCTCAGCGCCTATGCGCTTGCCATGAGCCAACGCGACTCATTGCTCATCGCTGCGGCGCAGGAGCAGCTAGGCAAGCTCTACCTGTCGCAGGGCAATATGGCTGCGGCCGAGCTCTACCTTGAGGATGCCGTGTTGCGCACGCGCAAGTTGCAGCACCCCGGCTGGGAGCACGACCTTGCGAATCGTCTCAACCACCTGGCCCGTGCCTACCAGGGCGAGGGCCATTCGCAGATGGCCCTTGAGACGGTGGCCGAGGCCATCTCCATCTGCAATCAGATGGACGACCCCGTCATGTTGGCCCAGGGCTACATCATACGTGGCGATGCGTACACAGGCCTGCACCAGTATACCCGGGCCGAGGCCTCCTACCTCGAGGCCCTCATTCTCAGCGAGGAGAAGCGTCAGTTTGCCGAGAAGGCCCAGGCCCTCAAGCAGCTGGGCATGCTCCGCTACACCCAGGGGCGGTTTGTCGAGGCCACAGATTACCTTCAGCAGTCCCTCCAGATTGCCCAGTGGCAGCGGATGCGCCTCCTCCAGTCGTCCCTGTTGCTCTGCCTGTCGAGGGCCACGCGCAGCGTCTCGCTCCTGCAATCCGTCGGCTATCTGGAGCAGCACCTGGAGCTCAACGATTCCATTACGCACCGCTCCGTGCAGCAGCAGATGAACGCGCTGCATGTGCGCTACGAGACGGAGCTCAAGCAGAGTCGCATCGAGGTGCAACAGCTACAGCTACGCCGTGCAGCCACATTCCGCACCATCCTCATCGCATCCATTGTGCTTGCGCTGACTATCGTGGTGCTGCTGATACTCGCCCTCCGCCGCAATAGGCGACGTAGCCGGCAGCTTGCCGATCTCAATGGTAAGCTCGCCCATCGCAATCAGGAGCTAGCCGCCCTCTCGAGTCAGCTCAGGGCTCTTAACGAGGATCTGGCCACGCTCAATCGGAATAAAGACTCCTTCTTTGCCTCCTTCTCGCATGACACCCGGGGTGCCGCCTCCGCGATACGGCTCAGCCTCACGCAGCTCGATGAGCACCTCGATCGCCTGAGCAAAGAGTCGGTCACCAGCCACATCTCCGCCCTGCGCAAGGGGGCCGAGAGCCTGGTCAACCTGCTGAACACCCTGCTCGAGTTCGCCCGATTCCAGCTGGATACGTCGCCGCTGCCGCTGGCCAACTTCGACATTGTCCCCTTCGTGCACCAGGCCCTCGAGATTACCGCCCTGGAGCGACGCAACAAGCGGATTGAGATTCGGGACGATCTGCCACCCGAGGCACCCGTGCTGGGCAATAAAGACACGCTCTTCGCCATTATTCGTAATCTGGTGATGAATGCCATCAAGTTCTCACCCCTCGATAGCGAGCTTGAGGTGTGGGTGCGCATTCAGGGCGACGGGGTGGTATTCGGGGTGCGCGATCACGGCATGGGGATGAGCCCCGACATGGTGGCCAAGCTGGGGCGTATGGGCGAGCACATCGTGCGTCAGGGCACCTGTGGCGAGAAGGGCACCGGCCTAGGGCTCGTCATGTGCTACGACATGGCCAAGAAGAATGCCGCCCGCATTGAGGTGCAATCCGCCGAGGGGCAGGGCACCACTATGTTGCTCATCATGCGCCCAGCAGACGATCGCCCTGGCGAAGTGCCTGCGCAGGGGGCTCCTGTTGTTTCAACCAACCGTTGGAGGACACAATATATGGCAAACCTGATTCTGGTCGATGACCATGCGCTATTCCGGCTCGGGGTGCGCACCGCTATTGAGCTATCAGGCGAAGACTTTCGCATCATCGGCGAGGCCGCCTCGGCCCGTGAGCTCTGGGCTCTGCTCGAGCGGCAGCTGCCCGATCTGCTTTTGCTCGATGTGATACTCCCCGACATGCACGGGGGCGAAATCGTCAAGATACTTCGGGAGCGTTACCCGCAGGTGAAGGTGCTCATCCTCTCGGCCGAGACCAATGAGGACACCATTCTACAGCTTGTCCAGACGGGCATTGACGGGTTCATCTCCAAGGAGATCGTCAACACGGGGCTCGTCACGGCCATCCGCGCCATCCTCAATGGCGATCAGTACTTTGGCAGCGATATCGCCACCATTCTCAACCAGCTGATCTTCGAGTCCAAGCGTCGTCCCCCCTCAGCGGGCGATGTGGCCTTCACCGACCGCGAGATGGAGATCATCACCCTGTGCTGCGAGGGGCTGCCCACCAAGAACATCAGCGCACAGCTCAACATCTCCCCCCGCACCGTGGAGGCCCACAAGGCCAACATCTTCCTCAAGCTGGGGGTCACCAACCTCGTCGAGCTCGTCCGCTACTGCTTCAAGAACGGCATCGTCAAGCTCTAGCGGCATATCCGTTCATCCCCGCTCTCTGCGTGCCGAACGTGGGGGGCGGGGCTTTTTTGTGCTCTATCATAGCCTCCAAGCGGCATGGCGCATCACCCACTGGGGTACTACCATTGCGTCAGCACTGTAGCAGCACCGTACCAAAGCCGTATTTGGTGGTAGAAATACGGCTTTGGTACGTTCTTGGTGCGTGGGCGCCGGCACGAGGATTGCGCCGGAGGCCCGGCGAGAGTAGCTCGTGGCGGGCATGCCAATCGTTGGTGGATACACGGCTACAAGATTTACTACCTTTGCGGCGAACCAGTGCAGAGAGGGATGCCGATACAGCGGGCCGAGTTTGTGTGTAGCAGCGCGGAGTGGGGGCAGTGCCCCGCCGATCGTCGGCCCGAGGTGGCGTTCATCGGCCGTTCGAACGTGGGCAAGTCGTCGCTCATCAACATGTTGACGGCCCAGTCAGATCTGGCCAAGGTGTCGGGGGCCCCGGGTAAGACGCGGCTCATCAATCACTTCCTGATCAACGACGCGTGGTATCTGGTGGATCTGCCCGGTTACGGCTACGCCAAGCTCTCCAAGCGCGAGCGCGCTAAGTTCGACGCCATCATCCAGGGCTACGTGCTCCAGCGGCCCAACCTCTACTGCATGTTCCTGCTGCTCGACGCGCGGCATGCGCCGCTGGCCAATGATCTGGAGTTCATGCAGTGGATGGGCGAGCACGAGGTTCCGCAGGCGTTGGTGTTCACCAAGTGCGACAAGCTCTCGAAGTTGCAGCTGGCGCGCAACATGGAGGTCTACCGGGCCCGCCTGCTGGAGATGTGGGAGGAGCTCCCCCCGCTATTTCTCACCTCCTCGTTGCAGGCCGCCGGCCGCGATGAGCTGGTGGAGTACATTGAATCGATCGTGACGCAGTAGTTGGGCTGCGCCCGCTAACGGACGGTACAAACCTGATGGTTCATGTATAGCAATACAGTTAAGATTTTTGCGGGGCGCCGCACGACGGCGCTGGCAACCAAGATTGCCCAGAGCTACGGGAGCCCGCTGGGGCGAGTGGAGTTCACCGATTTCTCGGACGGGGAGTTCCAGCCCTCGTTCACCGAGTCGGTGCGTGGGGCCACGGTCTACCTGGTGCAGTCGACGTATCCTCCCGTAGAGAATCTCTTCGAGCTCCTCATGATGGCTGATGCGGCGCACCGGGCCTCGGCCTATAAGGTGGTGGCCGTGATACCGTATTTTGGCTGGGCCAGGCAGGATCGCAAGGATAAGCCGCGGGTACCGATAGGTGCCAAGCTGGTAGCCAACCTGCTACGAGCCGCCTTCGTGGATCGGGTGATGACTATGGACCTGCACGCGGATCAGATACAGGGCTTTTTCGATATCCCCGTCGATCACATGTACTCCTCGTCGCTCTTTGTGCCCTACATCGAGCGTATGAATCTGGAGAACGTCGTCTTCGCCACCCCGGACATCGGGGGTGCCAAGCGTTCCAACAGCTACGCACGCCATTTTCGCACCCCGCTGGTGATGTGCCACAAGGTGCGTACGCGGGCGAATGAGGTGGAGTCCATGACCGCCATCGGCGAGGTGCAGGGTAAACATGTGATTCTGCTCGACGACATGGTCGACACGGCGGGTACGCTCACCAAGGCCGCTAATATGATGGCCGACATGGGGGCCCTGAGCGTGCGGGCCTTCGCCGCGCATGCGGTGCTATCGGGCTCGGCCTACGACAGGATTAATGCGTCCAAGCTCACGGAGCTGATTGTCACTGACACGATACCGCTGGATCCTGCGGCGGATACGCACAAGATCACCGTGCTCTCGGTGGCCGACCTGTTTGCCGATGTCATCCGTAATGTGTCGGAGAATCGGTCGATTAGCGAGAACTTTATATTCAGCTAACGCCTCGTAGGGGAAGAGGCTGGGGGTGTTAACGGGAGTGAAGCAAAGCGAATGCAGATGGATGATGCGCAGCGGCCGCTGATACTGGTGACGAATGACGATGGCGTGGCGGCTGCCGGATTGCAGACGTTGGCGCGGATGCTTTGGGAGCTGGGCGATGTGGTGGTTGTGGCACCTGAGGTGGGAAACTCTGGCATGTCGCAGGCCATCACGGCTTCGGTGCCGTTGCGTTACACCCCGTGGAGGGCCAACACGCCCTACGACCAGTATGCGGTGAATGGCACGCCGGCCGACTGCGTGAAGTTGGCTTTGCACTCGCTGGTGGACGAGCGTCCCGCGCTGGTAGCCGCGGGGATCAATCATGGGTCTAACGCCTCGGTGAATGTGCTCTACTCGGGCACCATGGGGGCCACGCTAGAGGGCTGCCTGGCGGGGATCCCGAGCATCGGCTTCTCGCTGGTGAATCGGGAGCCGGGGGCCGATATGGAGCCCTACTTGCCCTACTGCCGTCAGATTGCAATGCAGGTGCTTCAGCGGGGACTGCCCCGCGGGGTGTGCCTCAATGTCAATCTGCCGCGCCACGCCCCGGAGGGGGTGCGGGTGTGCAGGCAGGCCAGGGCCAAATGGGAGCACGAGTTCGAGGAGCGAGTCGACCCGTGGGGGAGGGCCTATCACTGGCTCACGGGCACATTTTGCAACCTGGAGCCCGAGGCGCGGGATACGGACGACTATTCGCTCAAACGTAGCTTTATCACCGTGGTGCCCACGCGGGTGGACATGACGGATTACGCATCGATGGAGGAGCTGAAGGCATGGCAATGGGATCCCAATCGGTGATGCGCAGCAATAGGGTGAGCCTAGGGGCAACGCTGGGGGCAATTATTCCCCTGGTGGCCTTTGCGGTGATATTGGCCTCGCTCTACGCGCAGATGCCGGAGGAGTCGTTCTGGCACTTCCTGCGCGTGAAGGGGACGCTGGCGCGCCTGCTGTGCATGGCCACGCTGTTCGATGCAGTGCTCTTCTTCGTGGCCGTGTACTCCAACCGTCTACTGACGGCGCGGGGCACCCTGGGGGCTACCATCGTGTACGCAATTATCACCGTGGTGCTGGCACTGGCGGTGTAGCACTCGGAGGCCGAACGATGCGGTACTTTCTGGTGGTAGGGGAGGCTTCGGGGGATGTGCATGCATCCTACCTGATGCGGGCGTTGCGGCAGCGCGATCCCGAGGCGGAGTTCGCCTACTTCGGGGGCGATGCCATGGCTGCGGTGGCCCCGGGCTGCATCTGTCATATCAATCAGCTGTCGGTGATGGGCCTGTGGGAGGTGCTCATGCGCCTGCGGCGGGTCTCAAAGCAGCTATCGTTGTGCCGCAAGTCCATAGCCCGTTTCAGGCCCGACGCGGTGATTCTGGTGGATTTCCCGGGTTTCAATCTCCGCGTGGCGTGTTACTGCAAGCGGCACGGCTTCCGCACGTTCTACTACATAGCCCCCAAGGTGTGGGCGTGGCGCGAGTGGCGCATCAAGCGCATCAAGGCCTACGTGGATCATCTGGTGGTGATATTGCCCTTCGAGCAGGAGTACTTTGCCCGGTGGGGGGTAGAGGCCCTCTACGAGGGGAATCCGTTGCTGGATGAGTTGCCCCTAGGGCGCGACCCCGAATCGGCTTCTGAGGATTTTCGGCAGGTGCATCGGCTGGATGCCCGGCCCATAGTGGCCTTGCTACCCGGCAGCCGCCGGCAGGAGCTACAGTACACGCTGGGCATCATGTCGGAGCTCACGGCCCAGCTGCCCGATTACCAGTTCGTGGTGGCTGCGGCACCCAATTTGCCCCATGCGCTCTACGAGGAGTACATGGCGCAGCACACGGGGTTGCAGATTGTGTACGGGGCCACGCACCTATTGCTGCTGCACTCCGTGGCGGCCGTGGTCACATCGGGCACAGCCACGCTGGAGACGGCCCTGCTGGGGATTCCGCAGGTGGTGGTGTACCGGGGCAACGCCCTCTCCATTGCGCTAGCGAGACGCTTCGTGAAGGTGCAGTGGATTAGCCTTGTGAATCTCGTGCTGCAACGTGCCGCGGTGGTCGAGCTCATTCAGCAGGAGTACAGGGCCGATCGGTTGCTTGCCGAGCTACAGCGCATCCTCCCGGGTGGTGAGGGACGTGAGGCCATGCTGGAGCAGTATCAGATTTTAGCCCGCTCGTTGGGCACCCCGGGCGTGGCCGAGCGCATTGCGACGCACATTGTACGGCAGGCGGAAGAGGGGAGAGAGTCCGTAATGGCTGCAAACGGCGGGACGGCGTGCACCGACTAGGGTCGCTATCGTATCTTTGCGGTCGAATGATACTCAACTTGGGGATGAATCTACCCCTCGGGGCGATGAAGCTCTGTGGGATGCGGGCCCGGTGCTGGTGGATGATGCGGGGAGGAGTGGTGGCCCTACTGCTGATGGTGTTGTTCCCGGCGCGGGGATGGGCCCAGCGGGTCAGCGTGTCTCTTTTCGATGCGGCGAGCGTGCAGAGCGTGCGGATTACTCCCCGCACAGAGGGCTACGTGTTGCTGGTGGATGGCAATAAGTACGCGCTCCCGTCTGGCGAGGCGTTGCGCGTGGAGCGTGTGGGGAACGTGTTGCGTTTCAGCAGCTTGCAGCTGAAGAACCTCGAGTGTGAGCATGCGGCCGTAATACATGGGGATCCCGAGGCGATGTTCGAGCTGGAGTGCGTGACACCTGCCGCTGGGGCTCGGGAGTATGATGGCAATCTGAACCTGTACGTCGATTTCGGGTGCCTGATGGTGAGTAACCTGGTGGATCAGGAGCTCTACGTGGCGGGCGTGGTGCTGGCCGAGGTGGGGAGCCGAGCGAAGTATGAGCTCTACAGGGCCCAGGCGTTGCTGGTGCGTACCTACCTGCTGAGCCATCGGGATAAGCACCTGGAGGAGGGCTACAATCTGTGCGACGAGGTGCATTGCCAGGCCTATAGGGGGAGCGCGCAGAAGTACCCTACCATTGTGAAGGCCGCCAAGAGCACCCAGGGCCTCGTGCTGCTGGACAAGGGGAAACGCTTTGTCACGAGTGTCTTTCACGCCAACTGTGGGGGTGAGACGGCCTCTGCTGGCGATGTCTGGCTCACGGATAATGATTACCTGCGCTCAGTGCGCGACCCGTACTGCCGCAAGTCGAAAGGGGCCACCTGGACAACACGGGTGCGGCTGGCCGATTGGAAACGTTTTCTGCACTCTAAGGGAGTACCCACGCAGAATATCTCCAATGGGCAGTATGCCTACCGCTCTACTCGTCGCGAGGCGGTGTATTCCCTACCTGGTGGGGTGGGGGTGCCGTTCCGCGACCTGCGGGAGTATTTCAATTTGAAGTCGGCGTGGTTCGACGTAATACCCAGTGGTGAGTCTCTCGAGCTGCGTGGGCGTGGCTATGGGCATGGCATCGGCCTTTGCCAGGAGGGGGCTATGCGCATGGCCGAGGCGGGTAAAAAGGCGGAGGATATCATTGCATTCTACTTCCACGGGGTGCGCATCGCTAAGGCGAGCATGGCTGTCCCCGCAGATGTAAAGAAGTGAGGGCGTGAGTATGGAGCGTAATGCGCAGGAGCTGGCCACATTGGTGGCCCGTATCTGGACGGAGGGTAGTCATGGAGATCCCGCCAACGCTGAGGTGGTGCGGGCGTGTATCGATCTGCTGGATCGTGGCGTGGTGCGCGTGGCTGAGCCTGAGGGCGACGGCTGGCGTGTGAATGAGTGGGTGAAGCAGGCCATCCTTCTCTACTTCCGCATACAGGGGTTGGAGCCTGTGCGGGCGGGCGACCTGGAGTTTTACGATAAGATTGCCACCAAGCGTAATTTTGAGCAGCTAGGTGTGCGGGCTGTACCCCCCGCGGTGGCGCGTTACGGGTCGTATGTGGCGCCTGGGTGTGTTCTGATGCCCTCGTACGTCAACATTGGGGCCTACGTGGGCGAGGGGAGCATGGTGGACACCTGGGCCACGGTGGGCTCATGCGCTCAGATAGGGAGCCATGTGCACCTGTCGGGCGGAGTGGGCATTGGGGGGGTGCTCGAGCCCATGCAGGCGCAGCCGGTGGTGGTGGAGGATCACTGCTTCATTGGGTCGCGGTGCATCGTCGTGGAGGGGGCTCGCATTGCCGCGGGAGCCGTGCTAGGGGCTAATGTGGTGATTACCAGTTCCACCAAGATTATAGACGTGAGCGGGTCTACCCCTGTGGAGTATCGGGGGTATGTGCCGCCGAATTCCGTGGTGATACCCGGGGTCTACATGCGCACCTTTGCGGCGGGTGAGTTCGGGGTGCCGAGCGCGCTCATCGTGGGTCAGCGGAAAGAGTCTACGGACAGGAAGACATCCCTGAACGACGCGTTGCGTGAGTTCAACGTGGCGGTCTAGCGTCGGCATGGGGCTGACGGTGGGCGCATGCTGGTGATCGTTTACGCAAAGCGAGTTACCTTTGCATGACGTGCGGGCCCACAGCTCCCCGTGCGCGAGATGGGCTCATGTATAAGTGCATCATTCGCCCCCTGTTCTTCCGGACGGATCCCGAGTGGGCGCACCACTTCGTGATGCGCATGGTACGGCTCTTCATCTGCCATCCGCCCCTGTCGTGGATCATGCGCTGGTGGTTGAATCGGGGGAATGGTCCCCTAGCGAGCGTGCAGATGGGGCTCCACTTCCCGAATCCGGTGGGACTACCGGCGGGTTTTGACAAGGGGGGGGAGTTGGCCGATGGGGCTCGCAATCTGGGTTTTGCCTTCGTGGAGGTGGGGACGGTAACCCCGAAGCCACAGCCTGGGAATCCGAAGCCGAGACTGTTCCGCCTGCCCAAGGACGAGGCAATCATTAATCGCATGGGGTTCAACAGCGAGGGCGCAGAATGCGTTGCTCGCAGGTTAGCACGCCGACGGGCGAATCGGATCCCCCTGGGGGCGAGCCTGGGGAAGAACACATCTACCCCTCAGGCACAGGCGTTGGATGACTACCTGGTGGCCTTGCGAGCGTTGAGCCCGCTGGTGGATTTCCTGGTAGTGAATGTGAGTTGCCCCAATGTGGCGAATCTGTGCGAGCTACAGCGGGAGGATACTCTGGGGCCACTGATCTCGGGCATTGTCTCTGAGCAGGTGCGTCTTGGGCGTAAATTGCCCCTGCTGCTGAAGTTGGGGCCTCACCAGAGTGAGGCTGCGCTGCGCGCCACGGTGCGTCTGGCTCTGGAGCATGGGGCTGATGGATTTGTGGCCTGCAACACCTCGCCACGGCGTGAGGGGTTAGTGAGCGATGCGGCACTGGTGGAGTCCATCGGCACGGGCGGATTGAGCGGGCTCCCACTGCGGGAGGAGGCTTTGCGCACGGTGCGTATTCTGCGCGATGAGGCCGGCCCCGGAGTGCCCATCATCGGGGTGGGGGGTGTCTTTACGGGTGCCGATGCCCTGGCGATGCTCCAGGCGGGGGCCTCGCTGGTGCAAATATTGACGGGATTTATCTACGAGGGGCCTTTGGCTGCACGGCGTATCAATCGGTACCTTCGTCGACACGTGAATGACATACCGGTATGGTGAACGAATTGGATTGCCGCGGGCTCTTGTGCCCGCTCCCCATAGTGCAGCTGCGCAAGCTGATTGGGGAGCTTCCGCAGGGAGCGCAGATTGTGATGCGGGTCTCCACGGCGCAGACGGTGGCAAATGTCACCCATTTCATGGCCACCTACTTCGGGGTGAGGGTGCGTTTCGATCCCGAGGGAGATACCTTCGTGGCCACGTTTGATAATCCGGGAGCTGGCACGGTGCCGACAGAGGTTGCCGAGGGCTACGCATGCGACACGACGCAGCCAGCACCTAGCGCAGGGCTTGGGGCTGACAGCGTGATACTGTGCGCTACCGATGTGCTGGGGCAGGGGGACGACACGTTGGGGCAGGTGCTGATGAAGGGTTTCCTGAGCACTCTGCCCGAGTGGGAGCAGCTGCCGCGGGCTATACTCCTGATGAACGGGGGGGTGCGGTTGACAGATGGTCGCACGGGGGCTGTGCCCACGCTCCAGGGGTTGGTGGAGAAGGGGGTTGAGATTCTGGTGTGTGGCACGTGCGTGGAGTTCTTCGGCATGGCAGAGCATGTGGCCGTGGGGCGCGTGACGAATATGTATGAGATTTCGCTCACCCTGGCTCGTGCGTCCAGGGTGGTTCGCCTTTAGCGTTGAGGTATGGAATCGGTGCGCGAGGGGTATTTTCTCTATGCCGATTCGGCTGCGACCAGCCATCCGAAGTCGGCGGCCGTCGCTCGCCGCATAGCTGAGTATTTGCAGCTTGGTGGCACCTACGGTCGTGGGGCCTACGAGCGGGCCATGGCCGTCTCGCGCATGGTGGAGCGGGTGCGCCATCAGGTGGCCCAGCGTATCGGGGTGGCTGACGCTCGCCGAGTGGTGTTCACGGCAGGAGCCACCATGGGGCTCAACGTGGTGCTTCAGGGGCTGGATTACCCCCAGGGACGTGTGGCGGTGTCGCCCCTAGAGCACAATGCCGTAGCTCGCACTCTCCACGCCTTGGCAGAGAGCCGAGGGATTGCGGTGGAGGTGCTACCCACCCTGCCAGACGGAACCATTGACGTTGACAGGATAACCCCTGCCTGGGCTGCCCGGTATGACCTGGTGGCTGTGAACCACGTCTCGAACGTGAGCGGGGTGGTGCAACCGCTATCGGTGCTGCGTAGCTGCCTGGGCGATGTGCCGCTGCTGGTGGACGCTAGTCAGAGCATCGGGCATATTCCGATCGACATCGATGCCTGGGGCATCGACTGGTTGGCCTGCTCTGCCCATAAGGGGCTCGGGGGGCCTACGGGACTCGGTGTGCTATACGTGGGAACACGTGCCACATTGCGTCCTCTGATCTGTGGGGGTACGGGGATGGATGCTGGGCGGCTGGAGATGCCTGCCGAGGTGCCGACACGCTACGAGGCCGGCACGCCAAACCTCGTCGGTATAGCTGGGCTCGCGGGTGCATTGGAGGAGCCTGTGCCGAGTGAGCACTGCTGGGATGACTATCTGGCCTTTCTCCATGAGGTGCAGAAGCTGAAGGGGCTGCGGGTGCTGACAGCCACGAAATCCCATGAGGAGATAGAGCTTTTCAGCCTGGTGCCCGAGCGGGGGGCGGTGTCTGAGCTATCGGTGCGGTTGAGTCGTGACTGGGGTATCGAAGCCCGGGCCGGATTGCACTGCGCCACCATGGCGCACGAGTTCTACGGCACATTGCAGAGCGGGGCCCTGCGCATCTCGCTCTCGCCAGCGCATCGGCCAACGGATTTGGAGTATTTGCTGAAGGCTTTGTGGGCGTGCCTCCAGTAGGGGACAGGCTAGAAGTGGAACGGCTGATAGGATGGGGAAACGGGTAGGTCTTGATGAGGCGGATGATTCGGGGCGTGTGTGCGAAGGGGGCGAAAAGCTGTTCACCTTTGCCACGCTTACCGATCTGCTAAGCGCTGAGTGGGAGTGCCAGCAGATAGGGGTGTCAACACAGATTGAGCCCGTGTCGCCGATGCTGGCGCAAGGGTGTCACATGTGCCTGTCGGTATCAGCCCATGATGCTACGTGGTTGGTAGCCAAGCTTGAGGCGATGGGGATGGCCTACGGCTGCTACGATAAGCCTGCTCCGGTGCTGTAGCTCGCTGGGGGGTGCTGTGACTGAATTTGGATGAACGCAGAGATGACAGGCGGAGCAGGTGTAGGTGCCACGGTGAGCGAGGAGTTGCTGTTGCCCCTCGAGGGGGACGGTGGGTGCATGGCCAAGCTGCCAGCGCAGGCCCTAGAGCAGCTGCTAGCTGGCATGGACTGGGGGCCTGGGGAACGGGTGGCCGTGGGGCTTGAGCATGGGGATGATGCGGGAGTCTACTTGCTCGATGAGGCACAGGGGCTGATATTGACCACCGATTTTTTCCCCCCCTTCTGTCGCAATCCGTATCGGTTTGGTGAGATAGCCGCCGTGAATGCGCTGAGCGATGTGTATGCCATGGGCGGCGTGCCGTTGGCTGCGCTGAACATCACGATATTCCCCGCCCAGGGGATCCCGTTGGCAGCCTTACGCCGGATTCTGGAGGGGGGCGTTTCATCGGCTCGCAGGGCCGGTATACCTGTGATTGGTGGACATTCCATCACGGGGCCTACTCCGGTGTATGGCATGGCTGTACTGGGGCGAATAGAGCCCAAACGTGTGGTGCGGAATGATCAGTTACAGCCAGGAAAGGATTTGGTGCTGACTAAGCCTCTCGGGGTGGGTGTGGCACTCGCGGCAGAGCGCATTGGGCTGGTGCCCGAAGCCACTATGAGGGATGCGCACGCATCGATGCTGCAACTCAATGATCGGGCCTCGCAGCTAATGCAGGAGTTCGGGTGCACCGCGGGAACCGATGTGACGGGATTTTCGCTGGCGGGGCACGCCTTCCGTATGGCCAGAGCCAGCGGGGTTACCGTGAGATTGCACAGCAAGGCCCTCCCCGTGCTGGGAGGAGTGAGAGAACTCGTGGAGATGGGTTGTATTCCGGGAGCGTCGTTCCGCAATGCGGAGTACATGGGTACCCAGTGGCGCGTGGCTGCTGACGTACCACCATGGCTCATCACGCTAGCCACTGATCCTCAGACTTCGGGGGGGCTACTGATGGCCGTAGAGCCCGGGCTGTCCGATAGCCTGGTGCAACGGCTACGAGCCGTAGGCTGCGAGCATGCAACGGTCGTGGGACACACCGAGCCGCAGGGCGATGTGTCGCTGGTGCTGGAGTAACGGAGCCAGCTAGAGGCTAAGCAAACCGATGTGGGGAGCTACTCGGGGCCTTCGCAGCGCAAAGAGAGCCACGCAGCATTGGAGCCAAGCGGGAGAGCTAGTTGTCGAAGGAGTCGTACCCGCCCTGCTTATCGCTGTCCTCGTCGTCGCTGAACTGGTCGTCGGGCATCTCGTCGGTGTCGGCATCGGTGTCGTATCCGCCCTCGTTATCCTCATCGTCGTCTCCCGCCGTTCCGATTTTCACCTCGACCTTCACGAGGTAACTCGTGTCTTCGGTCTCGAGGCGTACCACATAGATCGTCTCACCATTGGGCTTGGTGATGGGCATCACCTCGTGGTCATACCCTTTGGGATACGTTTGGCGAAATAGCCTCTCGAGATCCTCGGAGAGGCGTGCATAGCTGGTGATGATTCGTTTCTTTTCAGCAGGCATTGTTCCTAATAGATCTGTGGTAGAGTACCGTCATACCCGGCGCAAGTATACGACGAAATTCGCATGAGGCCAAACAATGTCCATCCGTCGCTTGGCCATTTGGTGGGATTACCCGTGGCGTGAGCCATTTGAGTGAGGGGTGAAGGATGCGGTTAACCATTTATAATCAGCCCATTGCCCATGATAGAGGGGCGTGTTTTGGAGCGTGACAAGATAAGGCGTGAGGCTCTATTTTTCGCACTTCCAAAGAGTGACATTCACGGGTGGGATGCGTGGGCTGAACCGGCCGACGGGGTGCCACATTACGACTGTTAGGTGGGGGTGAAGTGGCCTGTATGGGGTGGGGAGGTTTGGGGATCCACGCTATGGGCTTTTTTGCTACTTTTGCACTGGTTGCGTGGCAGTGGGCCACGCAGCGCATTAAGCGGATGATACCATGAGGTCGAAAGCGTTGTTTTTGCCGGTGATTTTAGCAATGTGCATCCTGCTTGCGGGGTGTGGCAGGAAGACGGTCTACGATGCGAAGGCCGATCCCAATGAGCAGCTGAGTGCTGCCGTGCAGAAGGTGCGTGATGAGGGGACGAAGAAGTTTGTCCTGATGCAGATAGGCGGGGACTGGTGCCCATGGTGCATGCGGCTGGAGCGGCTCATAGAGGAGGATGCAGAGCTGCAAGCTGCGCTGAATGATAAGTTTGAGCGGGTGCATATCTACTACGGGAAAGATAAGAAGAACACCGATTTCCTGAGACGCTTTGGGAGCCCTCAGGATCATGGAGTGCCAGTGCTCGTGGTGTTGAACGTGGAGGATGGGACGTGGCGTATCCATGGGACAGGCATCTTCGAGGATGGAGATGGGTACGACCGGGATAGCCTGCTGGCTTTCTTCCGGACGTATGGGATGTCTGACGACGGAGGCGAGGCCGAGTCTGTGGTACAGGCCGATGCCGTGGTGGAAGCTGAGGAGTGGGCAGGCGAGCAATAGGAGGAGCAACTATGGTGATGAAGGATAAGGGGACGTCGCAGCTGGCGGATAAGTTGGCGAATGTCGATCCGGATAAGCTGCGTGCGCTCACGCTGGCGATAGAGAAGATAGAGAAGGATCACGGGCGAGGCACCGTTATGGCACTCGGGGATCGGGTGCAGGGTGACGTGCCTTGCATCCCCACTGGGTCTATACTTTTCGATGCGGCACTGGGGATTGGCGGTTACCCGAAGGGGCGTATTGTAGAGATTTTTGGCCCGGAGTCCTCGGGTAAGACGACGCTGGCCACACACGCCATTGCGCAGGTGCAGCGGACGGGGGGCGTGGCAGCGATCATCGACGCTGAGCATGCGTTCGACCCTGCGTATGCGGCACAGCTGGGGGTGAACGTAGACATGCTGCTGATTTCGCAGCCCGACAATGGGGAGCAGGCGTTGGAGATCGCCGAGCAGCTGATACGCTCGGGGGCTATGGACTTGGTGGTGATAGACTCTGTGGCCGCATTGACTCCCAGGGCAGAGCTCGAGGGTGACATGGGGGACGCAAAGGTGGGCTTGCAGGCCCGGCTCATGTCACAGGCACTGCGTAAGCTCACGGGTACCATTAGCAAGACCTCGACGACGTGCATCTTCATCAACCAGTTGCGGGAGAAGATCGGCGGCATGGGTTATGGGCCGAATGAGACCACGACCGGGGGGAATGCGCTCAAATTTTACTCCACACTGCGTATCGATATCCGTAGGATAGGATCGCTGAAGGACTCCAATGAGGAGCAATACGGGAACAGGGTTCGCATTCGCATTGTCAAGAATAAGCTCGCCCCACCGTTTAAGAAGGTGGAGTGCGACCTGGTGTATGGCGAGGGGCTGTCGCGCAGCGGTGAGATCATCGATCTTGGCGTGGCCTTTGGTCTCATTGAGAAGAGCGGGTCGTGGTTCAGCTACGAGGGTACACGTTTGGCTCAGGGGCGCGATAATGTGCGCCGTATCCTGATGGACAACAAGGAGCTGGCGGATGCCATAGAGGCTAAGATCCGCGAGCGGATGCGTGAGGAGCCCGATAAGCTGAAATTCTAGGAGTGAGCCTAATCGCCAGTCCTGGCGCATGGTACCGGAGGTTGTGTGTGGATTGTGCTACCTTCGCGGGAGGTAGGGGTAGGGAGATTGAGGGTTTTCTTTGGGTAGGAGCTATGCGCTACGTAAGGAATTACCGGTACACCTACACCACGAGGCTGGCGACCTGTCATGTGCGGATGTCGCACAGTGGAGGGGCTTCACGCAGCAGGGCGCAAGCGTTGGTTGTGAAGGATGACGAGGGTTGTGAGTAGGCTGCCCTGGTTGCGTTGCCGGATGTGCGAGGCGGTGTTCTTCCCTTCGTGCAACGGTGAGGGGGACTGTAAGTGAACGAGGTATTTGGGGATAATTTCATCTGTAATAGAGGCAGGGTCATGGACGAGATGCAGAAAGACCAGTTGCAGTCGCAGGATGAGTCGTTGCACTCCAATCAGGGAGCCGACGCGGGGCAAGGGGAGGCACTCGCTCCGAGCCCAGCCGTTTCTGCGGGGGAGAGCATGGCCGGAACGCCGGAGCCAGATGCGGCTACGGTTGAGGTTGTGGCTAACGATGTACCCGCTGAAGAGACAGTGAAAGAGGCGGAGGCCCCGAAGGATGAGGCTGTAAAGCCGGCTGCGGAGGTTAGTCCAGCGCAGGGGGCGACGGAAGCTTCGGGCGCAGAGGGCACTCATGAAGAGCTGCATACGCTTTCGTTTGCCGAGCTTGTGGAGCGTCTCCGTGGCGTGGTGTCGAAGCCTATCACCCTAGAGGTGCGCAATGCGGGTCGGGCAATACATGCGGCTTTTTACCGTAATCTGCGCAGCGCGCAGGAGGCGGCGAAGAAGCGTGCCGAGCAGGCTGAGGATGCCTTGGAGGAGGGGTTTGAGATTGCCGAAGAGGCGGTCTTCAAGGAGCTCTATGGGATTTTCAAGAAGAAGGTGAGCGATTATGCGCATGAGCAGGAGAAGGTGCGCGCCGCCAACCTGGAGATCCGGCGTGAGATAGTGCGCAGTATCGGCGAGCTGACGCAGCGTGCCGAGGTGAAGGATGAGACGTTCAAGGAGTTCAAGCAGCTGGTGCAACGTTGGCGCGAGGTGGGCCCTGTGCCAGCGGCTGAGGCTGAGGGGATCTTCCAGTCGTTCTACCACCAGGTGGAGTCGTTCTACGCGTACATCAAGATCAACCGCGAGCTGCGGGATCTGGATTACAAGAAGAACCTAGACGAGAAGACGCAGCTGTGCGAGCAGGCTGAGGATATGATTGCTGCCGAGGACATATCGGCTGCGTTCAAGACATTGCAGTCGTTGCATGCCAAGTGGAAAGAGGTAGGGCCGGTGTCGCCGGATAAGAGCGATGAGATCTGGGCTCGTTTCTCGGCTGCCAGTGCGCGCATCAACAGTCGCCACAAGGAGTATATGGCGGCAATGAAGTCGCAGTATGAGGCGAATCTCGCCAGTAAGGAGGCGTTGTGCGCTGAGGTGGAGGCCATACTCCAGATAGAGCGTAAGACGACGGCCGATTGGCTGCGTGACGTGAAGCTGGTGGTGGAGATACAGCAGCGTTGGCGTGCTGTGGGCCCCGCTCCGCGCAAGCAGAGCGATAAGGTGTGGAATCGTTTTCAGGGTGCATGCGAGCAGTTCTTTACGGCTCGTCGTGAGTTCGATAAGCAGCTACGTGAGATCGGACGGGACAATCTTCAGCAGAAGCTGGATCTGTGCTTGCAGGCAGAGGCGCTGAAGGATAGCGAGGACTGGAAGAATAGCGTGCGGGAGATGATAGAGCTCCAGGCCAAGTGGAAGTCTATCGGCTACACGCCCTACAAGCGGGGAAATGAGCTGTGGCAGCGTTTTCAGGCAGCGCAGAACCACTTCTTCGAGCGTCGCAACTCGGCGAACTCGCAGCAGCGAAATGAGCAGAACGAGAATTTGCGCCTGAAGCGGGAGATACTAGAGGAGCTGGCGAACTACCAGGTTGGGGAGGATCCCAAGGCTGCTATCGAGTGGCTGAAGGGCATCCAAGCCCGCTGGAGTGCCATTGGTTTTGTGCCGCTCAAGCACAAGGATGAGCTCCAGATGCGTTACCGTGAGCTGCTCGATAAGCTGTACGATGCGTTGCGTCTGGAGGCTAAGGAACAGCACATGGAGGCGTTCAAGCAGTCGCTGGATGAGATGGCGGGTGATGGTACGGATCTGGCCTTGCTACAACGTGAGCGCACAAGGCTGCGGCAGCGTGCTAAGGCGTTGGAGAATGAGCAGAACCAGATGGAGACCAACATGGGGTTCTTCACCGCCTCGAGTGCTAATGACCCCATCGTGTCGCAGCTGCAAACGAAGCTGAAGGCATTGCAAGAGGAGGTAGCCACCGTGCTGGAGCGAATTAAGCTCATCGATCGGAAGGTGCGCGAGGCTTCCAAGCAGGGTGAATAATCGCCCAGCGGAAGGGGGACGTTGGGCCCCCTAACGAGAGGAGAGTGAGGGGGAGGTGTGGTAGCGGAAAAAGGTGATTTATTTTCGGGACACGAGGTAAATAGGACGGAGCCGTAATTCTGATGAACGATTGCCTAGGGAGTGCGTTTCCCACCCCGGGACAGGGGGGCCGGGAGACGAAATACGTTTTTGTGGCTGGCGGAGTGGCCTCATCGCTGGGCAAGGGGATCATCTCGGCCTCGCTTGGCAAGCTGCTACAGAGCCGCGGGTTTCGCGTGACGATACAGAAGCTGGATCCGTATCTCAACATTGACCCCGGGACGTTGAACCCGTACGAGCATGGTGAATGCTACGTGACGGAGGATGGCGCAGAGACGGATTTGGATCTGGGGCACTATGAGCGCTTTCTGAATCAGCCCACGTCGCGCGACAATAGCGTGACGAGCGGCCAGGTGTACCAGAGCGTGATCGGGAAGGAGCGTCATGGCGACTACCTGGGGAAGACGGTGCAGGTGATCCCTCACGTGACGGATGAGATCAAGCGTCGTGTCATGCGGCTCGGGGAGAGCGGCCAGTACGACATCATCATCACGGAGATAGGGGGCACGGTAGGCGACATCGAGTCGTTGCCCTACATCGAGGCTGTTCGACAGCTGAAGTGGGATCTGGGGCTGGGGAACACGGTGTTTATCCACCTGACGCTGGTGCCCTACCTGTCGGCTTCGGGGGAGCTGAAGACTAAGCCAACCCAGCATTCCGTGAAGGAGCTACTGGAGAACGGGATACAGCCCGACATCTTGATACTGCGCACGGAGCACGCACTGAGTCAGGAGTTGCGCTCGAAGGTGGCTCTCTTCTGCAATGTGCAGCCGAGCGATGTGATAGAGTCCATTGACGTACCCACCATCTACGAGGTGCCACTCCGCATGCGTGAGGAGCGGCTGGATAGGGCCGTGCTCGAGAAGCTCAATTTGCCGGCGGGCCCACCGCCCGAGATGCCGCATTGGCAGGAGTTCCTGTCGCGGTTTCATCACCCGTCGAGTCGTGTGCGGATTGCGCTGGTGGGTAAGTACGTGGAGTTGCCCGATGCCTACAAGTCGGTGCACGAGTCGCTGATACACGCTGGCGCGCAGAATAAGTGTGCAGTGGAGGTTGTTCCCGTCTCGGCTGAGACGCTGACCCCGGCGTGCGCGGATGAGATGCTGGCCAACTTCGATGCTATTCTAGTACCAGGAGGCTTTGGTAAGCGTGGGGTGCTGGGTAAGCTGGAGGCTGTGCGTGTGGCACGTGAGAAGGGGATACCATTCCTGGGGATCTGCCTGGGCTTGCAGTGCGCCGTGGTGGAGTTTGCCCGGGACGTGGCAGGTATCAAGGATGCCACCTCGAGCGAATGGGATGCCGAGGCGGCAAATCCGGTGATCGATCTGATGGCGACGCAGGAGGGCGTGACGGAGAAGGGGGGGACGATGCGTCTTGGGGCCTACCAGTGCACGCTGGAGCCCGGCTCATTGGCCTACTCGATATACGGCAAGGGGGAGATCAGCGAAAGGCATCGGCACCGGTATGAGTTCAATAATAAGTACCGGGAGCGTCTGGAGGCCTGCGGGCTGCGGGCCGCAGGGGTGAACCCAACTACGGGGCTCGTGGAGATAGTGGAGTTGCCATCGCACCCCTGGTTTGTGGGTGTGCAATTCCACCCCGAGTACAAGAGCACGGTGGTGAATCCGCATCCGCTGTATTCGGCCTTTGTGCGAGCGGCTATGGCCCATGCGCAACGGTAGAGGGTAGACGGCAAGGGCCTTCATTGTTATCCCGCCTGCGGGCGGAGTATGTTTACACGGCATGGATAAAAAATCGATACTCGGACTCGTCCTCATCTTCGCTATTGTCATAGCGTTCTCCTACTTCAATCGCCCCTCGGAGGCAGAGCTGGCCGCGGCTCAGCGCCAGAGGGATTCGCTGGCTGCCGTGGAGGCCTCAAGGAAGGCAGAGGAAGAGGCCGAGATGCTTCGCCATAAGGCTGAGCAGGACAGCGCGCAATCGTTGGCGCAGATGGGGACCTTGCTGCCCGATAGCCTGGCGACACCGATAGCGGAGCAGACCCTGACGCTGGGGAACGATGTGCTACAGCTGGGGATAGATACCCGGGGTGGGCGCATTTCATCGGCAACCTTGCGCGAGTACAGCACGTATTACGGCGACTCATTGCGGATATTCCGTGGCCAGGGCAATGCCTTTGGGCTCCGATTCTGGTCGCAGCAAGCGGCGATCTCCACCAATAATGCACTCTTTGAGCCACAGCTGGCGCAGTCGCAGCTGAAGGCAGAAAAGCCTGGGGATACGGCTCGCCTAGCCATGCGCCTGTGGGCTGGGGCCGATGCGTACATCGAGTACGTCTACACGCTACCCTACGGCGAGTACGCTGTGGGCCTGACCATAGCGTTGCACAATATGCGTTCGCACATTGCAGCCAACCAGCAGTATCTGGATCTGGAGTGGGCGATGCGAACGCCGCAGCAGGAGAAAGGGGCCAAAAAGGAGAGCGAGTACACGCTACTCGCCTACCAGGCATTTAATGGGGACTACGAGGAGATACACCAGAAAGACGAGCTGGTGCGGGAGACCGTCTCCACGGGGCTGAAATGGGTAGCTTTCAAGGAGCAATTCTTCTCGGCCATACTACGTGCCAAGCAGGATGAGGGGGACGGTGAGGGCTCATTTCGGCAGGCGGAATTCACCCTGGCCACGAGTCCTGAGGCCGGTTGCCTGAAGGATTTCTCGGCCCTGCTGATGCTACCCTACCAAGGGAAGGCCCACGAGACGCATGCGCTGGAGCTGTACCTGGGGCCCAACCTCTACAAGACGCTCCGGAGCTATGGGCAGGGGTATGAGGCCGTGGTGCCGCTGGGGGGATGGTTGGTTGGCTGGATTAACAAGTACGTGGTGATCAACGTCTTTGACTGGCTGAGTCGGGCGGTTAACAGCTACGGGATCATCATTTTGCTGCTCACGCTGCTGATTAAGGCTGCACTTTTCCCACTGACGTACAAGTCGTATGCCAGCCAGGCTAAGATGCGGGTGCTAAAACCCATGGTGGATGAGCTGAGCCAGAAGTACCCGCGGCAGGAGGATGCCCTGAAGAAGCAGCAGGCAATTATGGGGCTCTACAAGCGGGCTGGGGTTAGCCCGCTGGGCGGGTGTCTGCCAATGCTGATTCAGTTCCCCATACTGATTGCCATGTTCCGTTTCTTTCCCGCCTCCTTTGAGCTGCGGCAGGAACCATTCCTCTGGGCCGATGACCTCTCGAGCTATGACTCGGTGCTGAATTTGCCGTTCAACATCCCGTTCTACGGGGATCATGTGAGCCTGTTCACGCTGCTGATGGCCGCAGCTCTGCTGGTGACATCGCTGATGAGCTTCAAGCAGTCGGCCAATATGGGTGGGCAGATGAAGAGCATGCAGTTCATGATGCTCTACCTGATGCCCATTATGATGCTGGTGTGGTTCAACGACTACTCGGCTGGGCTGAGCTACTACTACTTCCTGGCCAACCTGATTACGATAGCTCAGACGCTGATTATTCGGCGGACGATAGACGAGAAGGCGCTCTTCCTGCGCTTGCAGAGCAATGCCCAGAAGCCGGCCAAGAAGTCGCGCTTTTTGGAGCGGCTGGAGCGGATGCAGAAGGAGCAGCAGCAACGGGCCAATCGCAGGTAGCCTAGGCACGCTTGCGCCATGTTACGCCTGCGGGGAGCGGTGTTTGTGGCTGCCATATGCTCTGTGGCTTGCCTGGGCTGCGTTCAGCTCATGGTGGGCCTGAGCGAGGGACGCCAAAAGTTCGAGCAGTATGGCACGAACTTTGTCCTAGGCAGGCCGCTCACCTGGACGGGAGAGTCTACCGCTTCCGCTCAAACTTCCACATGGGATGGGGCGCAGCAGACGGCAGCACCCGAGGTGCTGGCCAGTTTGCGCTACCTGGAAGAGCCCCTGGGCGAAGGAGCCGAGTGCCAGAAGATCTACCATGCGGCCTACACGGTGGCGTACTCGCCCGAGTGGCAGCAGGCCCGATGGGTGGCTTACCGCCTGACGCAGGATAAGCTGCTGAAGGTGGTGACGCGAGAGGCGGGACGCTTTAAGCCTGACCCTGCGGTGCGTAACCCCACGGTGAACAATGACGACTACCGTCACTCAGGCTATGACAAGGGGCATCTAGCCCCGGCAGGCGACATGGTGGGGAGCTCACAGGCCATGCGTGAGAGCTACTATTTCACCAACATTTCACCGCAGCTGCCCAACTTCAATCGTGGCATTTGGAAAAAGCTCGAGGAGCGGGTGCGGCGCATCGCCATGCGTGGCGATGAGGTGTACGTGGCCACGGGGCCCTACTTTCACCAGGGCGATAGGGGGCACATCGGGTATCCGCCCATTGCGGTGCCAACCCATTTTTACAAGGCCTTGCTGGTGCGCCACGGCAATGAGTGGCAGGCAGTGGCCTACGCCATACCGCACATGGCATCCCTTAAGGAGCCAAACGCATTTATGATTTCAGTGGATAGTCTGGAGCGGTTCACGGGGCTCGATTTCTTCCCGTTGCTGCCCGATTCGCTAGAGGCGAGAGTGGAAGGACGGGTAGATAGGACCCGCTGGGAGTGAGAGTGCTCCAACTAATGCGTGCGTGACACGACATAGCACGACGTACACCCCAGCTTAGACGACCTCCGTCAATTAGCGGGGGACGGAGTGGTAACAATCTTTAGGCAGCACACGTATAGTGTGCAAGGGGATGTGTAGGGGATCGTGAGATGCCTCCCCGGGAGCACGTCCGAGGTGCAGTCCCTGCGTGGGGGTGCACTTGGTGTGTGTGAATGGAGGTAAGGAGTGTACTTGTGAAACAGATAGGCCGATAAGCGACGAATAGTGATGAAACACGTTATGCGGAGATTTGTGGGGCTCGCATTGCTGGGAGCCATCTTGCTCGCAGGTGCTAGGGTGGGCCTGGGGCAGGTTGCCGGTAGGTATCAGACCCCCGTTGAGGGGAAGCCGGGGCACGTGCAGTGGATCAATTTCTCGGGGAACACGTTGCAAGATGCGTTTGATGACATGTACAAGAAGCGCAAGCTCCATCTTGTCTCACGCATTGAGGTGCAGACGGGTCGTATTCGGACGGATGATTGGCTTTGGCTCCGCAATAGGAATGGGGCCAAGGGACGCGTGCTGAACCTGTATGAGTTCACCGTTTTGCCTACGGTGACGAGTGTGCAGGATATGCCTGATCCGCTGGTGACGAATAAGTCGGAAGGAAGACTGGGGTCGAACTATCTCTCCATCTGTAAGGTTAGCAAGCTCAAGTACGTATCGCGATTTGCGTTCTACGGCGGATTGCAAGCACTCGATTTCCCCGACATGGAGAAGTGCGGTGAGGAGGCTTTTGCGGCATCGGATAGGTATAGCCTGCATGAGGCCAAGTTCCTCAAGTTCAAGACAATGGGCTCTAACGCATTCCAGGGATGCCGGAACATGGTGCGCTTCACGGCGCCCAAGTTGACGGATCTCAAGGAGCAGGGGCAGCACTTTCAGGGATGCGAGAATTTTTCGCTTCTCGAGCTAGGGACGACGGTGCCCGATGGTGCTCGAGAGGCTATATTCGAGGGGTGTCCCACCTCGCGCTACCTCCGCATTGTGGATGAGCAAGGGCAGCCCCTCCAGGGTGGCCCGCTGATGAATGCGGCTGCTAAGTATAAGAATGACACGAAGAATTTTAAGGATGGCAAGTGGTGTGGCTGGTACGTGATAGGGCTCCAGGGGAATGAGGCGAAGGATGCTAAGATTCACCCCATCCGCTTTGCTGCTATTCAGCATACAGCGAATTTCCCGTCGTTCTCGGTGCCGTCGCATATGGCCATGGCGGGCGAGCAGGTGCAGCTTGTGGTGGAGCCCGACTGGACATGGCGAATCAAGCGACTGTGGATTGAGTACACCGAGGGCGGGGTCAAGAAGGAGAAAGATATAGATCCGGCGAACCAGGTGTTCACCATGCCCGATGCCGAGGTGTTGGTGCGTGCCGACATTGAGTTGAATAGGCTAAAGATTAGAGTCAATGGTACCATAGAGTTGGAGGGGTATAGTATCGATGGTATCGTTAGTGCGTACACCAAGAGCCATCCCGGGGAGACTACGCTGTGGGAGTTGGCTGAGCGTGTAGAGGTTATAGAGGGTGAGTTCCGGCCGATGGATTGGAGGTATATCGTATTATTCCGAAACATGACCGACTTTACCATTCACAAGGGAGTCAAGTGCTTTATGCCTAGACTAATCGGCTGGACATGGTTTTCCAATGAATGGCGCAAGCTTTCCCGGTATTTGTTGTGGGGTGTGGAGAAGGTTCCGCCACGATTCTTTAGGGGTGCGTACCGAGCGACGAGCATCCTGCTCCCGTCTGCGAAGCGTTTGGGCGAGCAGAGCTTGCTGGGTGTGTACCATGCAGATGCCTTCTCTGTGCTGGGTCTGCCCGCTAAGGCTGTGCCCGAGGCGAATATCAACGTCTTTAAGGATCCCAAGCAAAGGGTCATTGACAATAAGCCTCGTTTCCTGGCCTTCCTGGGCGAGGATGGCATACCGCTGAAGCGGGGTGCCGAGCGTGAGCAGGCGAAAGCATTGTACAAGGCCGATAAGGGGTACGACAACACCACGAATAAGTGGTACAACCTCAGTCTGGATGCCTACGTGGCGACGGTGGGTAGCTCTCCGCATGGGACGATAGAGATAATCGATCCGCCGCTCGGGGTGTGTGACAAGGGCTACACCGTGAAGGTGAAGGTGACACCGCATCCAGGGTACTCGTTCAAGGAGGGGAGCCTGAAGTTCAAGAAGGACACGCAAGCGGGCAGTGCTCAGAATATTCAGGACATGAAGTTTGAGATGCCTGATGACGATGTTACCATCACGGGTGAGTTCGAGCCGGAGAAGCTGAAGGTGGTGTGCGCACCTGAGGGGCAGGGCACGCTGACGGCTGCGCCGAAAGAAAACGTAGAGGCTGGTACGCAGGTGCAGCTTGTGGTGGCCCCGATGAGCGGCTACGAACTAGAGCCGGGCTCGCTGCGCTACCAACAGTTGGATGACCCAACGGCAGATTTTGTGCCGATTACCGACCCATCAAACACATTCCAGATGCCGGCTTACAGCGTTAAGGTGTTCGCCCGCTTTGTGGGGAAGGTGCATAAGATTACGAAGTGCTCGAGCATGACGAACGGGGACATCGTGACGATACCGGCCAGTGGCCCATTCCGCACGGGGGATAGGATCATTGTGAATGCTCGTCCGCAGGCAGCGCCTGGGCCTGGTGGTAAGCCGTATGTGCTGAAGGCGGGCACGCTGAAGTGGAATGGCACAGCCATCGCGGATGGTGGTACGTTCGTGATGCCAAACAATGACGTGGAGCTATGCTGTGAGTTTGAGTTGACAGCAGGTCTCTCGGTTACCGTGGAGAATCTGGATGGTGGCACGCTTACGCCCGATAAGAACAACAATCTGACGGCGGGTGCCGAGGTGAAGGTGAAGGTGGCTGAGGATTGCGGGTTTACCTACAAGGCTGGAACCCTGCGGTACCGCAAGGCCTCTGAGCCGGAAACGGCCCCTGGCACGCCGATTTCTACTCCTACTGGTGAGGAGAAGGAGTGGAAGTTCAACATGCCCAACGAGTCGGTGGTGCTGACGGCTGAATTCGAGCCTACCGATCACACTATCACGGTGAAACAGCCTGCTAATGGCGGTACTATTCGTGTGGAATCGCCAGGGGTGACCAATGTGAAGACGGGGGCTGTGGTTACGCTTTCTCTCGCTCCGGAGATCGGCTATGTGGCCCGCGTACTGGAGTACGTGGAGGCGAATAAGCCTGGAGCGGCACCCGTACCCATCGATCCACGTGTGCGCTCGTTCAGGATGCCTTGCTACGATATCGAGATCCGAGGTGCCTTTGAGGCCTCGGGGCATAGCATCACCATCTCCAATACGGTCGAGCACGGTACGCTCACAGTGCAGCCACGCATGAACAACGTGCCGGCGGACATGCGGGTGAAGGTGGTTCCGACACCTGATGCCGACTACGAGCTACGGCCCACGTCGCTCAAATTTAGGGTGCTACCCAGCGGTTCGCCTCAGTCGCTCCAGAAGGTGGGCACCAACGAGTATGAGTTCACCATGCCGGATGCGGACGTAGAGCTAACGGCCGAATTCAACTCCACGGGGAATAACATCATCTTCACGATAGCGCACGGGCGTATGACGGCCGACATCGTGTCGAATGTACCGGTAGGTCATCCGGTGCGACTCTCCTACGGGGTAGATCCAATGGATCCACACTGGGAGGTGGCCTGGAATACGGCCCGCTACCGAGAGCTGCCTCGTGGGGCTGCTCCTGGGATCTGGCACCCCATCACCAACCGCCAATTCACTATGCCTGATGCTAGCGTAGAGGTTACTGCGGATGTGACTCCGACGGGAAATAGCGTCTTCGTGATGAAGCTGGAGCACGGCGAGATAGCGGCTGATCCATGGGCGAATGTCATCGCTAACACCCCGATCACGTTCACGGTGAAGCGGGCGGATCCGGGTTACGATTTCGATTTCGGCTCGATACAGTACACGCAGCGCGGGCAGAGCCTGTGGCGCACCGATGATTTGACTCCGCAGGGGGACAAGGTGATCCTTGGGAAGATGCCGAACTACTCTATCGACGTGCGCGGGACATTCAGGCCGAAGAAGTATGAGGTGCGCATCCTCGAGGGGATAGAGGGCGGTAATTTGCAACCGAGCAATATTAAGCCCTTTGTGGATGAGAAGGTCACGGTGGACTACACACGTAAGCCGGGCTACGCATTCGTAGAGGGTAGCCTTGCGTACCAAGCTGAGGGTACGAGCGAGTGGGTGACCATCGATGGTGGGGCATTCGTGATGCCTCCGGCAAATGTGACTCTGCGTGCGACGTTCGAACGCCGTGATGCCGAAATGTTCAACGTGTATATCCTCGTGGAAGGGGATGGACAGTTGTCCGTTATGGATGGTGGCAATGCCATTTTCGATGGTATGCTTGTGACGGCAGGGACAGAATTGACCATGGAGCCTACCCCCGGGAGAGGTGCTCGCCTGCAAGGGATCATCGCCACAACTAAGAATGTGGACACCGTTCGCGAGAGCAACGATAAGTTCACCTGGGTTGTGAAGGACAACACCACCATTAAGGCGATATTCGTTTCCGACAATATCACGTCGGTTGAGAATGCTCACCCGGTGGATGTTCATCCTAACCCCTTCGCCGATGTGCTGCGCGTGAATGCTACTGGTGCAACGAGGGTGCAACTGTTCACGGTGAGTGGTCAGGTGCTGCTACAGCAGCCCTGGGGCGATGGCACTGTACGGGTAGGTAACATCCCCTCAGGGGTGTACTTGCTGCGAGTGCAGTTCGTCGATGGTACAACCACAGTGCGCCGAGTCGTGCGCCTGTAGACAGTTCTGATGTAAAACCCTTCAGGGCTCACGGAAAGAGGGGCTCGCGGTGCTTAGCACCGCGAGCCCCTCTTTTGTCGTGCGCAGGGACCATCGGGTTACCGGCTCCACTAGGTTTGCCTATGGGGTGTTCTCTGCGCAATTCATGGTTAGCGCCGAGATACGGCACATATAGGCGTGAAAAATGGCGAGCCTTTAAAGGGACAATGAACGTGTTCTTGCACTACCTTTGCCCCGCTATGAGTAATGGATTGCTTTGCAGTAAGGAGCAGTGGATCGAGCGGATGAATCGGTGGGGCGAGGAGCGCAAACCATTCATTTTCGCCATCGACTTTAAGGCCGAGAAGGCCGTGTGTGAGCTTTGTGGCACGCACGAGAATGACATCCTGTACGCTTTCCCCACAGTAAGCAACTTGGGGAGTGCGGCTCAGCCATTAGACAGCTTGCCATTCACGCTCGCAAAGCATCCTGTCCCGTTGGCTGACTACGCAGTGCGCTTTACTCGCCTCATGGATCTCATGCGGGCGGGCAGCCTCACATACGTCAATTTCACCTGTCCCACTCGTATCGAGTGCAACCTCTCTTTGCGTGATATATTCTATCGCACGCAGGCGATGTACCGCATGCATGTCGCAGGACTGTTCACAGTGTTCTCCCCTGAACCATTCGTGCGCATTGCAGATGATACGATACGCTCATTCCCCATGAAGGGAACCATCGAGGCCCATTTGCCGGATGCTGAGCAGCGTATCCTCAATGATCCCAAGGAGGTCGATGAGCATGCGATGGCCGTGCAGATGCTCAGGGAGGATTTGTCCAGAATTGCCACCCAGATTGAAACCGTGCGCTACCGCTACGTGGAGCGTATACGCACCGGGGCAAAGGATCTCTTGGCCGTGAGCAGTGAGGTAGCCGGACACGTGGGAGCCGACTGGCGATCGAAGTTAGGCCATCTCTTGGCCGATCTGCTCCCGGGGGCAAGCATTCTTGGATATCCACGAGAGTTCGCCTACCAGCACATCGAGTCGCTTGAGTTGGGTGCACGGCGATTCTATACCGGCGTGTGCGGCTACTTCGACGGCGAACGGCTTGACTCTGCCGTGCTGATACGCTTTATTGAGCAGACAGCAGAGGGGCTAATCTACCATAGCGGCGGAGGAGTTACGATCAATAGTCAGCTGGAGCGAGAGTACCAGGAGATGCTCAACAAGGTGTATGTTCCTGTTCTTTGAGACTATAGCACTCACCGACGGCCAGCCGCAGCACCGCGAGTGGCATATAACCCGGATGGCCGATACGTTGCAGACCCAGTGCCCCGGGGCGAATGTCACCAACCTCCTTAGGGCCGTGGAGGAGTATCTATCGCAGCGGGTAGATGGTGTCGATGGGGCTGGGCGTTTACGTCTGGAGTATGATGCTACGGGATGGAAGCCCATCGCTTCACCGTTTACGCCAGGCCGCTACGCAACTCTTAAGCCTGTGGAGAGCCCAGCTGTGAGCTATTCCCACAAGCGTACAGATCGCTCGGCACTCGATGCCGTGCATGCCCAGCGAGGCGAGGCCGATGATGTGCTAATCTTACATCAGGGCTTTCTTACAGACACCTGCATAGCCAATCTTATGCTGCTAAGGCAGGGGGAGTGGTTCACGCCCGAGCATGCATTGTTGCCTGGCACCAAACGGGCCCGGTATACGGCCGAGAAGCATCTTGTGCCGATAGCCATACCGATTCGCCAGCTCGAGCGTTATGAGCAGGTCGTGGCCATCAATGCCCTGCGTGATACCCCGATCGAGCGTATCGGGTAGGGTACGAGGGTATGCAACTCCAGGGAGTACAGTCCGTATCGCCAGCATCCGACTTTTCCCATTGCAGGATGTGTGGTCACCAGTGCGGGGTAGATCGCTCCAGGGCTCTGGGGTTCTGCCAGCTTGACGATCAGCTGCGCATAGCCGCCATCTGTAGGCACCATGGCGAGGAACCAGCCCTGGGTGGCCCCGGCGGCGTATGTAACGTCTTCCTGGCGCACTGTACCATGCAGTGCCTCTATTGCCAGAATTATCAGATAAGCGATAATCGTCTTCCCTGCGCTAGCCATAGTATTAGCCTGGACGAGGCCGTGCGGCGTATTGCGGAACATGTGCGCAATGGGTGTACAACGGTGGGATTCGTAAGTCCCACCTCGCAGGTACCCTGGGTGCTACGCATCATTGAGGGCCTCTGGGTAAAAAACCTGCGTCCCGTGGTGGTCTACAACACCGGGGCCTATGATGAGCCCAGCACCATCGCCATACTGCGCGGCTACGTGGACGTGTATTTGCCCGACTACAAGTACGGTAGCTACGATCTGGCCCAGAGCCTGTCGGGGGTTCGGAACTATCCCGATTATGCCCTCGACTCCATTGCCGCCATGGTCGATCAGGTGGGCACAACCCTACAGCTGGATGCCGAGGGGATCGCCCGGCGGGGTTTGATTGTACGTCATCTCGTTCTGCCCGGTCAGGCAGAGAATACGCGCTCGGCCCTGCTCAACCTTCAGATGGAATTTGGCCGCGGGCTCACCATATCGCTTTTAGGCCAGTACACCCCGACGAGCCGAGTGCATGGCCATCCCTTTTTGTCAGCATCTCTTAGGGCTGAGGAGTACGAGCAGGCCGTCGATTTCATGCTCTCGCTCGGATTTCACCACGGATGGACGCAGGGGCTAGAGAGTGCCGGGCAGTATACCCCCGACTTTTCCCAGCGCGACCCATTTGCCTCGGTCTGCTAGCCTAAAATCGGTAGCGGGTGCATTTCGTCAGGGTGCACCAAAGCTGGAGCATGGTGTAGAGGTTGTCCAGTTGCCGTCTATTGCGCTGAGGCGATATTGGCAAAGGGGCTGCCCTATTGAGAGCCTGCACCGACTGATGTTGTAGCGATGGTGCCCCCTCGCATTGTCCTCATCCCATCCCACCCACAGCCCTCTTTCCCACCCATTGCATACCGAGCAATACCAGCCACCGCATCCCTAGCAGGTGTGCCAGCGTACATCAATCTCTGCTCCTATGGCCTGGTACACCTCCCCACCTCACGCTACACTATACGCAGAGCGAGGGCCCCACTCTTTCCTCTTGCTATAGCCCTGAGGGTTCGTGGTGCCTTCCGCAACAGTGCCATGCCCCATGGTCTCTACCCTGCGGCCGATTTGCCCCGTGGGCCTAAAATGCAGATAGGGCGGCGCTGCTAAGCGTCGCCCTATCTGTGTTAGAGTCTATCTGACAGGCACGGCAACCGCACCCGCCCAGAATGCGCATGCTACTTCAGCTGACCCTTCAGCTTGCCTACCCAATCGGCAATACGCTTGTCAGTCTTGTCGCCCTGGTTGTCTGCGTCGAGAGCGAGCCCTACAAACTCATCGCCATCCACGGCTTCCGACGAATCGAATTCGTACCCCTCCGTCGAGGTGAACCCTACCACGTCGCAACCCTTCCCCTGCAGTGCCTTGAACACCTTCGCCATGGCATCGCAGTAGGTGTCGCCGTACGATCCTTGATCGCCGAGGCCGAACAGGGCAACCTTCTTACCCTTCAGGTCTACGCCGCTGATGTCATTCACGAAACCCTCCATGTCGTCCTGCAGATCCCCAACGCCCCAGGTGGAGGTTCCTATGATGATGTTGGTGAAATCGGCCATCTTCGACGCGGGCGTGTTCGCTACGTTGAACACTTCCGCATTGCCCAGTTGCGCCTGTATGGCATTCGCTGCGGCTTCCGTATTGCCGGTCGACGAGCCGTAAAAGATCCCTACCTTCTCCATCTCATTACTTGAGTTAAAATAACGGCACAAAGGTCTATCTTACGCCCCATACCCACAATCCCTATTTTTAGCGATTTTAATCAACGCTCAAGCCCTGGTATAATCCCCTGTTGCACGCTTTTGACAGGCCCCCTTAACGCATGTCGCACTCTACCTGCAATGCGCAATGAGGGCACCACAGCTGGCCAGTACAGAGTCCGAGGTGTTACAAATCGTGTGGCACATCAGCCAACGGCCATCTTCTCCACGGTGTATCACCATTGTAGAGAGGCCACATTCCCCCTCGTTGGAGCCCTGTAAATGGGGATGTTACGGGGGTGCTCATCACAGGCCATGCTCGCAACACTCCGGGGAATTCGCTACCTTTGGCCTGCAAACGCCGGTCGTGCCGGTGTGTAGTAAGCAATCGTATGGGCTACTCATGTTCTGGCCGTGGATGGATGCGGGGCGTATGGGGTGGGGCTCTGGCCCTTCTCCTTGCGGTGGGGCTGTGTGGAGGATTCGCCTCCTGCGCCTCGTCCCATGATGCCTCGCGGCATTATGCCATACGGGGCAAGGGCATCTACAAGCCCGCCGGGTGCGGCTGCAAGAAGACCAAGCGTAAGAATCTACACACCCACCTGGTGCCTGCACAGTCCCGCCCGGGGCTCGAGCTGGCGGCGTGGTAAGCTAAACACCTATTGCGGATGGGAGTAGATGCGCGGGTCGCCGTGGTGGGCAGCGGAAGCTGGGCCACCGCCATCGTCAAGATCCTGCATGAGAACGTCGATCTCGTGCAGTGGTACGTGCGCAACGACGAGATGTTTGACTACATCCAGCAGCACGGTCACAATCCCCGCTACCTCAGCGCGGCCCGCTTCGACATGGCCCGGATTCGCCTACAGCGCAACCTCAATACCCTGGTCAGTGAGTCCGATGTGGTATTCTTTGTCGTGCCCTCTGCGTTCCTCCCGGCGTGGCTCGAGCCGTTGACGGCCGATCTGTCACGCTGCTTTGCCGTGACGGCCATCAAGGGCATCATCCCCGACATCCATATGACGGCCTCCGAGTACCTCAAATCGCATTTTGGCCTCTCCTACAGCCGTATCGGGGTAGTGAGTGGCCCCTGCCATGCGGAGGAGGTAGCCCAGGAGCGTCTCTCATATCTCACCTTCAGCTGCAAATCGCTGGACGACTCCGAGCGCATAGCGACCCTCTTTCGCTCCTTCTACATCCGCACCATCCTGGGGCAGGACATCTACGGCACCGAGTACAGCGCCATCCTCAAGAACATCTACGCCGTGGCGGTGGGCGTGGCCAATGGGTTGGGGTATGGTGACAACTTCCAGGCCGTGCTCACCTGCAATGCGCAGGCCGAGCTGGCGCGATTCCTGAACCACTCCTACCCCGGTGAGCGTTGCGCAGAGGCCTCAGCCTACCTGGGAGACTTGCTCGTGACATGCTACTCGCAGTATAGTCGCAACCGCACATTTGGCACCATGATCGGGAAGGGCTACAGCGTGCTGTCCGCCCAGATGGAAATGGCGATGATCGCCGAGGGCTACTATGCTACGGGGGGCATTCATGCCGTTAATGCAAAGCATGGGGTGGAGATGCCTATCGCCGAGGCCATGTACAACATCCTCTACGAAGGGCATAGCCCCGCGCGCGAAATGGAGATACTGACCCACCGTCTGGTGTAAATGCTGCCCCAATGCCCACAGCCATGGATGCCGAGCCCGGATGCCTTCGTCTGGACGGTATTCTCCTAGACAGCAGTACCGTCGACTACGAGGGTGGCCTCCCGCTAGCTGAGGAGGCCCTCGAGAGCCTGCACTCTGGTCGTTGCCAGGGGGCCGAGTATTCGGGTTGGGTGCATCTCCCGGTGGATGCGGCCATGCTGCAATGGGAGCGGGTGCAGCAGGTGGCGAGCCGACTTGCGGCTGAGTATGAATCCATCGTGGTCGTCGGCATCGGGGGCTCCTACATCGGAGCTCAGGCGTTGCTGCAAGCGTTGGCCGATCAGTGCAATGCGCCCCATGCGCGCCCCGTGCACTTTCTGGGTACCTCTCTTTGCCCCGACCATCTAGCCCATCAGCTCGATGCGTTGCGTGGGCAGCGTTACGGGGTGATAGTCATCTCCAAGTCGGGTACAACCCTCGAATCTGCGCTGGCCTTCCGGCTTGTGCTCAATGCTATGCGGAGCGATCCCTATGGGCTCGATCCGCGGCGTGTGGTAGCCATCACGGATGCAACCCATGGCGCCCTCGCCGCCATGGCTACATCGGCAGGCTACGAGCGTCTGGCAATCCCCTCCAGCGTGGGGGGACGCTACTCTGTCCTCAGCCCTGTGGGGCTGCTGCCCTTCCTGCTAGGGGGTGGGGACGCGGAGGCTCTCCTTTGCGGAGCGCAGGCCGCCTATCACGACGTGTGGCAACGCCGCGAGGTATGCGAGCTGGCACTGCGTTATGCCGCCATGCGCAATGCGCTCTACGATGCCGGGCGAAGGGTAGAAGTGCTGGCCACTTACACCCCGTTCATGCGGGGATTCTGCGAGTGGTACCGCCAGCTCTACGGCGAGAGCGAGGGGAAAGCGTGCGGGGGCATCTACCCCACAACCGTCACGTACTCCACCGATCTCCACTCCATCGGGCAGTACATCCAGGAGGGCACACCGCAGCTATTCGAGACGCATCTCACCTTCTCAGCCCCCCTCTCTGGTCTTCCTGTGCCCCCTCTTGCGGGCGATCCCGATGGCCTGGGCTACCTATGCGATCGCCCCGTGCAGTCGGCCAACGAGGCCGTGTATCAGGCCGTCGTGCAGGCTCACAGGCAGGGGGGCGTACCGTGCATCACCCTCGAGGCTCCACGCCGCACGGCGTACTGGATGGGCTACCTCATCTACTTCTTCCAGGTGTCCTGCGCGGTGGGAGTGCTGGCGCAGGGGCACAACCCATTCGATCAGCCCGGCGTAGAGGCTTACAAGCGGAACATGTTTGCCCGACTCGGGAAAACTAGCAGCCCACGTGCCTAACCCTATCGCTAGGGCGGGCCAGGGGGCGATGTGGCAGCGTAGCCGCCATGCGAATTTAATGCACGTCGGTCGTGGCGAGGTTTCGTAAGCTCAAACGGATACTGCGACCCCTCGTGGCTGGGCTCTACTGGAGCTTTGCCGGCATAGCCCTGCTGCTCCTGCTGGCGGTGGGGGCCACGCAGATCGACTGGGTGCAACGCCGCTCGGCGAAATGGGTGCAGGGGTGGCTCTCATCCCGCTTTGGGCTCCACGTCTCGGCGGAGCGCGTGTCGCTCAATCTACCCCTGGGGGCCACACTGCACGAGGCCGTAGTTTACGATTTGCAGGGCGACACGCTCATCGATGCCCGGGAGCTTAGCACCACGTTGCGCTACGTGGGGGGGATGGGCACCCGCATCAGCCTCGGGCACACGCGCTGGATTGATGGCTCCATACATCTACTCTCCGATAGCACTGGAGGCCTGCGACTGCTCCAGGTACTGGCGCTCTTCAAGCGTAAGACGCCACCGCCCAAGAAGAAGCACATTCATCTCACCATCTCCAGCATCGATCTTCAGAACGTCCGCTTCCAGATGCGGCGCCCGGGATTTACCGATCCGGTCGGTCGGGTCGACTACAAGCATTTCGACCTCCGGCGCATACATGGTCACGTGCGCTACCTCAGCGTGGCCACCGACACGGTGCGCATGCAAATAGAGGGACTCCAATTTGTCGATCGCTCGGGTTTCACCCTCAAGGAGCTATCGAGTCGCTTCTCGCTCTCGCCGCACAGCCTCCACTTCGACGATCTACACGTCTCTAGCGACGACTCCGATCTCCATCTCCCCACGCTACGCTTCAGCTACAACGGCTGGCGCGACCTTCCCCATTTTGTCGACAGCGTGCACATACAGGCCGATGTCTCCCCATCGAAGCTGCACACCCACACGTTGGCTTACTTCGTGCCCCTCCCCCGAGCTAGCGGACTCCCCACCATGCTCTCTGGGCGCGTGCAGGGACGGGTGTCCGACTTCCAGGTCGATAATCTCAACCTCTTTGCGGCCGACAGCACCAGCATTCACCTCAATGCCTCGCTGGTGGGATTGCCCGATATGCATGCCTCGGTGCTCAACGTGGAGATCGATCGCATGCAAACATGCCTGCGCGATGTGGAGCACATTGTCTCGCGCATGACGCAGGGCTCATTGCACCTACCACAGCCCCTGCGGCAGGTGAGCCGCCTCGAGTACCGGGGGAACCTCGTGGGCTTTATGGATGACTTTGTCGCCTACGGCACCATCAACTCCGGCCTAGGGCAGGTGCAGATGGACCTCGGACTGAGCATCGACTCGGCACGTACCCTCCACTTCAACGGGCAGGTTCACACCCACGAGTTGCATCTGGACGAGCTGTTGCGTGACACCACGTGGGGGCGCCTCTCCATGGTGGCGCACGTCGATGGGGAGCTGGCACGCGGGGGACGATTCCGCTCGCAACTTGAGTCTCAGGTGCACAGCATCGACATCCTCGGGCATCGTTACCATGAAATCGACCTCAAGGGCTTCGCCACCAACAGGAGCTACTCGGGCTCGCTCAAGGTGAACGACTCGGCCCTGCAACTGGGCTTCAACGGGGTAGTGGACTTCACGGGCTCCCTCCCAGTCTTTCGCTTCAATGCCTCGCTACCACATGCCGACCTGCATGCGATGAATCTACATCGCAGCGACACGATCTCCCGGCTGGCTCTCCACCTCGATGCCTACATGCAGGGGGGTAAGCTCGACGAGCTCGACGGTACCTTTGTGCTCCATTCTGCCCGCTACCGCAATTCGCGGGGCACCGTCCGCATGGGGACGCTCATGCTGGAGGCCTCGGGTGAGGGTGGGCGACGCATCATCGAATTGCAATCCGAGCCGCTACGTTGCCGCATTGAGGGCGGGCGACGTTACGATCAGCTCTGGCCATCGCTTAAGGCCATGGCGTTTCGCCTGATGCCAATGCTCGGGACAGCCCCCCCCCCCGAGCCTTTACCACCGGCTGGGGCCCATCCGTCCACCGCGGTAGCCGATGCGTCGGCTGGCTACCGCGTCAAACTTGTCACGGGCAATCTCGACACCATGTTCCGCGTCCTGCTGCCGCAGATGCACGTGGCTGAGGCTACTGCCCTGGAGGGCTACTTTGCCCCCAGCGATAGGGTCATGGATTTTGCCCTGCGATGCGACTCGGTGCGCTACGGGTCGTTTGCCATGCGGGGCGGGAAGCTGCTTGCGCGAGTGGACGACAGCGTGGCGCAGCTGGCCTTAGCTGTCCAGGGGGCCGCATTGGGAACTGGGCGGGTGCAGCGGTTGGCTTTCGATGTGGATGCTCACCCCGGACGATTCGAGAGCTCGCTCACTGCCTATGCGCCCGACTACGCGGATGCGCGCCTGCACCTGCACGCCGTTACCCACATCGAGCGTCAAGACTCCACGCAGGCCTACTACGCGGTGACACGCCTGGATTCCTCGCAATTCGACCTGGCTGGGGGCCGATGGCTTTTCTCCCGGGCGCGCATCTACACGGATTCGGCCAGCGTCTCCATCTCCAACTTCCAGCTTCGGAACGAGCGGCAACGTTTCTCGCTCGCCGGTCGTATCTCCCGTAATCCCGCCGACTCCCTCCGTCTATCCTTTGACGACTTCAACCTCTCCAACCTTTCCCCCCTGCTGGGGGAGAACACCCTGGGCGGGCGCGGACGCGGGGAAATCACACTGGCCTCAGCCCTCCAGTCGCCCAGCGTCAAGGCGCAGGTCACCGTCTCCGACCTACGTCTCAATGAGCTCTACGTGGGCTCGCCATCCCTGGAAGGGTACTGGCGTGGGAGTGATAATCCCGTCTCTATCAACCTGAGCAATACGGCCCTCGACGGCCACCAGGACATCAGGGCTCGCATCGCCTGGGCCGCAGGGCAGAAGGATCTGGTGGGCGAGCTACAGCTCGACCAATTCGATCTCTCGCCGCTCCATGTCCTCACGGGTGGGCACGTGCAGCCTCGGGGCACGCTCACGGGCTCGCTGGCCATGCGGGGCTCGCTGGCCAAACCCCGCATCGAGGGCCAAATCGTATGCGACAGGGCCGGCGCCTACATCAAGGAGCTCAACACGGAGTACACCACGTCGTCTACCATCCAGTTTGCCGGTGGCCAGATGCGGTTCAATCGATTCGTGATACAGGATGCCCAGGGGGCGCAGATGACGCTCAACGGCTCGGTCGATTACTCCAACTCCCAGCGTTTGCAGATGGATGTGCGGGCTGTGAGCGATAATCTACACTTGCTCAACACCAACACCTTCGGCCAGGGGATCTACTACGGGCAGCTGATGGCAGCGGCCGAGGTGCATGCCACGGGCGACCCCTCGTCCATCAATCTGTCTGTGCAGCTGCGCACCTCTCCCGGCACGGCACTCACGCTGCAATTCCCCTCGTCGGAGGAGGCCCGTGAGAATCGCCACCTGCAATTTGTGAGCCCGGCGAAGAGCACCTCCAGCGTCGACACTACGCTCCGCGTGGTGCGCATCCCCATCTCATCCAGGCTGCATCTTGCCATGGGCCTCCAGGTCGACAGCGAGTCGCAGGTGCAAATTGTGCTCAACCCCCGCACGGGCGATGCCATTCGGGCCCGAGGTGATGCCGACCTGCGCATCACCAGCGATCCGCGGCGACAGATGCTCCAGGTGTATGGCGATTACACCCTACAGCGGGGCGAGGTGCAGTTCACCCTCGAGGGGCTCATCAGCAAGCGGTTCCGCATTGCCCAGGGGAGCACCATCCACTTTGCCGGGGATGTGGCTCAGGCGCATGCCAACATTGAGACGGTGTACCGTACCCGTGCCTCGCTCGACCGACTACTCGGCGGCAGCGATCAGGACAAATACAAGCGGCGCATTCCGGTAGATTGCAAGCTCTTCATTCGCGGTTCACTCGCCGCGCCCACCATCTCGTTTGCTATCGATGTGCCGCAGGCCGATGCCGAAACTCGCAGCCAGCTCTCGGCAGCCCTCAACACCGAGGAGAAGAAGATGCGTCAATTTGCGGCCCTGCTGGTGCTCAATACGTTCCTCTCTGACGGCCGTTCCCAAACGCAGGTCACCCCCAGCAGCCGCCCCGGAAGCAACGATGCGGGCGGAGTGCGCGGCGAAGAGGTGATACTCTCCTCATTCGGCGAACTCCTCTCCAACCAGTTCAACTCGTGGCTCGCGCAAATTGGCCAGTCCGACGACGCCCCCTCGTTCAACCTCGGCTTCAACTATCGCCCGAATGCCCAGCAGGTGCGCGGCACGCGCGATGAGGCCGAGGTGTCCCTCTCCATGCAGTGGAAATCATTCAACGTGGATGCGAACTGGGAGGTGAACAAGAATAACACGTCCAATGCGGTGGCGGGCGACATCAATATCACCAAGCAGAGCACCTGGCTCAAGAATTTGCAGTACAAGGCCTTCGCCCGCTCCAATGATGACCTCATCTTTAGCGACCTGAAGCCCTACACGGCCGGCATCGGCCTGGTGTACTCCGACTCCTACGACAACTGGTCGGAGCTATTCCGACGCATCCTGTCTATCTTCCGGCGGAAAAAGAAGGAGCCCAAGCCCGTCGAGGAGGAGCAGGCTCCCTGACGCATCGTCCGCCGACCCTCACGCCCAGAATGATTGCCCGCATGGCGGGTTTTCTGCAGGCATAGCGCATGCGCATGACCCATGCTGGGCCGTCATCTCGTCGTAGCAACAACGTACCAAGTCCCAATTTGGCCGTGCAAATACGGACTTGATACGTCGCAGGTGCTTCGTGGCTACATTGCGCCCGTTGCCTTTTTCACACCTTACACCTTGCCGATTGACCCTTGTCACGGGTCGCGGTGGTGCTAGGGGGCTGGCGTTAGCTGGCGCGATATTCCAGGATGGCCCGGGCCACATGTCGGGCCAGATTGACGGGCACCGCATTACCGATCATCTGCTCCACACTGGACTGCGTGCCCACAAAACGGAACTCCTCGGGGAAGGTCTGTATCATGCTCCGCTCGCGGGAGGTGAGCGGCCGGATGCCCTCGAGGCTTTCCACCCCGTCGCCGGGGTGAAGCCGGTAGCCCTTGGGTATGGGACGGTTGACGCCCCGCACGGTGGGACTCGGCTCCTGCGTGCTGAAGATGCCCCGGCGGGCGTAGCTCCGCGGGTGTCGGTAGTAGTGGCTCAGGGGAAGCTTGTCCCCGAAGTAGGCCGCCACGCTGAGGGGAGTGCGTGCGCAGTGAGCCGTGAGGGCCTCGAGCAGAAAGTCGTCCCGCTCCCCGAGTCGCCCCACCATGATGAAACGTTTACGCCGTTGAGGCACACCGCATAGCGAGGCATCTAGCACGATGCTCGTGAGCCCGTAGCCAGCCGCCCTGAACTGCTGCTCGGCCGTGGCGAGCTTTTGCGAGCGGGTGATGCGGGGCACATTCTCCATCATGAACCACTCCGGACGCACGGCGCACACAATGTCAGCGTAGCGCACGGTGAGGTCGCCCCGCCCATTCTCCTCGTCGCGCTTACCTGCCGAGGAGAAATCCTGGCACGGTGGGCCCCCGATGATGATGTCGGGTGTGTGTCCTTGCACGGCTGCAATGGCTGCTGCCGCATCGCTCAGATCCAGGCTGCGCGCCTCGTGGGTGAAGTTGGCCCGATAGGTGGCGAGCGCGTCGGGCCAGATGTCGTAGGCCGCCAGCACGCCGATGCCCGCCAGCTGAAATCCCAGGCTCAGGCCCCCGCATCCGCAGAACAGATCCACCGCGCGCATCATGGCTCCACGAAGAGGGTGGGGGTGTTGACAATGAGGGAGTCGAACTGCCGCTCGGGGCTCAGCAGATGCTGCCAACCCCCGAGGATGGTGCGACGGATTGGGGGAGTTGGTTTGAAGAGGGAGGGACGATCTTTCATGTATTGGGTGCCTGCGTTGGGGCCGTATTCATCTTTTGCCGAAGGTACGAATTTCCGCCGGCTGCGAGGCATTCGATACAAATGGCTACCTTTACAGTGCGGTACTAACGAAAGGGAGCATTTTATGGCAGAGGGCATTGACGCAAAGGATTTTGCCGGGCGTATTGCGCCGTTCTACTGGGTGACGCACGAGAGCAGCTTCAGCGCATGCCTCGATGCGGGGCTGGGCTATAAGGCGGAGATCTTCGAGGCGAGGGCCGATGAGGGCTTCGAGGGTGGAGGGTATGACTGGGCCTCCATAGCAACGGTCTTCCTCCATGAGTCGCTTCCCCACCTGGCCGATGTGGTGCATTTCGACCCCGAGGCGGGGCTTTTCAGCGCATACTCGTCTGACGAGGAGGCACTGCGCGCATTCATCACCGGATTCAAGGATGCCTGCGAGGAGGAGGGACGGCTGGCCGATCTCTTCTCGCGCGCCGAGCTGGATTGAGCGTACCGCGCATTGAGACGAAAAGGGAAGGCTTAGGGGGATTTGTGTACCTTTGCCAATGATATTGAGGTGCAGGCTTGGAGATGGAAGTGTACGAGAGCTCGAGGGGGAGAATTGTCCGCCACGAGGATAGGAGTGAGTACCGCGTAGCCTGCGCGCAGAGCGGTGAGGGGGGGCAGTTCGACTGGGGGCAACCGTTCACCCAGTCGAATCGCGACCGGGTGATGGTGGCTGTGCAGTTCAAGAATGGCCGCCGTGACTACTACGTGAATGGCGGGATGCTCCCGCTGCACGTGGGCGATGTGGTGTGCGTCTCCTCGTCCCCGGGCTACGATGTGGGCATGGTCTCCCTGACGGGCTGGCTGGCGCAGCGCGATTACCTCCGTGCGCATGGTGAAAACCGTGACGAGCAGCGGGGGAAGATCCTTCGGAAGGCTGCGCAGTGCGACGTGGAGCGTTGGCTCGTGTGCATAGAGCGCGAGCAGAGCACCATGCTGCGGGCGCGCGAGGTGGCGAGCGGCCTGGGGCTCCAGATGAAGATTGTGGATGTGGAGTACCAGGGGGATGGCACCAAGGCCTCATTCTACTACAGCGCCGAGAAGCGGGTGGATTTCCGGGAACTGGTGCGCATGCTGGCCACCGAGTTCCGGGTGCGTGTGGAGATGCGGCAGATTGGGCCCCGGCAAGAGGCCGGGCGCGTGGGGGGGATCGGCACTTGCGGGCAGTCGCTGTGCTGCTGCAAGTGGCTACATCAATACGTGCCGGTGACTACGAGCACGGTGAAGATGCAGGACATGACACCCAACCCGCAGAAGCAGGCTGGGCAGTGCGGAAAGCTCAAATGCTGCCTCAACTTTGAGGTGGATTACTACGCCGATGCGCGGAAACGGTTCCCACGGCTGCGCACGCCCCTACAGTTGGAGGGACAGAATCTGTTCCATGCCAAGAATGACCTGTTCCGCGACTACATGTGGTTCTCCACCGAGCCGCGGGGGGCCGGCCGTATGGTGATGCTCACGCTCGCTCAGGTGGAGCAGATCATGGCCCTGAATGCCGAGGGAAAGCTGGCGGCCCCGCTCAGCGAGCTGGATTTGCCCCAGCGCGAGGAGGCCCCGGTGAAGGACGGGTATGATGATGTGATTGTGGAGGATAGCATCACTCGTTTTGATAATCGGACGAAGCCGTCTAAGAATCGTAAGCCCCACCGGCGCAAGCGTCCTAATGCAGGTCAGCAGCATGCGTCTAAGTAGGTTACGTGCGTGGCCCCTGGCCCTTCTGCTTCTCGTGACGGCCTGCGCGAGGGAGAGTGTCTACTTCGAGGAGCAGACGATGGGGGACGAGGGGTGGCCGGCCGATGCGCCCGCCGAATTCGCCTTCGACGTGCCCGACACGACGCAGGCCTATCAGCTCGACTTCGTGCTGCGGCATGGGGACGAGTACCCCAACGCCAATGTCTACCTCTTCGTGACGGTGCTTAGCCCCCAGGGGACGCAGCGTTGCGATACGCTCAACTACCGGGTGGCTGACGACCGGGGTGCCTGGCTTGGCAAGGGCTTTGCCGGGGAGCGGGAGGTGCGACTGCCGTACGCGGAGGAGGTGCGGTTTGCCGAGCCCGGAGTGTACACCGTGCGCGTGCAGCAGGGCATGCGCTACCAGACGCTGCCAGGGGTGCGGCGATTTGCCCTACAGGTGCAGCTGGCCACGCAATCATCTGTGGACGATGGGCAAGAATAAGCTTCAGCGGTTCGCGGAGAACGAGACTTTCCCCCACCTGATACAGGCCCAGTTCATGGAGGTGTGGCGTGACGACCATGCCATGAAGGGCCACTGGCACGGAGACTTCTTCTGCAACGACAATCCGATAACCCTCGAGTTGGGGTGCGGTCGGGGTGAGTACACCCTGGCGTTGGCGCAGCGTTACCCCGAGCGAAACTTTATAGGGGTCGACATCAAGGGGGCGCGCCTGTGGTACGGGGCCAAGCAGGCGCATCTTATGGGGCTCCGCAACGTGGGCTTCTTGCGGACGCGCATTGAGACGCTGGGCTCTTTCTTTGCCGATGGCGAGGTGAATGAGATCTGGATTACGTTCCCCGACCCGCAGCTGAAGACGCGCAGGGAGGGGAAACGCCTCACGGCGGTGCCATTCCTGGCCTGCTACCAGCGCATTCTCATCCCTACCGGCCTGGTGCACTTGAAGACCGATAGTCTCGAGCTGCACCAGTACACTCTGGGCGTGCTGGCCCGGTGCGGCGTGGTGCCCGAGGTGGCCTTGCAGGACATCGATCCATGCCTCGAGCAGTACCCCGAGCTGGCCATCCCCACCAAGTACGAGATGCTATTTCGGGGGCAGGGGAAATCTATCACCTACCTCTCATTCAGCCTACCGGAAACGTGCCATCTCGCCTTGCCCCAGGGGGCCGGCGATGAGGGACAATAGCGCAGATGTGCCTATGGGAGTCACACTGGTGGTAATACCCACCTACAACGAGCTAGAGAACATCGAGCGGATCGTGGGGGCTGTGCTGTCGCTCCCCATTGCGGTGGATGTGCTGGTGGTGGATGACAGTTCCCCCGACGGCACTGGCCAGCGTGTGATAGAGCTACAGTCGCAGCACGGGAGCCGTCTCCATCTCCTGAGCCGAGCGCAAAAGGAGGGGCTGGGGCGTGCCTACCTGGCGGGCTTCGAGTGGGGGTTGGGGCGTGACTACGAGTACATCTGTGAGATTGATGCCGATTTCTCGCACGATCCCCAGGACATACCTCGCCTTGTGGCCCGGTGCGCGGGCACGGATGGTGGGCCGGCCGATGTGGCCATCGGGTCGCGCTACGTGAAGGGTATCAACGTGGTGAACTGGCCCCTGAGCCGTATCCTCATGTCGTACTGCGCCTCGCTATACGTGCGCATCGTGAGCGGTATGCCGGTGCGCGATGCCACGGCGGGATTCGTGTGCTACCGGAGTGAGGCCCTGCGCCACCTGCTGCGTTACCCAGTGCGCATGCGCGGTTACGGGTTCCAGATCGAGATGAAATACCTGGCCTACCGCATGGGGTATCGCCTCAGCGAGGTGCCGATCATCTTCACCGATCGCACGGCGGGCACGTCGAAGATGTCGGGAGGAATATTTTCTGAGGCCCTCTGGGGGGTGCTCCGCATGCGGTTTTGCCGACCGCGCCCGGGCACGGATGACTAGCGGGCATAACGAACACAAGCCACATGGGAGATAGGATTGCACTTGCGCTGGAGAATGCGCGTATTGTCAGCGAGGGGCAAGAGCGGCTGGGGTCGGTGGCTGTGCTGCACGATGGCACCATAGGGCAGATTGTCTACGGGGAGGATGCGTCGCTGGCTGGTGCGGCCGATGAGGTGGTGGATTGCGATGGGGATTACCTGCTGCCGGGTCTCATCGATGCGCATGTGCATTTCCGTGAGCCCGGGCTGACCCACAAGGGGGATATGGCCACGGAGTCGAGGGCTGCCGTGGCGGGTGGGGTCACCTCGTTCATCGATATGCCCAACACCAAGCCCATAACCGATAACCTGAGCGCAGTGCGGGCGAAGTACGCCATGGCGCAAGGGCGTTCGTGGGCCAACTACGGATTCCACCTGGGGGCGACGAATAGCAACATTGAGGAGATACGCCGTGCAGCCAATGGGGAGGTGGCGGCTATTAAGCTGTTCATGGGCTCGTCCACGGGCGACATGAAGGTGGAGGAGCGAGCCACGCTGGAGCGTATATTCGCCGAGTCGCCGCTGCCGGTCATCACGCACTGTGAGACGGATGGATTCATCGCGGAGCGGATGCAGCAGGCGCAGGAGAAGTATGGCGATGAGATTCCCTTTGCCAAGCATGCGTGGATACGTGGTCGCGAGGGGTGCATCAAGAGCACGCAGCTGGCGATGGAGCTGGCTAAGGCATACGGCACGCGCCTCCACGTGCTACACCTGAGCACGGCTGAGGAGGCTACGCTATTCCGCAATTTGCAGGGTACCCCGCTGGCGCAGCAGATCACGGCCGAGACGTGCCCGCAGTACCTGCTCTTTGATGACGGGGACTACGAGCGGAAAGAGGGCCTCCTGAAGTGCAACCCATCGGTGAAGTCGGCTTCCGATCGGCTGGCCTTGTGGGAGGCTCTGCGGCGACGTGCCATCATGACCATTGGCACCGACCACGCCCCGCACCTGATAGAGGAGAAGCTAAGGCCGTACGCTAGTTGCCCCTCTGGCATCGCCTCGATTCAGCACCACCTGTGCGCGCTGCTCGACAGGGCGGAGCAGGAGCAACTACCTGTGCCGCAACTGGTGGAGAGCCTGTGCCACAACCCCGCCAGGCTCTTCGGCATTGCCGGGCGAGGATTTATTTGCGAGGGGTATGCGGCCGATCTTGTGCGTGTAAAGCGTCTATATAATAGCGTGTTACCGCAAACTTTACCGTTCGTAAGTCGGTGCAAGTGGTCTATTTATAAGAACATTCCAACATTCCATCGTGTTATGTTTACGCTGGTCAATGGCAATTTCGCGTATCGCGTTGGCTGTTGGTCTGAGCAACCCGGGGGGCAAGCGTTACGTTTTCACGCCCAAGAATCCCGGTGATAGATAGTGTTGCTATGGGACAGATAACGGTATCGACAGGCGCGGGTGATGTGGTTCTGCGCCATCCGCCCGCCATATTGGTGTTCGAACGGCTCGGGATCCCCATGGGTCTAATGGACAAGAGCCTCGGCGAGGTGGCCGAGGAGGGGGGGATAAATCCGCACCTCCTCCTGGAGCTATTGCACGTCACACTCACGCATAGCCCTGGCATCGTGGACGTGTTGCAGCCTAGCGACGGGCTGCGCATTGTGGACTTTCTGGAGCAATCACACAAGTTCTACAGCCAAACGGCTTACCCACGCATCGTGGCGCTGATCCACGAGATGCGGCACGGGGCCGGTGACAAGAGCTTTGAGCTGGTGGAGAGCTTCTTCAAGAAGTACACGGATGAGGTGGAGGAGCATTTTGCCTACGAGAGCCAAGTGGCCTTCCCCTACGTGCGGGGCGTGCTCAGCGGCGAGCAGCCACAGGCTGGGGATTATAGCGTGAAGGTCTACAAGTCGCGGCATGAGGACATTGAGGATAAGCTGGGCGACCTGGAGAGCCTGCTGGTGAAGTACCTCCCCATGCGCGAATCGTATGCGATACGACGGGAGCTGTTCCTGCGTATCCATGAGCTGGGCGACGACCTGAGCGCCCATACCTGCATTGAGGATCACATTCTTATTCCGTTGGTGGAGAGGGAGGAGTTGCGATGGAATTAATGAGCGATCGGCCGGCTATGGCCATTATTACCCCATATCCTCTCGTGGCCGAGGGGATACGCACGCTGGTGCTCAAGGAGTACCCCACCATGCAGATTATGGCCACGACACTCCTGGAGCGGCGGGGATGGATGGATTTCATCGTGCCCGATCTGCGCCTCATCGTCATGGATGTGGTGCAGGCGTACTACAACCAGAAGTCGGTGGCCGACATCCGCAAGCATTTCCCGCAGGTGGGCCTGGTGGGATTGCAGCACTCGGAGATCGGGCGTAATATCCTCTCGCTCTTCGATGACATCGTCAGCCTGCACATGGGCCTGGAGTCGGTGGGCAACGTGATTCGCCCATACATCGAGGGGCAGCAGATGCGCCAGCACGCCCCGCGGCTTTCACGTCGTGAGATAGAGGTGCTAAAGCTCCTGGTGCGTGGTAAGACGGCCAAGGAGATAGGCCAGGAGCTCTGCATCAGCATGCATACCGTGACATCGCACCGGAAGAACCTGAGCACTAAGCTCGGCATCAAGTCCATTCCCGGTATGGCTATCTACGCGGTGTCGCTGAACCTGATGGAGCCCACGGATGCCAAGTGCGGCAATTAGACGGTAGCCCAATACAATCTCTGAGAGGGTCATCTGGTGCCACCAGGTGATCCTCTCTGCGTATAGGAAGCACGGGCCACTGCGCGGATGAGCGACGCAGTGCCCGCGAATGCCCATTTTTTATAAATATCTTTGCCCGAAAATGGGGACAGGGAGGGTGATACCTGGGTTTCAAGGGGGTGAGCTACCCTTTGCATCGGCGGTATGCACCCGGTGGGGCAGATCTAATGGTGAGCGATGTATGATCGGTTGGCGATTACATGTCTTGATGGCCGCTATCGTTGCGCCTGCGCTGTTGGTTTCCTGCGGAGATGCTAGCAATGAGACGGCGTATTCTGGGAGTTTCGAGGCACAGGAGGTGCTCGTCTCGTCTGAGGCCAACGGTAGGGTAGTCCGCTGGGTGGTGGATGAGGGCCAGACGGTGAAAGTGGGGCAACTGCTGGGCGAGGTGGATAGCACCCTGCTCGTGCTCCAGCGGCAAGAGCTGGCAGAGCAAGTACGGGGCATGGAGGCGCAGATGCCAGATGATGCGCTGAAGGCGGCAGCCATCGAGGAGAAGATACACAGGCTTACGACCGACCGGGCTCGTATTGAACGCCTTGTGAGGGCGCAGGCTGCCTCGAGAAAGCGACTCGACGATATCGATGCGCAGCTGGCTACGCACCGCAGCGCGCGGGCTGCATTGTCACGCCTTAGCAAGAGGGAAGAGCAGGCTGTGGCACAGCGTATGGCCCTGGCCATTCGGGATGAGCAATTGCGCTACCACGTGGCCCAGTGTCGCATTGTGTCCCCTGTGCAGGGAACCGTATTGCAACGCTACGTGTCGGCTGGTGAACTGGTGGGGGCAGGGTCTCCGTTGGTGCGTGTGGCCAATATGACGCAACTGACTCTGCGTGCCTACGTCTCCTATGAGGGGTTGCAACGTGTGGCCGTGGGCGACACAGTGGCCGTGCAGATAGATAGCGTGGCAGGGGCCCAGGCTACTTTCTCGGGGTGCGTGACGTGGATCTCGCAGGAGGCTGAGTTTACCCCCAGGGCCGCGCTGACGCAGGACATGCGTGAGAGCCTGCTGTATGCCGTGACGGTGAGCGTACCCAATTCGGGTGGGGTGCTGAAGCGGGGCATGTACGGCGAAATACGTCTACCGGCGGTGGTGCAGTAGGAAGGGGCTTGCCTGTGACAGTACTCGAGGGGCTCTGGAAGCAATACCCACGTGGGGGCTGGAAGCACGGGTTGACGGGCGGGGTAGGTACTCCGGAGGCCGGCCTGAACTTGAGCGTTCATGCGGGGGAGATCTTTGGCCTCATCGGCCCTGATGGGGCTGGTAAGACCACGCTCATTCGTGTGTTAGCCACCCTGCTACGCCCCTCGGGTGGTAGGGCCATGGTGGACGGATTGGATCTGGAGCGTGATTACGCCCGTATTCGCTCACGGATCGGGTACGTGCCACAGGTGTTTTCACTCTACCACGACCTTACGGTGGCAGAGAACATCCGATTCTACTCCACCATCTTTGGCTCTGACATGCAGGATAGCTACTCGCTGATAGAGGATATCTACGCCCCGCTGGCTCCGTTTGCACGGCGAAAGGCGGGCGCCCTCTCGGGGGGGATGAAGCAGAAGCTCATGCTATGCTGCGCGCTGATACACCGTCCACGGGTGCTATTCCTCGATGAGCCCACCACGGGTGTCGACCCCGTATCACGCACTGATCTGTGGGTAACGCTACGCCGGCTGAAGGGCGAAGGGATCACCGTGCTAGTCTCCACCGCCTACATGAATGAGGCGAGCCAGTGCGATCGCATTGCGTTGATGCGGGAGGGACGCTGCATTCTCACTGATACGCCTGAGGGGGTGCTGGCCCGACATGAGGCCCAGCTGTGCCGGGTGCGAGGCGACCGGATGCATGGTATGCTCAAGGTGCTTCAGAGGTTGCCCACGGTAGTGCGGGCTGTACCATTCGGCGAATCGCATCATGTCACCCTAGCGGCCTCGGCATCGCCCGAGAGTATCCGTAAGGTACTTGCTGCGCAGGGCTTTCATGATGCCACGGTTGAGCTAATAGCCCCGGGCGTGGAGGATTGTTTTATAGCACTCAGCGAGGCGTGACATGGGGAGTCTTTGGCATTGTGGCACCACGAGAATGCATACTGTCCCCAATAGCAAGTATTGCGAAGCGCAGTGGGAGGGTCGCCGTGAAATCTGATTCGGCTATGCACGATGCGGAGTACGCAGTTGAGGTACGAGAGCTCACCCGCCGTTTCGGCCATTTCACGGCCGTGGATGCTATTTCATTCGCAGTGAGGCGAGGTGAAATATTCGGCTTCCTCGGTGCCAATGGGGCCGGTAAAACCACGGCGATAAAGATGCTATGCGGGTTGCTGAAGCCTAGTGCTGGCTGGGGGCAAGTGGCTGGTTACGACATCGTGCACCAGCGTGAGCAGGTGAAGCGTAACATCGGTTACATGATGCAACGCTTCTCGCTCTATGAGGATTTGCGGGTATGGGAGAATATTCGACTCTTCGGCGGTATCTATGGCTTGACGGGCCGTGAGATCGCTAGCAAGACAGATACCTTGCTCCAGCAGCTCGATTTTGAGGCCTACCGCAACTCCATGGTGCGCGATTTGCCACTGGGCCTCAAGCAGCGGCTCGCCTTCTCAGTTGCCATCCTGCATCGTCCATCTGTGGTATTCCTAGATGAGCCTACGGGCGGCGTGGATCCCATCATGCGTCGGCGATTCTGGGAGCTGATCTACGAGGCTGCTGAGGACGGCATCACCGTGTTCGTGACCACCCACTATATGGATGAGGCCGAGTACTGTAACCGTGTTTCGATGATGGTGGATGGGCAAATACGGGCCCTTGATACCCCGGTTGCCCTGAAGGAACGCTATCATGCCGAGACAATGGACGAGGTGTTTCGGGCATTAGCACGTGGGGCTAAGAACTCCGAGTAAGGACATCTGTCGACCAGACCCTACCATGCGGACATTCATCGCCTGCGTCCAGAAAGAGTTCTACCACATCCTCCGTGACCGTCGCACGGTGATGATCCTGCTGGCTCTCCCCATTGTGCAGCTACTGCTGTTCGGATTTGCACTCAACACCGAGGTCAACCACTTGCGTTTCGCCGTGCTGGGAGAGCTCGATGGGGGCATCGAGCGGCAGCTCGTCGAGGCCATGGAGCACAGTGGATACTTCACCCTGGTCGACAAGGTGAACGATCGTCGTGACATCGATCGGCTATTCCGGCGGCGATCCATAGACTTAGCCCTAGTCATCCCCCCCGATTTCACGCAGCATCTGCTCGTGCGTCGGGATGCGCATATGCAATTGGAGCTGGATGCCTCAGATCCCAATGTGGCTTCTATTGCGCAGGGGTACATGCAGGGCATCCTGAATCGGGTGCTCGTGGCCTCACATCGTGGGGCTGTCTCACAGCATGTGGAGTTTGTGCCACGAATGCTGTATAACCCCACGCTGAAATCGACTTACAATTTCGTGCCTGGCGTGATGGGACTTGTGCTCATCGTCATATGCGGGGTGATGACCTCCGTATCGCTAGTGCGGGAGAAGGAGTCTGGGACAATCGAGGTGCTATTCGCCTCACCGCTGCGCATCTCCACCCTGCTCGTGTCCAAGCTGGTGCCCTACATGGTCATCGCCTACGTGGATCTCGTGGCCATGCTCCTGTTATCGTATTTCGCACTAGACGTACCCATCCAAGGGAGCCTAGTGTTACTTTGGGTCATCGTCACGCTGTACATACTGCTTGCACTGGCAATGGGACTACTAGTCTCTGCAGCAGCTAAGACGCAAGCCGTGGCGATTATCGTGGCGGGTATTGCCACCATGATGCCCACCATGATGTTCTCAGGCATGATGTTCCAGCTCAGCGGCATGCCCAAGGCCCTACAGTACGTGGCCGAGTTGGTGCCGGCGAAGTGGTTCATCGATGCCGTGCGCTGCGTGATGATTCAGGGAGGAGGTTGGCGCGAGGTGGCCCCCAATCTGTTTGTTCTGGCAGGTATGGGCACCGCATTCGTGGGCCTAGCTCTGCGTAAGCAGAAAAAACGACTGTAGCAGCTCAGCCATGGTGCTAAAGTACTTGGTGGAAAAGGAGTTCCGGCAGATAATGCGCACGCCGCTATTCATCCTGCTGATGGTGTACTTCCCCCTCGTCATGCTGCTACTTATCCCGTGGGCCACCACCTTCGAGGTGCGTGACGTGCGCCTGGCTGTAGTCGATAGGGATGCCAGCAGCTATGCGCAGCGGCTGATTGCCAAGCTCAATGCCTCAACGCAGCTGGCTGCTGTGGAGTGTGTGCCCGACTACCAGTCGGCATACGCCATGGTAGAGCAGCGCAAGGTAGACGGCATTATCGAGCTACCTCCACATTTCGGTAAAGCCCTAGCGGCTGGTCAGAACCCCAGGCTGCTGTGCGCATTCTCAGCGGTGGATGGCACTAAAGCCCTGCTGGCAAGCAATGCTGTAGCCGCCATGGTGCACCAGTTCACACTGGAGGTGCAGTGCGAGCGAGCCCCATCGGGTGGAGTATTGCCCTGCCGCATAGAGCCCATCTTCCGGTTCAATCCCCAGCAGGACTACAAGGTCTTTATGCTTCCAGCCCTCATCGTCATGCTCATAACGCTAGTCTGCGGCCTCCTGGCGGTGCTCAACATTGTGCAGGAGAAAGAGCGGGGTACCATCTACCAGATCAACGTCACGCCGGTGAGCCGATTTCAGTTTATACTGGCCAAAATCATCCCCTACTGGGGCATGGGGATCGTCATCTTCACCGGCTGCATCGGCCTCATGGGGTGGGTCTACCACCTCTGGCCAGTGGGTAGCATTGGCTTAGCCTACTTCTCAACCATCGTCTACATTCTCACTATCAGCGGCATGGGCATCGTCATGTCCAACTATTCCAGCACGCTCCAACAGGCCACCTTCCTGATGCTATTCTACATGCTCATCCTGTTCCTGATGAGCGGCCTGTTCACCAACATTGAGACCATGCCTATCTGGGCACAGGTAGTTGCTTACGCCAATCCGCTCACCTATTACATCGACCTCCTGCGCTCCGTCTACCTGCGAGGGAGTGATTGGGCCGACTTGGCACCGCAGCTACTCCGCCTCACGGGCTTTGCCGTGCTATTCAACGTGTGGGCCGTGCTGAGCTATAAGAAGGTGGCCTGAGCAGAGATCAGGTTCCCTTTAGCTGCCTACCGTGAGCTCCCTCGGTCTCTCCCAGCTCTCTTATACTGGTGTAATGGTATATAAAATGAAGGCGAGAAGGTGTTCACCTCCTCGCCTTCGCTAGTTCGTATCGGATTCCCCGACCTAGAAACGGCTCTCTACCACAGCCCAATCCACCAGCGGCCAGAAATTGCTCAGGTAATCTGGGCGGCGATTCTGGTAGTCCAGGTAGTAGGCATGCTCCCACACATCGCATGTGAGCAGCGGCTTTAGCCCCTGCCGAAGAGGATTGCCAGCGTTGGACTCCTTTACAATCTGCAACTTGCCATCCCCATCCACGGCCAGCCAGGCCCAGCCTGAGCCGAAGAGGGAAGCTGCCGCCTTGGTGAACTCTTCCCGGAACGCCTCAAACGAACCGAAGTCGCGCACGATGGCCTCTAGCAACTTCCCCTCGGGGGCCGCCTTGGGCTTGGGCGAAAAGGCCTGAAAGTAGAACGTGTGATTCCATATCTGGGCTGCATTGTTGAAGATCCCGCCATCAGCCTCACGAATCATATCCTCCAGCGTGGCATCCTCAAACTTGGTACCCGGGATCAGTGCATTCAGGTTATTCACGTAAGCCAGGTGATGCTTCCCGTGATGGAATTCCAGCGTCTGCTTAGAGATATGCGGATTCAGCGCATCGAGCGCATACGGTAGTTCAGGTAGTTTGTGTACCATAGCTGTTGCCTCCAATAGGGGTATTACTCAAGTTTCAGTATTTATTGCCCCCTGCGATCCTTATAACGTAAAGATCCCGCCATAGTTCACCACTGCGCCACATGGCCTATCTTTGCCACGTCATGACGTGCGTGCTCCTCGTAGCGAGGTGCCCATCGTCCGAGGTGATATGGCCATGGTAGAATCCCCCATGCGTGCGGCCTTTGCAGAGGCCCAGCTTGCCTACGAGGCGGGCGAGGTGCCCGTGGGTGCCGTCGTGGTGGGCGGGGGGCGCATCATCGGGCGAGGGCATAACCTCACCGAGACGTTAGCCGACCCCACGGCCCATGCGGAAATGCTAGCCATCACTGCGGCCACCAATCATCTCGGGGGTAAATTCCTGGATCAGTGCGCCCTTTACGTCACCCTGGAGCCATGCCCCATGTGCGCCGGGGCCATCCTTTGGGCCCGCGTGGGCGAGTTGCACTACGGGGCTCCCGATCCCCGACGTGGCTACACGCGCTACTCCCCCAGCATGCTGCACCCCAGCACCCGGGTCTACACTGGCGATATGGCCGCCGAGTGCGCCCAGCTCATGCAGTCGTTCTTTCGGGCAAGACGCGAAAAGTGGTGAGGAATCTTGCGCCTCATTAGGGTGTTAAATGCATTATCGCTACCTTAGCACTCCGATAAGGGTCACACTACGTTAGAATCACAACACGATCACAACTATGCGATATCCCATGCGAAGTTACCTTGTGCTCCTACTCGCCCTGCTCGGCATGCCACTAGCCATCTCGGCCCAGAGTATGCAGGAGGCAGTTGACCTCTACAACACGGCTGTGCAGACGCATCAGACTGATTTCAAGGGGGCCATCGACAAGCTGAAGCAATGCGTGGAGAAATGCGATGCCATCGCCACCGACGAGTCGGCCGACCTCAAGGGGAAGGCGCAAAAGCTCCTGCCGCAGGTGCACTTCGGCTACGCAAGGCACTTCACCACCCAGAAGAAGTTCGCTGAAGCCATCGAGCAAATGGAGCTGGCCAAGAGCACAGCCGCTGCGGTGGGCGACAAGGCGACCATCGAGAAAACCGACCGCATCATCCCTCGCATCTACTACACCGAGGGGCTCAATGCCATAAAGGCCGCCAACTATGCGCGTGCGGCCGAGTTGATGCAGAAGACCATCAACGTTGACGATCGCAATCTGGACGCATTCGTGGGCCTCGCCCTCGCCCAGGACTCCCTCAAGCAGTATGATGAGATGCTGAGCACCGTGGAGAAGGGGCTTGAGATGGCTAAGCAAACCAACAATGCGGCGCGTGAGCTCGACCTCCAGGGCATGGCCATTGCCCACCTGAAGATGCAGGGGCTGAAATCTCAGGAAGCCAAGCAGACGGATGCGGCCATCGCCATCTACGAGCGTGCCATTAAGATCGACCCCCGTGAGGCTGAAATCTACGGCGCCCTCGCCATGTGCTACAACGCGAAGAGCGATCACGGCAAGGTGATCGAATACACCAACCTGGCCATCGAAAACGCCCCTGGCACCATGGACAAGACGCAATTCTACTTCCTGAAGGCCAAGTCCCTCGCGGCCACGGGCAACAAGAATGATGCCTGCGAGGCCTACAAGGAGGCGGCCCATGGCGCCTACAAGGAGGCCGCCGAGCACGAGATGAAGGTGACGCTCAAGTGTAAGTAGGCTCCCTTTTGTAGACTGATGCGCAGCCGCGGGGTCTGATGGGCTCCGCGGCTGTGTCGTTTGCCCCCATGGCACGCATGCAGCTCGAATTGCTAGCTCCGGCCGCCACTCTCGCCACGGGTCGGGTGGCTATCCAAGCCGGTGCCGATGCGCTATACATTGGTCCCCCACAGTTCGGGGCTCGCTATCGGGCTGCCAACAGCCTAGATGACATCGCAACGCTTGCGCAGGAGGCGCATCTTTTCGATGTGCGCGTCTACGCCACACTCAACACCCTCCTCTACGACAGCGAGCTCAAGGCCGCTGAGCGCATGGCGTGGGCCCTCCACGAGTGCGGTGTTGATGCCCTCATCGTGCAGGACATGGCCTTTGCGCAGATGCATCTGCCACCCGTGGAGCTGCATGCCAGCACCCAGGCCGATTGCCGCACCCCGGAGAAGGTGCAATTCCTGGAACGGTGCGGATTCTCCCGCATCATACTGGCGCGTGAGCTACCCCCTGCGGCCATTGCACGCATTCGCCAGTGTACATCCGTGGAGCTAGAGGCCTTTGTGCACGGGGCCCTCTGCGTGTGCTATAGCGGCCAGTGCTACCTGAGCGAATACCTGGGCGCGCGGAGTGCCAATCGGGGGCAGTGCGCGCAGCCATGTCGGCTGCCATACACCCTGACCACCCTCGACGGGCGACCCCTGGCATGCGATCAGCATCTGCTTTCGCTCTGCGATCTCGATCGTAGCGACCACCTCGAGCAGCTCATCCAGGCGGGCATCAGCTCGTTCAAGATAGAGGGACGGCTGAAAGATGCGGCCTACGTGCAGAACATCACGGCTTTCTACCGGCAGCGAATCGATACCCTCATCGCCCGCAACCCGTCGCTCGCCCGCCGATCCACGGGGCATGTCCAGATAGATTTTGAGCCCGATCCGGCCCTCACGTTCTCGCGCCCGCGCATCCCCTACCTGCTTGAGCCCCGACCGTAGGGCCTGGCATGCCGCCATTCGCCTAAGTCGATGGGCGAGCCTCTGGGGCCAATTGCGGGGCTAGAGGGGAATCGCATCACCATCGCCACCCGGCGACCGCTGCATGCGGGGGATGGGCTCGTTATCGTCTCGGGCACCAAAGCGAGCGGCTTGCGCGTGGAACGTGCCCACGGAAACACCGTGGAGGTGAGGCAATTGCCGCGGGAGATCCGCCCGGGCGACGTGGTGTACCGGAATGCCAACGTCGAGGCGCGGCGAACGCTTGTCCCCGCGCGGGTTCATCGTAGCATTGCGGCGCGCATAACGCTTCAAGATGCGATGAATGCAGGCGGTTACGACCTCGTGCTGGAGGATGAGTTGGGCTATCTGTGCAGCCTGCGCCTATCGCCCCACCTGGGACCTGCGCGCAATGCGGACAGCCAGCGAATCGTCTGGGCTAAGCAGCTTGGCCAGTCGCACGATGCCCGTGTGCAGATTGCCAGCGTGCGCATCGAGGTGAAAAGTCCCCCCTTCCTGCCCATTGCACGTGTCAATGCCCTGCGGCGCGATCTTGTGGATATGCTCATTGCCGTCAGGATGGCCCATGTGCCCCAGCCGCGGACTGCGCTGCGAGAGCCGGCTCAGTATCCCGCATCGCTGCCCACCGATTACCGGCTGAATGTCACAAACAAGCTGGCCCAAAACTTCTATCGGGCGCACGGGGTGGCGAATGCATCGCTTGTCCCGCAGGGATTCGTGAGGGCCAATGGGGCGAAGGAGCTGATGCGCACTAAGTACTGCGTGCGGTACGAGTTGGGCCTATGCCCCCGCCAAAATCCGGCCGAGCGGGCCAATGACCTCCGGCTCCGTGGCGCTTCCCGCCCCCTACGGCTGAGCTTCGATTGTGCGCGGTGCGAGATGGTGGTGCGCCCCGACGAGGAGTAGGTTACCCCTCGCATCTCGCCAGGGTGGCAAGGCTACTCCACCGGCTGCACCTCCACGCCAATGCGCAGATTCTCAGGCTGCTGCACCTTGCTCGAGGATTGGAAGGGCACCCATCCCTGGCCGGGTTGCCAGCTCCACGTCTGCTGCGGCATCTCTTTTTGGCGAAGGATCCCGATGGCCGGACTCGCCAGGCGGGGTTGCCCCGGCCCCCATTGCATCGCATTCACGCCCACCCACTCCACGCCAATGCACAGCCCATCAGGCGGGAAGAAGAGCCCGTGCATGGTCAGATCGACCCGCGAGGCTCCCTTGCGATCGTGAAAGAATATCTGCCCCAGCTGCACCTCCTCGCCGGGCACATTGCGCTTCGCGTTGTATCGGAACACGCGTAACCGCATGATTGCGGCGGGGTGTGGAGCCGATTCAAAGTGCACCTCGATCCGCTTGAGCAGCCCGATTTTCCCCGGCGCAGGCTTCACCCGCGTGATGAGGACGGTGCCCACCTGCGGCACATAAGCCCCCTTCTTTCCTCCCTTGAGTAAATCGTTGATCCAGCGGGGTTTACCGCGGAACTTGGCCACCACCTGCAACGAATCCAGCGTCACGGCGGGCCGAATCATGAAAATGGAGCGATCGCCCTGCACCCACTCCGACATCCGCACTTCCACCGGGGCGCCGCCTATTGTGGTGACTCGCATCGAACCATCGGTCCACCCCGTGGTGTCCACCAGGAAACGGCCCGTGGAATCGGCGTACTGCACCAGGCTGCCGTAGGGCAAATCGACACGGGCGTAGGAGGCCGGCTGATTCTCATTCGCAAAACGCACTGTCCCCTCCACCCATTGGGCCCTCGCGTGCCCAACGGTCATCATCAGCACTAACAGGGCCACCACCCCGAATCGCTCAAACCCTATCCTGCACTTCATACCACCGAGTTATGATTGCGCCCATTGCCGCGGGCAATGCTCCGGTTTATAGGTACGGCTCAGAGCGGTGTAGTGTTACGAAAGCCTGTCTCTACGCGGTGGCCGCATGCCCCTTAGCCGTTCCACTATAAGAAGGCCCGCTCGCCATCGTCAAGCGATGCCCAAGACTAAGGTTCTGATGGTAGGGTCGTGACCTCGGTGGAGATTCTGGCATGAAGGTGTGCACTGCGCTATGAATGTGATGGGGAAAGGCTTTCAATCATCATTTTATTCGACTTCCACGGGTGCGCAAGCCCGTAGCGTCGCCGCACCAATGGTATACCAAGTCCGTATTTCGGCGTGCAAATACGGACTTGATACGGTGTTGCTCCCCTGTTGCCATGGCAAATCCGTAGGCCGACAGGATGCGCATCGTGCGAAATCCACCCCCTAATTCCCCTTCCCAGGTGCCAGCACGCCCCCCTTGGGCCGGGAAAATGCGCGCCCGGGGCAAGAATTTTCCGCCGTCGGG
>CAUUMS010000007.1:0-99297 GCA_963546395.1 uncultured Bacteroidia bacterium | reverse complement strand
GATGCGCGTGTGTTGTGGGGGCATTATCGGGATGGGTGAGACTGCCGAGCAACGGCTTGAATTGGCTTTCTACCTGCGCAGGTTGGGGTCTAAGAGTATTCCGATTAACATTTTGCAACCTATTGCTGGAACGCCGCTGGCAGACACACCCCCGCTGTCGGAGGATGAGATTCTGACGGCTGTAGCCCTTTTCCGCTTGGTTAATCCCGATGCCTATCTTCGTTTCTCTGGCGGGCGGATGCAGTTGTCTCAAACCGTGCAGCAGAGGGCTATATACGTGGGGATTAATGCTGCCATTACGGGCGATTTCCTCACCACCTCGGGGCAGCAGGTGGCTGAAGACATGCGAATGATCGCAGCATGTGGGAAGCTGAATGGTGGGCGTGACTGGGAGGTTGCGTACGACTATTGAGCCGATTCTCGCTATGGCCGCATGCCATGTAGCATTGGGGAATATTGCTAAATTCGCGGTGGGAGGAATTTAATCCCCATGCGCTATGGAACAGAAACGGTTTGCCATCATTCTGGCAGGTGCTGGAGTGAAGGATGGGAGTGAGCTACATGAGACGGTAAATCTTTTGACGGCCCTGTCGAGGGCAGGTGCTGCCTATCAGTGCTACGCACCCGATATGGAGCAGCACGATGTAGTGGATCATCTAACGGGTGAGTCCATGCCCGAACGACGGAGCGTGTTGCGAGAGGCCGCTCGCATTGCACGGGGCAATATCAAGCCACTATCGGAGTATCGGGCTAACGATTATAGCGGATTGTTCATCCCCGGGGGCTTTGGAGCAGCTAAGAATCTTTGCACGTACGCTTTTGCTGGGGAGAATTTCACGGTAAACGCTGACGTTGAGCGTGCGATACTGGACACGCATGCGCAGCGTAAACCCATAGGGGCCCTGTGCATTGCCCCCATCATTCTGGCGAAACTGCTGAAGGGAGTACGAATTACCTTGGGGCCTGCTGGTGGTGCATCGGATGATGCGGCTCGGCTTGGGGCTGCCGTGCAACCCACAGGGAGTAGCGAGGTGATGGTGGATGAGGGTAATTGCGTGTTTACGACACCGTGCTACATGCATGATGCCCCACTGGCATTGGTGGCCGATGGCATCTACAAGTTGGTGGATGCGGTGATGTCGCATGTGAAATAAAGAGAGCGGGTTGCACAGATTCCTAACGCAGTTCTCAGCAGGGCAAGGTTAGGGGTTTGGTGCGCTGTGTTGGGTAGAAATTCTTGCGTAGATATTGCTCTTGAAAGGCAAAAGATGTCTGGCTCGCATGGAATTCGGGCAATAAACTTCGGGTTTGTGCGTTAGTCGGTGCATTGGAAGAGTACCGCGAGAGATTGCGTAAATAGTTTCACAGGGATATGGAAGAACGCCAGGAGGTGAATATTCGCGAGCTGAATGCTCGTATTGAGCGTGAGAGCTCCTTTGTGGATATGCTGGAGGTGGAGATGGGACGGGTGATTGTGGGACAGCATCATCTGGTGGAATCTCTACTGATAGGGTTGCTGGCCGATGGGCACGTCTTGCTAGAGGGGGTGCCAGGCTTGGCGAAGACGCTTGCGATTAGCACGCTGGCCAAGAGTATCGATGCCAAGTTTGCGCGTGTACAGTTCACGCCAGACCTACTGCCCGCCGACCTCATAGGGACGATGATTTACAGCCAAAAGCGCGAGGAGTTTGAGGTGAAGAGGGGACCGATCTTCGCCAACTTTGTGCTGGCTGATGAGATCAACCGTGCACCAGCCAAGGTGCAGAGTGCTCTGCTTGAGGCAATGCAGGAGCGGCAGGTCACCATTGGAGAGACGACGCATAAGCTCCCGAATCCGTTCCTTGTGCTTGCAACGCAGAACCCCATTGAGCAGGAAGGTACTTACCCACTGCCCGAGGCGCAGGTGGATCGCTTCATGCTGAAGGTACGTCTGGATTACCCGCAGAAGGGTGAGGAGCAGCTGATAGTACGTCAAAATGTTCGTGGCCAGTTCCCAGCCCCACACGCTGTGGTGCGCCCTGAGGATATAGTGAGAGCCCGCGAGGTGGTGCGTGAGGTGTATTTGGACGAAAAGATTGAGCGTTACATCGTGGACATCGTATTTGCTACGCGCCGCCCGTCTGAGTATGGCCTGGAGTCGTTTGTCCCGCTGATCGGATACGGGGGATCGCCACGTGCGAGCATTAATCTGGCATTGGCAGCCAAGGCATACGCCTTTATCAAGCGGCGTGGTTACGTGGTGCCGGAGGATGTGCGTGCTGTCACAATGGATGTGCTACGTCATCGCGTAGGCCTCACCTACGAGGCCGAAGCCGAGAACATATCGGCTGAGCAGATCGTCACAGAGATACTGAATCGGGTAGAGGTGCCGTAGTTTCACTGTGGTTGAATCGCGGTGGACAGGAAGGAGGACGAGGGTTGGAATCGAAAGAGTTGCTGGGCCGTTTGCGCCGGGTAGAGATACGAGCCCGGGGGCTTTCGCACCAGATATTTGCTGGGGAGTACCATAGTGCTTTCAGGGGGCGTGGTATGGCCTTCAGCGAGGTGCGAGCCTACCGTTACGGTGACGATATTCGCAACATCGACTGGAATGTAACGGCGCGGTTCAATGAGCCGTACGTGAAGGTGTTTGAGGAGGAGCGCGAGCTCACCGTGATGCTCCTGGTGGACGTGAGCGGCTCTCGACTCTTTGGCACGCAAGGGCTCTCCAAGAAGAATGTGATGACGGAGGTGGCAGCTGTGCTAGCCTTCTCGGCCATACAGAACAACGATAAGATTGGGGTGATACTGTTCAGCGATCAAGTGGAGCTGTTCATCCCACCCCAAAAGGGGCGGAAGCACATTCTGCGCATCATATGGGAGCTGATGCGTTTCCAACCCAAGAGTGCCAAAACGGATGTGGGTGGGGCACTGCGCTACCTGACCCATGCGATAAGGAAACGGTGCACGACCTTCGTGTTGAGTGACTTTGTGGATCTGGAAGGCAAGACATTACGCTTTACCGATGCGCTCAACATTGCGTCGAATAAGCATGACGTGGTGGGGCTTCGGGTGTTCGACCCTCGTGAGCAGGAGTTACCCGATGTGGGTATGGTGCGTCTGGTAGATGCGGAGACCGGGGCAACCCGCTGGATTGATACGTCAGTGCGTCGGTTTCGTGAGCAGTATGCTGCCCGATTTATGGAACACACGGCCATGCTCAAGCGTGCGTTTGCCCGTGCTGGGGTGGACTGGGTGAGTATTTCCACGGCTGAAGATTACGTGTACCCACTGATCAAACTGTTCAAGCAAAGAAGTTAGGCGATGCCTAGAGGTATGAGGCTTTGCGACGTGCTCGTCGGGTGCTGTGCATTGGCGATGTGGCTGCTTGTGGCCCCGAAGCTGTCAATGGGGCAGACGGTGGAGACATTGGGGGGACGCGATTCGATGTTGGTGGGCGATTCCATTCAGGTGCGAATCCGTGTGTCTGCGAAGCGTGGTGCTGACATCCTCTTCAATGAGATTCCGAATAAGATGGGGGGGATGGAATTGCTAGACACCCCTCGATTCGATACGCTTCGTCACGATGACTCGGGTTATGTGGCGCAGTTGTCGCTAGCGTTGAGCTCGTACGATAGCGGTTTTTGCGTTGTGCCTCGTGTCCCGATTCTTGTGCGATACAGCGGGCATGAGGACACATTGTACTCTGAGGCCATACCTATATTGGTCTCGTTGCTACCGCATGACACCGCAGTCCAGGAGATTTATCCCATCGTCGGGCCCCGAGAGCAGGGCATCACTTGGCGTGAAATTTGGCCGTGGTTGTTATTAGCTGTGGGCGTAATTGCCGTCGCATTGGGAGTGTACTTTTTTGTCCGTTGGCATCGGCGTAAAGTTAAGCCAGGTCTATCCGTAGTGCCTGATCGGCCAGCTGATGAGGTGGCTTTGGAACGTTTGCGCTCGCTCCGCCAGACAGAAGCGTGGCGTACGGCTGGTGTCAAGCTATTCTATACGCAAGTTGCGGATACACTGCGCTATTATCTCGGATGTGTGTGGCCGGTACGTGCGATGGAGGAAACGACGAGCTCTATCGTGTCACAGCTCGAACGTGTACCGCAGTGCGGGCCTGACAGGGTGGAGGAAATACGCCGTTCATTGGAACTGGCGGATCTGGTGAAATTTGCCCGGTATGCCCCCATGGAGACAGAGTGCATCGCTTCAGTGGATGCGGCAATTCGTATTGTGGATGAGATTGCGTACGAGCAACGGGAAGCGGAGGCGCAACGTGGCTTGCATGGAGCTAAACAGGCAGGTGCCGAGACGCAGGAGAGCTAGGCGATGGATGCGATAGAATTTGCTCGGCCGAACTATTTTCTCTTCCTGCTGCTGGTACCCCTGTTGCTGGCATGGGTGCTGTGGCGCGATAGGGATCGCCGAAATGCTGTGATATACTCTTCGCTTGGCATGATCTCATCTGTGCCGGGCCGAGGCCATACATTGTTACGCTACCTGCCGTTGCTATTCCGACTGATGGCGGTGGTGTTTATTACCGTAGCATTGGCTCGGCCGCAATCGTTCACCTCCAGTTCGAGTAGCACCACGGAGGGGATTGACATCATGCTTTCGCTTGACGTGTCGGGTAGTATGCTCGCACGAGATTTTAAGCCAGATCGAATTGAGGCTGCGAAAAGCATTGGGATGAAGTTCATATCCGGTCGTCCTACGGATCGGATGGGGCTCGTGATTTTTGCTGCTGAAGCATTCACAATGTGTCCGCTGACGATCGACCATGCCACACTGCTCAACCAATTTCAAGCCGTGCAAATGGATATGCTGGAGGATGGTACGGCCATTGGTTCCGGGCTGGCAATGGCTGTGAATCGTCTCGTACACAGCGATGCGGTGAGTCGGGTAGTGATACTTCTCACTGACGGTGTGAATAATAGTGGAGAAGTTGCACCGTATACAGCGGCTGAAATTGCTAAGGCTTACGGGATTCGGGTGTACGTGATAGGTATCGGCACGCGCGGGTTAGCTCCCTATCCAGTGTCAACTCCATTCGGAGTCCGTTACCAGGATGTGGAGGTTCAAATCGACGAACCATTGATGCAGCAGATTGCCGACCTGACAGGTGGGGAGTATTTCCGGGCCACGGATAACAAGGCGTTGGAAGAGATTTACGACCGAATAGACCAGCTCGAGCGGTCGAAGATACATGTGGATGAGCATTTGCATCGCCACGAGGAGTATGCCATTTGGGCCCTGTTTGGACTGCTGTGCTTAGTAGTCGATTTTTTGCTGCGACACGTTGTGCTGCGTATCCTCCCGTAGTGTTGATAGGGTAAAGAGGTCGCCATGTTCAGATTTGGGAATCCCGACGCTCTGTGGCTGCTGCTACTAGTGCCTGTGCTCATGCTCGTGTTGGTGTGGGCACGTTATCGCCGCTCGTGTCGCATTGCTCGTCTTGGCAATGCGAGTTCAGTGCGTAGCCTTATGCCTTACGTGTCGGCAGCTCGTTACTGGCTGCGTGGGGTACTATTTTTATTAGCCCTGGCTAGCCTGGTGCTTGGATTGGCCCGCCCACAATTCGGGGAGAAACAGGAGAAGCAGCAACGGAGAGGGGCGGAGATCATGTTCGTGCTGGATGTGTCGCAGAGCATGATGGCCGAGGATGTGAAGCCGAACCGCCTTGCCCGAGCCAAGCTGGAAATTGCCAAGATGCTCAATCGATTACGGGAAGATCGGATTGGACTTGTACTCTTTGCGGGACGCTCGTTTGTGCAACTTCCCATTACCAATGACTACGCTTCCGCACAAATGTTTTTGGGGCAGGTGACCTGCGATATGATCTCTGAGCAGGGAACGGCATTGGGAGGAGCCATTGATCTTGCCGCTAAGTCATTTAGTCCAATGGAAAATGTGGGGAAGGCTATCGTCGTTATCTCAGACGGTGAGAACCACGAAGACGATCCCATTGCAGCTGCTCAGGAGGCTGAAAAGGCTGGTATACGTGTTTTTACCGTTGGGATCGGTTCGCCTGATGGGGCTCCAATTCCAGATGCAAGACTGGGGTTAAAGAAGGATGGGAACGGAAATATCGTCCTCACGCGGCTGGATGAGAAGACTCTTTCGCAGGTGGCATTGGCCACTGGAGGGATTTACGTTCGGGCGAATGCTGGGGGTCTAGAACCTATAGTGGATGCCATCGATGAGATGGAAAAGGCCGATTTCGACCAGGTGATCTTTTCAAGTTACAATGAGCAGTACCACCTGTTTTTATTGCTGTCTCTATTTCTTTTGACTCTCGCAACAGTCGTGCTGGAGCGACGGAATCCGTGGTTCAACATCGATAGGCTATTCGGGAGTATCCGCAGAGGGTGAGTGCGCACACTTGTGATGAATGGCTGATCATTCTGCACAGAGGGTGCGGTCTCTTGTTAATGTGCTAGAAGCGAGGTTAGATGCAAGGTCGGATTGGGAGTGTTCACTTGAGGGTTCTCGCTTGTGCTGTGCTGCTCGTGGGGTGTGTCACCTTGGTGAAGGGGCAGCACCCAGAGGCTTATATACGTCGGGGCAATCGTGCTTATGGGAAAGAGGAGTTCAAAGAGGCAGAACTCGAGTACCGTAAGGCCCTGAACGTCGATAGCACTAATCGTAAGGCCACATTCAATCTGGCCGATGCCCAGTATGAGCAGAAGAAGTATGCTGAGGCGGAAAAGTTGTTCAGCGGACTCCTTCAAGATGCCTCACAGCCAGAGGCACAGGGGAGCGATACGTGGTACAACCTGGGGAATACCTACTTCAAGCAGGAGAAGTACGAGAAGAGCGTAGAAGCCTATCGTGAGGCCTTGCGTCGGGATCCATCAAATCGTCCTGCGAAATACAATCTGTCGGAGGCACTGCGTAAGCTAGCTCAGCAGCAGTCGCAGAACAATCAGAAGAATCAAGACAACCAGGATCAGCAGGATAAGGACAAGCAGAATCAGGAGGGGAATAATAATCAGCAGCAGGATCAGCAAAAGCAGAGCGGGGAGGGCGATCAGCAAGACAAGCAGCAGGACGATTCTCGTCAGGGTGACAAGCAGAATCAGCAGGGGAAAGATCAGAATCGAGATAGCCGACCCGACCAGCAAGGCGATAAGCAGCAAGATCAGAGTCAGCAAAGGGGAGGACAGCAAAAAGAGTCCCAGATGACGCAGGAGGAAGCGGCCCAGCTGCTGAAAGCGCTGGAGAACCAGGAGGGCAAATTGCAGGCAAAGGTCTTAAAGGCTCGAGGCAGTCAGCAAGCCAAGAGTCGGAAGAGCGATAAAGACTGGTAAGAGCAGGACGGGTATATTGACCTGTAGCGGAAATTTCGCAGTGTAGTTGGGGTATTGATTATGGAAAGAAACGCCTTGAGGGTCGTAGGGCGAGCTGTTTGGATTCTCATCCTTTTCGCACTCCACGGCGTGGTGTGCGGGCAGAGCTTGGAGGTTGAGGCTCCGCGTAGCGTGTACGAGGGGCAGCAGTTCCAGGTGACATTTAGTGTGGATGCCAAGCCATCGGCTTTTGAGCAGCCAGTCTGGGGGCCAATCCAGGTGCAGATGGGGCCTTCGGTGGGGCAATCTACCAGCGTGCAAATTATCAATGGGAGCATGTCACGCTCCTTCAGCTACTCCTACACATTTGTGTGCAGGGTGCCACGAGCTGGGGCCTATACCATCCCTTCCGCTTCCGTTGTGGTGGATGGTAAACGCGTGGCGAGCCAGCCATTCAACATTGAAGTAGTTCCACTCAGTGGTGGTCCAGGATCGACGCAGTCTGGCTCTGACGCTGGAGAGCGAGCTAATGGAGATGACCTCTTTGTGGCTATCTCGCTCAGCAGAAAAGATGTGTACCAAGGAGAACCCATCGAGGCTACTCTGCGCATCTATACTCGGCTTGACCTCGTGGCCTTCGATGACATTCGTTTCCCCGATTTCAAAGGATTTTGGGCGAAAGAGTTGGAGACCCCACAGCAGATCTCATTCACCTCGGTCACGGTGAATGGCCGCAGGTACAACATGGGAGTCCTGAAGCGTTACCTTCTGTACCCCCAGCGGCACGGAGAGGTGACCATCGACCCCATGCGTATTAGCGTGCAATACCGTGTGCGGACGCAGTCTCGCTCGTTCTTCGACGAGTTTATGGGTACCTTCCGAACCGCATCTGCGACATTGTCGAGTCAGCCGCAGCGTGTAAACGTCAAGCCATTGCCGCAGGGCAAGCCGTCCAGCTTTCTTGGTGGCGTAGGGGCCTTTAGCGTCAAGTCTTCACTCGATCGCGACAGTATTAAGACCAATGAGGCGGTCACCTACTCACTGGAAGTGAGCGGAACGGGGAATTTGCAACTCCTAACGGCTCCCAGTCTGACCATGCCTGCCACCGTGGAGGTGTTTCCACCTAAGACGGATGAACGGATCAGTAGCAAGACGGGGGGACAGCAGGGAACAGTAGTTTATGAGTACGTCCTGATACCCCGTGCTCCAGGTAACATCACGTTGCCTCCATTCGAGTTCTCGTACTTCGATCCCACGAGCCGGAGCTATAAGACAGTGAAAACCGGAGAGTACACATTGCACGTGGGCGTTGACTCCACGCAGCATGGCGGCTCTGTGATGGCTGGAAATGTCAGCAAAGAGGATGTTAAGTACCTTGGCGAGGACATTCGGCATATCTACGTGGGGGCTCCTGCCCTACACGCCACGGTGTACTCATTCACCGGTGGTTGGCTATGGTGGGGCCTGCTCATCGTCCTACTGCTTTGCTTTGCCGCAGCTTATCTCTTGCTTTTACGCCGGCAAAAGCTCCTGTCGGATATCGCCCTGAGTAAAGGGCGTCGAGCGAATGGGGTTGCGAGAAGGCGTTTGAGACAGGCACGTTTGCACCTCGATGGCGAGGATCCCAAGTTCTACGAAGTGCTGCTACGAGCCATTTGGGGCTATTTGTCCGATAGCCTTACCATCGATCTGGCCAGCCTTTCGGCGCAAAAGGCGTTTGCCATGCTGGTGCAGCAAGGGGTTGACGTGGCCACTGTCGATCTGCTGAGCAAGGTGGTTGAGACCTGTGAGTATGCTCGGTATGCCCCCGAAGATTCGCCCGTTAGCCGTGAGGAGCTATTTGCCCAGGCGCAGCTGGCCATTGAGCAAATTCATGCAACTCTGAAAGGGCGCAGGAAGAGTCGACCCGTACACGCTGAGGACAAACAATGATGCGCACCATGAATCTGAGTCGATTTGCGCTGTGGATTGCACTTATCTCCCTACCGCTATTTGCCCGGGGGAACGAGTCACTTGTGGGGCTCTTCGAACGAGCTAATGCGCTCTATACCCAGGGGCAGTATGACAGTGCCATTATGGTGTACGAGCAGATTTTAGATGCTGGACAGGCCTCGAGCGTGCTGCATTACAACCTGGGTAATGCCTACTTCCGCCAGCATGGGTACGCCAAATCGATCCTTAACTACGAGCGAGCCCTGAAGTACGATCCCACGTACTCCGATGCGGAATTCAACCTTGCCCTCGCTCGCACATTCACCGCCGACCGTTTTGCTGGCGATGGCGAATCAGTGATATGGTATCGATTTAAGACCCTCTATCGCCTAGTATCTCCTACCACCTGGGGGTGGCTCTCTCTGGGCGGTATCGGTATGCTCCTAGTTTCGATATTGGTCTTCAGATACACACGCTACCGGCGTATGGTACCGGTCTCCCTCTTGGTGGCGGCATTATCAATCGTGGTAGCGGGCAGTTCTTTTGTGTTAGGACGTATTGCCGAGAGAGCCTTATTGCATTCCGGGCAAGCCATTATAATGCAGTCAGTCGTGTCCGTAAAGAGTGAACCTACGGAATCGGGCAAGGATCTCTTTTTGCTCCATGCTGGCAGCAAGGTGCAATATCTGCGGCAGTCTGGCGAGTGGTGCGAGATCGCCATTCCCGATGGGCACAGAGGATGGGTTGAGAATGGGGTAGTAGAGGAGATCTAGTGGCGTTGAGATCTCTGTGACCCCGTGGGCATTCAAGGCAGTCTTACTCCCTGAGGGGTGTGATTTTGATAAGGAAGAGTGAGGGCCATGATGGAATCCCCATCATGGCCCTCACTCTTTTCTATACCCTAGGTGCAGAAAGCCCAGTCATTGGGTATTTGCCAGGCCCACACGGATAAGGTTCTCGCTATCGTTTCTTCCACACCGCGTAGATGAATTGTCCGTTGGGAGTGATATCGGTGCTCACTAGGATCGAATCACGGAAACGGATCTCCATGAGCTGTGCATTGCCAATGTAGTACTGTAGCGCAGTATCCCCAACGAGGTAGGCCTTCTTTATTTCATTGGTGATTCCAGGAAGATTAGGGAGCACGGTGAGCCAACTGGGAACCGTCAGAGAATCCGCCGATATGCGGATCGCATCCTTGGCCAAGTTGGGCACGGAGGCTAGCTGTGCGAATACGGATCTGTACAACGCCTTGAGCCGCTCGCTGCGCCAGTTACTGGTGTTTAGTGGTGCCCGCGAGGTATTCACCCAGAAGTGCCATGCCTTCAGCTCATCCGGAATCTCGGGCTGTTTAAAATCCGTCATGCGTATGATCCGCCCGCTGTAGAACCACTCCCCGTGAAGCGCCTTGGGCACCGTGGTATCTACCCGAGTCGATTTCGGCCGGAATGTCCCGCTGTCATCAGGCGTAGAGCTCTTCTCGCTCGACTTGTTGCAGGCCCCCAGCAGCAACATGGTGGTCAGTAATGAGAGCAATGTGACGGTTGCAATTTTCATAAATCGTTGGTCTAATGAGCTATTAGCGGCGCACCCCACATGATGTAAAATACGCACAGTGGCAAATGTAATGGTAAAAATGCAATCGACTCGTTACAGATTCCTTCCCACACCTCTAGCCAGCGCAGTTATCATCAGTCTGCGCTAGCCATGCGCCTTGCTGCGCCGGTATATCTCATCGCTTTCGTACCTTTGCGAAGAGTGTCCCGTGAACCTAGCGCACGGGTGAGTGATTGGATTCCATGCGAAGCGTTTTCCCCGTCCTACTTTGCCTTTTGGCCTTGTGCAGCGCAAGTCCACTCGCTGCGCAGCAGTTCCGTTGGCCCTTACCGGGGGAAGCGAATCCTGCTGTGGTCAAATCTCGGCCACAGGAGAGCCTCTTTGGCATGCAAAATCCGGGTACGCTCCTGTTAACGGCGAACGATTCGAGCCTGGTCGTTGCCCCAATAAGAGGCACCGTGCGGCAAATTGTATACTGTTATTGGTACAATTTTCGGCGCGCAGCAACTTGGCCCCGGCCGGCAGCCTTACGTGGCCGAACCTTGGAGGAGCAGGTCGTGGCAATTGCACGGGCAAATGGCTTTAATCCGAAGGCTGTCACCGCATCCATTACCATCGATTCGGCCGATTACAGCGTCACCGTCTCGGGGGTAAAATTGCGGGAAGATTTAAGCATCGGGCAACGCATCTCGCGAGGTCACATCATCGGCACAGCAGGGTACTTCCTGGAAGAAGTGGGCGAGCCCAATGTCGCACTGGTGACGGCTCGGACGGGAGGTCAGGCCGACCCGCTAGTTTTGTTTGGTCTTGCGCAGCCCATTTCGGCCGATCAGAAGTTGGGATCGCAAAGACAATTCTCCCCACCCGAGATACAGCAAGAGCTAGGGTGCATCTACCGTCTACTCACCAGGGCCAACCCGAACACCAACGTGTACCGATGCCCCGAGTCGGTCGACAGCCTGTACGCTTGCCTCCTGCGTGATGCTCGGCGTACGCACGATTACGACTGGCTCAGGGCCCAGTGCAATGCGCTGGTGCAGATGCCTCTCGATGAGCTCACGACGATAGAGTCTCGTTTACCATCTGACACCGTGAGGAGAGTCTTTCGTTACCCGGTGCTATTTGGCGTACTCAATGATTCGCTCGTTGTCACATGGGCCCATTCGGGCATCCGGCGAATACTCGGGAAGCGCATCAGCCGGGTGGACGGCATTCCTGCCGACAGTGTAGTGCAGATGATACATGCCCTTGTGCGCAGCCCTCGCTACCATTTTAGCCGGGGAGGATATACGCAGGGAGAGTTGGCCCGCATCGAGCTGTTACAGGGCGGGATGCTCTACAACACGATGATACGTCCTGCGGACGAGCCGCATCGTGTGGCATTCGAATTGTCCGATGGCTCTAGCGTCGTTTACCCTCCGTTACCGGTTGAGGAAAGCTATACGGATGAGGTGCCAGAGACCTTTGCAAGCTACGTCCTGCAGATGAAATCCCAAGGGATCGCCATGCTGGAGCTTGATACGGCTACAGCATATATTCGCCTTGGTAATCTGTCGCTCAGCGGCCAGCAACTGTCTCTACTGCTCGATTTCTTAGTGCATACCCAGCGAATTGGGATCACAAATCTGATAATCGATTTGCGCAACGCACGCCTCGGCTCCCTGCACTGCGTGGCACCACTCTTTGCCGCCATAGCCCAGCGATCCTTCCGTCCCTACCTCTACCTCGAGTCCAGGTGCCGCTCCACCTGCCAGCTCTTCAATCCCGAGAGGCTTCAAGTAGACTCGCTCTCTCGTGCGATCGATTTCCCTGACAGCATTGCGCCAGATGTCTTCCGGCTTACGTTTAACGCCCCTCTCGCGCCCGATTCGGCGCGCAATTACACCGGCCGTGTCTACGTCATGGTCAATGAGCGAACACGTGGGATCCCGTCCCTATTTGCCTCGCTCATTCGTAAGCATGGGCGTGGGGTATTCATCGGTCGAGAGACGGGCTCGGCGTACTACACCATGGCTGATGAACCTCTCTACAGCATCACGCTCCCGTACTCCAAGCTCAAGGTCACTGTGCCGCTCGTCCGTGTCGTGTTTGATACGGTACCGCATCCCGCCCAGCCCTGGGGACGGGGCGTTATACCCGACTTCCCTTTTCCGCTATCAATTGAGGAGCTGAGTGGCAACACCGTCGACACCATGTTGCAATACACGTGCAGCCTCGTCCGCCGCGGTGAGTACCCGCTAGAAGCCCCCCCTCCTGCCGGTCATTGGTGGCACATGCTGGTGAGCGCATTAGTCATCGCCGCCCTGGTTTTAGGCTATTGGGCCTACCGTTTGCGCAAATATCGATAGCCGCATTCCTCAGGGTGGCAGCCAGAATATTTTCGCTACCTTTGGGCTGCCGATGTGAGGCAATCCCTAACATAGAGAGCGAGATTCAGCATGGAAAAGGTACGTGTGGCGATTAACGGTTATGGTCGTATCGGTCGCAACGTCTTCAAAGCGATTTACGAGCGCAACGATGTGGAAGTCGTGGCCATCAATGGGTTGATGGATGCCAAGGCTATGGTGTATCTCACGAAGTATGACTCCACGCAAGGCCGATTCCCCGGGCATATCGAGCCAGATGACGATGCGATTATCCTCGACGGACGACGCATCCCCATCTCGCGGGCAGCACACCCGGGAGAGATTGACTGGAGGGCCGAGCCGGAGGTTGTCGTTGAATCCACGGGTGTCTTCAATAGGAAGAGCTCGCCCAAAGGTGGCTATGGCGATCACTTGCGCGGCAGTGTTAAGAGAGTCGTGCTCACGGCTCCGGCTAAGGATGCTATCGATCGGGTTGTGGTGCTCGGTGTCAACGACGACTGCATCACGCCTGGCGATCAATTCGTCTCCAACGCCAGCTGCACCACCAACTGTCTGGCTCCCATGGCTAAAGTGTTGCACAGGGAGTGGGGTATTGAGTCGGGCTTTATGACCACCGTTCACTCCTACACCAACGATCAGCGGATCCTCGACCGCGTGCACGACGATCTTCGGCGTTCACGCGCTGCGGCCGTCTCGCAGATACCTACCACCACCGGGGCTGCGAAATCCATGGGGGTTATCATCCCCGAGCTTCTTGGCAGGCTCGATGGTGTCTCGGTGCGCGTACCAACCCCCACGGGCTCTCTGGTGGACTTTGTGTGCACGGTGAAAAAAAGTACCACCGTGGAGGAGATCAATGCCATGATGAAAGCGGAGTCCGAGAAGCCAGAGATGTGCGACATCTTTGCGTACACCGAGGATCCTATCGTCTCTGCCGACATCATCCACGATCCCCACAGCACCATCTTTGATGCGCTCAGCACGAAGGTCATCGGTAACCTCGTGAAAGTACTCGGGTGGTATGACAACGAGTGGGGCTACTCGTATCGGGTTGTCGATCTCTGCTGTAAGGTGGTGAAAATGGCGCGTTAATTCCCCAGGCCCTGCTCTTCCCGTCGGGCTCTTATACATCCTGTCACCTGGGATCCTCGCTGGCAGGAGATTACCCGACCGAGCCGATGCCGTCTTATGATGCTTGTTCATCCCGCATGCCAGCTCTGAAGTTCGGGTCTGTGATGTGCCGGTTCCATCGCAGGGAAACCGTCCCTGCGGGCTTGGTGCACCGTGTGCCAAAGGGAGCTGCCTTTGCGGTGAGCTGTGCGACAGTACATACCCCCCTTGATGCGAGAACGCTCTGGGGCCTACCCTAGTGTTGTAATATGCTGGATCGCCCCATTTTCATCCTCGGATTCATGGGATGTGGTAAGTCCACATTCGGTAAGAAGTTGGCGCGTGAGCTCAATGTAGAGTTCGTGGATCTCGATGCCGCAATCGAGCAGCAGACAGGCCGCTCGCTCACGCAGTTCTTCAAATCTGAGGGGGAGGCTGCCTTCCGAGACATCGAGCGAGAAATGCTCCGTAACGTTCTGGCCGACAAAGGCCCCTGCGTCGTAGCCACGGGAGGAGGCACGCCCTGTTTCTTCGACAATATGGATCGCATGCGCGAGCAGGGCTACACGCTCTACCTCCAGCTCTCTAATACAGCCCTGTGCCAACGTCTTCGCAACAGCATGGCTCGCAGGCCTCTGCTGGAGGACATGCAGCCCGATGAGCTCTTCCCCTACGTCGAGCAAACTATGGCCGCACGCCAACAGTACTACGAGCGGGCCCATATCATTGCCGAAGCAACCCGCATTACCACCGGGAGTATACTGAATACCCTAGCCTACATGAAGGAGATGGGAAGTGCAGCTGCTTCCCCCACCATGTAAGGGCCCTACGTTCTCGGTAGGCCCAGGGTGAGACACCAGTAGCATTTGTACCCGCAGCCACGTAATCAAATTGAGCGGTCATGGTAGACTTCAAAAATGACATCCTCGGAGGCATCCCCGCTGAGTTGCCACCCGCCAGGGAGCTGGATCCATCGGTGAGCCATGCGCCTCGACGTAAATCGATTCTCACCGAGCGTGAGCGTGAGTTGGCCCTGCGGAATGCATTACGCTACTTCCCGCAGAAGCATCATGCCGTGTTGGCACCCGAGTTTAGGAATGAGCTCGATGCCTACGGCCGCATTTACATGTACCGCTTCCGCCCCGAGTACCCCATGTATGCTCGGCCCATCGACGAGTATCCAGCCAAGAGCCGCCAGGCGGCCGCCATCATGCTGATGATCCAGAACAATTTGGATCCGGCCGTCGCCCAGCATCCGCATGAGCTCATCACGTATGGTGGCAATGGGGCCGTATTCCAAAACTGGGCGCAGTATCGCCTGACGATGCAGTATCTGGCCACCATGACCGACGAGCAGACGCTCGTCATGTACTCCGGGCACCCGGTGGGGCTATTCCCATCGCATCGGGAAGCCCCACGCGTGGTGGTGACTAATGGGATGATGATACCCAACCATTCATCCCCCGACGACTGGGAGCGTTACAATGCGCTTGGGGTAACCCAGTACGGCCAGATGACCGCCGGCTCCTACATGTACATCGGCCCGCAGGGCATCGTGCATGGCACCACTATTACCGTGCTTGGAGCCGGGCGCAGGAGCCTTAAGGCCGGTGAGAAGGATCTACGAGGCAAGCTATTTGTCACCTCAGGACTAGGTGGCATGTCCGGGGCGCAGCCTAAGGCTGGGCGCATTGCAGGCGTGGTGAGTGTGGTAGCCGAGGTCAATCGCCACGCGGCCGAGAAGCGTCATGCGCAGGGATGGGTCGATGAGCTGCACGACGATCTCGATGCCCTCATGGATCGGATCGGGACAGCGGTTTCCACCAAAGAGGTCGTCTCGCTAGCGTATGTTGGCAATGTGGTCGACCTGTGGGAGCGTCTGGCAGCCGATGGCGTGCGTGTGGATTTCGGTAGCGACCAAACATCCCTCCACAATCCCTTTGCGGGCGGTTACTACCCCGTTGGGCTCACCTTCGAGGAGGCCAACCGCATGATGGCCGAGCAGCCCGATCTGTTCCGCGATAAGGTATACGAATCCCTGCGCCGGCATGTGATAGCCATCAATGCGCTCACCTCGCAGGGCATGTATTTCTTCGACTACGGGAACGCATTCCTGCTCGAATCGAGTAGGGCGGGTGCCGATATCCTTGCCCCCGATGGCAATGGGTTCCGCTACCCCTCGTACGTCCAGGATATCATGGGGCCCAAGTTCTTCGACTACGGCTTTGGCCCATTCCGTTGGGTTTGCACCTCGGGCAGTGAAGCCGACCTGGCCATCACCGACCGTATCGCCTTGGAGGTGCAGCTGGAGATACTGAAATCGGCCCCCGAGGAGATCAAGGATCAGCTGAATGACAATATACACTGGATTCGTGAGGCGGCGGCCAATCGTCTAGTGGTAGGCTCGCAGGCCAGGATCCTCTACGCTGATGCTGAAGGGCGCATGCGCATTGCCCAGCGATTCAATGAGGCGGTGCGCAGCGGTGAGCTCTCAGCCCCGGTTGTCCTGGGACGTGACCATCACGATGTCTCTGGCACAGACTCTCCCTACCGCGAAACGTCGAATATCTACGACGGGTCGCAATTCTGCGCTGATATGGCCGTGCAGAATGTCATCGGCGACTCATTCCGTGGGGCCACGTGGGTCTCGCTCCACAATGGCGGTGGTGTAGGGTGGGGCGAAGTCATGAACGGCGGCTTTGGCATGGTGCTCGACGGCTCTGCCGAGGCCGACGTGCGACTCAAACGGATGCTATTTTGGGATGTGAACAACGGTATTGCACGCCGTAGTTGGGCCCGCAACCAGGGGGCCATGCATGCCATTGAGCGTGAGATGGGACGCGTCCCCGAGTTGCGTGTGACGATGCCTAACCTGGTGGACGATGCGCTAATATCTCAGGCCCTGCGCTAGGGATTCCGGGCCCATTCCATCTGGTTGTGATACGCCGTGGGCGCAGAGGGGACATCCCCTCTGCGCCCACGGCTGCTTAGTGCCACCTCTCCACGCCTTGGAACCCTTGCCCTCAGATGTGCAGCCCGGGGTGGATTGATCAGAGGTAAAAATGCACGATGCGGGAGAAAAGCCCCTTTCTCCCGCATCGTGCACTTCTATACCCTAATACCCGTCTGCTGAACGCCAGGCGACTAATCGTTGCTGTATCGCCTGCTTGCTGGCCTCGTTTAGGCCTGTAGGCTTAACGATTGCTCCCGTTCCAGAGCCCGGCGGGCATACGGCAGATCCACGTGTAGCGTATCCGTTCCCGATCCCGGGAGCTCGTACATACCGTCAATGAGAATCGCCTCGCATATCGAGCGCAATCCCCGCGCGCCGAGACGGTACTCCACGGCTTTATCCACAATGAAGTCCAGCACCTCGCTGTCTATTTGCAGCGTGATACCATCGTATCGAAACAACTCCTCATACTGGCGAACGATGGCATTCTCGGGCTTTGTGAGAATATCTCTCAGGGCCTTTTTATCCAGTGGGTCGAGATGCGAAATCACTGGTAAGCGGCCCACCAGTTCGGGGATCAGCCCGTACGAGCGTAGATCCTGGGGTGAGATGTAGGCGATCAGATCGCTCGCTTTCACCCGTTCTCGTTGCCGATGCGCCCCGTAGCCCACCACCTGCGTGTTTAGGCGTTGCGCAATGTGCCGTTCAATACCCTCGAAGGCACCGCCACAGATGAATAGGATGTCCTTCGTATCCACGGCAATCATCTTCTGCTCAGGGTGTTTACGCCCACCCTGCGGGGGGACGTGTACCACCGTGCCCTCTAGAATCTTGAGTAGGGCCTGCTGCACCCCTTCCCCCGACACATCCCGCGTGATGGATGGGTTATCGCTCTTGCGGGCAATCTTGTCCAGCTCATCGATGAACAGGATCCCCCGTTCGGCCGCGGCCACGTCGTAATCGGCTGCGGCCAAGAGCCGCGTCAGAATGCTCTCCACATCCTCTCCCACATACCCGGCCTCAGTGAGCACGGTGGCATCCACAATGGAGAAAGGCACCTTCAGCATTCGGGCTATCGTGCGTGCAAGGAGGGTCTTCCCTGTGCCCGTGGGCCCTACCAGCAGCACGTTGCTCTTCTCGAGCTCAACGCCGGGTTGCTCCCCTGCCGGACGATGGCTTAGTATGCGCTTGTAGTGATTGAATACCGCCACGGAGAGAAAGCGCTTTGCCCGATCCTGCCCGATGACGTAGCGATCCAGAAAGGCCTTCATCTCCCGCGGGGGAAGTAGCTCCTTAGCCTCTATACCCTGCATCACAGGTGTCGCAGCCGACTCCTGCTGCGCCAGCAGAAAGCTATGCACCCCCTCGATGCATTCTGTGCACACATAGCCTGCCACCCCTTGAATCAGGTGGCACTGGTGCTCATCCTTGCCGCAAATGGCACAAACTACCCTCTCTCTCCGGTGTTCACTCATGCGATCTAAGCGGGAATAGGTACACTCCTGAGGCCCTGGCGCGCAAACTGCCCAGGCCAATGTGGGGGCAACCAACTAGGCGATGGTGCCAACTGCAAAGGTAGGGGAACTTCGCGTAATACCGGCCCCGCGGCCAATGGCCTTTCAGCTGTAATTCGACTCAACCTGGAGCTATGATGCGGACGCTGATCCTCTCGTAGCTAGGCTGTTATGGCATTTAGCACCTGCCCAGCGAGCCAATCCATGCGGGCGTGATAATCTACTAGCGTCGCGTCTTTGCTGCGGTTGTCAATGGCCAGTGTAACCGTTATGGCCTCGTGCCCTAGCATGGTAGCCAAGGCCGACAGGGCCCCCGATTCCATCTCCATGTTCAGGATGCGTTGCCCTTCGTACTCGAATGCGGAAGCCCGCTCCACTAGGTCGTCTAGCCTGGGGGTCAAACGTACGCACCGTCCCTGTGGGGCGAAAAAGCCCGGGGCCGATAGGGTCATACCCGTGTGCCCAAGGCCCTTCAGCCGCTCCAATAGATGCCTGGATGATGACGTAACGTATGGCCTTGGGAGCTCCCCGGGCCAATTCAAGTGCCGCGTAAAGGCCTCTGTGCATGCGCTGTCAAATGTTGCGCACGCATCGGTGTAGTACCACCCCAGCGCATCCACCCCTATAGCCCGTGCGGTTACGATGGCCTCACCGGCCTGTATCTCATTCTGCACTGTCCCAGCTGTCCCAATGCGCACCAGCCGTAAGCTACGCTGCGCCTCGGTGCGTGGGGTTCGGCTCGCAAGATCCACATTGACCAGCGCATCGAGCTCATTCATGACAATGTCAATGCACCCGCACCCTATCCCGTGCGACAGGACGCAGATGCGGTGCCCACGGTACTCTCCCGTGATGGAGTGAAACTCGCGATTCTGGGCTATCTGCCGTACATGCGACAGCTGCCGCCCCACTAGTGCAACCCGGGCCGGATCGCCCACCATTATCACCGTGTCGCCCTCTATATCCTCAGGGCGCATCCGGAGGTGAAACACCGAGCCATCATCGGCAAGCATCAGCTCGGAATCGGATATTATTCGTTGCTTATCCATAGTGTCTGTTAGCTGGCGGGTTGACCTGGCCCAAGGTAGTACTCCACGAGCCGTTGCAAATCGCCGGCAATGAATGGCTTGAAAATGTACCCGTCCATACCAACCGATTCGATGCGCTCTTTGATGCCCGTCTCTGTGGAGGCTGTCAGGGCCACTACGGGAACACGGGCCTTGGCATCCTTGCGCGCGCGAATGCGCTCTGTGGCCTCAATCCCACCCATCACCGGCATGCGAATGTCCATCAGCACCAGCCCATACGCATTCCCCTCGAGCATGTCGAGGGCCTGCTGCCCATCGTTCGCCACATCGACCTCGTAGCCCCATCGGGCGATGAACTTGTTGACCACCATTACATTAATGGCGTTGTCATCCACTAGCAGGATGCGCCTCGCGCTCTCCTTACGCCCCGTGGGGAACACCACGGCACCCTGTAGCGATAGGATCGGCGGCTCATCTCCACCCCCTGTGGTCTTATCGGGGGATTGCTCAGGTGCTGCAACCTCATCGTTCGGTATCACTGGGAGCTCAAATCGTACCTCGGTGCCTCGTCCCTCCTCGCTGCATGCATGCACACGCCCCCCGTGCAACTCGGCAAGCAGCTTGGCAATGTGCAGCCCTAGCCCTGTGCCAGCCTCTCGCCCACTGGATTGACCGGAGCTGATGAAGGGATCGAAGAGCCGGCTCAGCATTGCGGGCGACACGCCTGTGCCGGTATCTCGCACAGCCAGCACCAGGTCTTTCGGCCCAGCTCCACGTTGTGCAATCAGCGTGACCTGCCCCTGCTTGGTGAACTTCAGCGCATTGGACAGCACATTGGTGAGCATCTGCTCAATGCGGTGCGAGTCGGCCCGTATCTCCGCAGGGAGCCTATCATCATACTCCAGCTTTAGCTGCAAATTCGGGTGGAGTAGGGCGTGCTCACGGAGCAGACGATCCATGATTGGGCGCAGGGCGAACGTCTCATAGTGGAGCACCATCTTACCCGCCCGCACCCGCGACAGGTCGAGCATGTCGTTGAGCAGCATCAGCAGTTTGGCCGACAGGGTGGATAGGGCCGATACCAGTGGCTCCTGCTCTGGGGTGATGGACGTGCTCCGCAGCAGCTCCAGTAGCCCCGTGAGGGCATTCATCGGCGTGCGAATCTCGTGGCTCAGGTAGGTCAGCATCTCCTCGCGGCTTGCCAGCGAGGTGGCGTTGTCATCCTCCGCCCTCTCTGGCTCATCGCTCGGGGCGTAGTGCCCTGCCACATAGTAGAGTGTGGCCTCACCGCCTGAGCTCCGCCAGGCCATCGCGCGCTCCTTATGCTCGACCCCATTGGCGTGGCGCAGAGAAAACGAGAAATCTCCCACCACCCCTGGGTGCCCATCGAGCCAGCTACGCATGGAGCTCCAGTCCCCTTCGGGCATAAATTCTAGCACGGGGTGGCCAGCTATGGCCGACTCATTGCGACCCAGGTGAAGCGTCAGCCCGTGGCTCGCCCACGTCACAACGTCCCCCTGTACCACCATGGCGAAGAGGTTCGAATTGTCACGGATTGCCTTTACCCACTGCTTGGTCTCCCGTGTGTTGCTGCTAAACATGGCCATACTCCATCGTCTTTACGTGTTCCTCATCGCCGACACTGAGGCAATCGCTGAGCGTACCGGTACCCCAAAACGGATGACAGGGGCGCTCCTTGTAAATGAAAGAACGCCAGGCGGCAAGCCTCTTGGCCCGCAACCCGGCGTTCTCCATATGGATGAGAACCCCTTGGCTCTCCTTACTTCTGCATGTTAGGCATGTTGGGGAGATTCATCCGCTGCGGGCCGATGTACTTGTCTTCACCGAAACCGATGATAGGCCATGCAACGAATGGGAAGAAGAACGCCAGCACACCCCAGCCCGCCGAGCGACCGAAGCTCTGTGACAATTCGATGTACCAAATCAGCGCGAAAACGATATTCGCAATCGGGCACAGGCACCACAGCATGTGAACATTCGGACGCCCGATGATTTCCATCATCACCCACAGGTTGTAGAACGGAATGATGGCAGCCCATCCGGGTTTGCCAGCCTTCTCAAACATCCTCCACAGTCCCGCCGCAGTGAGCAGTACGATAAGGATGTACACGATGTAACCAATCATTGTTCTTTTTGTTATTGAGTGTTACCTGATGAGCTCTGAGCCTTTTGACTAGGGCCCGAAATTCAGCCACAAAGGTAATCAAAATTCCGCCCGAGCGCAAAATACATCGTGTTGCGCCGGATGTGCATCTCCGGGCCACAGGCAGGGTATTTGCCTTTCGGCCTGATACATCCCCCGCGTTGACCAAATCGCTTTTACCGGACTGGCCGCAGGCCGTGCTCCCACAGTCCCCCCTGGCCATGCATCGCATAGCCGTGTGGATTACCCTGAGCGGGGCTCACTGTCCCGCGTTGACCCCTCGAGCTGTTATAGGGCAATGAGCGACTCCACCAGCATCTCAGCGCGGAGCCGCTGCGCTGCCTCGCTCTGCGCAAACCCCTCGTAGCTGCCGCGCACGCTGGCGTAGTACTTAATCTTCGGCTCTGTCCCCGAGGGACGCACCGTGAGCACGCTCCCCTGGTTGGTCACCAGCTGTAGCACGTTGGACTTAGGTAAATGGATGCTCTCCACGTCACCCGTGGCCAGATTGCTGCATTGGCCTAGCTGGTAATCGAGAATCTGCGTTATCTCCTCACCAGCCAATGCCGTGGGGGGCACATCGCGGAGCCGTTGCATGCGCATGGCTATCTCATTGCGCCCCGCTTCACCCTGTCGCACCAGCGAATGTTGCATCTCGTACCAGTAGCCGTACTGGGCATAGAGCTTCTCGAGTAGCCCCACCAGCGTTGTCCCCTGGCATTTAGCCCAGGCGGTCATCTCGGCGAGCAGCGCGCAGGCCTGCATGGCATCCTTATCCCGCGTGTCTGTCCCCACCAGATACCCGTGGCTCTCCTCGCCGCCGAAGAGGAAGAAGGCGTGCCCCTCCTGCGCGGCAATGCGCTCGGCAATGTATTTGAATCCGGTGAGCACCTGCTCACAGCGCACCCCATAGCTGGCTGCCAAAGCATCGAGCATAGGGCTCGTCACGATGGTGCGCACCAGGTACGGATCCACCACGCCCTGCTGCTCCTTCAGCCACTCCATCTGGTAGTAGGCAAGCAGCACGGCCAGCTGGTTACCATTGAGCCGCACGAGTTCACCCGACGCATTGCGGGCGTAAGCCCCCACGCGATCCCCATCGGGGTCGGTGCCCAACACCAAATCGGCTCCCTGCGCTTCACCCATCTCCATGGCAAGTGCCATCGCAGCTGACTCCTCGGGATTGGGAGAGGACACGGTGGGAAAATTGCCATCCGTATCTCGCTGGCTCGTCACCAGGTGCACGTGGTTGAATCCCATTCGGCGAAGTAGCCCCGGCACAATGCCCCCGCCTGCGCCGTGGATGGGCGTGTACACGATGCCCATCTCTCGCTGCGCGGCCACACACTCGGGGTGATGCATGCTGCTTAGCAGCGCGCTCACGTATGGCTCATCGAATTCCGCATCCAGGCGAATGATGCATCCTCCCTCCACCGCCTTACGTGTGGAGTGGGTGCCGGTTGCCTGACGTATCGCTTCCATGATGCGCCCATCGTGGGGGGGAGTCACCTGCCCTCCGTCGCGCCAGTACACCTTGTAGCCGTTGTACTCCTTGGGGTTGTGCGAGGCCGTTATCACCACACCGGCATGGCAACGCAGGTTGCGCACCGTGAAGCTGAGCTGTGGGGTGGGGCGCACCGAGGCGTACAGGTACACCCGAAATCCCATGTCGGCCAGGACGCTCGCGGTCTCCTCGGCGAAGCGTATGCTCTCGTTGCGACTGTCATAGGCTATGGCCACCCGCACCTCCTGCGTCGTGCCGTACACCTCGCGCAGGTAGTGCCCTAGTCCTACCGTCGTGCGGCGTACTGTGTAGATATTGATGCGATTGGGCCCTACGCCCATGATGCCGCGTAGGCCCCCGGTGCCGAACTCCAGGTCGCAGCCAAAAGCGTCTAGCAACGCCGGCACATTGTGCTCCATGAGCCATTGCACATCCTCCCGCGTGCGGGAGTCGTACTCGTAGGAGAGCCACTCCTCCACGCGGGTTCGCACGGATTCCGGTATCGAATTCCAATCCATCGGACTTCTCTCTCTGACGTTGAATTGTGCACCTCGACTCCAGCGGGGCTTATGCAGCGCCACCCTGCATGCCCTGGTAGCACTCCTGTAGGGCGGCCAGCCAATGCACGGCTGGTAGTCCCAGCTCGCGACGGCTCTTGGTGCTGTCAAGCACGCTGTGTGTGGGGCGTGCGGCTTGGCTTGGGTACTCGTGGCTCCTGATGGGCTCAATGCTGTTGCCTGCCCCGGCCAGCGAGCGAATGGCCATGGCCATGTCATACCAGCTGGCCACGCCGAGGTCGCTATAGTGGTACATCCCTGCCGACCATTTCCGCTGATCCACCATGCGTACCAGCGCGGCGGCCAGGCTACCTGCCCATGTGGGGCACCCCACCTGGTCGTACACTACCCGCATGGGGGCTCCCTCCTCGCATTTGCTGAGCACGGTGCGGAAGAAGTTGTGCCCGTACTGCGAGTAGAGCCAGCTGGTGCGTATCACCATGGCGCGCCATGTGCCCAGCAGCGCAAGCTCCCCATCGCGCTTGGTGCGCGCGTAGACGCAGCGTGGCGATGGAATCTCGAGCTCGTGATGGGGCTCGGCTCCGCTGTTGCCAAACACGTAGTCTGTGGAGATGTGTATGATGAAGGATCCGCCGCGCGCCGAGGCGTTCAGCAGGTTGACCACACCATTCCGGTTCACCGCATCGGCCAGCTCGGGCTCTTGCTCGGCCCTGTCCACTGCCGTGTAGGCAGCGCAGTTCAGTATCACATCGGGCTGTATCGCCGTGATGGCTTCGGCTACCAGCTTGGATTTGGTGATGTCCAACGTGTGTCGATCGGCAAAGTGCCACAGCGTGCTACCTACCCGCACGGCGGTCTCGAGAGGGCCCACGGGGCCCGTTAGCTTCAGCACCTGGCGTATCGATTGCCCCAGCTGACCCCCGGCTCCCGTCACCAGCACGCGCAGATCCTGGCCAGGGCGGTGCGATGCCTCTTCATGTCCCTTGCTCATGGTGCTAGATCTGCTTCTTGTAGGCACGGGAGCCCCTCATCTTTCGGGGACACCAGCGGTTCCATTCCATCCAAATGCCAATCGATGGCCAGCGTGGCATCCCGGTAGCTGATGCCGCGCTCAGAGGCTGGATGCCAGGGAGCATCACACTTGTACTGCACCACAGCCGGGCCCTCCAGCACGCTGAATCCGTGGGCGAACCCCTGCGGGATGTACAGCATAGCATGGTTCTCCCCGTCGAGGATGCGGCCTGTCCAGCGGCCAAACGTGGGTGAGCTGCGGCGCACGTCCACAGCCACGTCGAAGATGCGCCCCGCCACGGCGCGCACGAGCTTAGCCTGCGCATGAGGCGCAAGCTGGTAATGCAGCCCGCGCACAACACCCCGCGCCGACATCGACTCATTGTCTTGCGCCTCGAAGGTGCCCAGCCCCAATTCTACAAAACGTCTGCTGCTGTAGCTCTCGAAAAAGTAGCCCCGCGCATCGGGATGCACATCGGGGTAGAGCAGCAACACCCCCTCTAGCTCTGTCGGCTCTATGCGCATACGTCTACCCCTCCTCCGCGAGTTGCCGCACGTATTGCCCATATTCGCTTGGGCCGAGCTGGGTGGCCAGCGTGCGTAGTTGTTCCCGGTCGATATACCCGCAGCGGTAGGCTATCTCCTCCAGGCAGGCCACCTGTAACCCCTGGCGGGTCTGGATGGTGTGGATGAAGTGGGCCGCTTGCAGCAGGCTCTCCGGCGTACCCGTATCCAGCCAGGCCATGCCGCGTGGCAACTGGGTCAGGCTGAGCGATCCCTCGGCCAGGTATAGCCGATTGAGATCGGTAATCTCCAGCTCGCCGCGCGGCGAGGGACGCAGCGCGCGAGCCTTAGCACACACGGTGCTGTCGTAAAAGTAGAGTCCCGTCACCGCTATCTGCGACTTGGGACACTGGGGCTTTTCCTCCAGGCTAACCACCTGCCCCTGGGCCGTCACCTCGGCCACCCCGTAGCGTTGCGGATCACGCACCGCGTAGCCAAAAATACGAGCCCCCGACTCCAGCTCAGTCGCTTCGCGCAGCATGCGCGTGAAGTCGGCCCCGTAGAAGATGTTGTCCCCGAGCACCAGGCATGCACCCTCACCGTCAAGATAGCTCTCGCCAATCAGGAATGCCTCCGCGAGCCCCCGGGGGGCTGTCTGCGTAGCGTACTGGATGCGTAGCCCCAGCCGTGCCCCGTCGCCTAGCAGCCGCTCGTAGTGTGGAAGATCTTGCGGCGTGCTGATGAGTAGCACCTCGCGGATCCCAGCGAGCATGAGCACCGACAGCGGATAGTACACCATCGGCTTGTCATACACCGGAAGCAGTTGTTTCGATAGGCAGCTTGTGAGTGGCCCCAAGCGTGTTCCGGCCCCACCGGCCAGTATAATGCCTTTCATACGCTTTCTGAGCTACGTCCACCCACCCGCACGGGCAAGGGAACCGCCGCAAATGTAGCCATTTTACCTACGATCCTGCCTTGTCACCCCTTCGTGCTCCCACCGAGAAAACTAGCAAAGGATCGCTTACCATACACTGCTGGGCGAACTGGCAACCGCGACATCCGCCACCAGCCACAGCCCGGTTAGCGATTCGCCGCATGTCCGTTTTACCCTCGTTTATATATTTCGAATTCGTCGCCGGCCTGGCGACGCTCTATCCCGGAATGAGGATACGAATTTGCGGCAAAGAGGTTACAGGGGCTATCGGAGGGAGTGGCTTTCTACATGGGGGATCGATATCGGTTGCGCTGCGCTTTCATACAGACCGCTTACTCGGCACTATCGTGATAAAGCGAAAGGTGACGAGCGTCTCTATCGCCCCACCTGCTCCGTAGCATAGCCGTACCAACGCCGTATCAAGTCCATATTTGGGCGTTCTTGGTACGGTGTTGGTGCCTTTTTGCTGGGGGGATGCCCCATGCCATCTGCCGCATGGCGGGACAGGCAAAAGATGGGGGCGATGCGTCGAATCGGTCGGCGAAGTTCACTATCTTTGCGAGAACGATAAAGTGCTAGCACATGATGTCCACTCTCCCCGACGGGGTGCTGCTGAAATTGCTGCCCGAGGCGGTGTACGCGGCCCTGACGGCCTCCGACAAAATTATGGCGGTGTACAGGTCGGGCAACTTCGAGGTGAACCTCAAGTCTGATTCCACCCCGCTGACGGTTGCCGACCGCGAATCGCACGAGACCATACGGCAGAGCCTCCTGCGCACACGGATCCCCATGCTGAGCGAGGAGGGACGCATGTTGCACTTCGATGAGCGGAAGAACTGGGAGCTCTTCTGGCTCGTCGATCCCCTGGATGGTACCAAGGAGTTCATCAAGGTGAATGATGAGTTCACGGTGAATATCGCCCTGATAGAGAATGGCCGCTCCGTGCTGGGGGTGGTGGTGGTGCCTGCAGCGCGCACGCTCTACTTCGGACTGCGAGGCCAGGGGGCGTTCAAGATCGATGGCTACTCGTTTGACGGATCCATTGAGGAGTGCGAATTCGACGTACTGCGTCCCGCGGCCAACCGGCTCCCGCTCTCGCTGGAGTCGCGCCGATTCACGGTGGTGGGAAGCCGCTCGCACATGGCTCCCGAGATGGCGGACTACTTCGAGAAGCTGCGCAAGATGCACTCCGACATGGAGGTCATCTCCAAGGGCTCCTCGCTGAAGATTTGCATGGTGGCTGAGGGGAAGGCCGATGTGTACCCGCGCATCACCCCTACCACCGAGTGGGACACCGCGGCCGGGCAGGCCATCGCCGAGCTGGCAGGCATGGAGCTGGTGGACATGCACAGCCACGAGCCGCTGATCTACAATAAGGAGAGCCTGATTAATCCTCCGTTCGTGGTGCGGGCGCCGGGGGTGGAGGTACCCATTATCTAGCTTGCTCGCGCACCGCATGCCGAGCTGTTCTAGCGCGCTGGGGTCATGGTAAGAGCCAACCTGCTACTGGACTACGTGACGATGCTCTTCGCTCGTCTCGATTGCCCATACGATGATGCGAACACCGTGGCGCGGGTGCTGGTGGAGGCCGATCTGCGGGGCATTGCCAGCCAGGGGGTGTCGCGGGTGATGGATTTCTACTACCTCACGGTGGCTGGGCGCGCCAAGGTGCATCCCAACGTGCAGGTGGTGTACCAGAGTCCTTCCACGGCTACCATGGATGCCGACTCCAGTCTGGGGCCCGTGGTGGCCAAGCGGGCTATGGAGCTGGCCATGGAGAAGGCGCGCACCGCGGGCACTGGGTGGGTGGCCGTGCGCGATAGTCACCACTTCGGCATGGGGGCCTACTACGCCATGATGGCCCTGGAGGCCGACATGGTGGGCATCGTCATGAGCAACGCCCCGCCCATTGTGGCCCCGGTGTACGGGAGTAGCCGCATGCTCGGGGCGAACCCGATGGCGATGGCTGTGCCCACGCATCGTCACCCGCCACTGGTAATCGATTTCACCACCTCGGTACTCTCGGAGGAGGGACTGGAGGTGGTGCCGTCCTCGTCGGCGCACGTGCCGCAGGGGGTGCTACAGGATGCGGTGGGCAATCCGTCCACCGATCTCGGCACGCTCGATCGGGGGGGAGCCCTGCTCCCGCTGGGGGGCGACCTCGCCCACGGATCGCACAAGGGGTTCTGCCTGGGGGCCATGGTGGACATGTTTGCCTCGCTGTTCGGCGGGGCGTGCTTCGGGCCATTCGTGCCCCCGCAGGTGGCCTACCGCCCCGTGCGCCCAGCCCCCATGGGGGATGGTTTGGGCCATTTCTTCGGGGCTATACGTGCCGATGCGTTTCGCCCAATCAAAGAGTTCAAGGCGTGGTCGGATGCATGGATTGACACGTTCCGCAACGCAAAGGGCATCGGGGGCACGCCGGGCATCATCATTCCGGGCGACAAGGAGCGAAGCACTCGGGAAGCCCGCCTCAAGAATGGGATACCCCTCACCCCGCGCACTTTGCAACGTCTCGCAAGCGTGGCACAGCAGCTGGAGTGCGAGCCCTTACCCTACCAGCCAGACTAACCGCCACTTGCCACCGGATGGGGCAAGGTGCACAGGCTGAGCGTTTGGCGAGAAATGGGTATCTTTGCAAGCGATGATGTAGTGTGACAGGCAAAATCTACCGTTGACGGTATGGGGTATACCAAGGGATTGCCGACGGCGCAGAGCCTTAGGATCCTATGCGTGGCGTGCATGGCGGCAGTGGCAATGCTAGTCCTCTGTTTGGCCCCGCGGCACGTAAGGGCGCAAGGGGGTGAGGACGATATCTTTCGTCGCCTGCGCGCCGAGAGCAATGCGCTAGGACGGGTGCAGATTGTGCAGCCGGCCCAGCTAGAGGGGGCTATGGCTCGCTACGTGTCGGAGTCGGCTAAGCACCCCACCATGCGTGGCTACCGGGTGCGCATCTACCGCGATGTGGGCAAAGCGGCCCGCGAGGCGAGCCGACGCATTCAGGAGCAGGTGCTGAGCGAGATGCCGGGCACACCGGTCTATCGCACTTTTGAGGCTCCGAACTACCGGGTCACGGTGGGCGACTTCCGCACACGGTTCGAGGCACTGTACTTCCGCAAGAGGCTACTGCCCCGCTACCCGCAAGCGTTTGTGGTGACTGCGACTATCAATTTCCCGAGCCTCCGCACTGCGGACTCGGTGAGTGACGCAGGGGTTACGCCTGCCGCAGTGGAGTCGAAAAAATAGGGTAGGGCTTATGCTGCGTCCACGGGATTGGAGGGAGCTAGAGGAGTTTGCGCATGGCATACGCACAAGCGTGGTGCGTATGCTGGTGGCTGCGGGCTCGGGGCATCTGGGAGGCTCGATGAGCTCGGCCGATATCCTGGCGGTGCTCTACGGTTCGGTGCTGAATCTCTATCCCGATGCGCCGAAGGCTAACCACCGCGACCGATTCATCCTCTCTGCTGGCCATGTGGCCCCGGCCTATTACGCGGCGTTGGCACTGCGGGGCTTCTTCGATGAGGAGTTGCTCTACACGCTCCGCCAGCTGGGCTCACCCCTACAGGGGCATCCCTCGCTGATGCACGGTCTACCAGGGGTAGAGAGCTCGTCGGGCTCGCTGGGGCAAGGGCTGTCTATCGCATTGGGACTCGCCCTGGGAGCGCGCATGCGCAACGAGAGCTGGCGTGCCTATGTGCTGATGGGTGACGGGGAGCTCCAGGAGGGGCAGGTGTGGGAGGCGGCTATGGCGGCATCGCACCATCAGGTCGGAAACCTGGTGGCGATTGTGGATAGGAATGGCCTGCAAATAGACGGCCCAACTAGTGAGGTGATGAACCTCGAGCCGCTGGCGAGCAAATGGCTCGCCTTCGGGTGGAACGTGATCGAGGTGGATGGCCACAGCGTGCGGGAGTTGCAGACGGCGCTGGGGCAGGTGTCTGTCTCAGGGAACACCAGGCCTAGTCTGATAATTGCCAAGACGGTGATGGGGTGTGGCATCGAGAGTATCGAGGGGGATCACCAGTGGCATGGCAAGGCCCCAACCGCCGAGCAGGGAACGAAATTCCTGGCGGAGTTGGAGCGTTCCTACCAGGGACGGCAGATGGGTTGGCGGGGTGCTGGACCTGAGCCGCTACGAGTTTACCGCGCAAAACGAGGCGGAGCATGCTAGGGGGGGGAGGGGCGCACTCGACGCGCGAGGGTTTCGCCGAGGCAATCACTGAGGTAGCAGCACTACGGCCTAAGCTGGTGGTGCTGGGGGCGGATGTCACAGGCTCGCTCTTCCTCACGACCTTCGCAGAGCGTTACCCCAACCAATTTATCTCGGTGGGGATTGCCGAGCAGAATATGGCCGGGCTGGCTGCTGGGCTGGCCATGTGCGGGTATACCCCCGTGATGGCGACCTACGCGGCGTTCTGCACGACACGGGCGCTGGACCAGATCCGCGTGAGCATCTGCTACAACGCCCTCCCGGTGCTGATAGCGGGCGCGCATGCGGGGCTATCGGTGGGGCCCGATGGGGCAACGCATCAGGCCCTCGAGGATATCGCTGTAATGCGCACCCTGCCGAGGATGCGGGTGTTCTCGCCCTGCGATGCTAACCAGGCCTACGCACTCACTAGGGCTATGCTGCTGGAGGGCCTGTCGGGGCCGACATACATCCGCCTCGGCCGGATGAACGTGCCCAACCACACGTCGCGGAGCGAGGTGTACGAGGGAGGATTTATGCCCGTCTCGCAGGGGAAAGACCTCACGATGGTGGCCACGGGGCATATGCTGTGGGTCGCTATAGAGACGATACGCCGTCTGGCTAAGGAGCACGTGGGCGTTGCGCTCCTGAACATGTACGAGATAACGGCCCCAGATTGGGGTATGCTGCTAGAATCGGTGCGGGACACGCGGCTCGTGGTGACCCTGGAGGAGCACCAGCGTCACGGAGGGATGGGCAGCGCAGTGGCCGAGGTGCTAGGTGAGAGATGCCCTGCCATAATACGCTCTATTGGGGTGAATGACGAATTCGGTCAGTCTGGCGCCCCCGATCTCGTGATGCTGGAGGCGGGCCTCGGGGTGGATAGGGTGTGCCGCATGGCGATGGAGCTCTTTCGGCTTAAGGGGGAGAACTAGCGCAGATGCGCACGACAGTATGATGATGGCTCGGGAAGGATTCAGGCTATGAGCGATGCGATAAAGCACGAGTGCGGGATTGCCCTGCTGCTGCTGAAACGGCCGCTGGAGTACTACCAGCAACGGTACGGGAGTTGGACGTGGGGGCTGGAGAAGATGTACCTGCTGATGGAGAAGCAGCACAACCGCGGTCAGGATGGTGCTGGGCTCGCCACGGTGAAGTTCGACTTGCCACCGGGGCTCCGCTACATGGATAGGGCCCGGAGCAACTCGTCATCGCCCATCAAGGATGTGTTTGCGGAGGTGTATGCCCCGCTCCGCAATCTGAGTGCCAAACAGCTGGCAGATCTGGATTGGGTAAGAACGCATGTACCTTTCGCCGGGGAGCTCTTTCTGGGACACCTACGCTACGGCACCTATGGTGATGGCACGATAGACTACGTGCACCCTCAGGTGAGAGAGAACAACTGGCGTTCGCGCACGTTGGCCGTGGCGGGTAATTTCAATCTCACCAATACGCCTGAGCTGTTCGAGCGTCTCATTGAGCTCGGGCAGCATCCGAAGGATCTCTCGGACACGGTGACGGTGCTCGAGAAGCTCGGGCACTTCCTGGATGAGGCCAACCAGCGGCTATTTCGCAAGTACAAGGATGATGGGTATAACAATCGGGAAATTAGCCGGCTGATAGCTGAGCATATCGATCTGGGAGCCCTCCTGACGGAGGCCACTAAGGATTTCGATGGTGGCTACACCATGGCAGGCCTCCTAGGTCACGGAGATGCCTTCGTATGCCGCGATCCATGGGGCATACGGCCCGCATTCTACCTCGACACGGAGGAGTACACAGTGGTGGCCTCAGAGCGACCCGTCATCCAGACAGTAATGAATGTGGAGGCCGAGGCTGTGCATGAGATCGATCCGGGGTGTGCACTCCTGCTAAAGCGTTCGGGGGCGGTGGAGCATCGATCTGTACGCCCGGCGCAGCGTCGGGCCTCATGCAGCTTCGAGCGGATCTACTTCTCGCGCGGCACCGATAAGGATATCTATCAGGAGCGGCTCCGCCTCGGTGAGCTCCTAGCACCTCAGATCCTTTCCATAGTGGGCGACGACCTGGATCACACGGTGTTCTCCTTTATACCCAACACTGCAGAGACGGCTTTCTACGGCATGGTGCGCGGGCTTGAGGAGCATATGACGCAGGATAAGGTGGCTCGTCTGCTTGCGCAGCAGCCACTGACACCCGATGCGGTGCGCGAGGTGATGCAGCATCGACTCCGGGTGGAGAAGATCGCTGTGAAGGACATCAAGCTGCGCACATTCATCACGCAGGATCGTGATCGTCAAGACCTGGTGCAGCACGTCTACGATGTGACGTACGGCACACTGGAGCGTGGGCGTGATACACTGGTGGTCATCGATGATTCCATCGTGCGTGGTACCACGTTGCGGGAGAGCATCCTGCGCATACTCGACCGACTCGGGCCACGTAAGATCGTGGTGGTATCGAGCTCGCCGCTCATCCGCTACCCTGACTGTTACGGGATCGACATGGCTCGCATGGAGGATCTCATCGCATTCCGTACAGCGGTGGATCTCTTGGCTCAGCGTGGGCAGCGCGATTTGCTGCAAAGCGTCTACCACGATTGCATTAGCGAGAATCGTAAGCCGGTGCATGAGGTGCGCAACTGCGTGTGCGATGTGTATGCCCCGTTCACGGACGAGGAGCTGATCGAGCACATGGCGCGCCTGCTGCGTCACCCCGACATGAGGGCTGAGGTGCAATTGGTATTCCAGACGGTGGAGAATCTGCATGCGGCCTGCCCACACGATCATGGGGACTGGTATTTCACGGGTAACTATCCCACCCCCGGGGGTAACCGGGTGGCCAATCACGCTTTTATCAATTACATAGAGGGTCGACGGGATCGGGCTTATTGATAGCAAGCCCGTGAGGCCCTCGCATGGGAGTGTACTTTAACCTTACAGACAGGATGAAACGAGATACCGCACTATTTGATCTCATTGCGCAAGAGCGCGAACGCCAGACGCATGGCATAGAGTTGATTGCCTCGGAGAACTTTGTGAGCGATCAGGTGCTAGAGGCCATGGGCTCGGTGCTGACGAATAAGTACGCCGAAGGCTATCCTGGGGCTCGCTACTACGGTGGCTGCCAGGTGGTGGACAAGGCCGAGCAGCTGGCTATCGACCGGGCTTGCGAACTCTATGGGTGCGAATTTGCTAACGTGCAGCCTCACTCGGGTGCCCAGGCGAATATGGCGGCCTTTATGGCTGTGCTGGAGCCAGGGGATACGTTCCTAGGACTCGACCTTTCGCACGGTGGTCACCTCTCGCACGGATCTCCGGTGAATGTCTCTGGCAAGTGGTTTCGGGCTACCTCCTACCAGGTACGTAAGGACACGGGGCGTGTGGACTACGACGAGATGGAGGCGCAGGCTAAGCAGCACCGTCCCAAGCTCATTGTGGGTGGGGCATCGGCCTATAGCCGTGAGTGGGATTACAAGCGCATGCGCGACATTGCGGACAGCGTGGGGGCTATGCTCATGATCGATATGGCTCACCCGGCTGGGCTCATTGCTGCTGGGCTGCTGGAGAACCCGCTTAAGTATGCGCACATCGTAACCACCACCACCCACAAGACGCTGCGTGGCCCTCGTGGTGGTATGATTCTCATCGGCAAGGATTTTGACAACCCCTGGGGGCAAAAGACTCCTAAAGGGATCCTGAAGAAGATGTCGCAGATTGTGAACAGTGCCGTGTTCCCTGGCATTCAGGGGGGGCCGCTGGAGCACGTGATAGCCGCGAAGGCTGTGGCATTTGGGGAAGCCCTTACGCCCGAATTCAAGGAGTACCAGAAGCAGGTTAAGCTCAATGCGGCGGCCATGGCTAAGCGTTTCCTAGAGAAGGGCTACGAGATTGTGTCTGGGGGCACGGATAACCACTGCATGCTGATTGATCTGCGCTCCAAGTTCCCCGAGGTGACGGGTAAGCAGGCTGAGAATACGCTGGTGCTAGCCGATATCACCATCAACAAGAACATGGTGCCATTCGATAGCCGCTCGCCATTCCAGACCTCTGGGATCCGTGTGGGGACTGCTGCTATCACCACGCGTGGCCTCAAGGAGGCTGAGGCTGAGAAGGTTGTGGATCTAGTGGATCGGGTGATCTCCAACCTTGAGGATGCGTCCGTCATAGCGCAGACCCGTGAGGAGGTCAATAGCCTGATGGCTGGCCGCCCGCTTTTTGCCTGGTAGATTTGCTGTGATGCCCGTCGGTTCCTGGTGCAAGGGAGCCGACGGGCTTTTTACTATTTTTAATCCTTGGGGCAGGAGATACTACATTCTAGACGCTCTTTCCCCCTTGGTCTTTAGCTGAAAGAGCCGGGTGTTCTAGGGATGTTCTATTGTAACCTGTCCGCATCATCGCCCACGCAACGGGGGCTAAGCTGGTGGCTCTTTGCTCCTTTGAGCATCCTGATTGCCGTATTCTGGCTGTTACTCTTGCTGCACATGCGATCACCCGTGTGGGCCACGGTGATCTTCCTCATGCAGTTGCTCTTCACGGCGTTGAACCTATCTATGGCTCGCACGCACTACTTCTTTAGCAGTGACGGGCGCTCCCTGGACTACAAGGTGGTATTCGGCCTGCACAAAAAGCGTTCTGTGCGGTGGGACGATATCAAGGCCGTGCGTCTTGGTCCGGCCTACGTGCGATTGTTGCGCAAGGCGCATCGCAATCGGCAAATCTCTTTGGGGTGGGTTCCCTACGAGCAGCTTCGGAACCTGAAGGCTGAGATTGCCAAGGAGGCCCGTCGCCTGGGGGTGCGTTGTATCATCGTGCGGCGGCCCACAAGTCCAGTGAGTCCATCGGAGCCAGCTCAGGGCTAAATGTAAGCGATGGTGTAATCCATCGGACTCCTGAGTAATACGCAGCCCCTTCTGGTCCGATAGCAGCCGTTCTGCGCCTATTGGAGGGTAGCGTTAGTGCCCATCTCCCGCAGGGCCATTGCAGTATTGCCGCCCAATCCTACTCGTGTCTATAGCCCATTCAGGGTTCATCCAGGTTTAGCGAATCCTGTGCCGCTTGCGTCAGCAGGCTATAAGCCGGTATGCCGAGTGTCACTATTGGGCGTACCGCATGCCTAGTGTCGTGTGAATAGCGAGCGGAGGCTGGATGCCAAGCGGGTTACAATGCGCACTACAGTTAGCCGCCAGAGCCAGATCTGAATGGCGAGGTAGAGCTCCTGAATGTCTAGCTTCAGCTGCGAATTCCCCGCTGCTATCGCATCCTCAAGCTGTGCCCGTTGACGGCGTAGGTCGCCCAGATTATGGGGTGTGGCATCACTCTCGTTGCCCGATGGTGTCTGTGGGGTGGGTATGATGCTACTGAAACGACGGACAAGCGGTGCTGTGATGATTCTATGCCTGAGCACGTACACGCCCGCCAATAGTAGTGCCCAGAGGAGAGCCGTCGCTAGCGTGGCAAGTGCGTAGGAGTCCAGAAGAGCCCCGAGCCACAGGGCGAAGGCTACGCACAGGATGAGCAGAAAGAAGAGCAGCCCCACCGAAAGGATCAGGGAGGTGATGAGGAGCGAGACAGTGCGTGCTGCTACGCTAATTGCCTGGAGCCTCACTAGCATCAGCCCGTCCCCTGCCTGCCGGCGGAGGTGGAGCCAAAGGCGAGTTGCGCTCCGGTTTACACTATCCACGTGAGGATTCTCTTCCATGCCTGCACAGTAATCCCACTGCGAAGCGGGTACCTGACACCCCGTCCGGGTGTCGGGTGGGTGGTGTTGGCCTACTGACGATCCCCAGATGCCCTTTGCAATGAGTCATCAAGCCGCTGCAAGACCTCATGCAAGTTGCGCTCCATGCTGCCAATGCGCTCAGAGAGCGACTGCACGAGCTCTGATGCTGCCCCGGGAATTTGGGATACCTGCTCATCCACCACATCTTGCACCTCGCTGCCTAGCTCCTGAGCCTTGCGTCGCAGACGGCGATACGCATTGCGCCCCTTCTCCGAATTCAGCAAGAACCCAGCCGTGACTCCGACCGCAATACCTGCCAGCAGACCGGCCAAAAGTCCTATTCCTCCCTTATTCATAGCACCTCATGCATTTAGACGCTTTTACCCCCGTGGGTAGTACTTTGCACATTTCGAAGCACCCAATATAGCATCTCTCTGTGAGCAGACCGCCCATTGGCAAATGATACCCCAAAATCCTAGTACCCAAAGTTACACACCGACCAGAGCCCATGTCCCGCTCATTCGCCCCGTGCCATACGCCGCACTCAACTACGATGCCACTCCACCATGCATTCACCCAATCGAGTATAGGCACCGCACTCGGCCATAATATCCTCACGTCATGCATCCACTCAAGCGGGCGCAAGCAGTATACATCACGACTCTAGCAGCTCGCATTGTGGCACGCTTACCAACACCCAGATGTAACTTCTACCATCACCGGTCAAAGTCATACCACGGCCCGCGGGCTATGTGCCTGCGGAGTGCAGTGCGCTAGGGTCGTGCCGGTGGTTTGAGTATGTTGCGTGCTTCGTCACGGGTGGCCACCTTGCACCCGAACAGCTTGGCCATGGCGATTACCTTTCCCACGAGTTCCCCATTCGACTTGGCCAGCACGTCCTTCAGTAGGTAGACGTTATCCTCAAAGCCTACACGCACATGACCACCGTCCATGATGCCTGTCCTGGCCTTTGCGGCTCGCTGTGGCTCCGCAGCCACCTCGGCAATGGCGCACGGTACGGCCACTTTTTGCGCCTAGGTCATTCAGCTCCTGAGATGGCTGCCGTAATTATGAGCATCTCCGTGGCCCTCTGGGTCTATTTCTTTCGTTGGCAGTCCTTGGGCACTACGCACGTGCCACTGGCTCGGCATACCACGATGGGCTCTGTGAGCGAATCGGCAGCCGAGGGGGAGATATCAGGCCGGGCCTTCACAACCTTGCGGGCCTCAAAGCGCATCTTACGCGAGGAGTTGCCCACCTGGACAATTTCGCCCACAGCCTCAATGTAGTCCCCGGCGTACACTGGGGCCAAGAACTCCACGCTGTCGTAGGCCACAAATAGCCCCTCGTCCCCATCGTGCATAATCAGGAGCTCGGTGGCCACATCGCCGAAGAGTTGTAGCATGCGCGCCCCATCCACCAGGTTACCGCCGTAGTGCGCATCGTGCGCGCCCATCCGTAAACGAATTGTTGTCTTCTCCATCATTTGTCTATTCATTGCCATCGCCGAACATTGTTCGGCAGTCTGTCAGATTCCAGTCTCCACTGCGAGCCTGTTGCCAATCGACGGCATCGTTATGCCATCACGCTACGATCCTCGAATATCGATGGTACACGCACCGTCCTCGACACCATAATGGGTATGCCATCCTTGACCAATGCCGTTGCGTCCGCGGGTAATATCCGCTTACCCATGGCCGACAGTCACCCTGTTTGTTGTACTCTGAAAATGCCTGAAGATCCGTCTATTTCCCCGTGTTTATCAGCTTGTCCCCCTCGCTCTTGGCCCTGCTCTTGAGCTCCTCGGCCTGCTTGCGAGCCTCTGTCACCAGCTTATCTGCCGCCTTATTCGCCTCATCCACAATCTTCTGCGCCGCGGGTTTCGCCCCGAGCTCAGCCAGCATACCCTGCTTTTTGGCCTCCTGCATCAGCTGATCGGCTCGGGTGCGGGCCTCCTCTCGCAGCTTGTCTGCCGCCCTCTCAGCCTCTGCCACCAGCTTGGCACCCTGCTCCTCAGCCTCACGCATCAGCTTGTCGAATTGCTCCTGCGCCTTATCTCGCACCTGGGTCACCACCTCGTCGACCTTAGCCTTCACAACGTCGCGCACCTGGCCCTTGTAGGCCTCGTCCACGTCGAGCGATACGTTGGGGTTAGCGGCTGGCCCTGAGGCACGTACCACCACGGGAATCGTCTGGCCTAGTGCCTGGCCAACGCCCAGCCTATCAGCCAGTTGACCCACTGCATTGTTCAGCGATCCCAGCTTGTTGCGGTCGATCTGCATGCCAAAGCGAAAATCGATAGTCTGATCGAGGTTCGCCGTACCCTCTAGCCCCGTGGGGATGCCCGCTATCTGCGTCTTGAAGGGCTTGAAACGTATCGTCCCATCCTGTATCTCGAACTCGGCCCGCATGGCCGACAGCGTCGGTTCTGCCACATTCTTATCCCTGAACAGCTCCCCGAGCTTGGTGAATAGCGGAGAGCCCACAATCTGGAGCCTCGAGCTGCTCAGCTCGCCCGTAGCCTGCACCGTGTTGAGCTTGGGGGCCAGGGCTGGCGTTAGTGACAATGCGGTGTTCAGCCGGACGGATACGTTGCCCGTGATGTATTTCACCGTGGGCAGAAACTTCTCCAGCGTGCTGAACGTGGTCACGCTCTTCGCCACATCGATGTTGGACAAATCCGCATCGATGGTTGCCGTGCGCTCGGTGGGACGGCTATAGTCAAAGTGCCCCGCGATGCGGGCCGATCCGCCCAACGTCTCGCAGGATATCCGCTCGAACGTTAGCCGCGAGTGCTCCAGCCGGAGATTCCCCACCACATTGTTTAGCTCCATGTTCTGCAAGTGCACCGAGCCGAGGTGCGAGCGGAACAGGAAATTGATGCGCTCCAGCGCAGTCAAGTCCACCGCTGCGGTGTCTGCGCCTGGGGTGCTAGCCTGGGCCGCGGCATCTGCGCTTGGGGAGGCCTGCTGCACCGTGTCCCCATCGGCACTCGGGGGGAAGAGCTCATTCAAATCCAGTAGGCTCGACTCTAGCTGCATGTCACCCCGCAGGGTACCCTTGGCCAGGAGGTAGGGCAGGAAGTCCTGCACGCCGCCCTGCAGGGCCACATCCGACCGCCCGGCGCGGGCCCTCAACGTATTGATACGCACCTCCTTCGGGGAGAATTTCACATCCAGCTGCTCCACCTGCACGGGCACTCGTAGCACACCGTTGAGATTCACGCTCTGCAACAGCAGCGAGCCCAGCAGCTTGCACGCCTCGTACTGCTTTGTCTCCACGTACGATTTGCGCGCGGCCATAGACATGTCCAGCTCGAGCAGCCCGCTGAGCGTTTTCCCCTCCAGGGGTATAACGTCGGCCAGCGAGCCCAGATCCAGCTTTCCAGACATTTCGGCTTGCAGCGACGGATCGGAGATGGGGGTGGCTAGACTCCCCGCAACGTGTATCGGGTTGCCCGCCACGCGAAGGTCTAGACGGCGCAGCTGCACGCTGCTAGAATCCATGTGCCGACCGTGATATTGTGCCTCCACGTCCAGCTCAATCCCGTCCACCTGCTTAGGCAGCGTGGGGTAGCGGAACATGCCATTCTCCACGCGGAGCTTCACCCCCACGTTGGGGAGCTCCTGGCCATGCACCACGCCATGGGCCTCGCCCGAGAGGGTCATCTGCCCGCCCACGGTGAGCGACTGGAAGTCGCGGCGGTAGAGTGCCGGCACGAGCGAGAGCAGGGTCTTGAAGTCCGTGCTCGTGGTGCCAAACTGCATATCGGTCGCAATGGAGTCGCCCATCATGGCGATATGCCCCTCGAACCCGATGGTGAAGTCGTTGAGCGATAGCGCATTATTGCGCAGCGTGTACCTCTTTGCCGCAAGATCCGCATCGACCCCTGCGACAAATGCCACCCGCACCCCCGGAGCTAGCTCGACGCCCCCCTGCGAGAAAAAGGCTTTTTCGATGAGCAGATCGATGTCGAGTTCGCTGCGCTCCAGCCCCAGGTTACCACGCAGCGTGAAGTTGAATCCCTCGGCGCGGGCCGCCATGCGGGTAGAGTCATCCGTGTACGCCAGCACCCCGTCGCTGATGCGGAGCTCCTCCAGCGCCACGCGGAACTTCTGCATGTCCCCCGAGCCCTCCTCAGGGGTTGCAGGCTCCGTTTCGGGGGCATTGTCCTCGGCTGACGGAACGGCAATGTCCCAGTTCTTCTGCCCGAGCGCATTGCGGTGGGCATAGGCCCTGGGGCGCACAAGCTGAATGGAGCGCACCTGCATGTTGGCAGGGTCGAGTAGGGTGGAGAGGTTTACCGTCACCGCGAACCGGTCGAAGGCCGCCAGCGTGTCGCCCTCGAAGGGTGTTCGGGTGATGACGCGCACCCCATCCAGCGCCACGTACAGATCGGGGAACCCGCGCCATAGGGAAAGGGTGAGGTCGTCGAAATCCACATCCGCATTCACGTGCGACGCAATCTGCGATTTGGCCAAACGCAGTATCTGCGGCTTGAATGCCACGGGCACTACCACCAGTGCCAGAATGACGAGTAGCAGAAGGCCACCCAGGGCGATCAGGAAAATTTTAACCCCTTTTTTCATTGCAATGCTATCCGAGATGTGAACGCCACCGAGCGCAGTCTACAACACTGGCTCAAAGGTACGAAATGCAGCGCACAAATAATCGTTCCATGCGTAATTTATTTGCGCGTATTCCCCTGTGCCGTTTGCCCCAAGGGGCGGCAACGAGCCGGTAGCATCGTTGCAGCCAGGTATCAAACCCATATTTTGCGGGCCAAATACGGACTTGATACGGCGTTGGTGCACCGTCAATGGGGTGATGATAGCCGATGAAATCAGCTCTTTTGCGATAAAATACATCCGTCACGTTCCTGCCTGCCGGCAGTCATTTGCGACGGGCCACTTTTGCATGCTGCGGGATGCGGTGCGCACGTCATTTCCTCCGCATTTCATGCGCTCGCCAATGGAGAATTTGCGCGGAAATGGGATGGTGCGGTTTGTGAAATTTTAGCCCTCCCATCGACCAGCCCAGATTGCCGAAATGCCTATCGTAGCAAGGGAATCCCACCTAGGGAGATTCCCGGTACCTGCGCAAATCTGGGGAACATGGGCAGGCTGTTTTGTTTGATAAGGAAAAGAAACGCTACCTTTACGCATTGAAGTGGCGTAGTTCTTGCGTGCACGGTAACGGTATAACCAATGAAGAAGACGGGTTTTCTTGTGCTGGCTGCGGTGGCACTTCTTGGCGCCACGAGCTGCCAGAAATCAGCGCAGCTATCGGGTAAGCTGCCGCTGGACGACAGCACGAAGGTGTATCTCCTGGACGTGAGCGGCGAGGAGCCAGCGAAGGTGGACTCCACGCTGGTAAAGGCCAACGCTTTCGTCTTCGAGGGCGTGGAGCACCCCGACGGGGCCTACGTGCTGATGGTACCATCGGTGGCAGCCTACAGCATCACGCTGGGGAAAGAGCCGGTGGTTGTTGATGCGAGCGAGGGGTTCGACAAGCCAGTCAAGATCAGCGGCAAGGATGGGGCCTTCCTCACCGAGTTCGCCAGGCTGGAGAGCGAGTTTGAGCAGCTGATCGGCCCCCTCTCTGAGGAGGCGCAACGCATTAAGAGCGACACCACCATCACCGATCGTGAGGCCCAGATGGAGAAGCTCTCGGAGCAATACGAGAAGCTGGCCAACGAGTACGATGCGAAGGTGTACGAACTCCTGGTGGCCAATCCGAATACGGCCATTACTCCCTACCTGATTGCGGGGCGTATGTCGCGCTTTACGGATGAGCAGATGGGCCGGCTCAAGGAGTGGATCGGTGGCCTCGAAGAGGCGATGAAGGGCAATGCGCACGTGGCGCACATCATGAGTTTCATCGGTAAGGAGGAGAGCCTGGCGGCTGGCAAGCCGTACATTGATTTCACGGCGAACGATATGGAAGGCAAATCCGTGATGTTCAGCGATGTGGCTGGCAAGGGTAAGCCCGTGCTGCTGGAGATGTGGGCCTCGTGGTGCCCCTACTGCCGCAAGGCGAATCCGAGCCTAGTCGAGGTGTTCAACGAGTTCAAGGACAAGGGCTTCATGATCTTTGGCCTGTCGCTGGACAAGAATATCGATGACTGGAAGGGTGCTGTGGCTGAGGATGCGCTGCCGTGGACGAACTACGTGGTGAATCCGAACGTGGATAGCCCCGGCAAGCTGTACAACGTGCAGGGTATTCCTTTCAATGTGCTCTTCAACGGCGAGGGTGTCATTGTAGAGCGCAATGTGGACGCGGCCCGTCTGCGCGAGCTGCTGCCCGGCATGTTGCAGTAGTCCCATTGCCCGCGCATGCAGTAGTGCGCATTTGCTCCGTGCCGGTGGATTCCTTGCTGTGAAGGAGAGCGGAAGGTGGGTACGACGGGGAGAGGCCTTTCACGGGTAGCCCTAGTGGGGGCTGGTGGGGTGGTATGGGGCTTGGGTATAGCACTGCGCCGCGCGGGGGTAGATATCGACTGGGTATACAGTCGTTCAGGTGAGCACTCCAAGGCATTAGCTGATGCCTTGGAGTGCTCGTCTTTTTCGGGGGCATCATACCCCCAAAAGCCCACCGAGCTGCTTATAGTTGCCGTGCCCGACACGGAGTGTCTGGGGGTGTGCGCCCGGTTCGCCAACTTAGCCCGCTACGTGGTGCACACCAGCGGGGCAACGCCCATACCGCAGATTCCGGGCGCGAGGGTCGGCGTGTTTTACCCGTTGCAAACCTTCGCCCGGGGGGCTGAGACATCGTTGCAGCGTGTGCCCTGCTTGATCGAGGCCTATGACATGGAGCTTCGGGAGGCCATCATGGAGCTTGCGCAGCGGATTGGCATGTTTGTCTGCCAGGCTAATTCCGAGGAGCGTCGGTGGGTGCACTTGCTCGGCGTGCTGAGCAACAATTTTGTCAACCATCTGCTGCACATTGCCACCACGATTGGGATGCGTCGAGGGATTGATGTCGGGAGCCAGCTGGAGCTGCCGGCTGGGGAGGCCGATTTTGTGCGCCGCTTGCTGGAGCCCATTCTACAGCAGACGATAGGTAATGCCGTTGGTGTAGGACCTACGCAGGCGCAGACGGGGCCAGCTCGTCGGGGCGATGTGGCCACGCTGTCCCGCCATAGGGCCATGCTCGAGATGTACTACCCGCAGTTTCTGCCGCTCTACAATGCATTGACGGAGAGTATCGAGCGCAGCTGCAAGGGGGAGCAGGAGTCGGACTGATGCGCAGGCGAGGCCGCAGGGAGCATATTTTTCGCTACCTTGCGGGGTGTTTCAGGGGGAATGGAGCAATCTGATTCCATCCTCCAGAAGGCGGGTCGCGTGGAGCGAGCTTGCTATGTGCTTTTTCTGGTGTCCCGATGCGCTGGTTCGGGTCTCTTGTTGCCGCTCCTCCACAGCGATTCGGTGCGATGTGTAGCGATCGGTCGGCAGGGTGTGGTGCGTGAATCGATCGCAGGTAGTGACTATGACATTTGATGTAAAATGCTAGTGCATAACTTTAGGGCGCTGCTCAGCAACGTGTGCGCCTTCGCCTTTGATGTGGATGGGGTGTGCACCAATAATCAGGTGCTGATCAGCGAGCGGGGCGAGCTATTGCGCTGTTCCAACACCCGCGACGGCTATGCCATCCACACGGCGGTAGAGCTGGGTTACCCCGTGGCAATCATCACGGGTGGTTCCACGGAGAGCGTGGCCGACCGCTTTCGTAAGCTGGGGGTGAAGGATGTGTATTTGGCGTGCCGGGACAAGGTGACCGCCCTTGAGGAGTTTTGCCTGGTGCATGGGCTCAAGCCCGAGCAGGTGTTGTACATGGGTGACGATTTGCCCGACTACGGGGTCATGCAGCGCGTGGGGGTGCCCACGTGCCCTGCGGATGCCAGCTCAGAGATTCGGGAGTTGGCGGTGTACGTGTCCGATCGCCCGGGCGGTGACGGCTGCGTGCGCGATGTGATAGAGCAGGTGCTTCGCCTGCATGGGAAGTGGACAGCCTGCCCGGGAGCGCTCCAGTAGCGAAAGGGTGCGCATCGATATTGCGATGATGTTTCGACTTTACTTGCGTCTTGCAAATCCCCTGGCGGTGGGGGTGTTGCTGCTGGTGCTACTGGCGGTGTACTTTGGCATTTCGGTTCCGTACTTCACTGCTTGCGGGGTGGTCAATCCGCTATCGCCCTGGGATTTCGGGTGCCTGGCCCTGGCCTCGCTGTGCATTACGGCGGGTGGCTATATGATTAACAATTACTTTGACCGCCAGGAGGATAAGGTGCGTCACCCGCAGCGTGTCTCCGTAGGGCGTGATGTGCCGAGGCGCACGGTGATTGTGCTGCACCACTCGCTCAACCTGCTGGCAAGCCTCTTGGCTCTCTACGTGGCCGTGCGGGCGCATAGGGTCTCCCTCTTCATTCTGTATCCGCTTGCGGCTGGGGTGGTGTGGTTCTACACCACGCTGTACAAGTATCAGCTGCTGATGGGCTCACTGCTCGCGCTGGTGTTCGCATTTTGCCTGCCGATGGTGCCCATGATGTACACCGTGAGCTTTGCCGAGTTGAGCCTCTGGCAGCCCATTGCGCTCGAGCAGCTTTCTATGATCCCCCTGGTGCACTACTACCTGCTCTACGCGGGCTCATTTGCTGGCATCGTGCTACTCCTGCATTGGGTGCGCGAGCTGGCGGCCTTTGTGCAGGGACGACAGCTGGGGCGAAATTCGCTGGCCAGCCAGTTCGGCCTCCGCAAGGCACGCATCGTGGTGGCGTTGTGCTACGTGGTGCTGGCCATCCTCTCGTTCTGGCTCTCTGATCACCTGGCGCAAAAGGGCCTCGGGGGGCGTTTCCCTTATCTCTGCCAGGCATACGATGCGCTGCTGGTGATCGTCCCTATGGGCGTGTCGCTCATAGGGCTGCTCACGGCTGAGAAGGTGACACACTACCGCTTGGCACTGCGCATGCTCGAGGTCTCGTTTTTCGCCGTCGTGCTGTTCCCGCTCCTGCGCCTGCTGATGGCATAAAAGGCACGATGGTAGATGCCTGCTGACACACTCCCCCCCACGTATAGAGGCCTTCCGCGCATGATACTCGCCTCGCAGTCGCCCCGCAGGGCTAAGCTGCTGGCTGAGATGGGTGTGGCGTTTTCCGTGTTCGTCCCGGAGGTGGATGAGCGGGCCCTGACGCATGGGGTGCGCATTGAGAATCAGGCGCTTGTGTTGGCTCAGAGGAAGGCGGAGGCCGCTTGCAGCGCATTGCGCCATGAGGCCGAGGGGCACCTCGTGCTGGCGGCTGACACGGTGGTGATTGCCGAGGGGGAGCGGCTCGATAAGCCTCGCAGTGCCGATGAGGCCAGGGCTATACTCCGCAGGCTTTCGGGGGCAGAGCATGTGGTGCTGACAGGGGTTGCACTGCTGGGCATTGGTGTTGAGGAGCTGTTTACGGAGCGTACCGCGGTACGATTTGGTCAGCTCACGGAGACCGACATCGAGTACTACCTCTCCCTGGGGGCTCCGTACGACAAGGCGGGTGGGTATGGCATTCAGGACTGGATAGGGCTCATCGGTGTGCAGAGCATAGAGGGCTCTTATACCAATGTGATGGGCCTGCCCACATGGGCTTTGCACCAGGTATTGATGCGCATTGTGCGCTACGCAACGGCGAAGGAGGCTCGCCCGTGCTGAGAGGGGGATATTGCTGCTACGGGCTCATTCTGATAGCCCTCGTGCTGCTACCGCTAGGGGTATTGGGGCAGCGTCACGTGCGGGTATCGGGCTTGGTGCGCGACACGGCGGGTCGTCCCTTGCCCGATGCTAGCATCGTTGCCGTGGGGGCCTCGGGGGCTACGCTGAGCGATGCGAATGGGCAGTATCACCTGCGGGCTTCTTTGCCCCAGGATGCGCAGTCGCTGCGCATTCAGTTTATGCTGCTTGGCCACGCCACGGTTGATACCCTGCTGCGGGTGGATGCGGCGGTAAATGCCATCGCATGCAACGTGACCCTGGAGGGTGTAGCAGTGGATATTGCCACGGTGCACGTGGCCTCAGGGCAGCAGAGGCCGGCTGCCACGGTGGAACGCCTGACAGCAAAGGGGATCATAGCTATTCCCACGGCCATCGGGGGCGTAGAGTCACTGCTGAAGACGCTGCCTGGGGTGAGTGCTCGCAATGAGCTGAGCTCGCAGTACTCGGTGCGCGGGGGATCATTCGATGAGAACCTGGTGTACGTGGATGGGGTGGAGGTGTATCGCCCCTCGCTGGTACGCAGCGGCAATCAGGAAGGGCTATCGGCGATAAATTCGGATCTAGTCTCAAGTCTCGACTTTTCGGCTGGAGCGTTCCCAGCACGCCATGGCGACAAGATGTCATCGGTGCTCAGCGTGCACTACCGAACACCGAAACGCTACGGGGCCCGTTTGCAGCTGGGCTTGCTAGAGAATCGGGCAGCCCTCGAGGGGTACTCGCCCTCGGCGAGGGTGGGAGGATTGCTGGGGGTGCGCTACAAGAACACACGTCTGCTGCTGAACACCACGGACACTAAGGGGGACTACCGGCCCAACTACATCGATTTGCAGGGGAAGCTGATGTATACGCCCGTCCCGGGCTTGGAGGTGAGCCTGCTGGGTGGTCTGATGCGCAATGAGTACCACTTCGTGCCCAGCAATAAGACCACGGTGTTCGGGGCTGGGGCTGGCTCGCTGCTCACGATGAATGTCTACTACGAGGGGCAGGAGCGTGATGCGTATCTGTCCGGATTCGCCTCGCTGGGCGTACGCTGGCAGCAGCCCGGGTCGTCCTGGTGGACAGGGGGGCATCTGGGGGCTACATTCCTTGCCGAGAGCGAGACGTTTGACATACTGGGTGAGTACTGGCTGAGCGATATACAGGATTCGTCAGCACCCATTCGGCCTCACGACAGCGTGGCTAACGTGGGTATCGGGGGGAGTCTGGATCATGCGCGCAATTATTTTCAGGCACAGCTCTACACGGCCACTTGGCGTGCGGGGTACGCAGGGGACGACTGGCAGCTAGAGGGTGGGGTGGAGAGCTCTATGCGCCATATGGGGCACGATCTGCGTGAGTGGCATCTGCTGGATAGTGCCGGCTATGCGCTCCCGCGTGGGGGGCTTGGGTTTCGTAATGCGAACCTTGTGCGCGATGCGAGGCAGCTTGAGCTCTACCGTCATGCTGCCTACGTGCAGGGATCCTGGCAGGCTGACTGGGGTGGCAATGAGATAACCGTGGAGTTAGGGGGCCGGCTATCGGCCCGTGAGCAGATGCGGGCCATTCGGTTCAGCCCCCGGGGGGCAGTCACTCTGGTGCCGGCACGCAATAGAGCCCTCTCCTTCTACGCAGCAGGAGGGCTGTACTACCAGTACCCGTTCTACCGTGAGATGCGCGATCGGCAGGGGGCACTCCATCCGTCGCTACGTCCTCAGCGAGCTCTACAGGCGCTAATTGGAGCACGCTGGCGCTTTGAGATGTTCGACCATCCATTCCATTTGCAGACGGAGCTCTACATGAAGCGTATAGCGCACCTTGTGCCCTACAGCCAGGAGAATCTGGGGTTGCAGTATGAGGCCATGGACGTGGGGCAAGGGCGCATTATGGGATGGGATGCCAAGCTGCATGGTGAGCTGGTCGCAGGTGCTGAGTCGTGGGTGAGCATCTCGCTGTTGAATGCGCAAATGCGCTTTACTGAGCCCGTGTTGCAGCCCAATGGCGTGGCCGCACCTACGGGGTGGATGCCTATGCCCTCCGATCAACGTTTTGCCCTTTCGCTCTTCCTGGAGGATCACATACCGCACGCCCCGTACATTCGTGTGCATCTATCAGCGCATTACGCCACGGGTATTCCCGTGGGACAGCCTGATGCGCCCTACGTAAAGCAGGTGCGTTTGCCCTCGTACAAGCGGGTGGATATAGGCTTCTCCTACATCCTGAAGGATGCGGCTTACACGGCACCATGGCTCAGTCGGGCCAGCTGGCTGAGGGAGCTATCCGCAATGCTTGAGGTGTACAACCTGCTCAACTTTGCCAATACGGCCTCCTACCTCTGGGTGACTGTACCACAGCTCAATGGGCAACGAGGGCAGCTCGCAGTGCCCAATTACCTGACGGCCCGCAGTCTCAACGTGAGACTCGTGTGGGGATTCTAGGGAGAAGGGATTGAACGCCCTTGGCGCATCGGCCTAAAGGCGTAGAGATTTGGCCTGGTGCACTGAATGGGCCTACGCCTACCGCAATACCTGACAGGCAGTGCTGCTGAGGCTAACGAAGCTGCTGTCTCTGCTTAACGGGGGCGTATCGTCCCCAGCCCACTAGACGGTCATACCGCTCGCTGGGGGGCCGATAGTAGACGAGCGCATTGTACTCATTCTCCGTGTCGGCATAACACCCCTCTGTGGGGCACGGGTCGCCACAGGATGTGCCACTGAGTGTCTTGGGGGATGCTGCGGAGCCGTTAGCCGATGATTCAGAGATGGGCGGGATGCCAGCGTTACGGTGTAACACGTAACGGTAGCTGTAGACTCCTTGCTTGAGGCGCACGCTGACCTCATGCTGGCCTCGTGACGGGTTGAAATGCATGGGTACCCCGGCACCGTTCTTGCCTAGGTTAGCTATCTGGAGGTAGATGCTGTCTTCGTATACCGTGCTCGTCGGCGGGCGGTAGGAGAAGTACACCCAGGCGTAGTCGCTCTCAAGGGGTTGATAGTTGTTAGGGCCTTTTGTTATCTTCCAATCGCCAGCATACCCGTCGGCCCAGTAACCGTTGAGATCGGCCTCTCCACTGTAGCTTGCAGCATCACGAGGGCCATCGGGGTGTAGTTCTACCTGGTAGGAACCATCCCGCTGATCGATGCTCGCAATGCGATCGACGGCCAGGTGTAGCGATTGTATGTTCAGCATGCGCCATTCGTTACCCGCAGGCCATAGCCCAGTGAAGGCATTGCCGTACTGTAGCACATCGGGCTCTTCGTAGCTGGTGGGCTGGGCGAGGGTGGATTGGCAACCGGTGTACCAATTCTGGCGTGTGACTACGGTGAGGTCATTCGCCAGAAGGTGTGAGCCACCGAGACGAGCCGTGTGCACTTTCACCTCTAGCCGTTGGTATGTGGTGCGCTTGTCACCAGGCAAACGATGCACCATGAGCTGCGTCGGGGCCATCTGCTCGCATATGGCAAAATGGCGGACTAGGATAGGGTTATTGTCATCGTCGTCCCGGAAGAGGAGTAGGGCGTAGTTACCCGATAGCTTGAGACGTATATCCTCATTAGGGATACGGAGCTCGTAGTGGGCAAAGGGCGTGGTGGTAGCCACTGACATGGCAGGGAATGGGAGCGTATTCGATGGGAAGCCCTCTATGTAATCGGACGGGATGAGATCGGACGGGTGCCAATGGGCATCGCAATGGATGATCTGGTAGGTGTACGTAGGAGTCTCATTGCCAATGCGGTCGAATGAGAGCACGATAGGGGCCATCTGGTCAAGAACCTGTATGGGTGGTGCCAGGGGCCATCCGTTCACAGAAAGGTGAATGCCTTGCAATGCACGATCGTTCACCTGCTCGAGAAGAGGGGTATTGCGATTGGGTGTAAAGCCGAGAGCAGTACTAGGTGTGATGAGCCCAGCAAGCAGGACGATAGATGCAGTTAAAGCGAGGGGGATGTATCGAGCGGCTCGGCCTATCATGGTGTGAGTTCTGGAATGCGTATGGCGATGGGACTTAAGGCCTCGGATACTGTTGACCCCGGTATGGTGAGCTTAACGCTCGGGGTATAGCAAGTATTTTGCTCGCATGCGGCGGTAAGCGGTGAGCTCGTTTTGCCAACTCGCCCGAATGCTGTCGGCAGAGCTATCCGCCTCGAGAGCTTTCCGCAGGGCGGGTGTCCCAGCCAGTCGGGTAAAAAATGTGTTGAAGAACGCTTGTCCTTTGGGGCTGTGCCTGCGCATCTCCTGGAGTAGCTCTAGGCGTATGACTGTATCTGCCCGCAGGGAGTCCACGCTATGCATCCGTAGGTCTATCCCCCGGCATAGCCTACCAAGGTATGGGGGCTGCGTAGCCCCAGGCCGTGCCTGGGGTGTGAAGGTGAATGGCAACCCCTGCACATCGGGACTGCCTAGTACCTGGAACGGCCAGTCTGTTCCTCGGCCAACGCTCATCGTTGTCCCCTCGAATAGGGCTAGAGTGGGGTAGAGCAGTATGGATTGCTCATTGGGTAGATTAGGCGACGGGGGGACTGGGGGCTTGTAGCGTGTTGCGTGGGTGTAGCCCGAGCATGGGATAACTGTGAGCTGCAACGACTGTGGCCCTTTGGGTAGCCACTCGCCCTGAATCATGCGGGCAAATTCACCCATGGTGAGCCCATGCACCCATGGCACGGTGTGCATGCCCACGAATGAGCGATAGGCTGGTTGCAGGATAGGGCCTGCCACGTAGTGCCCGTTAGGATTAGGACGATCGAGTACGATGAGTGAGACGTGGTACTCGATGCAAGCGTCGATCACGTATTGGAGCGTGCTCACGTATGTGTAGCAGCGTACGCCTACGTCCTGTAAGTCGAATACCATCACGTCAATCCCACGCATCTGGTGGGCGGAAGGCTTGCGTTGCTGGCCGTAGAGGCTTACCACCTCAATGCGACGTTTGGCATCATACCCATGCTTCACGTGCTCCCCAGCGTCAGCTGTACCCGTGAGCCCATGTTCTGGCGTGAACAGACGGACAACATTCACCCCATGGGCTGTGAGCGCATCGGGGAGTAGTAGGGTGTCTCCCAGCAGGCTCGCATGATTGCAGACAAGTCCGACCCGTTTCCCCTGTAGGCTGGGCAAGTAGAGCTCTAGCCGCTCAGCACCCATACGTATCGTTGAATCCCGTCTTCCAGTTTCAGCCTCCTTTGAGGAGACATACGCTGGGATCAGTGTCCAAAATGCGAGGGCAATGAGGAGATACGTTTTCCCCATTGCCCTCGCAATGCGAAAGCCCTGCTCACGTGCGGCGAACACTTCTTGCGCTCTCTCGATGCTTAGCACGTACGACCTGGGTACTGCTTTAGGGCCACGTCCAGCGTTTCCATGGCCTTACGCAGATCATCAATGTTCAGCACGTAGGCTAGACGAGCTTCATTCTTCCCGAGGCCTGGGGTTGCGTAGAACCCTGAGGCTGGAGCAAGCATGACGGTCTGCTTCTGATGCTCGAATGACTCGAGGAGCCAGAGGGCAAACTTGTCGGCATCGTCCACTGGCAGGCGCACTGTGGTGTAGAAGGCTCCACGGGGCATAGGGGAGTAAACACCCTCCATGGCATTAAGCGCCCCTACCATGAAGTTACGCCGGGCGATGTACTCGTTGTACACACCCTCGAAGTAGTCTTTTGGGGCCTTCATGGCAGTCTCGGCGGCTATCTGCCCGTAGGAAGAGGAGCAAAGGCGGGCCTGGGCAAACTTCATGATGCCAGCCATGAGGGCTTTGTTGCGCGAGATGATGGCTCCAATGCGTGCGCCACATAGGCTATACCGCTTCGACACAGAGTCAAGGAGCACGGTATTCTCTTCAAGCCCCGGGATCTGCATCACCGAGAAGTGCTCTTGTCCGTCGTAGCAGAACTCACGATACACCTCGTCAGCCAGCAGGTAGAGGTTGTGACGCTTGGCAATGTCGCCCAGGCGCATAATCTCCTCCTTCGAGTAGAGGTAGCCCGTGGGATTATTCGGATTGCACACGACGATAGCCCTCGTGCGGGGCGTGATACGCTTCTCAAACTCCTCGATGGGAGGCAATGCGTAGTCATTGTCTATGGACGAGGGGATGGGTACCACCACGGCCCCCGTCTGCGTGGCGAACCCGTTGTAATTGGCGTAGAACGGCTCGGGAATTATCACCTCCTCGCCCGGATTCATGCAGGCCGCAAAGGCGAAGATGATCCCCTCCGATCCACCATTCGTGACGATGATATCGCCTGTGCCTACCTCAATGCCAATGTTCTTGTAGTACTCCACCAGCCCTTGCCGATAGCTAGCATTACCCGCCGAATCGCTGTAGGCAACCACAGACAGCTGGTTCTCCCGCACTGCATCGAGTGCGCACTGGGGTGTTACAATGTCTGGCTGACCAATGTTGAGATGGTACACCTTGATGCCGCGGCTTTTGGCGGCATTGGCGTAGGGGGCTAGCTTGCGGATAGGCGAAGCCGGCATGCGCTGTACGATGTCAGATAGTTGTAGCATGGCGAATGGGCTGTTTCTATGGGGTTAGCAAATGGCTACGCGCGTAGCTGTAAGGCAAAGGTAATAAATTATCGGACACGATGGAGGGCTTGAAACTTTCTACAGCCCACCTCCGACCGTTCATCAACACCACCTATAGATTGACCACCATATTAGGGTTTTGAACCTCCTGCCGATCGGATCAATACCTACATTTGCAATGCGATTGGTTCTACTTCTTAATCATCGCTCGTGTCCGTATGGAAGAGACACTATCGGTTGGGTTCGTCTTCATGAGTGCGTTGGGTGAGAATCCTCTTGCCGGGTAATACCGCAAGAGACACCCTATACAAAAAACTATAGTGGGTGGGCTGGTTGTTCCGATCGCCAGCCCACTTTTTTATTTGCCCGAATCTCAGCTGCACCACACCTCCCGTTGCAATCTACCCAGTTCCCTGTGGCGCATAGCCCCCTTGCAGTGCTTAAGGGCTCGCCTGCACGCCCTACGCATAGCAAAGAGCCCCCTCTGCGCAGCAATACAGCCGGCAAAGGGGGCTCTAATGCGAGTGCAATGCTACTCTAGCACGTTGTGCTTGCGGGCTACCTTGATGAAGGCTTCTACGCAGCGGTCGAGGTGCTCAGGCTTGTGAGCCGCCGACACCTGCACGCGGATACGAGCCTGCTCCTTGGGTACCACTGGGTAGTAGAACCCAGTGACGTAGATCCCCTCCTTGAGCAGATCGCTAGCCATCACCTGCGACAACTTGGCGTCGTACAGCATCACAGCCAGGATGGCACTCTGCGAAGGCTTGATGTCGAAGCCTGCCGCCAGCATCTTCTCCTTGAAATACTCGGTGTTGCGCACCAGACGCTCGTGGATCGAATGATCCTGCTCCAGCATGCGGAACACCTCGAGGCTAGCTCCCACCACGGGCGGTGGCACGGAATTCGAGAACAGGTAGGGCCGTGAACGCTGGCGTAGCATGTCCACCACCTCTTGCCTTGCCGCGGTGAATCCGCCACAACCGCCCCCGAAGGCCTTACCTAGCGTGCCGGTGATGATGTCAACCTGCCCCTGGAGCTTGTAGAGCTCAGTGACACCGTGCCCCGTAGCACCTACCACGCCGGCCGAGTGGCTCTCATCCACCATTACCAGCGCATCGTACTTCTTAGCCAGCTCCACGATGCGATCCAGCGGTGCCACATTACCATCCATGGAGAACACCCCATCGGTGACAATGATGCGGAACCGTTGCGTCTGGGCCTCCTGGAGACATTTCTCCAGCTCGCCCATGTCCGCGTTGGCGTAGCGGTAGCGTTTGGCCTTGCATAGACGCACCCCGTCGATGATGGATGCATGGTTGAGCGCATCGGAAATGATGGCATCCTCCTCACCGAACAGCGGTTCGAATACGCCTCCGTTTGCATCGAAGCAGGCTATGTACAGGATGGAATCATCCAGCCCAAAGAACTTGGCAATAGCCTGCTCTAGCTCACGATGCTTATCCTGCGTGCCGCAGATGAAACGCACCGATGACATGCCGTATCCCCGCGTGTCCATCATGCGCTTTGCGGCCTCAATAACGCGGGGATCATCGGAGAGCCCCAGGTAGTTGTTGGCGCAGAAGTTCAGCACGTCTTCGCCGGTGCTCACCTTGATGTCAGCCCCTTGGGGGGTGCAAATGAGGCGCTCGCGCTTGTAGAGGCCGGCCTCTTCGATGGCGGCCAGCTCCCTGGCCAGATGCTCTTGCAATTTACCGTACATGACTTACTCGCCTTTTGCGTGTTGTCTGTGATTACCTTATGGAATGCTACTCGCCGTGGGGCAATGCGTCGATACCCGCAGATCCGCAGGGCTCATGGCTATGCTATTCGACGGGTGAAAACTCCTCCTTACCTACGCCGCAGAGCGGGCAAACCCAGTCGTCCGGCAGGCTCTCGAAGTCAGTCCCCGGCTCAACGTCGTGCTCTATATCGCCCTCCTCAGGGTCGTAGATGTACTCGCAAACGTCGCACTGGTACCTTCTCATCATGCTGCGCTGCTCCGTGTTGATACGTTTTACCGGGGTGCCTCACATCGTGGGTTATAAGTCCGAAAAGTCTAGCGTGACCATGCGGTCAACCTCGCTCAGTCGGCCCTGCTCGCACTGATATGTACGAGCCGTGTAGCGGTTTACAATCCCGTAGTTATGCGTTGCCATGATGACGGCTGCGCCCCGCTGCGCCAGCTCAACTAGGAGCTCCAGGATGCCCTCCGAGGTCTCAGGATCTAGGTTACCAGTTGGCTCATCCGCCAGCAGCAGGGCGGGCTCATTCAGCACGGCGCGCGCAATGGCCACACGTTGCTGCTCGCCCCCCGAGAGCTGATTGGGCATCTTGTCCATCTTATCGAGCAAGCCCACCTGCTCGAGCACGTCGGTTATCCGTTGCTCGATGGCAGCCCCATTGCGCCACCCCGTGGCCCGTAGGGCAAAGCGTAGATTCTTCGCCACATTGCGGTCGGGTAGCAGCTTGAAGTCCTGGAATATGATGCCGAGTTGACGGCGCAGGTAGGGGATATCTCGGGACTTGAGGCGCGCTAAGTCGAACCCGCATACCTCCCCCTCTCCCTCTTGGAGTGGGAGTTGCCCCGTCAGCAGCCCGATGAGGCTGCTCTTACCCGAGCCCACTCGACCCGTGAGGAACACGAAGTCGCCCGCCCGAACCTCCAGGTCAACCTGGCTTAGCACCGGGGTGCCATCTTGCGCCACGCTAGCACCCGCCAGGTGCACCACCACAGCGCGCTCGCCCTCTTCTGGCGTGACTATGTTCGCTTCCTCGGGCTCCATAGGGTCTGTTACCATCGGACTACTCACGAATAGCGGCCACGCCGGGCAATGTTCGGCCTTCCAGATACTCGAGCATGGCTCCGCCCCCTGTGGAGACATAGGAGACTTTTCCCTCACACCCCGACTGCTTGAGTGCAGCCACGGAGTCGCCACCTCCTACCAGCGTGTAGGTGCCGCGCTGGGTAGCCTCAGCCAGCGCCTCGGCGATAGCCTTGGTGCCATCGGCAAAAGCCGGCATCTCAAATACCCCCATGGGGCCATTCCAGAGCACCGTCTTAGAATCAATGATGGCCTGACGGAAGGCAGCACGTGCCCGTGGGCCAATGTCTAGCCCCATCCATCCGTCGGGTGTGCTCTCAGTGCGGCTCTCATTCCGTTGTGCCTCGGCATCGAAACGGTCGGCATTCACCGCATCCTCAGGGAGCAAGAGCTCTACACCCCGTTTGGCAGCCTTCTCCATCAGGAGGCGTGCCGTCTCTATCCGATCCTCCTCGCAGAGGGATTGACCGATGTGGCCACCCTTAGCCCGGATGAACGTGTAGGTCATTCCGCCCCCGATGATAATCCTGTCGACTCGGTCGATCAGGTTCTCTATGAGTAAGATCTTATCCGACACCTTGGCTCCACCCATGATGGCCGTTAGCGGACGCTCGGGGTGCTCCATCACCCTATCGAGAGCCTTCAGCTCGTCCATCATCAGCGGGCCGAACATCTTGTCATGCGGAAAATGCTCCGCGATGTACGACGTGGAGGCATGGGCCCGGTGTGCTGCCGCAAAGGCATCATGCACAAAGCAGTCACCATTCTGCGCCAGCTCCTTGGCAAAAGCGCGCTGCTTCTCCTTCATGCTGGCCTTGCGTGCTGCGTAGGCCTCGTCGCTCTCACCCTCAGCCCGGGACACTTTGCCCTCATCCTCGGCGTGGAAGCGCACGTTCTCCAGCAGCAAAATCTCCCCATCTTGCAGTGCGTGGGATGCCGCCAGGGCTTGCTCGCCCACGCACTCATTGCAGAAAGTCACATGTTTGCCCACCAGCGTAGATACCGTCTGCACGATGCGCCCGAGCGAGAGGCTAGGAACCACCTTCCCCTTGGGGCGACCCATGTGCGAGAGGAGCACGACACGCCCCCCATGGCTCACGATCCACTCAATGGTAGGCACCACGCGCTGAATGCGGGTGGTATCGGTGATGATGCTGTCCGACTTATCGAACGGCACGTTGAAATCCACGCGCACCAGCACGCGCTTACCGGCAAAATCGTAGTGGTGAAACTCTTGCATAGCCGTAGACGGGCCCTCCGGCTGAGGTTGACCCTGGGGCAAAGGTAAACAATTGCAGGTAAAAAATGGTAAGATAGCACACTGCGCCGGGGTACGAATCGACCGGTACACCACGTGTGCCGATAAAAATTGCGCCGCGCTATGGTATTGTGGCGTATTTTGCTACCTTTGACTCGGGGAAATGGAATCAGACAATTAGGTATCCGCTATGGAGTACAGGGAGGATATTCCGCTCCGGAGCCAGCTGCGCAAGTGGTTTGGCTTTGAGGCGTTCAAGGGCAATCAGGAGGCCATCATACGCAACCTCCTGCAAGGGCGCGACACATTCGTGCTCATGCCCACGGGGGGCGGCAAGTCGCTCTGCTTCCAGCTGCCGGCCATCATACTTCCCGGCACCGCCATCGTGGTGTCGCCCCTCATCGCCCTGATGAAGAATCAGGTCGATCTGATTCGCAGCTACAGCGAGCTCGACGGCATTGCGCATTTCCTCAACTCGTCGCTCAATCGCAAGCAGGTGGCCGCCGTGCGCGACGACGTCACGAGCGGTCGTACCAAGCTCCTGTACGTGGCTCCCGAGTCGCTCACCAAGGAGCGCAACATCGACTTCCTGCGCAATGTCCCCATCTCCTTCTACGCCATCGATGAGGCCCACTGCATCTCTGAGTGGGGCCACGATTTCCGCCCCGAGTACCGGCGCATACGCCCGCTGGTGAATGAGATCGGCGTGGCCCCGATCATCGCCCTCACCGCCACCGCAACCCCCAAAGTGCAGGACGACATCCAGAAGAACCTCGGCATGCAGAATGCCACCGTCTTCCGCTCCTCATTTAACCGGCCCAACCTCTTCTACGAGATCCGTCCAAAGGACAATGCCACGCGGGAGATCCTGCGCTTCATCAAGGACAATCCGGGCAAGTCGGGCATCATCTACTGCATGAGCCGCGAGAAGGTGGATCAGATGGCCGAGGTGCTCAAGGTCAACGGCGTTAAGGCCCTGCCGTACCATGCGGGCAAGGATCCGGCCACACGCTCGCAGAATCAGGATGCTTTTCTGAATGAGGACGTTGACATCATCGTGGCCACCATTGCCTTTGGCATGGGCATCGACAAGCCCGACGTGCGCTTCGTCATCCATTACGACATACCGAAAAGTCTCGAGGGGTACTACCAAGAGACGGGCCGCGCTGGCCGCGATGGGGGTGAAGGACGCTGTATAGCCTTCTTTGCCAACAAGGATCTCAAGCGCCTGGAGCACTTCATGCAGGGCAAGCCCATGACCGAGCAGGAGATCGGCCGCCAGCTGATCCAGGACACCAAGTACTACGCCCAGGGCGGTGACTGCCGCCGGGCCATGCTGCTACACTACTTCGGGGAGCATTACGACAAGATTCCGTGCGGTTGCTGCGACAACTGCCGCACGCCGCAACCCCGGTTCGAGGGGCAGATCCCCCTTAGCACCGTGCTACGCGTGGTGCAGAAAATCGGGGAGGGCTTCCGGGCCGATCATGTGGTCAACATCCTGACGGGCATCGAGCATAGCGACGTGAAGCTCTACAAGCACGATGCGCTCCCCGAGTACGCCTCGGGGCAGGAGAAGGGGGCCTTCTACTGGCATAGCATCGTGCGGCAGGCCATCCTGCACGGCTACCTGCGGAAGGACATCCAGTGCTACGGCCTCCTGTATCTCACCGAGAAGGGGAGTGCCTACCTGGAAAACCCGGAGCCCATCGATCTGGTGGAGGATCACGATTACGACAAGGAGCAACGCACCGAGGAGTCGATCAGCGAGAACGAGGGGATGAGCTCCATCGATCCCACCCTGCTCTCCATGCTCAAGCGGCTGCGCAAGGAGGAAGCGCGCAAGAATGATGTCCCGCCATTCGTCATCTTCCAGAACTCCTCCCTCGAGGATATGACGGCGCAGTACCCAGTCACGATCGAGGAGCTGCAATACATGTCGGGCGTGAGCCTGGGTAAGGCCAAGCGTTACGGCAAGCCGTTCGTTGAGCTCATACGGGCCTACGTGGAGGAGAATGGCATCACCCGCCCCATGGATTTGGTGGTGAAATCGCTCCCCAACCGCTCGCAGCTGAAGATTTCGCTCATCCAGAGCATCGACCGCAAGATGGACTTTGAGGACATCGCCTCCTCGCGCGGCATCTCGGTGGAGGATCTGCTCACCGACGTAGAATCCCTGGTCAGCAGCGGCATACGCCTCGATGTGGGCTACTACGTGGATCAGACCGTCGAGCCTGAGCTCCAGGAGCAGGTGTACGACTACTTCCGCCACGAGGCCAGCAGCGACTCGCTGGATGAGGCCTTCAACGCCCTGGCCGATCTCGACATCACCGAGGAGGAGCTCCGTCTGGTGCGCATACGTTTCCTCTCCGAGATGGGCAACTAGAGTCCACCTCCCCAGCATTTACACATTTCAATCGGCGAGCCCAGGGGCTCGAGCGACTCGGACGCATCCCGCAGGTGCTATGGTTTGCCTGCGGGGTGCCCCGCTGGGTGCGTCAACGCCCGTATGCGTGTGACGAACGTGCGAATGGGGTTCATGAGCGTGGCGAGGGCCGCCAGCGCATATGACCTCCAGTGGCCGCAAAGCCTGATGGAGGCAGCGATGCGCAGGATCCTCTAACCACCCGTTGTGTCACTCTCCATTTTACAGGTGTAACGTCCTCTAGGGGGCTCGAAAAAGCCCTGTTTAGGATTCGAAAGCGCGGGCTTGCGACCCGATTCGAAGCGCGGATTGCGGGTTGAGATTCCCCCTATTGGCCCTATGGCAATGTGGTAGCATCGCCGTACCAAGTCCGTATTTCGCCGCCCAAATAGGGACTTGATACGTCGTTGGTGTCTTATGGTTCCCACGATGGTAGCCCTGCACGCTGGTCGCTATGCGCCTGCGTGGCAGCCGTGGTGACCCGATCTTGCCACCTGGGGCATTCGTCCCATAGTTGCCCAATGAACGACGGGGAGAGGTGCCTGCGGGGCAAAAAGAAGGGGGAGGCCACCAGTGGTAACCTCCCCCGCATGCGGTGCGCTGCGCGGCACTACGATGGGGTGATGCTCGCAGGCTTGTCATTGGCCGGCGTGCCCAGATGCTCACGCATCGTGGTGTCGGCCTGAATGTTCTTCATCTGGTAGTAATCCATCACGCCCAGGTTCCCGTCACGCAGGGCGGCAGCCATAGCCAGGGGGATCTGCGCCTCGGCCTCTATCACCTTGGCACGCATCTCCTGCGCCTTGGCGCGCATCTCCTGCTCGGTGGCCACAGCCATCGCCCTACGCTCCTCGGCCTTAGCCTGGGCTATGTTCTTGTCGGCATTGGCCTGATCCATTTGCAGCACGGCCCCAATGTTGCGACCGATGTCGATGTCGGCAATGTCGATGGAGAGGATTTCAAAGGCAGTACCCGCATCGAGCCCCTTTTCGAGCACCACGCGGGAGATGAAATCGGGGTTCTCGAGCACGCGCTTATGCGAGTCGGAGGAGCCGATGGATGAGACGATGCCCTCACCCACACGGGCAAGCACAGTCTCCTCACCAGCCCCACCCACGAGCTGCTTGATGTTGGCCCGCACGGTGACACGCGCCTTGGCGATGAGCTGGATACCATCCTTCGCCACGGCAGTCACGGGGGGCGTGTTGATCACCTTCGGGATTACGGACATCTGCACGGCCTCGTACACGTCGCGGCCCGCGAGGTCGATGGCCGTTGCCATGCGGAAATCGAGGGGTATGTTGGCCTTCTGCGCCGACACTAGCGCATGCACCACGCGGCTCACGTTGCCGCCTGCCAGGAGGTGAGCCTCCAGATCGTTACGGTATAGCGTGAGGCCGGCCTTGGTACCCTCAATGAGGGCCTGGACGATGGTGCGGGGTGGCACACGGCGCCAGCGCATGAGGATGAGCTGGATGAGCGACACGCGCACGCCCGAGACGAGGGCTGAAAACCACAGGCCCACGGGCACAAAGTAGAAGAGCACCCACAGCACCACGAGTGCCCCCACAATCATTGCGATGGCTATGCCAAAGTTCATGATGAAAAATTTTACGTTTCCAGGTTCGCAGCTCCTCGGGGGAATAATGCTCGCCCAGCCTCACCCCCTCAGCTAGTTGCCTTAGCAAAGGTAGCAACAAAAGCCGAATACGGGGTGCGCATGCAATGGCCTGGCCACCGCCTCGCATCAGCATGGGGGACAATATGGGGAACACCTCGCTCGAGCGCGCATTGCGCAGGGCTCGCAGACGACGTTGCGCTAAATGACGAGCCAGAGGAGCAGGTAGAAGAGTATCACCATCGCGGCAAATCCCAGCGCGAGGGCAACCATGGATCGCAGGGCCGCAAGGCGGCTCCCGGAGCTTTGTGGGGTGCTGGATGATTCGGACGATGCGTCACCTGGCGCATCGTTCACCTCGGGAACGGGCGTGGAGCCGTGAGGCTGGAGCATCACTCAGCCAATTTCCTTTCGAGGACGCTACGCACGGCCTGAATGATGCCCTTTGCGTTGAGGCCGTAGTGATCCAAGAGCTCGTCGGGGGTTCCGCTCTGGCCAAACTGGTCGTTCACAGCCACATACTCCTGCGGGGTGGGGTAGTGACGTGCCAGCACCTGGGCCACGGCATCGCCTAGTCCACCGTGCCGCATATGCTCCTCAGCAGTCACAACAGCGCGGGTGCGCTGGGCACTCTCTATTATGGCCTGCTCATCGAGGGGCTTGATGGTGTGGATGTTGATAACCTCCGCCGAGATCCCGTCGGCCTGTAGCGCGTACGCCGCCTCGAGGGCGTGCCATACGAGGTGTCCACAGGCAAAAATGGTGACATCTTGTCCTGGAATCAGGTGTTGCGCCTTGCCAATGATGAAGGGTTCACCCTCTGCGGTGAAGTTGGGCACGGAAGGACGCCCGAAACGTAGGTACACCGGGCCCACGTGGCTCGCGGCTGCAAGGGTGGCCGCGGTGGTCTGATTGTAGTCGCAGGGCACTAGCACGGTCAAATGCGGTAGCATGCGCATGAGGCCGATGTCCTCCAGGATCTGGTGCGTGGCCCCGTCCTCCCCGAGGGTGATGCCGGCGTGCGAGGCGCATATCTTGACGTTGGTCTGCGAGTAGGCGATGCTTTGGCGTATCTGGTCGTACACCCGTCCTGTGGCAAAGGCGGCGAAGGTACCCGCGAATGGGATGAGCCCTCCCACGGCCAATCCGGCTGCTACCCCCATCATGTTAGCCTCGGCAATACCGCACTCGATGTAGCGCAGGGGGAAGTCGCGGGCGAAGGCATCCATCTTGAGCGACCCCATGAGGTCGGCGCATAGGGCCACGATACGCTCGTCGGCCTTGCCCGCTATGTGGAGGCCTGCGCCAAATCCTGAGCGAGTGTCCTTATTACCAAGGGAGGTAATGCGTTCCATAGGAAACGGTGTGCGATTGAATTGGTGGTGGGGATCTACGCTTTATGTTGTTGACGTTCAGCGGCCTCCTTGCGAATCAGCCCGATGATGAGGAGCTCGGCGCTAGCGTAGTTGGTGGCCAGGGGAATGTTGTGCACGTTGCATGCCTCGAGGAGGCGACGAATATCCTCATGATGCTGCTGCACCACCCGGTGATCGCGCAGGAAGATGACGATGTCTATCTCTCGGCGGTCGATCATTTCGGTGATCTGGATGTAGCCCCCAGATTGCCCGGGGCTCAGGTGCTTGCAGGGGATGTCGTGCGACTCGATGTACTCGGCCGTGCGACCGGTTGCCAGCAGGTTAACCCCCTTCAGCCATTCCAGACGCTCCTTCAGAAATCGCACGAGCTCCGGCTTCTTGGCGTCATGGGCGATGACTACAATGTTCTTCATGCAAAATGTCCTATGAGGAAGTGAAGTCAGACGGGTTGACGCAGGTGCTAGTAATCGCCGAGCGATGTGGGTGGTAGCTGCTTGAGCGCATTGGCCAGCTGCTCATCGTTCGGGGCTTTCCCGTGCCATCGGTAGTCGCCCTCCATGAAGTCGACTCCGTGGCCCATGCTGGTATCTAGCAAGAGCGCAATGGGCTTGCCACCCCCGGCGAGGCCGCGGGCCTTTTGCAATGTCGTGACAAGATCGAGCATGCTGTGCCCCTGGCAGTGCAGCACTGTCCAGCCGAACGAGCGCCATTTGTCCTCGAGGGGCCCAAGGGGCATCACCTGATCTACGGGGCCATCGATCTGGGCGTTGTTGCAATCCACTGCGGCTATGAGCCGGTCGAGCCCTTTAGCCGCGGCGAATAGTGCCGCCTCCCAGATTTGCCCCTCCTGCAACTCGCCGTCCCCGTGGAGCGAGTACACCCAGTGCTCGTCACCGCGCATGCGCTTAGCCAGCGCGGCACCGCAGGCCACAGATAGTCCCTGCCCCAGGGAGCCCGAGGCAATGCGTACGCCCGGTAATCCTTCGGCCGCGGTGGGGTGTCCCTGAAGGCGCGAGCCGAGTCGGCGGAATGTGCCCAACTCGTGCACGGTGAAGTAACCGGCACGTGCTAGCACGCTGTACCAGGCTGCTGAGACGTGACCGTTGGATAGGAAGAACATGTCTTCCCCGTCCCCGCCCACGTTGAATGGGGAGGGGGTGTACTTCATGGCATCGAAGTACAGCGCCACCAGGTAATCGGCGCAGTCGAGGGCGCCCCCCGGATGACCGCTGGCTACAGAATGCACCATGCGCAGGGCATCTCTGCGCGTCTGACGGGCGATTTCCTCGAGCTTGGCTATGTTCGCCATTGTTCCAGAGGCATTTTGCACTGTGTTCATGCAAATACGTTCCGTGCGGCTGCACGGGGGCTTCATTCTGGCTTCCGTCCTGCCCACTCGCAAGGCCCACCGGGATGGTGGATCGCTCGCTGTTGGGTAATCATGGGCGGTCTCATGGTCTGAGCCCCGTTCTACCGCGAAGGTATGAATTTCAGTTTGATTTGTGAAGCCTAGTATCTGCCATAAAGACATCAACAGACACCTATGCGCACGCCCTAATGGGACGTGAAGAGCCACTGACACCTCTAGCGAGGGAGGGCCGGTGCAAGGCTATTTACGTGCACTAAATATGCCATTAGTTCGGCTCGGATGGCTGGCGCATGGATGAGGGGGCAGTGTGGCAATAGATGGGCAGCACCGTGAAGGTGCTAAATGCGTCCTCGAGGTGATAGCGATTGTCCGCAAGGCTCGCCTCCCTGTCTCGGCCATATGCCGTGGCTAGCTCAGCGGTGGGGAATAGCGCAGAGGCATTCAACCGGCTTCGGTACTCGTGGTGCAGCGGATTATCCATCCTGAGCATCTCATTCGCTATGGTGGAGAACCCAGCGTAAAAATCCTCCTGCTCGTCGTAAAAGTAGCCGCAGTCGAATCCTATCAGCTCCCACCCACCGCAGTTGCACAGAGGGCGATCATCCCCAATGTAGATCAGCCTGATGCCGCTTGATGGTAGGACATGAGCCCGATAGTAGCCGGTGAGCAACGCGCCCTGGGAGCTGGACGCAATGTACTGTTGGATCACGTCGACACCGCAGTCATGCCCTTGCAGCACGGCGTAGTCTCGATTGAACCCGCAGTAATGGTTGTGCGGATTGTGAGTCAGCGTGAACCATCCCATCCTTGGTGGCTGTTCCCATCTACACCCCACGAGTGGATGGAGTAGCGGGCCGATTCTGCCCACGTGGGGCACCGTGACCCTTAGGCGAAATGAAGGGAGGCTTCATTCTGTATGGCCCGTAGGGCACGCAGGGTAGGGTGCTCCTCCTCGCTGGGGATGGCCACCAGTATGGCCCGGCTTAGCTCGATGGCGGGAGCCTCTTTATGCACCTGCGCGGCGCACTGGGAGATGAGCTGCACGAGCTTCCCTTTGGCCTGCTTCACCAACTCCCACGTGTGGGCCGTGATGTATATCTGCTGCGACACGTTGTGGTTCCACTCCTCGCGGATGTTCTCCAACAGTAGCACCTCGTACTCGGCGCTCGACACGCCATTGATGGGCACCCGCAGGAGTAGGGCCTCGGGGCTAATGCGCTCTAGCAGAAGGGCGATACGCTCGCAGGCCTGGAGCTGCATGGGAAGGGTGATACGACGCTCTTCCACCGTGATACGTCGCCGCTCGGTCAACAGGTAGGTGCGCGTAACCGTGCGCAGCGTGTACCAGGTGGCGCCAAGCGTCAGTAGCGTGGGGATTGCAATCAGCAGGATAAGGGTCAATGGGGTCATGGCCTCTGGATTTAATGCGTGTCGGTGTGACCTGGTGCGGGGGTGGCATTCTCGGTGCCCATGTACCGGGCGTAGAGGTCGGGGCGCAGCTGGCGTGTCCGCTCGAGGGCGATGTCGTACTGCCACTGCTCGATGACCCCGAAGTTGCCCGAGCGTAGAACCTCTGGCACCTCCATACCTCTAAACTCTGCCGGGCGTGTGTAGACGGGGGGGGCCAGCAGCCCATCCTGAAACGAGTCGCTCAGGGCTGATGTCTCATCACCAATGGCCCCGGGCAGGAGTCGGGCGATGGCATCCACGATAACCGCGGCTGCCAGCTCGCCACCGCTGAGCACGTAGTCGCCAATGCTGATCTCACGTGTCACCAGCCGATCGCGCACCCGCTGATCGACCCCCTTATAGTGGCCACACAGGATGAGGAGGTTCCCCTTGGTGCTGAGCTCGTTGGCTATGGCCTGGGAGAGTACCTCCCCATCGGGCGAGGTATAGATGATCTCGTCGTACTCCGCGGAGGCCTGTAGGGCTTCGACGGCCTCGAAGATGGGCTCGGGCTTGAGCACCATGCCGGCATCGGGACCGTAGGCGTAATCGTCCACCGTGCGACGCTTGTCATGCGTGTAATTGCGCAGGGAGTGAATGCCGAGGTTGAGAAGCCCCTTGTCCCGAGCCCGCTGCACGATGGAGTATGACAGCGGGCCCGAGAGCAGTTCGGGAAGCACCGTGAGAATGTCGATGCGCATGGAGAGCTCGTTTGCTAGTCCCCCAGGGCAATGCGCACAAAGGCCCCGAGATGTGCTAGCGTGGCCACGGAGCCAACTACTGGAAGAGCTGGGCCCAGTTGCGTGGTTTCCTAGCCTTCCACGCCCCGGTGTGGTAAGCGTAGCTGGCGATGAGGGGTACCACGGTGGTAGCCTCGGCGTAGACCATCTGCTCGAAGGCGGTATCTACCTTACCCCAGGAGCTGGCCTCCTTGAGCGTGGAGGATGAGCAGGCCCCGTCGCGCACGTCAGCCACTGTTATTTGCACCGCATACTTATGCATGGGCACCTCGTGGCCGAGCACCTCGGCGCATACCACGGTGTCCTGGGCAAAATTCTTGGGCACACCGCCACCCACCATGAATAGGCCCGTGACGTTAGCCGCAATCTTGATGTCGGTGAGCTCGCGGAAGTCACGCACGGAGTCGATGGTCACATGGCGATCGGGATGCTGCACCTGGTGCATCACGAGGCCGAACCCAGCACTCGAGTCCGTGAAGGCAGGGCAGAAGATGGGTACCCCGCACTCGTAGCACGTTTGCACGAGGCTATCCTTCTTGACGGAGTGCTTGGAGAGGTAGCGTCCCATCTCCCAGATGAATTCGCGGGAGCTGTAGGGCCTGGGTTCGAGTCCGTCGGCGATAGTTCTGATGGCCGCATCGCACGCCTGTAGCTCTTCCTCGTCGATGTAGGTGTCGTAGATGCGATCGATGTACTGTTTGCGCAGGGACTGGTCGTCGGCCGTGGAGCTACCGCGGTAGTGCTTGAAGCCAAGGGCCTCGAAGAAGTCCATGTCCACGATGGATGCGCCCGTGGAGACCACTGCGTCCACCATGTTGTGGCGCACCATGTCGACGTACACCTGCATGCACCCGCCGGCGCTGGTGCTGCCCGCCAGGGTGAGGATGGTGGAGCATGTCTCGTCGCTCAGCATGCGGTTTAGGATGTCAGCCGCACTGGCCGTGTCGCGCGATGAAAATGACATGCCACGCATGGCATCCACGATGGGCCGTGCGTCAATAGCCTTGATGTCCACGTGCTGGATCACCTCGCTCAGCAATTCCTTTTTGCTCATTCCCCAGGCAGAGTTAACGGGTTATTTCATTGCGCTGGCGGTGCCTAGCGCAGTTGCTTGTGGTATTTGAAGGCCAGCATGCGATACAGCAGCTTGGCAGCCAGGAAGGCCGAGGCCCGCTCGTGGGGGGTGGGGCAGAGCTCGACGATGTCGAAGCCCACTACCCGCCGCGACTCAAATATACGCCGCAAGAAGCGCATGGTGGGGTGCCACTCCAGCCCGCCAGGCTCAGGTGTGCCGGTGGAGGGCACGATGGAGGGATCGAAGCCATCTAGGTCGATCGTGATGTACACGTCGTCCGTCAGCAGATCGATAGCTCGCTGCTCCCAATCGCTGTTGCCCACGATCTGGTGGGCCCAGAACACTCGGCCCTCGGGTAGATTCTTCTTCTCGCTCGCATCCATGCTGCGAATACCCACCTGCACAATGGGGCAGAGCTCCTGGACACGGGCCATCACGCAAGCATGATTGTAGGGCGTGCCCTCGTACTCATCCCGCAGGTCGGTGTGCGCATCGATCTGTAACACCGTCATTCCGGGGTATTTAGCCGCATGCGCCCGCACAGGGCCCACGGTGACGGAATGTTCACCCCCAATGCTCACCACGAATTTACCGTCGTCGAGCAGACGGCTCACGGCGGCCTCACCAGCCTTCACCATCGCCTCAGGCGAGGCAGATTCAGTCAACGGATCGGCTGTGTAAATCCCCACCCGGTAAGGCTCCGAATCCGTCTCTATATCGTAGAGCTCCATGTTGGCCGAGGCCTCTAGCAGGGCTTCCGGGCCATGATCGGCCCCCTTGCCCCAGGTGCTGGTGCCATCGTACGGAATGGGGAGCACTACGACCGCCGACTGGGCATAATCGCAATACTCGGTTGGCAGATCGCCGAAAGGTGTGCTCATGGGTGTTTTACGCTACGTCGAATGCGCCGCAAAGGTAGCATTAATGGTAACACCCACCCAGGTACGCATCCCCTCCTGTTGGAGCATGAGAATGTGCCCCGGTCATTCGCATGTGATGGCCGGTGTGTTGCCGAAAACAAAAATAGCGTATTTTTGCCCCGTACCGGAGACCCACCGAAGGATACCCAGTGAGTGGTGCGTGCCCCCGGTCACATTGCCACCGGTGCAGCGTCACTTGGCGTGTGAACCGCTGGAAAAGTCGTTATTAAAACGAATTTTGGCATATGAAGAAACTGTTATTGTTATTCTCAATGCAGCTAGTGCTCCTGGGGCTTGCCTGGGCACAGCCGCGCACGGTGACCGGGGTCGTGGTCTCGTCGGAGGGTGGTACCACGCTCCCGCAGCTGACCGTGCGGGTAAAGGGGGCTGCAGGCGGGGTTGTCACCGACCTCGACGGCCGCTACAGCATCCAGGTGGCTGGGCCTGAAGCCGTGCTCGTATTCGACTACGTGGGCATGGTTAGCCAGGAGATCCAGGTGGGCGAGCGCACCACGATTGACGTGGTCATGGTGCCGGACGCGGAGGAGATCGGCCAGGTTATGGTGCTCGGCTACAGCACGCGCGGTAAGAATCAGATTACGGGTTCGTCGGTGCAGCTCCAGAGCGACGACATCGCGTCGGGTCCCGGGGCCCAGTTCGTGGAATCGTTGCAGGGTAAGGTGCCGGGCCTGGTCTACAGCATGACCTCGTCCACCCCGGGCTCGATGCAGCAGATCCGCATTCGTGGAACAGGCTCCATCGCCGCCGATAGCAACCCTCTCTACGTGATCGACGGGGTTCCGCAATACGCCACGGAGAATCGTAACCTCACCTCGTCGACCCTCTCGTCGCTGGCGAACCTGAATCCCAATGATATCGAGTCGATTACCCTGCTCAAGGATGCATCCGCCACGGCAGCCTATGGGGCTCGCGGTTCGAATGGGGTAATCGTCATCAAGACCAAGAGCGGGCGGAAAGGTGATGCGCAATTCAACTTCTCCGGGCGTTGGGGTGCCTCGACCTTGCTCCCGAACCTAGAGCGGATGACGGCGCAGCAGCAGCTGGAGACTTGGGCACTAGCGGATCGTAATGGCGCATTTTTCAACGCCCTATCAGGGAATGAGGCCCTATACAGGGAGTACATGACTGGCACCCTCTCCGAGTCATCCAAGCGCGATGTGGAGAGCATATGGGGGAGCATCCCGGACGTTAGCCAGTTTGAGAAGAATTTGCTGGAGCACCCCCCCCAGATCAAGGAGTGGAACCTGGCTGGCCGGCCTAACTACGATTTTGCCAAGGCCTACCTGCGCCGCCCAGCACACCTGTTCGATGGGCAGCTGTCCGCTTCGGGCGGGGGTGATAAGTACACCTACTACGCCTCGCTGGGGGCCAATTACACCCAGAACCAGGTGAAGGGCTCCGACTTCAAGCGTGTCAACCTTACCCTAAACTCCTCGCACCAGCTCACGAATTGGCTGGAATTCACCGCTAACAACCAGCTTGCCTATAGCCGGCAGAGCGGTCTGTATAGCGAGGCTGGCCCCTTCTTCACCAACCCCATCGTAGGGCCTTACTACACCTCGCCCTTCCTCTCACCATACGACAAGCAGGGGCGCCCGAACACTGAGCTGGGTGGACTGTACAACTGGCTCTACCTGAAGGATCACGACATCGGATGGCAGACGCTGGCCCATGCGTCCACAAACCTGGCCCTCTCGGCTGAGATTATCAAGGGGCTGAAGTTTAAGACTCGCTTTGCATTCGACGGCGTGCTGTGGGATTCCAAGGAGTATAACAACAGGACTCATAGCGATTACGCCCAAAAGCGTGGTCGCAGCGCGCAGACTAAGCAGACGACCATCAACTGGGTGACGCAAAACTCGCTGAGCTACGATTTCACCCTGCGCGACGATCACAACGTGTCCCTGCTGCTGCTACAGGAGTTCCAGAAGAACAATGTGAACTACCTCACGGGTGAGGCTACCAATACCCCCAGCGACCGTGTGACAGATCTGGGGAGCTTCTCCAGCGAGAAGAAGAATGACGGCTACCAGAGCAATTGGGCCAATGCCGCCTACCTGGCCTTGCTGAACTATGACTACGCCGGGCGTTACGTGCTCGACCTGTCCTACCGCCGTGAGGGCTCATCGCGTTTTGCCCCCGACAAGCGGTTTGGGAACTTCGGCTCCATCGGTGTGGCGTGGAACATACATGCCGAGTCATTCTTCGATCCTATGCTCTCGATCATCAATCGCCTCCGGTTCCGCGCCTCGTGGGGGGTGAGTGGTAACTCTGAGATCGGCTCGAATCGCTATCAACGACTTGCGGCCTTTGAGTACACGTATGACAATCGCCCGGCTGGCGAGCTGCGTGGCTACGGGAATCGCGACCTCACTTGGGAGAAGAACGCTACTCTCGATGTCGGGATTGAGTTCGGCCTCTTGGATAACCGCATCACGGGCTCTGTGGCCTTCTTTAACAAGAACACCTACGACCTGCTACAGTACGTGCCGCTGTCTTTCACCACGGGCCACAACAACGTTTACCGCAATGCGGGTAGCATGAATAACCGGGGTGTGGAGGTGCAGCTCGATTTTGCTATCCTACGTGGCGAGGATTACCACATTGACCTGGGCATCAACATGGCTACGCTGCGTAACCGTGTTACCAAGCTGTCGCGCGATGCGCACGGCAACAGGCTCGCCATTGAGGACATGTGGACTCGCACCGACGAGGGCCACGCCATGGACGAGTGGTACCTGGCGCAGTGGGCTGGCGTAAGCCCGCAAACGGGTTTGCCACTCTGGTACACCGACGAGAGTAGGACTACTACCACCACGGACTTCAGCCAGGCTAAGCGGGTGTGGACTGGTGCTAGCGCCACCCCAAAGATTACGAGCGGCCTCGCGCTCCATGCGGATTGGCGTGGCATCTATCTTAACGCCAACCTCCATCTGGTGGCTGGCCACAAGATCATGAACACCTACTTCGAGGACTTCTACAACGATGCCGCTAGCCAGTTGCAGTTCTTCCGTGGTATCGCTGGGCAGTACCGTAACACCTGGACACGGCCCGGGGATAACGCCAAGATGCCTGTGCTCGCCAGCGGCCACAATCATAATGGTTCCAAGTCGCAGAGCGATCGGTTCTTGCGCCGGGGTGACTACATCCGTTTCCGTGAGCTAACGATAGGCTACGACCTGCCGAAGAACGTCCTCGACCGGATCCACTTCCACGGGGCCATCGGCGTGTATGCCCAGGTGACGAATCTGTTCACCTACAAGTTCGATAAGCGGTTGGACTACGACCCCGAGGTATCTCCCCAGGGCCGGTGGGAATTCACTAACCCGGCGACCCGCACGTTCTCACTCGGGCTCAACGTAAAATTCTAATCCGGCTATGATACGCAATATACATCGGATTCTGCTCCCCGCAGTGGCCGTGCTGGCCATCCTACTGGGGGCATGCGGCAAGGATTCCCTCGAGCCCAGGACTGAGAAGCAGCTCGACCTTGATGACCTGAAATCTGTTGAGCTCCTCCGCTCTCTCATGGATGGAGCCTACAAGCACATGGCGAACGATGCGTACTACGGCATGACCATGATGCCCCTGGGTGAGGTGCGCGCAGATAACTGTCTGGCTAACCAGTCCACACTCGCCTTCTCGGACATCAATGCCGGCAATATTGTCAGCGATGACAGCCGTTTGCAATTCCTCTGGGAGAACATTTACCGGACGATTTCCAATGCCAATGCGGTGATTGCCCGGGAGTCTGCCACCCTAGAGGGTGATGCTGCGGAGCAGAAGCACATCGTCGGCGAGGCGTATGGGATACGTGCCCTAGCGCACTTTGACCTTCTCCGCCTCTTCGGGGCTGAGCACGTGAATGGGGCTGACGCAGGTATACCGTATGTGAGCTCATACCCGGTGAAAGATCCCACCCCTCCACGCACCCCGGTGGCGCAGATTAAGGAGAAGCTCTACAGCGACCTTCAGGCTGCGGCACGCCTGATGGCACCCGAGCAGGCCACCAAGGACAAGATGAACTACTATGCTGCCCACCATTTGCTGGCCCGCGTAGCGCTGTGGTTCAACGATTACAATACGGTGCTCAAGAGCCTCGATGAGGTGGACAAGGGCTTTTTCACCATCATGCCCAAGGATCAATACGTGGAGTCGTGGCGCAAGAAGCTTAATCCGAACTCCATCTTCGAGCTATCGATCACGGCGGTTTCTAGCAACACCTTCAGCTCCATTTCGGAGATCTACAACGGGGCACTCTTCGGCGATGTGGCGGCCACACGGGAGGTGTCACAAATCTTCGATGCTGGTGACGTGCGCGGCTCTACGGCCATGATTGATATCAACCAGGGGCTACAGATGACCAAGGGTCACCTCCTCTGGTTCCTGGCCAACATGGGCAAATACCCCGATCACGTCAATCACCTTGACAACCTCGTGCTCATGCGCTACGAGGAGGCGGTGCTCATGAGGGCTGAGGCACTCTACCGCCTCAACCGTAATGCCGAGGCACTCAACGTGCTCAACACTATCACCAGCGAGCGTGGAGCTGCCCCCCATGCAGCCATCGATGAGGATGTCATTCTCCTTGAGCGGCGTCGCGAGCTCTGCTTTGAGGGCTTCCGTTTCGATGACTTGGCGCGATTCCACCGCGACGTACCCAAGTGCTTCACCCCGATGGGTATCCTGAAGGCCAATCCCAAGTACGGCGATAAGCTCATGGCCCTGCCAATCCCGCTCATGGAGTTGCAGGCCAATGCGAGCCTCAAGCAAAACCCGGGCTACTAGCCGCTAGGGGGTAGGATTCTGTTTGGCAGGCCCCGGTTGCGTCGCAGTAACGACGCAACTGGGGCCTTTGCTTATCCCATTTTGCCCACTGTTACACCGCGAGAATATCACGTTCTCGCAGTGCTGAGAGCAGCCCATTCACTCCCATCTGGACTGCGCCAGCGAACTATTTACACCCGCCATGGCCGCTGTACACCAGCGTTTGGGCTACGGTTCCCCGAAGATATTCCATACGACTTGCGAAAATTGTGCTACCTTAGCACCGTTAAAGGCTACTGGTGCTCTGCGCCAGGCGCAATGGTCAATATCAGCAACGAAAAAATGAAAAAGACGAGTTTCTTGATCCTGTGCGCCGTGCTCCTGCTCGGTGCCATGGGCTGTAACAAGCCCGCCCAGCTGACGGGTAACATCGATCTGCCCGACGGCACGAAGTTGATGCTCCGCGATCTTAGCACCGAGATGGCCGATTGCGTCGATAGTGCCATCGTCAAGGACAAGGCGTTCACCTTCACTAAGCGTCAGAAAGCTGGTATCTATGGTGTTGACACCCAGCAGAACTTCTACGTGGTGAAGTTGGGAGACGAGCCGCTCTCGCTCGATGCCACCGCTGGCGAAGGGCAGCCGGTGCGCTACGAGGGTAAGGAAAGCGGCATGCTGAACGAGTACGAGCAATTCACGGCTGAGTTCGTGGCGAAGCTCAATCCCCTCCGCAAGCAGGAAAGCACGCTGATGGCTGCGCCTGAGAGCCCCGAGCGCGATGCGCAGATGAAGGAGCTTGAGGTAGCGTACAACGAAGCCCACACCGCCTTCAACGAGGGGGTACTCGGCCTCGTGATGAAGAACCCCAACGACAGCTACGCTCTCTACCTGGCCACCACGCTTGAGCTATCGGGCGAGTCGCTCGACCGCCTAGCCGGCTGGGCCAGTGCGCTGGACGAGAGCTCGAAGGGCACCTCTTTCTACCGGATCCTCATGGAGCGCATTGCCACCGAGCAGAAGCTACAACCTGGCAAGCCATTCGTTGATTTTGCCCCGAAGACCGTTGACGGTCAAATCGTGAAGCTGAGCGATATCGCCGGTAAGGGGAAGCCCGTCCTTGTGGAGCTGTGGGCCTCATGGTGCCGCGCCTGCCGCGCCTCTATGCCTAAGCTCATTGCCACCTACGAAAAGTACAAGGACAAGTTTGTCATGTTCGCCGTATCGTGCGACGAGGATCATGCCAAGTGGCAGGAAGCCGTGGCGAAGGATGGCATGCCGTGGGTGAACTACATTTCGGACAACATGATGGATCCGAACTCTCCCATGCACCTCTACGGCACCTCCTCGCTGCCCTTCAACGTGCTGATCGATGCTGAGGGTAAGATTGTAGATCGCAATGTGGATCACGACCGTCTGGTAGCGTACTTGGAGTCCTTGGCTGCCGCTCCTGCCGAAGCACCTGCTGAGGCCGAGATGGCTGAGTAAGCTAAAATAACAGCACCCCCTGCGCGCATTACGCAGGGTTAGGGTAGTCCCCCGGGATCCTTACAGGGTCTCGGGGGACTTTATTTATGCACGAGCGAGAGGTAACCCAAGGGGGTACCATTGAAATGCGGCATTTTCCCACCTCCACATGCTGCTGATTTACGCTTTGGGGCTAGGATATATGGAACTGCGGGATTACCTTTGCGCCATGTGCAAAATCAGCTGAGATATGAATCTTGTATTACGATATGTCCAACGGATCGCCATTGGATTAGGGGTGACGCTGCTGTGGCTCACGGCCTCGTGCTCACAGCCAGGATATGTGCGGCTGCGCGTGGAGGCCAACAAATGGGCTGTGCTGCGTATGCGTATCGATGGGCACGTGACCTCCATGGAAGGCCTCGAAGGGCGATTTGTCTCCGGTAATACGATTAACTACCACATTGTCAATCCGGTTATAACAATCCACGGCAACATACAACGCATGCAATTAAGCAGATGCATTCCATTGATGTCCCCTATAGTGGAGCTCAATGTGTCGCATTGCCCTGAGTTGCAAGAGCTCGATTGCGGAGGGAACCAGCTCCAGAGCCTGGATGTGTCGCATTGCCCTGAGTTGCAAAAGCTCGAGTGCCGGGGGAACCAACTCCAGAGCCTGGATGTGGCGAATTGCCGTGCATTACAAGAGCTCAACTGCGAGAATAACCAGCTTAAAAGCCTGAATGTGTCGAAATGCACTGTACTACAGCTCCTCGCATGCAGCGAGAATCAGCTCCAACACTTAGACGTGTCGCAATGCTCTGCACTACAGCACCTCGAGTGCTGGGGGAACCAACTCCAGAGCCTGGGCGTGTCGCAATGCCCTGAGTTACAAAAGCTCGAGTGCGGGAGTAACCAGCTCCAGAGCCTGGATGTGTCGGGCTGTCCAGCGTTGCAAGAGCTCAATTGCAGTAAGAACCAGCTCCAGAGCCTGGATGTGTCGAATTGCCCTGTGCTGCAATATCTCTGGTGCAACGTGAACCAGCTCCAGAGACTGAATGTGTCGGGCTGCTCTGCGCTGCAACAGCTTCAGTGTAATGGGAATCAGCTTCGGCGCCTGGACGTATCACATTGCCCTAAGTTGCGGTATCTCGAGTGCCAAGACAACCAGATGAGCAAATCGGCCATTATCGCCCTCGTAGAATCGCTTCCCATGAATCCCGAGCGCTCAGAACGGCATATACTCATGGATAAAAACCTACCAGCAGCCGAGAGCTGGGCGCAGCTTAAGGGGTGGGAAGTGGACTAGATATTGTCCGCCTCCCTCCTTTCAAGCAAGTTCAGCAGAAAACTAAAGAGCTGTGCAAACGGATCCTTCATTCATTTGCCAGCCACCCGGCCATGTTGCGCCGGAATTCATCGCTTCCACCACAGAGCCCACTGAGTAAGCTAAAATAACAGCACCCTGTGCGCATTGCGCAGGGGTAGGGTCGTCCCCCGGGATCCTTACAGGGTCTCGGGGACTTTTTTATGCGCATGCGAGAAATAGCCCAAGGGGGCATCATTGAAATGCGGCATTTTCCCACCTCCACATGCTGCTGATTTACGCTTTGGGGCTAGGATATATGGAACTGCGGGGTTACCTTTGCACCATGTGCAAAATCAGCTGAGATATGAATCTTGTATTACGATATGGCCAACGGATCGCCATTGGATTAGGGGTGATGCTAATGCTCTGGCTCATGGTTTCATCCTCACGGCCAGGATGTGTACAGCTGCGCGTGGAGGCCAACAAAGGGGCTGTGCTGCGCATGCGTATCGATGGGCACGTGACTTCTATGGAGGGCCTCGAAGGGCGATTCGTCCCCGGAGATACGATTGCCTATCGCATTGTCAATCCAGTTATAACAATCCACGGCAACATACAATGCATACAACTTTTCAAACACCAATTCAGTATAGGGATTGCCTCTATAGTGGAGCTCAATGTGTCGCATTGCCCTGAGTTGCAAAAGCTCTCGTGTTATGCGAACCAGCTCCAGAGATTGGATGCGTCGAATTGCCCTGCACTACAGATCCTCGAGTGCTGGGGGAACCAGCTCCAGCACCTGGATGTGTCGCATTGCCCTGAGTTGCAAAAGCTCTTGTGTTATGAGAACCAGCTCCTGCACCTAGACGTGTCGCAATGCCTAGCGCTGCAAGAGCTCTTCTGCCATGAGAACCAGCTCCTGCACCTAGATGTGTCGCAATGCCTCGCGCTGCAAAAGCTCAATTGCGGGGCGAACCAACTCATGAGCCTAGATGTATCGCAATGCCCTGAGTTGCAAAAGCTCTCGTGTTATAAGAATCAGCTCCATGGCCTGGATGTGTCGAATTGCCCGAAGCTGCAAAAGCTCTTGTGTCATGCGAACCAGCTCCAGAGCCTGGATGTGTCGAAATGCACTGCACTACAGCACCTCGAGTGCTACAAGAACCAGCTCCAGGACCTAGACGTGTCGCACTGCCCTGCGTTACAGGGCCTTGCGTGTGGGTTTAACCAACTCCAGAGTCTGGATGTGTTGCGCTGCCCTGAGTTGCAAGAGCTCAAATGCGAGTATAACCAGCTCGAGAGCCTGGATATGTCGAAATGCACTGCACTACAGCACCTCGAATGCTACAAGAACCAGCTCCAGGAGCTAGACGTGTCGCGCTGCCCTGCGTTACAGGGCCTCGCGTGTGGGGTTAACCAACTCCAGAGCCTGGATGTGTCGCAATGCCCTGAGTTACAAAAGCTCGTGTGTCATATGAACCAGCTCCGAAGCCTGGATGTGTCGCATTGCCCTGAGTTGCAAAAGCTCAGGTGCTGGGAGAACCAGCTCCAAAGACTGAATGTGTCGAATTGCCCTGCGCTGCAAGAGCTCGTGTGCTGTGTGAACCGGCTCCAGCACCTGGATGTATCGAATTGCCCAGAGTTGCAAAATCTTGACTGCGGATATAACCAGCTCCAGAGCCTGGATGTGTCGCATTGCCCGGAGCTGCGAGAGCTCAATTGCTGTGGGAACCAGATAGACAATTCAGCCATGATTGCCCTGGTGGAATCACTCCCCATAGATCCCGACGACTCGGATAAATGTATACGCATGGATAGTAATCCGGAGGCTGAGCGACGAGCCCGACTCAAGCGTTGGAGCGTGAACTAAAAATGAGGTGTAGCCTTCTCTTCGAGCAAGTCTAAAAAAGCATTGAGCCAAAGAGTTGCGCAAAACGGCTTCTCATTCATCTGCTCAGCTAGGCTATGACGGCACCAACCTAGGCATACATGCGCAGGGGTAGGGTTGTCCCCCGGGATCCTTACAGGGTCTCGGGGGACTTTATTTTGCACATGCAAGGGGTAACCCAAGGGGGTACCATTGAAACATAGCATCCTCCCAGAACAGATGGGCCGTTACCCACGCTGCGGACTGCGCCGCAGAAAGCACCTGCTTCAGGCCCCTCAGCCAACGGTAATCATCACCGGGCTTCAGCCATTGGGAGTAGGGTAGTCCCAGGCGCACGCCATGGCGTTAATGCGCCCGAGCGTAACTGAGTGCTGCATGGGTGCCGTCGCTTTGTGCGCAACCATCTCGTGGCAATTGCGTACATTTGCCCCGCAGGTATATGGCTGCTCATAGCCTTTTATCGTACGTTCATCACCACGTATCATCAGTTCGTAATCACACGGGTCAATGGGGACATTCGCCGGTCGCACAGAGCAGTTGCAGTACACCCACACAACACAGCTGCGCGTTCGCTACGGCGAGACCGATGCCATGGGCTACGTGTACTACGGCACCTACCCCCTCTACTTCGAGGTGGGGCGCAATGAGCTCATGCGGCACCTCGGCTTCCCCTACGCGAGCCTCGAGGCCTCGGGCATCATGATGCCTGTGGTAGACATGCAGCTCCACTACGGGAGCCCGGCCCACTACGACAATTTGCTCAGCGTCACCACCGGTATCGTCTCCCTCGGGGGAGCCTCCATCGAATTTGGCTACCGCATTGCGGACGAGGCCAATACGCTCGTGGTGTGGGGAACCACCACACTGGCCTTCGTCAACCGCGATACGCGGAAACCCGTGCGCGTGCCGCAGGCCGTGCGAGATCGGCTAACCCTTTAGGCCCCTGTAGCCATGGTCTGCCTGGCAGTGCTCGATTCCATCTTGCATACCTTGCAGATGGTGTGGCATGCGCTGGCCGAGTGGGTCTCTGCGTGGGGGTGGATCTTTGGCGTGCTCTACAGCGTCACCATCGTTGTCACAGCCCTCATTGTCATTCTCGACAAGCGCGACCCCACCCGCACGCTGCTCTGGGTGCTCGTGCTCGTGCTGCTCCCAGTGGCTGGCTTCGTCCTTTACATCTTCTTCGGGCAAAACATGCGCCGGCTGCACATATTCCGGCGCAAAGTGCCCATCGACCTTTCCGGCCTTCGCTCCTCCATTGCCCCCTACGTGGTCTCGCTCAGCGAGGAGGCCAGCATCCCGTCGCCCCTGCAACCTAGCCTCCCCATCGCCCGGCTGCTGCTCAACAGCAATCGGTCGCCCGTGCTCGCGGGTAATAGCGTGCAGCTATTCCACCGGGGGCGTGAGGCCTTCGATTCCCTCACGGCCGATCTCCTCGCTGCGGAGCGGTGCATACACCTTCAGTACTACATCTTCTGCGCAGACACCATCGGGAATACCATCGCCGAGATTCTCATGGACAAGGCGCAGCAAGGGGTTGACGTGCGCATCATATACGATGCCGTGGGCAGCTGGGGGCTCCCCAGACGTTTCGTCCGCCGCCTGCGAGCCAGCGGGGTGCACATTCAGCAGTTCCAGCGTGTCACATTCCCCTACCTTGCCAATCGGCTTAACTACCGCAACCACAGGAAGATCGCCATCATCGATGGGCACATCGGTCATATCGGCGGAATGAACGTGGCCGACAAGTACATCGACGGCGATCCTGTGCTAGGGCCATGGCTCGACACGCAGATCCGCATCCAGGGGCCCGCGGTGAGCGCGCTGCATCTCGTGCTGGTGAACGACTGGGATTTTGTCACCAAGTATCGCCACCCCATCAGCATCGGCAGCGTGCAGTACCCCACGCAGGAGGATGGGGCCCTCATCCAGGTGGCAGCCAGCGGGCCCGACAGCGACTGGGCCTCCATCATGCAGACATTCTTCCTGGCCATCTCCAAGGCCAAGCGTTACATCCACATCTGCTCTCCCTACTTTGTACCCAATGAGAGCATCCTCACCGCTCTGCGTACCGCGTCGCTGAGCGGGGTTGACGTGCGCCTACTGCTCCCGTGCCGTGGCGACTCCAGGTTGGTGCAATGGGCCACCCGTAGCTACATTCAGACCCTGCTCGATGCTGGAATCCGCGTCTACATGTTCCATGGCGGCTTCAATCACTCCAAGACCATCGTGGTGGATGGTGAATTCTGCGCTGTGGGCTCAGCCAACATGGACATACGGAGCTTCGAGGACAACTTTGAGATCGTCGCCCTGGTGTATGACAGCCGCGTGGCGCAGCAGCTCGATGAGGAATTTCGGCGCAATGCGGCCCAGAGCGCAGAGCTCTCGGCACAGGGCTGGCACCGCCGTAACCTGGCCGAGCAGATGAAGGACTCGTTCGCGCGGCTCTTCAGCCCCCTCTTCTAGGCTTACGTTGAGATGGGGCAGTGCCTCATCTAGCGCACATCCCACCCCTTGAGCTGCGCCAGTCTCTCAGCCTCCGAGTTACTATCCATGTGTATACGCCGCCTCGAGCGGTCGGGCACCATGGGGAGCGATTCCACCAGGGCGATCATGGCCGTGTCACTCAACTGATTCTCCTCGCACCAAAGCCTACATAACTCTGGACAGCCCAACACATTCAGGCTCTGAATCTGGTTCTTCTCGCACGATAGGCTCTGTAACGCAGGGCAGTGCGACATATCAAGGCATTGAAGCTGATTCCTTCCGCACAAGAGGCTCTGGAGCACAGAGCATTTCGACACATCTAGGCTCTGGAGTTGGTTACCCTCGCAATTGAGCTCTTGTAGTGCAGGACAATTTGACACATCCAGGAACTGAAGCTGGTTACTCTCGCACGAGAGACTCTGCAACTCAGGGCATTGCGATACATCAAGGCTCTTAAGCTGGTTCCCCCCGCAATTGAGCTCTTGCAGCGCGAGGCATTGCAACACATTCAGGCTCCGGAGCCGATTCCCTCGGCACAAGAGGCTCAGCATCACAGGGCAGCCCGATACATCGAGGCGTTGAAGCTGATTCTCCTCACACTCGAGCCCGCGTAATTCTGGACAGTTCGACACATCCAGGAACTGGAGGTGATTCCATGCGCATTCGAGCTCTTGCAGCGCAAGGCATTGTAACACATCCAGGCTCTCAAGCTGGTTCTCCCAGCACGAGAGATGCTTCAGCGCAGGGCAGCCAGACACATCCAGGCTCTGGAGCTGGTTACCGCTGCAATGGAGATCCTGTAGTGCAGAGCAGCGTGACATGTCTAGGCTTCTAATCGAGTTCCCCCCGCACTCGAGCTCTCGCAGCTCCGGGCATTGCGACACATCCAAACTCTGGAGTTGGTTCCCCTCGCAATTGAGCTCTTGCAACGCACTGCATCCCGATACATCCAGGGTGTGCAAATTGCATCGGTCGAGATTGATCTCCTCCAGCAACGGATTGTGCCTCAAGTCGATCTCTTCTATCGGGTTCTCCTCTAGCTCCAGCGTCCTTAACTGGGGACACTGCCTCACATCCACCTGGATGAGCGCATTGTTCGGTAACACCAGCGCCTGGATGTCACCCCGAATGATTATATCCTGATTGACAACGCAGTAGGCGATCATCTTTCCAGGGACGAAGTGCCCCTCGAGCCCCTCCATGGAGGCCATGCGCCCATCGATACGCATGCGCAGTATGGCCCCCGGGTTGGTCTCTGTTCGTAGCCGCACAACATCCTCCTGTGGTCTCGTGCCGACAGGAGCAGCCGTTACCCCTAATTTCATTGCGGCAAGTGGCCCTGACTAGTAGCGCGGGCATCGAACACCTCAAAGACCTCCCAACCCTTGAGCCGGGCCAGGCTCTCAGTCGTTGGCGTGCTCACGTTACCCTCTGTGGGCAGGTCGCTATCCACAGGCACGAGGCGACCCGAGCGGTCGGGCACCATGGGGAGTGATTCCACGAGGGCTACCATGGCCGAATCGCCCAGCTGGTTTCCCTGGCACCAGAGCTCCCGCAATGCCGGGCAGTGCGACACATCCAGGCTCCGGAGGCTATTGAACGAGCAGCTCAGCATGGTGAGGCTATCCTGTGCCGGCAAGATGAGCTGGGAGAGCTGATTGAAAGCGCACACCAGCCCACGCAGCCTGCGATTAGCGCTTAGGTCAAGCTCGGCTATGCGGTTCTGGCTGCACTGGAGCCCTTTCAGCGCAGGGCATTGCTCCATGCGCAGGGAGCGCAAACTGCAACGAGTCATCCAGAGCATCTCTAGCAAGGAGTTGTGACTCAAGTCAATATCTCCTATCGGGTTCCCCTCCAAATCCAGCGTTCTCAGCTGGGGGCAATGGCTCACATCCACCTGCGTGAGCACATTGTTCGGTAGCACCAGCACCTCGAGCGAGGCACTGCTCGTCAGATCCACGCTTGCGAGCCGATGGGTGTTGCACACCAGCCGCACCAACCGGGGGCACTGCCTCACATCGAGCTCCACCACATTGGCCGCCATCCCTTGCTGGGTGGGGTCGGGGAGCACCACTGCCTGGATGTCACCCCGAATGATTATATCCTGATTGACAATGCGGTAGGCAATCGTATCTCCAGCGACGAATTGCCCCTCGAGGCCCTCCATGGAGGCCACATGCCCATCGATGCGCATGAGCAGCACAGCCCCCGGGTTGGTCTCCACGCGCAGCCGCACGACATCCTGCCGTGAGCACGAGGCCATGAGCCACAGCAGCAGCGTCACCCCTAATCCTATGGCAATCCGTTGGCCATGCCGTAATGCTAGCTTCATATCTCTCAGTCGATCTGGAATCTCGACGCAAAGGTAACTCCGCAGCCCCGCATATCCTAGCCCCAAAGCGCATTGCCGTAGAGGCTGACCGTAGCGAGAACCAATCGATCCATGAGCCCTACCTTTGCCAGCACTATTGCCCGAGAGATGTCGCAAATTGCCTCACCCCTGTCGCCCAGTCATCAGCCCCTGCCATCTACGCCGCACGGGGTGTATGTGCATGTGCCCTTTTGCACCCAGAAGTGCATTTACTGCGACTTCTATTCATTCATACCCGCCTCGTACCCAAGCGCATACGCCGACCACATTATCCGTGAGCTCGAACTCGCTGGCGACGCATTCGAGGGGCCCCTGGCCTCCATCTACTTCGGGGGAGGCACCCCATCGTTGCTGCGAGAGGGGGACGTGGCGCGCATCCTAGAGGCCGTCCTCACGCGCTACGCGCATCGGGATGTGCCTGAAATCACCTTCGAATGCAATCCGGACGATGCGTCCCTGGACTACTTCCGCGCCATCCGCCAAGCGGGAGTCAACCGTCTCAGCATCGGCATACAGTCCCTATCGCCCCGCCTGCTTAAGCTCCTGGGGCGCAGGCACTCTGCGCTACAAGCCGTCGAGGCCGTGAACATGGCCCGTGAGGCTGGCTTCAGCAACATCTCCGTGGATGTCATCTACGGCATTCCGAGCCAAACAGGCGAGGAGCTGAGCGAGACGCTCACGGCATTGCTGCGCCTAAAACCCGAGCACGTGTCAGCCTACCATTTGACCCGCGAGCCTGGCACACGCTACGATTACGCCTGCCGCAGCCGCAGGATGACCGAGGTGGAGGACGAGGTGAGCCAGTGGCACTTTCACCTTGTGCGCCGCGCGTTGGTAGACGCTGGGTATGAGCACTATGAGGTGTCGAACTTTGCGCTCCCGCATCGCCAAGCCGTGCACAACGGCAACTACTGGTCCGGCCTCCCATACCTGGGGCTGGGGCCCGGGGCGCACTCCTTCGATGGGGGTCACTGTCGCTGGTGGGCCGTGGCCAACTACAGGGAATACGCCGCCGCGCTGGGGCACCATGAGCTGCCGTACACGCGGGAAGAGCTCACCCCTGAGGAGCAGTTCAGCGAGTGGCTGCTCACCCGGCTGCGCACAGCCCAGGGGCTCAACCTGGCGGCAGGTGCACGGCAATATGGCCTGGAGGCCATGCAACGCTTACGTCAGCAGGCCGAGCCGTGGATTCGCCGCGGAATCCTCTGCCCACGTGGCGAGTGGCTAGCCATGGAGCCAGAGCATTTCCTGCTCACCGATGCCGTGATTCTCTCCCTGATGCCCTAGTCTGCCCATGGCCCACACGAGATGACTCATGGGCCGCTTCCGCCCGGGATGTGCCGCAACCCCAGCATAGCAACAACGCACCAAGTCCGTATTTCTCCCACCAAATATGGGTTTGATACGGCGATGGTACAGCGTGAATGCCCTCGTGGTAGCCTCGCCCGGCGCAGAAATGGGCTCCATAGCACCGGCACCCGGCCAATTGTCCCCGCATGGGATCGGTGATTGGCTTTCAGGCCCTTGAGATACGATAGTTACGGATGGTGCTGAAGGATGAAATGCGTACCTTTGCGGGCATGAGATGGGAGCGTCCCCTGCCGGGAATAGGCGTGTTGCGCATAGCCGCATGTTATCTACTCGTGTTTCTGTGGCTGATGCATGGGGGAGCGTGGGCCCAGCCAGCACGACGGCTCACCACCACCAGTCGCCGGGCGGCGCAGTGCTACCAGGATGCGTTGCAGGCCTACCGACTGGGGCAATATTCCGCAGCCATCGGCTCCCTGGCGGCAGCGCAGAAAGCGGACGCACGATTCATTGAGCTATACCTGCTGCGGGGTCAGATTTACGAGGAGATGGGGCAGTGGGAGGAGGCCATGCAAGCCGATCTACAGGCGGTGGCCATCGATAGCCTCTTCTACACCAAGGCCATACTGGATGCCTCGCGCATGGCGTTTTGCGCAGGGCACTACGTGGAGTGCACGCAGCTCGCCCATCGCTACCTGGCCTGCGAGCCACGCCCGGGGCATCGGGCACGCATTGCCCAGCTGATGATCGCGAGCGGGGAGTATGCGCAGTATGCCATGGCACACCCCGTGCCCATCGATCCCGAGCCCGTGCAGGGAGGGGTGAACACGTCGGCAGATGAGTATTTCCCATCCATCACGGCCGATGGGAAGACGCTCTCCTTCACTCGCAAGGTGTTGGGCGATCCTCCTAGCAATCTGAACGTTATGCAGGAGGACATGTACCTTGCGCGCTGGGACGAATCGGCGCAGGCGTGGGGTGCTGCCCGCACGTTAGGCGAACCGGTGGACTCGCCGCAGAACGAGGGGGCACAATCCATATCGGCCCTGGCGCAGCGCATGTATTTCACCCGGTGCAATGGGCCATGCAACATCTACTACACCGACAGGCAGCGTGACGGGCGATGGGGCCCACCACGGGCACTACCGCCACCAGTCAACGTGCGTGGTTACAGCGACAAACAGCCCTCTGTGTCCTCGGATGGTCGCACGCTTTACTTCGCAAGCAACAGGCCTGGGGGCCACGGCGGATACGATGTGTGGTGCTCCACGCAGGATTCGGCAGGGCGTTGGGGGCGCGCGATAAACCTGGGGCCCGCAGTGAACACCTTTGCCGATGAGCAATCGCCGTTCATGCATTTTGACAATAGCACCCTCTTCTTTGCCAGCAATGGGCACCCGGGGTTGGGCGATCTCGACCTGTTTCGCACCACCCGCAAGGGGACAGACACGACGTGGAGCGAGCCGCAGAATCTGGGGTATCCCATCAATACTGCGCATGCCGACATGGGGCTCATCGTGGCTCCCAGCGGTAGCACGGCCTACTACGCCTCAGGCCGTCGGGGTGAGCAGTCGGGGCTCGATATCTACTCATTCACGCTGCCCGATTCCATGCGCCCGACCCCCGTGTCGTACCTTAAGGGCATCGTGGAGGATGGCACGAACGGTAAGCCGCTGTCCGGCCGCTGTCAGCTGGTGGATCTAGCCACGGGCGACACGGTGATGCAGAGCCAGGCGGATGAGATGGGGCAGTTCATCGTTTGCCTTCCCGTGGGACGAAGCTACGGGCTATTCGCCTCGTGCGGCGGATACATCGACCAGTCGCTACACTTCGATTTCACGGGTCAATACCTGCCAGGGGCCCCCTACGAGCAGCGTGTACGCCTGATGCCGCTGCGTGTCGGCGCCAGCACGACGCTGCGTAACGTGTTCTTCGCCACCGACTCCGACAGCCTGAGCGCGGAGTCGCACGTGGAGCTCAACCGTTGGGTGGAGCTCCTCAAACGGCACACCACAGTGCGCATTCGCATTGCGGGACACACTGATAATCAGGGGACAGCGAAGCACAACATGTCCCTATCGCGTCGCAGGGCCGAGAGCGTCTCACGCTATCTACAAAGCCAGGGCATAGCAGCTAAGCGCATCGAGAGCGTGGGCCACGGGGCATCAAAGCCTGTGAAGAGCAATGACACGGCCGAGGGACGCGCTGAGAACCGTCGAACCGAGTGTCACATCATATCCCTATAGGGTTGGCAATGAGGAGCCTACGCGAGGATGCAGGGGGCAACATGGGGCTATTCCCCTGGGGCGATCGGCGACGCTTCCACTCGTACGCCCGCTACATGCGGGGCCTCTTTGGCGGGCGGGTGCAGAAGTTAACAATCGACGCTGGGCTCAGCTGCCCACACCGGCCAGGGCGCAATGGGGCGGGAGGGTGCATCTACTGCAACAATGCGGCCTTCAATCCCAGCTACTGCGCACCGAGCAAGGGGGTGACACAGCAGGTGGAGGAGGGAATTGCATTCCACGCTGCGCGCTATCGCCGGGCCGAAGGGTATATGGCCTATTTCCAGGCTTACACCAACACGTATGCGCCGGCGGAGGAGCTGCGGGCACTCTTTGAGCAGGCGTTGGTTTGCCCGCAGGTGAGGGGATTAGTGGTGGGCACGCGCCCCGATTGTCTTCCCGGGGAGGTCATCCGGCTGCTGGCGGAGCTGTCGCAACGGTGCGTGCTGATGGTGGAGCTGGGGGCTGAGAGCATGCATGATGGTACCCTGCGGCGCATTCATCGTGGGCACAACAGCGAGGCTACACGCAGGGCAACGCGGCAACTCCATGAGGCGGGCATTCGGGTGGGACTGCACATGATTCTTGGCTTACCCGGAGAGGATGAGCCCATGATGATCGACAGCGTGCGCGAAGCTTGCGAGTTGCCCATCTCGTCCATAAAATTGCATCAGCTACAGGTGCTTCGAGGCACTGTGCTAGAGAATGAGTGGAGGAACGACCCGGAGGGGATCCCCCTGTTCACGCTGGAGGGGTATTTGCAGTTCCTGTGTCGTCTGGTGCCACAGATGCCCTGGCAGGTCGCCATCGAACGTGTGGGGGCCGAATGCCCACCCCGCTACCTGGTGGCCCCGCAGTGGGGACTTGTGCGCAACGATCAGCTGCTGGCGCGCTTTGAGAAGGCCCTGGAGATGAACAACACCTGGCAGGGAAAATTGCGCAGAGCTGTTCCTCTACCGCCCCAGGGTTAGCCTGCATGGCGGTGTGGGCCACGCAGTGACATGTACGCCGGGTGGCGGAATATGCTTACCTTTCGCCAGTTTATAGACAACGGGCTTCCATGCTAGCTATCATTGGTCTCACGGTATTCCTGGTGGCACTTTGCTTTGTGGGATTTGGCATCAAGGTGTTTTTTCACCGCTCACACCAATTCCCGGAGACCTCGGCTGGCCACAGCCCGGCCATGCGGGCCCGGGGGATACAGTGCCCACGGGTGGAGGAGGGGCTGCTGCACAACAGGAAGGACTGCACCTCGTGCTACGGATGTAGCCGACAGTAAGGATTTCCCGCTGGACTGAGGGGAATGTGTGTGGCTTCAGCCCTGTAGAGGCTGAGATGTAGCCCCTTGTTCGCGGGGTGATGTTACCGGTCGAGCACCATGGAGAGGGCTCCGGTGGAGTACCAGGTGGCCAGGTTGCCCTCGTCGTCGCGGTAGATGAGCACCGCCTCCACGCTATCGAGCTGCTCCACGAGGGCCTTCGAGGCCTCTGGCCCCAATGCCATGAGTCCCGTAGCCAGGGCATCAGCCTCTGTGCATGAGCGACATAGCACCGTGGCACTCAGCAGCGGATTGATAGCCGGGTAACCGGTGGTGGGATCTATGGTGTGGCCCCACGTTTTGCCGTTGCGCTCGATGAACTTGCGGTAATTGCCCGAGGTGGCCACGGCCCCCTGTCCCACAGCCACACGCTGGGCAATGCTGGCCCCTAGCGGAGCATTGGGAGCTGGCGTCTCGATGCCAATAACCCACTCGCGGCCTCGTGGCGATAGGCCCGCCACACGCAACTCACCCCCGACCTCCACCAGGTAATCGTGCACGGAGTGCGACTCGAGATATTCGGCAATGCAGTCCACGGCATACCCCTTGGCTATGGCATTGAGCGTGAGCTGAACACGCGCATCTTGTTTTACCACCGAATCGCCTTGCACTGCCACATATTGCAGCCCGGTGTAGGTGAGCACGGTGCGCACGCTGGCACTATCGATGGTGGCTGGCGTGGCCCCATCGAACCCCCAGAGCTTGACGAGCGGCCCAACGGTGGGGTCGAAACGCCCAGAGGTGAGCGCATGGATCGGCTGGGCCCTACGGAGGAGGGCGGCCAAATGGGGTGAGTAGATTCCCCGCTCGGACTGATTGAAGGCCGTGAGCATGGATTGCGGCTCGTAGACGGAGAAGTCGAGGGTGATGGCACGAAAGATGGAGTCGAGAGCCGACTGCAAACCCGGATGCACCGTGTCAGCACACGTGATGCGGTAGTAGGTGCCGATGGCATCACCGGAGAGCGAGATGTAGGTTTTGCTCGACGCATTGGGCGAGGAGCTGCCCTGGGACTGGCAGGCACCAAGGGCTCCTAGCAGGAATAGCACCACCATAGGCCAAGGGCTGCACACGCATCGCCTGGAGAGCGGCCGGAGTTGGATCCGTAGATTTAGCATACGATTCAATGGTGTTGTAGGCTGTCGTAGAGGAAGGTAGTCAGCACTGGGTAATGGTCGGAGTAGGGGACGCTCGGCGCAGTGCAGCGCAGCAGCTTGAGGCTGGGAGTGTGAAAGGTGTAGTCGATGCGATAGGCTGGGAATAGGTTGCGGTAGGTGCTGCCAAATCCGCTCCCTGCCTCGCAAAAGGCATCGAGGAGGTTGCCCCGCAGTCGCTGGTATGCGTAGGAGATGGGGGAGTCATTGAAGTCACCACATACGATCACCGGGTAGGGCGAGCGGGCAATGTGGGATTGCAGCGTATCGGTCTGCTGCCCGCGGAGTGCCAGGGCCTTACGGATGCGCTGGGCTATGCTCCGAATGCGGCGTAACGAGCTGCGCTCGGGGGTAATGCGAGGGTTGCGAAGGAATGCGAGATCGCGTGGCCCGAGGCGGAATGATTGCAGATGGATGTTATAAATGCGCACGGTGTCGTGCCCAAGGTCGATGTCGCAGTACATGGCCCCGTTGAATGTGTCGGGGAAAAGTATAGTACCCGAGGCGACGATGGGATGATGGCTGAAAAGGGCAAGCCCGTAGCTGCGACTCTTGAGCTGCATGATGTAGTGTATCCGGGCGTGGCCCCCGAAAAGCGCACGGGCCATCGAGTCGGTAAAACCCGTGTCGAGGGTTAGGAACTCTTGCAGACAAACGATGTCGGCCTGAAGCTGCGAGCACAAGTTGGCCACATCGTGCGGGGTGGGCGGCTTGGCAGACCAGCTATAGAGTCGGAATAGGTTGACGTTGTAGGTGAGGATGTTTAACGTACTCGACTGGTTATCAGCGGAGCTATGGGTACGCAGCTGCACGAATCGTCCCATGAATGGGATGCCCAGCACGAGGGCAATGAGCGGGATCCAGACGGCTCGCCGACGGAATATGATCCAGAGGATCAGAAAGAGCAGGTTGGCGATGATGAGCAGCGGAGCCCCCAGCGCGAGTAGGCTAGGGAGCCAGAAGTGGGCAGGATTGACCCAGAGCGCCAGGTAGCTACCGCCCAGCAAGAGGGCGAGGGCTATGTTCGTGAGGGTGAGTAGCCTTCGTGGGAGTCGTCGCCACCGCATGGGAGATCTACTGACGTGAGCGGAATAGTATTTCCTTCTCCTCGGCACTCAATGCGCTGTAGCCACCACGGGCTAGCTTGCGGAGGATGGCTTGCAGCTGATCGGCCGAGGACGATGGGCTCCCCGCCTTCGGGGGAGTCTTACGAGGGCGCGGTCGGGGAGATGCGGCCCAGCGTGAGGCTATCCAGGCAAAAGGGTGATCGAGGTAGGCCCTGTGGCGGAGCGAATGGACATATAGCCACCCCATGGCTGCACCACCGAGATGGGCAATGTGGCCCCCAGCGTTGCTCCCCATGACGCTGAGAATGTCGATGGCGATGATGGCCAGGCCGAGCCATTTTATGCGGATGGCAATAAATCCGTACAGGTACACCCTCTCGTTGGGAGAGAGGAGGACGGTGGCAATGGTGATGGCCATGACGGCGGCCGAGGCCCCCAGCGCAATGGAGACGTTGGCTACGGGGCTGAAATAGGGAATCACATTGTAGGCGAGCACGTAGAGCACACCCCCGGCAATGCCACCCCAGATGTAGAGGTTGCGCAGCCGATAGGCTGGCATGCGGAGCAGAAACAGGCGGCCGAAGGTCACGAGCCACAGCATGTTGAACAGGATGTGGAAGAAATCCTGATGGAAGAACATGTAAGTGATCGGAGCCCAGGGGTGGAGGAACAGTCGGGTAGGAGAGGCTGGGAGTGCGAGTGAGGTGACGAAAGCCCGCGCGATGCCCGGATCCGTGAAACGGCTAATCAGCGCGACGGCCTGGTACAGAAGGAACAGGGCCGCATTGATAAGCAGCAGCACCCACAGGGTGGGCTGAAGGCCCAGGCGTGCGCCCCAATGGCTGAGGGGGAACCTACCAGTGTAGCGTGCCACGGCGTTTCCAGATTAGAATGAGCACATAGCCAAAGAGCATGCCTCCCACGTGGGCGAAATGGGCCACGCTGCTGCCTGGCTGGTAGATGCCCAGGGCGAGTTCGATTGCGCCGTAGATGATGACGAACCACTTCGCTTTCAGGGGAATAGGCGGTATCAGGAGCTGGACGATCTGGTTTGGGAATAGGGCCCCGAAGGCCAATAGGAGTCCGAAGACTGCCCCCGAGGCCCCCACGGTGGGTATGTCGTACTGAATGTGGGTGAGCTCGTCCACGAGGGCCTTGCAACGCCAGGCTAGATCGTGATTGGTGGGATCCTGAATCCATGCAGAAAGACCCTGCGCAAAGACCTGATCATAATAGTCTCTGAAATGGTCTATCACAAAGGTGGAGAAGGTGTCGGGAGTGAAGTTGGCCATGAGATCACGCGCCAGAGCCTCCATGTGCGTCACCTCGAGGTAGATGACGAATGTATGCAGGGCCGCTGCCCCAAGCCCCGTGAAGAGGTAGTAGAACAGGAATCGCCGAGAGCCCCAGTATGATTCGAGCACAGCGCCAAACATCCACAGGGCGAACATGTTGAAGAACAGGTGCTCCACGCCCCCATGCATGAACATGTGGGTGAAGACCTGGTAGAATGCGAAGTGCTTGCTGGCCGGGTAGTAGAGCCCGAGCAGCTCGGTGAGGTTGATCCCTCGCGTGTGGAGCAGGACTTGCGAGGCGAATAGCAGCACCACGTTGATGGCTATGAGGTTGACCACCACGGGGCAACGCTGCGCCAATCGGCTTATCTGGGAACCTATCATGAGAGGGTGCAGAGAGTGGGTAGGAATAGGTATTTGCGTTTTACGATCATCGCTAGGTGATCTGCGTGATCGGGCGCGATGCCGAGAGCATGTCGGCAATCCGAGCCTCGGGGATCACGTGGAGCGTGGGTCGCAGGTACGGATCCCGGGCTGGCTCACGACAGGCAAAGAGCTTGCGGACAAGATCGGTGCGCACCTCGGGCTGGAGCGGTACCCCCCGACGCATGGCCGAGGCACAGGCCACGGCGGCAAGATGACGATGCTGGCTGGATTGGGCTAGCGAGAGCTCCTCATCGCCAAATTGCGCCAGCATCTCATGCACGAATGCCTCAGGATCGCTCACGGTGAGATCGGCCGGCAGGGCCTGCAACGTGATCGTATCATCGCCGCAGGGCTCTAGCAAGAGGCCGATGGATTTCGCCTCGGGGATGAATGCCTCCAGCGCAACCATCTCCAGCGGCGTGAGCTGCATGGTGACGGGAAACAGCAGATGTTTGGCATTCGCCTCCGCGGGGGGGCGATTAGCCAGCTCCTCATACAGGATGCGGGCATGGGCCCGATGCTGATCGATGATGACCAGCCCAGAGCGGATCTCTGCGATGATGTATGAGGCGCGAAACTGGATGGTGTGCGGCGAGATGAGCTCGGCGGGAGGGAGTTCTGATGGGTTGACCGCAGTGGGATCATCGTAAAGGGAGGGGTTCACGATGTCGGAGTCGTCCACCGGCACAAACTGGTACTGATCGTCATCGGGATTGGCCCCTTGCGCATTAATGCGGCTGCCCAGGATACGGCTCGGCATGCGCACAGGCGGATCGTCGAACGGATTGTACGACGTGTCCACAGCGATCTCCGGTGGTATGAGCGGCGCGCTGGGCGGGTAAAACGGCACATCGACCGTGGCGGCTGTCTCAAAATCTATGAGGGGCACCCCCCCGTACTTGCCGAGTGCCTCGCGCACCCCGGCATGCAGCATCTGCCAGATGAGACGCTCGTCCTGGAACTTGACTTCAGTCTTTGTGGGATGCACATTCACATCCACGTTGCCCGGCGGCACCGCAAAATGGAGGAAGAATATAGGATTGGTGTCCGGGGCGATAAGCTTGCCATAGGCAGCCACGATGGCGCGATTGAAGTAGGGATTGCGCATGAAGCGGCCATTGACGTAGAGGAACTGCTCGCCGCCCCGCACGCGCGCCGAGTCGGGCTTGCCAATGTACCCCTCGATGGCGAGCGAATCGATGACTACCGACATGGGTATAAGGGTGGTCTCAATGCGCTTGCCGAATAGGCCCACGATGCGCTGGTAACGATTGGCCGAGGCCAGATTGTAGATAGTGTTGCCATCGTGCACGAGCGACATGGCCACGGTCGGGTTGGCAATGGCGACGCGCTGAAACTCGGCCACAATGTGCTTCATCTCCACCGACGTACTCTTGAGGAAACGTCGGCGCGCAGGCACGTTGAAGAACAGATTACGCACTGAGAATGAGGCACCCTTGGCGCATTGCATGGGGGTTTGCTCGGTGACCCTAGAGCCCGAGAGGGTGATACGGAGGCCGATTTCATCCTCAGCCCGACGCGTGGTGAGGGTCACCTCGGCCACGGCAGCGATGGAGGCTAAGGCCTCGCCACGAAAACCCATGGTGGTGATGGCCTCAAGGTCGGATGTCTCCCGGATCTTCGATGTTGCATGCCGCTCGAAACAGAGACGGGCATCGGTAGCCGACATGCCCGCACCATTGTCCACCACGAGTATACCCGCACGTCCACCATCGGACACTGTCAACGTGATGCGATCAGCTCCCGCGTCGATGCTGTTCTCGAGCAACTCCTTGACCACGGAGGCGGGCCGCTGCACCACCTCGCCAGCCGCAATCTGGTTGGCAAGACTGTCGGGGAGTAGGTTGATGATGTCGGCCATCGAACAGCTAGAGTTGCATGTAGGCGTACATGGCCAGCATCAGCAGCAGGGCCAAGATCAGGAAGCGCGTGACGGTGCGCCCGCGGGGCCGCCCATGCTTTGCCCGTGCCTCACGGTAGAGAAGCTGCATGCGGGCCTGCGTCAATGAGGCTGTGTTTGAGGATGGATCCCCCTGCGAGGTCTGGGCCATGGAAACCATGGCAGCCAGACGCTCCTTCCGCTCATCGTAGTAGCGAGGCTTGAATAGGAACCCTCGCGGCTTGCGTGTGTGGAGAAAAGTGAAGGTGGCCATGGGAATGACTTGGTGAACCCTACCGCAAAGGTAGCGAAAAACACCATGGTGCTAGGCGAATAAGTCCGCCAGAGGGACGAACGGGTCATTTTCGGTGGCGAATGGGCAATTTTAATCATGATACTGGGTATTCGATGCTGACTGTTTACGTGACGAATGCTAGGCTGTGACTAGGGTTTAACGGGTTCACGAGGCTACGGCCAGCCTACGGTATGCGATCCCAAGAAATGCTGGGCAGATAATGAAGGTTTAGGTGCAAAATATGGGCGATTTAGTTGCGTAGCGAATCGTAGACTGGGACTAGGGTTTGACGGGTCCGCGAGGCTACGACCAGCCTGCGGTATGCAATGTCCAAAAAATGCTGGGCTAGTAATGGGGGATTAGGCACAGAATGTGGGCGATTTAGTTGGTGGATTTTACCCAGAGAGTAGCCACTTGAATCTTTGTGGGCAAAATTGGGGTGAAACGGCATTGGGCGCAGAATCATTGATGTGCGACGGGTAGCACTGAGTACTGTAGCTGAACCATCGCCTTTCAGCATGGCCCCATCATCGATAAAGCAGGCGAAACGAATCAGAAGGCTACAACGCATCATTGCGAGCATCGCTACGCAAGCGCAAAAGAGGGTAGGGCGATCGTTTGCCAATGGGGGAGTGCCACCAGATCATGCGTACATGCGCAAGACGTGAAGGCAAGATTGGGGTGAATGGAGCTGATGCGTATCTTGCACACTGACACATGGACGGCAGTATGGCACCACATGTGAAAAGGCCTCTGCCAGCGCAAAGGGCTAGGGACAAGCCAAGGCAGCTACTGGAAATAATGGTAACTTTGACCGTATGCAGCGCACATGCCCCGTCAGAGCAGATACCACGTGGCAGGGCTCATCTCACCAAGTGGCCGAAAGCCCTATGGGAGAGGTGAATGCGGTAAATGCTGCCCTGCGGTTAACACGTGATGCTGGATATCTGGGGACTATTCAACGGGACTGGCTGCGAGGCAGCCACACAGAGATATGATGGAGAGGGATTTTTACCAGCTGCTTAAGACCTATCTGCGGGATATAATCCAGCTGGATTACGTGAAAAGGAGCCTCACGAAGGAGAGGGCAACATACCTTCTGGAGGATGGTGCTGAGGTGATGTTGCGTGTAAGCATCGAACGGAAAGGGTATGAGAAAGGCGAGTTCGGCGTTTACACGGGCTTTATGGTCAGCGGAGGACGGATTGTAGACATCATCAACTCGTCCGCATCGACTGTGAAATTTGGCACACCTGTATTGGCGAGTGACACCTCATTCTCATTCATCAAACGGTTGCATGCCCAATCGTATCACATCACGGCAGCGAACTACGCCGACCAATGCAAGCGCATTGTGCAGGACATGCAAGAGGCATACGTGCCTGTCGTGCAAAGCCTGGTGTGGAAACCCGATTACGCCGTGGCAAACTTTGATGCGCTAGAATACTATAAGTTTATTGCGAGGAACAGATTCACTGTCGGCGTGACCCTCGCATATCTGGCAGGAACCCCACAGTTCATCGATGAGCTAATGACGATGGCAACCGTCTCAAAGCCTGTCGGGAACTTTGACAGAAGAGATTACTTCTCGGATTACCGTTCAGTGTCAGATCCGTACGAAGAAATCATTACGCCGATTAGACTTGCCATAGAGGGATCACTGGCTGAATGAGCCACGTAAACACTAACAATACCGCTCTAGGCTGAGCAATCGGCAGGAATATACGATGTACCTTCTGGATATGGTGGGACGACTGGTGCAGCGATGGCAACGAGACATAAGCGATTTCGTGCACTAGCGGGGTAACAGTATGCAAGGAATATGTTTGGATGGCCTTGTTTGAACGTTTCTGGAAGTAAAGGGAGTAGATTTGAGATTCAATGAGACCGAGAAAGAACTAAGGGCAAAGTGTCTGCAAAGGCTCAAATGGCTACTCAAAAGGCCTTTTCTTGTGGCCGCTAACGGGGTGCTGAGTGTCTCCGCTGAGCACCGTGATAACGGATGACCGGAGGGATTACAAAGCTCATAGAAATTAGCGGAGTCCTCAGGGGAGGCATATCATTCCGTTACGGTAAGGAATGGGACCATTTTGGGCCCTCAAGTAGTCGGCTATTTCGGCTTCTTTACACTTACTAAATTCAGGCTTTCCCCTGTGCATGGAGCGATAAAGGCATTTTGCGAAAGTCATCACTTAAATGTTTACTCCTGGAGGTTGCCACAGAGCGAAGCCTAAAAAGTCGACCCTGAAACGTACAATAGAATTGCAAGTTGGTCAATCTCCATGATGCGCTGAGTTTGCAAGCTTTTCAGTATGCGTCGAGCCACTTGTTGGAAAATATGTTGCCGTTGAACCCTCAGTTAAATCCGCAGCAAGGGATATGAGCGCAAGCATTAGCCCGATTATCCAAAATAAGGACGACTCGGTAGAAAGTTCGTTTTGCTACAAATTATTCGAAGAGCGATACTTTGACGTGGGCGGCATGGAGGAGCTGGTTTGCTACGTCCAAAGCAGCGACATGAATACGGAGGAGGTCGATGTCCTTACCTGGATTATTGAGTGCGTCGATAATTGCTTTGCTTACCACTGGGATGTGAACGATTATTTCCGTATCGTGAACTACACGAAAGCTATCGAAAGCAAATGGAATGCTATCTGGAAGCGTGTACTTGTAATGGCAATTATGTTAAGTCGTATAAAGCAAACACACCATACCGCTTCCATTGATGACGTATAGCCAGTGGCTAACCATTGCTAACCCATCGTCCCACACCTGGCAAGAGTATTGTAGTGGAAAATCCTGCTGGAAATAGCTTTTGCCACGTTGGGTATTTCTGTGGGTACAATTCGGATCCCATAGAACGACGCAGTATCTGGTCTAGACGCGATTACGCTATGCATGGCTTCCTTGCGAGCACAACGGGCAGGCTCTAAATCTGCTAGCCGTAGATTTTATCAGCCATTGAATATCAATACTCCAAGAATGGAATCCCTCCAGATGTCAAACGAATGCAGGGCATGGGCTAACAGCACGTAGCCAGAATAAAAATGGAAGGAGAGATGGGCTATAAGCCAGGTTCTGTACTGAGAGCGCGTTGCCACGCTCCCTGCAGCGATCATTTCTCTTGGCCTCCCACAAGGGAGGCACGTGCGATCTACCCATCCCTCGTACCCCACGGGCCGCAGGACGCAGACTAGCTGCTGAGGGGTCTACATGATCTTGCACCGCCCATTGCCCCACGCCAAGTGCCTGTCGCCACGCACTGCGGTGGGCTCTTACCCCACCTTTTCACCCTTGCCACGAGTGGCGGTTATTTTCTGTTGAGGCTGAGAAACCTCACGGCTCCCTCCCCTTTCGGGAGTGGGCTCGCCCTGTAGTGCCCGGACTTTCCTCACGATGCCATTGCACCGCGCGACCGCCCGCCCATCTCTCCTAGACCCAAATATCTGGCACGAAGGTACAAAAACGACATCACTCACGCCCTTCGCGGTAGCGTATATAGGTGCCGTTCCGACGCAACACAAGAATGTCACCAAACTCATCCCCTGAGGAATCTGGTGGCTCTAGAGTACTTACCTGCTGTGGCTCTTCTGCCTCTTCGTCTGGGTCTGGAGAAGGTGGTGGCTGAGTGTGGCTATCAGACGGCGGTTCACTTGTGGAAGGCGTATTTACCGATGGTTTCGCGGGTGCAGGAGAAGTGACAAACAGCGAGTCAAATGGCAGTGATACTTCCCTACGCCCTTCTCCCTGCTGACGGAACATGCTCCCCTGGCCAAGAATCAACCAATCGGGATTAACATTTGGGAACTGTGTAAAAATCGACTGTAGAAGACGACAGGATGGATCGCTGCGGCCATTCACAATATGCGACACATTGCTAGGACGTATGCCCAGCTGGCGAGCAAATTCTGCCGCTTTGCAGTCGAGGGCCTGCATGAGAATCGACAGTCGCTTACCGATGCTTTGCTCCTCCATACACTGCTACGCTGCGTTCATTTCGCAGCAAAGGTAGTGAGTTTACAACTCTATCCAACGTTTTTCATCAAAATGGGTTCTGCTAGACAGGGCGAAAACCACTAAACACCGCTAACAATGCGTTCGTGCAACCAGCACACCAGTTCGTCCTAGCCTACGGTCTGTTGGTAAACCTGCACATCATGTTTATAAGCAAAAGTGTGTGCCACAGCGCAATATTACCCACCGCGACCACTTCGCTCAATGTTATTCAGCCCCATTCCTGCCGTACAAATAGGAAGTAATGAGATTGAATCGTTTTGCAAACGGCTAATAAACAGTATAATGCGAATAAAATTGCAATATTAATACCATGGTAAGTGATAGAAAAAAAGCACCCAATACACGTCGTAGACGACTGAAATACCCGTCGATTATAAATCACCAACCCCTCTAACCCTATTGGGCCTGCAGGTGGAACATGATTAGCGGTTAGCATCGCAGCCCTAAAATGCTCTGCCTAAAATCTACACCAAACCGAGTGCATCACGAGGCTAGAATAGCCTATCATCATGCGCATGCAATCGGTACAATCACAATGCCATAACCGTACCATGGCCACTTGTGCTCTCAATGCACTGTACCACAAAAATGCACACATTCAAGACCAAGGCAGATCCAAGCATGACGCACTGACAATTGGCAAATCACAAGCCTCACCAAAGCTGCGCATACAAACCATACGGATACCCACGAAGCGACACATTCAAAAATAGAAAACTGATGGGTAGTAAATCACAAGTCCTATTACGAATGTAGGCGCGTAGGAGAACCGTCTTAAAATTCCAGTTACACACAAATGGAGTCATACTATTCAAACTAGCCACTCTCTCTGCACAATGGGTAGGTAGGCGCAAAAGCTCTCCATACAACCTGGCTACCATGCTCCGATTACGAACGCACGCCTGCACTCCAAAGTGAGCAGTCGCAATGCGGTTACAACTCTACCAGCATAGTACCTACTACACAGTCATCCATGAGCTCATGCAGGCAAAATACGATGGGTTACAACTATAATTTACCATGGGGGAACGAGGAGCATGAGGCCCATTGCAAGTCGATCTCCCACGTCCTAGGCAAGGATTTACGCTTAACAGACGAGCCTCCGAGCAATGGTAAAACTGTTCCTCAGGATACACTGTGTACTCCAGCCGCATATCACGCATTGAAATCATGCATACGCTGTCGGGCTAAATCGGACAGGGTCGCCATCCTAGAGAATAGTTCCTGCAGAATCTCCATTGAGCACCTGCATAATCACGCGCTCTTCATCGCTCTACAGGCAATTGAAAGCATGTGCAATCCTCCCAATTCCTATGCCTCTCAGGCCACTGGGTGTAGAACTGCTGAGAGACGACGTAAGCTTGCACCGTCCATCACCTCATGTTAAGAAGGCATTGAATTTCAACGCTGTCCAATCTGAAATTTACACCATAAAAATACCCATTCACCAATAATAAACCGATATTCACGGCAAGTAACCCAATAGACACCTCACGATTCAGTAGGAATCTCACACTTGCAAGTCTTGCAGAAAAGCCAGCACCAGCATAGCACTACAGAATACATAAAACTGCCCCACCCGGCCCCTTTCAGGTTGCGCAGATTGCACATAATAGTAGCCCCTACCCTTCAATTCCTTATCTCAGTCCTTATCGTTCTTTGTGAATTACAACTGTAACTATAAGGGACAAAAGCACACCTATGCCCCGACGAGATTTCCGTGTATAATATACCGCACAGGCTAACTGCCATGACGTTATGACTTAACGAAATAGGCCCTCCCCATCCAATAACGGCTGGCCTCACGCCATCCTAGAAATCCTGTTCTCATCGTATGCCATCCCCCTTTGCCACCTACCCAAACCAAACGACGTGAATAGCAGCAAACGGATCTGCTAATTATTTAGCCTACTTTGCCTCCGCGCCCCCTATCCAAGCCAAGCAAATGGCAAGACACAAGCCCCATTGAACCAACTTCGAGTTCGTTTAGCCACCATTGCAGCACAGTGAACGAGAATGGTGACCACTGCACCATTGTGTTAAAAATGTAATCAAACACAACCTGCATTGGTCGCTCGTTGTACGATTACATTTACAACTTACAGCAGCCCGGATGATCTGATAGAAAATCAGGTAGCCTGTACTGGCATTCCGTGAACACGCCTGTAGCGCATTTCGCTATTCTCTACGTCCATGAGTCTGTCAGCGAAGCAATCATGCTGAATCATGCTCATAAAATCGTGCGCTGCACAACAAATTACAATTGTAATTTACAGCTACACCAAACACGGTGTGACAACTGTGGCCCAATGGACTCGCTGTGTTTCACTAAGTAACTTCTATTATCAGATGAGACGTC
>CAUUMS010000006.1:0-100315 GCA_963546395.1 uncultured Bacteroidia bacterium | reverse complement strand
AGCCCTCTATCTGTAGGACAGGCACAGCCGATTATTGCCAGTGGAGTTCCCCAGTGCCCAGCCATGGTTGTAGCACCTTGGGGATGCGTACACCTTGGGCTGTCTGGTGATTCTCCAGCAGGGCAGCCACAATCCGGGGCAGTGCCAGTGCGCTCCCATTCAGCGTGTGAACCAAAGCATTTCGCTTGAGAGCCTTGTCGCGGTATCGCAGCTGGAGCCTGTTAGCCTGGTAGTCCTCAAAGTTGCTTACGGAGCTGACCTCCAGCCACCGCCTCTGGGCAGCTGAGTACACCTCAAGGTCATACGTCATCGCCGAGGTGAAACTCATGTCACCGCTGCAAAGCTTCAGAACCCGATAGGGAAGTTCCAGCTTCTGTATCAGCATCTCCACGTGTTGGAGCATCTCCTCCAGCCGATCGTAAGAGTGCGAGGGGGTCTCAATGCAAACGATCTCCACTTTATCGAACTGGTGCAAGCGGTTGAGCCCTCGCACATCTTTCCCATAGGACCCAGCCTCGCGGCGGAAGCACGGCGTGTAAGCCGTCATACGCATTGGGAGTTGCTCCTCATCTAGGATGACATCTCGCACCAGATTGGTAAGCGGCACCTCAGCCGTGGGAATAAGGTACAGCTCATCCAGCCCCACGTGGTACATCTGCCCCTCCTTATCTGGGAGCTGCCCCGTGCCATACGCACTGGCCGCATTCACCAGGATAGGCGGCTGTATCTCCTGGTAGCCGGCCTTGGCATTCTCATCCAGGAAAAAGTTGATCAAGGCCCGTTGTAGGCGTGCGCCCGCCCCCCTGTACACGGGGAATCCACTGCCTGTGATTTTGACCCCTAGCTCAAAATCGATAATGCCGAGTTTGGCTGCAATCTCCCAGTGTGGCAAGTTGCACTCCCCCAGCTGAGGAATACTCCCCTCGGTGCGAATCACCAGATTATCGTCTGCTCCACGTCCCTCTGGCACCGATGCGTGAGGTGCATTGGGAAGAAGGACAAGGCTCTCGTTGAGCTCTCGTTCCAAACCGGTGAGTTGCTCTGCCCCCTCCTTGATGCGCCCCTTCAGCTCGGCCACCAGACCTCGAAGACGCTCTGCGGCTTCCTTTTGCCCCTGCTGCATCAGGCGACCGATCTCCTTCGAGTTGACGTTCAACTCATTCTGCCAGCCATCCAGCTGAGCCTGTAGCGTGCGGCGAGCCTTGTCTATATCGAGGATCTCAAGCACCGCAGTTCTCGCATCGCAGCCTTTGCGCCGGAGACGTTCAATGATATCCTCGGTCTCTTCCTTCAGCTTCTTGAGTGTGAGCATAGGACGTGATCCGTTTCTTGATGACTCTTGAAATGCTATAAAAAGCAGGGGAGAGCTGCGTTGGCAGACCTCCCCCCTTAATTACGAGTTCCCACCCCAGCCTCAATACCGGGGGATAGCTAGTGACGAGACTAGGCCAGCGGAACTACAGATACGTACGACTTACCCCTGCCTCGCTTGGAGAATTGCACCCTGCCCTCAATAAGGGCAAAGAGCGTGTGATCGCGGCCAATACCCACGTTCTCACCAGGATTGTGCACGGTTCCACGCTGACGTACAATGATGCAACCCGCCTTAGCCAGCTGCCCACCAAACAACTTCACGCCGAGGCGTTTACTGTGAGAGTCGCGACCGTTACGCGAACTACCGACACCTTTCTTATGAGCCATAATTCCTCACGCAAATAAATTAGGCAACGATGCTACTCACCTCAATCTGGGTGAAGCACTGACGATGTCCCCGCTTTACCCGGTAGCCCTTGCGACGCTTTTTCTTAAACACGATAACCTTATCCCCCTTCACGTGGTCGAGTATGGTAGCCTTCACCTCGGCACCCGCCACGCTGGGCGAGCCCACGGTTACGGCTCCGTCCTTGTCCACGAGTAGAACATCGTTGAAAGATACGGTATCACCGACCTCACCTGGGAGCCGGTGCACAAAGATCCGCTGGCTGGGCTGCACCTTGAACTGCTGGCCGGCTATCTGAACTATCACGTACATCGCTAAAATCTCTTCAGTGTAAAACGGTACATTCAGCCCGCAAAGGTAGGTATTATCCGAACACTTACCAAATGGGCTCCTTTTGCAACCCGAACATCCTCGACATCACTACAGCAAATGCCGTTGTTCCAGGTGTTGGGCCATGCTCGTTTGCAGGGCCTGAGCGCGCTCCCGGGCCACCTCTGCAAAGCGGGAGCTCGAGTCGGCGTACAGGATGCCCCGAGCCGAGTTGATCAGTAGCCCGCAACGATGGTTCATGCCATGGGCTACCACCTCATCCAAGCTCCCCCCCTGATGCCCCACGCCGGGTACTAGCAGGAAGTGCTCGGGGAGGAGCTTGCGAATCTCCGACAGCATCTCGGCCCGCGTTGCTCCCACCACGTACATCATGTTGCCATCGTGCCCCCACGTCCGGGAACGTTCTATCACCCGCTTATACAGCGGAGCCTCTTCCCCTCCCACCGTGGTGGGCAGAAGCTGAAAGTCTGCGTACGAATCGTTGGAGGTGAGGGCCAGCAGTATCGTCCAGCGACCCTCGTACTCCAGGAACGGTTGCACCGCATCGCGCCCCATGTAGGGGGCTATCGTCACCGCATCAAAACCCAGGTGTTGGAATATGCTCCGTGCGTACATCGCCGCCGTGCTCGCAATGTCGCCCCGCTTCGCATCGGCAATCGTGAGATGCTTGGGGTACCGATCCCGAATGTAGCGCACCGTGTTAGCCAAGCTCTCCCAGCCCCTCGCACCAAGCGACTCGTAGAATGCCAGATTCGGCTTGTAAGCCACGCAAAGGTCTGCCGTGGCATCGATGATGGCCTTATTGAACTCGAAGATCGGATCGCGCTTCCCTGCTAGGCAGTCCGGAATGCGCTTGATGTCGGTATCCAGACCCACGCACAGGAACGAGCGACGCTCCTGTATGTGGGCAAACAGCTGTTTTGCGTCAACGCTCATGGGTTCGTCTATATGCCGCTGGCGCGGAGCCGCTCAGCGTTCTCTGCAATCTGCAACTGGTCTATCGTCTCTTGCAGGTTCCCATCCATCACGCCGGCCAGATTGTACACCGTGAAGTTGATACGGTGATCTGTCACGCGCCCCTGCGGGTAGTTGTAGGTGCGTATCTTGGCCGAGCGGTCGCCGGTAGAGACCATGGTCTTACGCTGCGAGGAGATGGAGTCGAGGTACTTCTGATACTCGATGTTGTAGAGACGCGTCCGCAGCTCAGCCAGTGCTTTCTCGTAGTTCTTAATCTGCGATTTCTGATCCTGGCACTGCACCACCACCCCCGTGGGAATATGCGTCAGACGCACGGCGGAGTAGGTCGTGTTAACGCTCTGCCCACCGGGACCCGATGAGCAGTAGGTGTCCTTCCGAATGTCCTCCATCTTGAGCTCAATGTCGAACTCTTCGGCCTCAGGCAGCACCACCACGGAGGCCGCCGAGGTATGCACTCGCCCCTGGGTTTCTGTCTGCGGCACGCGCTGCACCCGATGTACCCCCGACTCGTATTTCATCACCCCGTACACGCCAGTGCCGGACAATGTGAACACCACCTCCTTATACCCTCCCACGGTACCCTCTGAGGCGGAAGACACCTCAAGCTTCCACCCCTTGGTCTCTGCGTAGTGGGAGTACATGCGGAAAAGATCCCCTGCGAAGATGCTCGCCTCGTCTCCACCCGTACCTGCACGGATCTCAACGATGGCATTCTTGGCATCCTGAGGATCCTGCGGCAGTAGCAGCAACTTGATCTCTTCCTCCATCGGCCCCACCTGCGGCTCCAGGGCCTCGAGCTCCTCTTTGGCAAGAGCCCGCATCTCATCGTCGCTCTCCTCGGCCAGGATGTGCCGTGATGCGGCAATGTTGCTTAGCAGCTCATCGTAACGCTTATGGGCGGCCACAATGTCCTCTAGGTCGCGGTACTCCTTGTTCAGAGCCACAAAACGCTTCATGTCGTTCATGGCATCCGGGGCCGCGAGTGCTCGCCCAAGCTCCTCCGATCGTTCGACTATACTCTTGAGCTTGCTTAGCAAACTATTCTGATCTGCCGCCATGCTGGGATTCCCCTCTCAGTGCTAATTCCGCACGCAAAGGTACAAAAAGCGAGGGTATACCCCGGGGCTCAGCAGTCAACCCGCTTGGCAACTAGCAGCTCAACAGTGCCCATGGTCAAGCGTCTCTGGCTCTCTAGCTGTAGCCCGGAGGCATCAATGGCCTTCACCAGCGTGTTATTGCGAGTGAACGCCCGAATAGAGCGGGTGAGATAGGTGTAGGATCTGAACGAGCCTGACATCAGCCCACCCAGTAGGGGTAAAATCGTGTTCGCATACACGTCGTACATCACCCGTGCCCACAGGCTGCGTGGCCTCGTGAGCTCCAGCACCACCAGGTGCCCCTGTGGCACAAGCACCCTTCGTACTTCGCGCATGGCGGCCTCCACATCCGTGAAGTTCCGCACCCCGAAGGCGATGGTGGTGAGCTCTACCGACTGGTCAGGGAGTGGCAACTCCTCGGCAGCCCCCTGTTTCAGCGTCACACGCCCCGAAAGAGCCCGACTGGCCAGCTTATGCTTGGCGATGGCCAGCATCTCGTGCGAGAAATCCACCCCCGTCATCTGCTCCACTTTCAACTCCTCTAGCAGAGCGATGGTGATATCACCCGTTCCGCAGGCCAAGTCCAGCACCTGCCCGTGTGGAAGCTGGCTCACCGTGCGTAGCAGCTCACGTCGCCATTGGCGAACGTGCCCCAGGCTAATGGCACTGTTGATGCGATCGTAGCGGCGGGCTATACGGTCAAATATCGCCTGCACGGCAGCCGTGTGCTCCGCCGGCGATGTGGCTCCCAGTACGTCTAGCTGCTCGTCAGTCATCGTTCATAATGCGACCGATGGCCTCATTGTATAGCGTCCCGTAGTCCGGCAAGAATCCGTATGAGGTGTCATCAATCCGAATCTCCGACTTCGTCACGTGGCCAAGAGCCATCATTGGCACTCGCTGCTCTATCATGAAGTCGAGGAACGGAGCCTCTGTCTCACTCGATACCGACACCACTATGCGCCCCTGTGACTCCCCGAATAGGAAGGCATCCAGCCGCATTTCAGCATCCGACGTGATGTCAAAGCCGAGGTTATTGGGCAGAGCACTCTCCACGAGAGTCACAAAGAGCCCACCGGTCGATACATCGTGGGCCGACTCAATGAGCTTGCGATCGATGAGGCGGCTCACAATGCTTTGCAGCTCGCACTCTTCCTCAAGCGAGAAGTAGGGGGCCGGCGTGTTCTCTATCTTGTGATAGCCCACGAGGTACTCTGAGCACGACAGATCCTCACGCAATGCCCCCAGCAGATATATCATGTGCCCCTTCTCCTTGAAGGCTAGGGTCATGCGACGCTCGTAGTCTTCCACGATGCCTAGCATCCCGATCACAGGATTCGGCTTCACCGCCACCTCTTTCCCATGGATGCTCGATTGGTTGTAGAAGCTTACGTTCCCTCCCGTCACAGGCGTGTTGAACTTGCGGCACGCCTCGCCAATCCCTTTCACCGATTCCACAAACTGCCAGTATACCGTCTTGTCGTACGGATTCCCAAAGTTCAGGCAGTTCGTAATGGCCAGCGGCCTCCCCCCAGCGCACACCACATTGCGTGCCGATTCGGCCACGGCGATCATGCCACCCACGTACGGATCGGCCATCACGTAGCGGGGGTTACAGTCCACCGTCAGAGCCAGAGCCCTGCGCGAACCGCGAATGGCAACTATCCCCGCATCGCTCGGGCAATTGTGACTCAGATTGTAGTTCCCCACCATGGTGTCGAACTGCTCATAGACCCACCGCTTGGAGGCCACGTTGGGTTGCTGCACAATCCAGTGGGCCACCTCACGCATGTCAGAGGGCTCCGGCACGCTGGAGATGTCGAACTTCTTGTTCTCCTGGTAGTAGGCGGGCTCCTCGTACTCTCGCTCGTAAACGGGGGCTCCGCCGCCCAGCACCAGGCTCTGCGCTGGCACTGTGGCCACTAGCTCTCCCCCCGCGTAGAACTCCAGCTTGTCCCCATCAATCACCTCGCCAATGCGGACGCAAGGCACTCCCCACTTGTCGAAGATCGCCTGTACTTCGCCCTCTCGTCCCGTCTTTACCACCACGAGCATTCGCTCCTGCGACTCCGAGAGTAGGATCTCATGCGGTGCCATCCCCTCCTGCCGTTTCGGCACCAGGTCAAGATCGATGCGCATGCCGCACTCGCCCTTGGCCGACATTTCGGAGGTGGAGCAGATGATGCCAGCGGCACCCATGTCCTGCATACCCACAATGGCATCCGTCTCTGCTAGCTCTAGGGTAGCCTCCAGCAGCAGCTTCTCAGCGAATGGGTCTCCCACCTGCACGGCGGGAATGTCCTTAGCCGAATCCTCAGTGATATTCGCCGAGGCGAACGTCGTCCCATGGATACCATCTTTGCCCGTGTGCGAGCCCACGATGTACACGGGATTCCCCGCACCTTTGGCAATGGCCGATATCATCTTCTCGGGGCGCACAAGACCCACCGACATCGCATTGACTAGCGGATTGGTCTCGTATGATGGGTCAAAGAACACCTCGCCCCCGGCCACAGCCACCCCGAACGAGTTCCCGTAATCGCCTATCCCGCGCACCACACCATCCATCAGCCAGCGGGTGCGAGCATTGCTCAGATCCCCAAAACGCAGCGAGTTCAGCTGCGCCACAGGACGGGCTCCCATGGTGAAGATGTCCCTGTTGATGCCACCCACGCCCGTTGCGGCCCCCTGGTAGGGCTCCACGGCGCAGGGGTGGTTGTGCGACTCTATCTTGAAGGCGCATCCCAAGCCATCGCCCACGTCCACCAGACCGGCATTCTCCTCACCAGCCCCCACCAGTAGGCAAGCTCCCTCACGGGGCAAGGTCTTCACCCACCGTATCGAGTTCTTGTACGAGGCGTGCTCGCTCCACATCACCGAGTAGATGCTCAGCTCGGTGTAATTCGGCTCGCGGCCCAGAATCTCTACTATACGTCCGTACTCCTCGGGGGCAATCCCCAGGTCGGCTAATACTTGCTGCGATACGTGCCCGCTCATCGGTCGTCAACTTTGCTGCTGGATGGCAGGAGGCCTTCTGCACTCCACGCCTCCAGTCTCGGTGGTTCATCTATACCTTACTATTTGGCAAAGATACGCATTCTGACCCACACTCCAATAGCCATGTTACGCCCTTTCTGCTGAGAATAGAAGAGCTCTAAAATGCGTTGCAATGAGAACCCCTCTTAATGACCATCGCACCCCTAGTACCACATGCGTGCGACCATGCCTCCCTAACTGTAATCGTAATGAATAGCTGGCGGCACATACCCCCAATTCATCCGCCGCTAGAGCGAGGTATGACGATAAAATCCCAGAGCTGGCCACTGCATCGGGTGGGTATCTCGGCTCTCTCCTCGTGCTTAGATACGATTCAAATTGCCAACGCCCACCGTCAATGTATACCCAAAACATACCGTATGGCGTACTTTTGCGGTTGCAGCGTGCGTGGCACCCTGCGCAGGGGTATACCCAGACGGCCCCGAGTTCCTTGGTCAATATCAATACCTAGGCTAAACTATGGCAGAGAAAAAGTTTATCACCTGCGATGGCAATTACGCTGCGGCCTACGTCTCCTATCTGTTCAGCGAGGTGGCAGCCATCTATCCCATTACCCCCTCTTCCACAATGGCAGAGCTCGTGGACGAGTGGGCTGCCCACGGGCAGAAGAACCTTTTCGGCGACACCGTCCGTGTGCTAGAGATGCAGAGTGAGGCGGGTGCCGCGGGTGCTGTGCATGGCTCGCTCCAGTCGGGGGCCCTCACGTCCACCTACACGGCATCGCAGGGGCTGCTGCTTATGCTGCCCAACATGTTCAAAATGGCGGGTGAGCTCCTGCCGGCCGTCTTCCACGTGTCGGCCCGTACGGTAGCCACGCATGCCCTCTCCATCTTCGGGGATCATAGCGACGTTATGTCTGCGCGCACCACGGGCTTTGCCCTCCTTTCCACCGGTAGCGTGCAGGAGGTGATGGATCTGGCTGCCGTGGCCCATCTGGCCTCGCTCACGAGCCGTGTACCATTCCTACACTTCTTCGATGGATTCCGTACATCGCACGAGATTCAGAAGATCGAAAAGCTCGATCCCGAATCCGTACGCCACCTCATCGATATGAAGGCCCTGAAGGCCTTCCGTGATAACGCCCTCAGCAACGAGCACCCCGTTACTCGGGGTACGGCGCAGAACCCCGACGTGTACTTCCAGAACCGCGAGGCCTCGAACCCATTCTACATGGCCGTGCCGGAAATTGTGGAGAAGTACATGGCCGAGCTGGCCAAGGTTACTGGGCGTAAGTACAACCTGTTCGACTACTACGGCGATCCCGAGGCCACTGAGGCTATCGTGGTGATGGGGAGCGTGGCCGATACGGCCCGTGAGGTGGTGGATTACCTCACCCGTCAGGGACGCAAGGTCGGCCTCCTCGTGGTACGCCTTTACCGCCCGTTCTCCGCGGCGCACTTCATGCGCGCCATGCCGAAGAGCGTGAAGCGTATCGCCGTCCTCGACCGCACCAAGGAGTCGGGAGCCACGGGCGAGCCGCTCTACAGCGATGTGCGTAGCATCTACTACGGTCAGCCCAATGCCCCCATCATCGTTGGTGGCCGCTACGGGCTCAGCTCCAAGGACACCACCCCGGCCCAGATTATCGCCGTCTACGACAACCTGGCGATGGCCGAGCCTAAGCACGACTTCACCGTCGGTATCGTTGACGACGTGACGTTCCGCTCCCTGCCGATTGGCGAGGAGATCAGCCTGGCCGATGCGGGTACCTTCCAGGGCAAATTCTACGGTCTGGGCTCCGATGGTACGGTGGGTGCCAACAAGAACTCCATTAAGATCATCGGTGAAACCACCGACAAGTACTGCCAGGCCTACTTTGCCTACGACTCCAAGAAGTCGGGTGGTATCACCACGTCGCACCTGCGTTTTGGCGATCAGCCCATCCGCTCGCCCTACCTCGTCACCACGCCCGACTTTGTGGCTTGCCACGTGCCGTCCTACCTCGGTAAGTACGACATGCTGCGTGGTATCCGCAAGGGGGGCTCATTCCTGCTCAACTGCTCCTGGAGTGACGCAGAGATCGCCGAGCATCTGCCCAACAGCGTTAAGCGGGTTCTCGCCCAGCGTGAGGTGAAGTTCTACGCCATCGATGCCACCACCGTGGCACGTGAGATCGGCCTCGGCAACCGCACGAACACCATCATGCAGAGTGCCTTCTTCAAGATCGCCAACGTGATCTCCTACGAGCAGGCCATTGCGGAGATGAAGCGTGCCATCCAGAAGACCTTCGGCAAGAAGGGTGAGGATGTGGTGAACAAGAACTGCGCTGCCGTCGATCGGGGTGGTGAGGTGCGTGAGGTGAAGGTGCCGGCCGAGTGGGCCAATCTCACCCCCGAGGCTTCGCATCGCATTGAGGGTGCCCCCGATTTCGTGAATAATGTGGCTGTGCCCATGAACAACCAGCTCGGCGATGATTTGCCCGTGAGTGCGTTCGTGGGACGTGAGAACGGCACGCTGCCCAGTGGCACCACCCGCTGGGAGAAGCGCGGCATCGCCACCATGGTACCCGAGTGGATCAGCAGCAACTGTATTCAGTGTAACCAGTGCGCCTACGTCTGCCCTCACGCCGCCATTCGCCCATTCCTGCTCACGGAGGAAGAGGTCAAGAATGCGCCCAAGCAGGCCGTCACCATTGATGGTAAGGGAACGGGGCTGAAGGACTACAAGTTCCGCATGCAGGTGAGCGTGCTCGACTGCACGGGCTGCGGAAACTGCGCTGATGTGTGCCCCGCTAAGGAGAAGGCCCTGGTGATGAAGCTGACCGATACCCAAACCGACCAGATAGAGGTTTGGGATTACATGGAGAAGAAGGTCGGCTACAAGGCGGTGGTAGACAAGTTTGCCAACGTGAAGAACAGCCAGTTCGCCCGCCCGCTGTTCGAGTTCTCCGGAGCCTGCGCCGGCTGCGGTGAGACGCCCTACATCAAGACGATCACGCAGCTCTACGGTGAGCGTATGATAGTGGCCAACGCCACGGGGTGCTCCTCCATCTACGGGGGCTCGTCGCCCTCATCACCCTACTGCGCCAATGAGCACGGACGGGGTGTGGCATGGGCCAACTCGCTCTTCGAGGATAATGCCGAGTTCGGTCTTGGTATCCATACCGGCGTTGAGCATATCCGCCGTCGCGTGTACGCCATGGCGCAGGAGCTTTCGCAGTGCGCCAGCCTGAAGGAGGACACCAAGAAGGCTCTCCAGCAGTGGCTCTCGCAGTGGGATGACAACCTGACCTCACAGGAGGCCTCCAACCAGCTAGCTCTGGCCCTGGAGAAGGAGACCGACACCAAGGCTAAGGAGTTGCTCGCCTTCCAGCAGTACTTCTCCAAGAAGTCCATCTGGATCTTTGGGGGTGACGGATGGGCCTACGACATCGGTTACGGCGGACTCGACCACGTGCTCGCCTCGGGTGAGAATGTGAAGGTGCTCGTGCTCGATACCGAGGTGTACTCCAACACGGGTGGTCAGGCCTCCAAGTCCACGCCAGTGGCTGCTGTGGCCAAGTTTGCCGCCTCTGGGAAGCGTATCCGCAAGAAGGATCTGGGTCTGATGGCCGCCTCTTACGGCTACGTTTACGTGGCCCAGGTGGCAGTGGGTGCTGATCAGAATCAGTACTTCAAGGCCCTCAAGGAGGCCGAGGCGTACCCCGGACCCGCGCTCATCATCGCCTACGCCCCGTGTATCAACCATGGCCTGAAATCCGGCATGGGGGCTACGCAGCGTGAGCAGAAGCTCGCAGTGGAGTGCGGTTACTGGCATCTGTTCCGCTACAACCCGCTCCTAGAGCGTGAGAACAAGAATCCGTTCACGCTCGACTCCAAGGAGCCCAAGTGGGAGAAATTCCAGGACTTCATCAAGGGTGAGGTGCGCTACAGCTCGCTACAGCAGGGCTTCCCGGAAGAAGCTGCCGCACTGTTTGCCGCAGCTGAGGAGAATGCCCGCTGGCGTTACAACAGCTACCTGCGTCAGTCCCAGCTCAACTTTGGGAACGAAGCGTAATCCATCGCAGGGTTTTACACATCAAAGGGGGGCGGATGTATCCGCCCCCCTTTTTGTATGCCCTAAAGCTCGCTCCCCGGTGTCCATTGCAAGCGTGTCGTGACTAGCGGTGTCAGCGTGCCAGTCTCTGGTGCCTGCGCATGAAAAACGCCCCGAGCGCAGCTCTGCACGAGCTGCGCTCGGGGCGCAAAGTACGGCAGATCGCCTAATCCTCACCAGCCCCATGCTCGCTGGCTGATGCCGTGCAAGCGGGGTGCCCTTAGGCGATGGGCGGACTAGTCTTGCAGGCGCGCTAGCAGGAACTCCCGGTTGAGGCGGGCGATGTGCGCCACCGATATACCCTTGGGGCACTCAGCCTCGCAGGCGCGCGTGTTGGTGCACCCGCCAAAGCCCAGCTCTTCCATCTTAGCCACCATGCGCTTCGCCCGTTGTGCGGCCTCGGGCCGACCCTGTGGAAGTAGGGCATACTGCGACACCTTGGCGGCTACAAAGAGCATGGCCGACGCATTCTTACAGGCTGCCACGCAGGCCCCGCAACCGATGCAGCTGGCTGCGTCTATGGACTCATCTGCCCGCTGCTTGGAGACGATGATGCTGTTCGCATCCTGGGCTGCGCCCACATTCACCGAGACGAAACCGCCGGCCTGCTGAATCTTCTCGAAGGCATTCCGATCCACGATCAGGTCGCGCACCACGGGGAATGCCCCGGCACGCCACGGCTCCACGGTTATTGTGCTCCCATCCTTGAATGAGCGCATGTGAAGCTCGCACGTCGTGGTGGTTGCCTCGGGCCCGTGGGGCTTACCGTTGATGAACAGGCTGCAACACCCGCAGATCCCCTCGCGGCAGTCGTGGTCGAAAGCCACAGGCTCCACGCCACGCTCCAGCAGCACAGCGTTCAGGTAGTCGAGCATCTCTAGGAATGACATGTCGCCCACCACGTTGTCCAGCTCGTACACCTCAAAGCGTCCCTTCGCCTTTGCGTTGGCTTGCCGCCAGATCTTTAGTTTCAACTTCATGGCTCCTTGCGTAATGTAGTCTCTCGGGCGATAGCCCGCTGGCTCCCTATATGTCCCCTTACTCCATTGCCTTCGTGGCGTAGTCCAGCACAGTGGCGCTCCCGTATGGTACCTTCTTGTGCTTGTAGTAGCCCACGCCCAGCATATTGTATTGTGCGCCGAGGATGTTGTGTCGATGTCCCCGGCTCGGTATCCCCTTGTCGATCAGCAGGTCGATCACCAGTTCCCTGACGCTCTTCCGCTCACCGTAGGCGCAGTTCTCTCCGCACCCTGACAGCTTAGGGGAGAAACGCCGTATGCGCTCGTGGAAGGCCTCCCCATTGCTCGAGTTGTGTCCCACCTTGCCGCTCACGGCATGATCCTCTGCGAACCACTGCGCCGACTGCATCAGCCCGTCGTAGAGCGAGAGAGGCTCCATGGCCGGTGTCCCCATCAGCGCATCGTAGCACTCCTGCTCATCGGCACCCCCATCCTTGAGCAGCGGTTTGATGTACTGCTCTGCGTAACCCTTGGGATTCCTACGCACCAGGTTATGCTCGCGGAGTAGGGCCTGTGCATACTCCAGGCGGGTCGTGTCATCGCCTCGGTGCTCTTTAGCGCACGAAGTCCCCACAGTCAGCACCGCCGCCACGATGAGTATACCCCATCGCAGCAAGTGCCCGAAGCCTCCCATTGCCTTTCTCGTAGCCATAACCCCACCAGGCTCGCCCCGCATGCATCTTGGCACTCCGCCCTGCGGCGGTGACGGGGGACGAGCGTATGCGTCCGTTTACTTGTAGCTGCGCTCAGCCAGTTGCACGAACTCGAATGTCAGCGGCTCGCGGTGGAGCTCCTGCTCATGGGCCCCCTTGTACTCCCAGGCCGACACATACGAGAACTCGGCATCATTGCGCTTCGCCTCGCCACCCTCCGTTTGCGACTCCTCACGGAAGTGCGCCCCGCAGCTCTCCTCGCGGTTCAGCGCATCCACGCACATCAGTCGCCCGATCTCGAAGAAGTCGGCCACTCGGCCTGCCTTCTCTAGCTCCTGATTCACCCCCTTATCGGTGCCCGGTATGCAGAGATCCTTCCAGAATTCGGCCTCCAGGGCATCGAGCTCGGCGATGGCCTTCTTGAGCCCCTCGGCGTTGCGCGACATCCCACAGTACTCCCACATGATGTTGCCCAGCCGCTTGTGGAACGAGGTGGCCGATTTACTCCCCTTCACTGCCATCAGACGGGCAATTTTGGCCTGCGCCTCCTGCTCAGCAGCCTCGAACTCCGCACCGGTGGGCTCGAAACGGGGCACACGGATCTGGTCGGACAGGTAGTCCGCAATCGTGTAGGGGAGGATGAAGTAGCCGTCTCCCGAGGTCTGCATCAGTGAGGCCGAACCAAGCCGATTGGCACCCTGGTCGGAGAAATTCGATTCGCCCACGGCGAAGAGCCCCGGCACGGTGGTCATCAGGTTGTAGTCCACCCATAGGCCCCCCATGGTGTAGTGCCCCGAGGGGTAGATGCGCATGGGGGTCTCCAGCGGCGATTCGCCGACGATCTTCTCGTACATCTCGAAGAGGTTCCCGTAGCGATCCATCAGCACCTTGCGGCCGAAACGCTTGAGCGCATCGCTGAAGTCCAGGTACACCGATTGCCCGGTGGGGCCCACCCCGTAGCCTGCGTCGCAACGCTCCTTGGCTGCCCGTGAGGCCACGTCGCGCGGTACCAGATTACCGAATGCCGGGTAGCGACGCTCCAGGTAGTAGTCGCGCTCCTCCTCCGGAATCTCCTGCGGCTTGCGCTTGTCGCCCTGCTTCTTGGGCACCCATATCCGACCGTCGTTGCGGAGCGATTCGCTCATGAGCGTCAGCTTGCTCTGGAACTCGTTGAGCATCGGGAGCCCCGTGGGGTGTATCTGGATGAAGCTCGGGTTGGCAAAGTAGGCCCCCTTCTTGTAGGCTGCCCAGGCTGCCGAGCCATTGCTGTTGAGCGCCAGCGTGGAGTAGTAGTAGATGGTGCCGTAGCCCCCCGTGGCTAGCACCACCGCGTGGGCCGCATGACGCTCCAGCTCGCCCGTGACCAGGTTGCGCACTATGATGCCCCGGGCACGACCGTCCACAATCACCAGGTTCACCATCTCGCGACGGCTGTACATGGTGACCGTCCCGGCGGCAATCTGCCGGTTCAGCGTGCTGTAGGCTCCCAGCAGGCATTGCTGCCCCGTGATGCCCTTCGCGTAGAAGGTGCGTGACACCTGCACGCCACCGAATGAGCGGTTCTCAATCAGCCCGCCTTCCGTGCGGGCAAAAGGCACGCCCACGGCAGTGAAATGGTCGATCACGTCGTTGCTCACCTGGGCGGCACGGTAGACGTTGCCCTCGCGCGAGCGGAAATCACCACCCTTCAGCATGTCGTAGAAGAGGCGGTAGACGCTGTCGTTGTCGTTCTTGTAGTTCTTCGCGGCGTTGATGCCCCCCTGCGCGGCCACCGAGTGCGCCCGGCGCGGGGAGTCCTGGTAGCAGAACACCTTCACGTTGTAGCCCTGCTCCCCAAGCGCTGAGGCGGCGCAGGCTCCGGCGAGCCCCGTTCCCACCACGATGATGTCGAGCCGCTTGCGGTTGGCAGGGTTCACCAGCCGCAGTGAGGCCTTGTGCTTATCCCACTTCTCGGCCAGCGGGCCGGCAGGTATCTTCGAGTCTAATGTCGCCATATCGCTTCTCCCTGACGGGCTCCTACTGTTACTTGCAAATCAGGAAATAGATGGGAATCACCCCGAACCCCACCGTGATCACGCCGGCGTACACCCAGGCTATGGCCCGTAGGCGTGGGATCCACCGCTTGTTGTTGAAGCCCACCGTGTGGAAGGCCGACCAGAATCCGTGCGATAGGTGGAGCCCCAGCAGCACCGAGGCCGCAATGTAGATCAGGCAGTAGGCCACGCTCTCGCGGAAGAGGCCCGCCACGCACGAGTAGGAATCCTCCATCTCCACCCCGTGAACTATCACGGACGGAAGCTCCCCGAACCGGAATTTCCAAAAGAAGTTGTAGATGTGCACCACGAGGAACAGGAGCACGGCGAAGCCGAGAATGTACATGTTCTTCGAGGCCCACGCCGTCAGGTGATTACCCGCGGTGGTGGCGTAGCCTACGGGGCGCATGCGCCGGTTGTGCAGCGTGGTGATGGTGGCGTACACGATGTGCAGCACGAATCCCGCCGCGAGCAGCGGCTCCATCAGACGGATGAGGGGGGTGGAGATCATGAAGTGGGCCCCCGCGTTGAACATCTGCCCCTCGCTCCAGTAGGCCCCGAACATGTGCACGTCGTTCAGCGTCAGAGTCAGATTGATCGCCAAGTGCATCAGCAGGAAGAGCATCAGGAACAGGCCCGTGATCGACATCATGAGCTTGTGCCCCAGTTGCCCGCCAAAGATACCGCCTCTCATACCATCGCAATATTACGTGTGAAACGCCCAGGGCAGGGCATATGCCTGCACCTCGCCACAAAGGTACATGGAGTATCTGCAACCGAGGCCATCCGTGGCCCTCTGCGCCCATATTTGGAATGCCTATTGCCTCCCATTCTGCCCACGCATCTGCCAGGCACGTCGTGGCGCATCAGGGATAGAGGGGTATAGCGGTGGCTGGAGAGCACCGTGGCACGCTCCCCTGGAATGGGGCTTTTTAGTAGCATTCTACCTATCGGCAACCTCCTCTCGCCGTCCCAGCGACGTATCAAGTCCCTATTTGGGCGGCCAAATAGGGACTTGGTACGGTGATGCTACCGGTGTTCTAGGGTGAAAACGCGGGACGGGGCGCAATTTTTGATGCTCCGACAAGACACCAACGATACGCCAATGCCGACCCGAGCCACTCTTGGGCTGGTCGGCATGCGCCCCCGAGAAGGGCGGACTACTCGTAGATGAAGCGGATGTCCTTCGTCACGTCGGGGTGTAGGCTCAGCATGACGGGGCACGCATTGGCGCTGGCCTCTATGATGCGCCGCTCTTTTGGGGTGTACTCGTGCCCCCGGAGGTCGACGTTGAGATGTATGGTCCCCACCCGGCGCGGGTTGGCCGACATCTCCTTCTGCACATCCACACGTACACCGTCGATGTTAAATCCGTGCGTCTTCGCGGCGATGCCCATGATGGTGAGCATGCAGGAAGCCGCGGCGGTGCACAGCAGATCGGTGGGGGAGAAGGATTGCCCTTGGCCCTGGTTGTCTACAGGCGCATCGGTAATCAGCGTGGCGCCCGAGCGTTCGTGGGTGGCTTGGCTACGGAGATCGCCCTGGTAAACGACGGTTAGCTTTTCCATGATGGCTGACGATTTGAACTGTATCGTTCCGGATCAACGGCCGGACGGGGTGATTAGTTCGTCGAGCAGCGTGCATAGCGTCTCCGTCATGCTACGCCCTGCGCAGGCCACCTGGCGGGGTAGGATGCTCTCGGCCGTCATACCGGGCACGGTGTTGATCTCGAGAAAATAGGGGGTCTCACCCACGACGATATAGTCGACCCGGGCAAAGCCACGGCACTGGAGTCGCTGGTAGGCGAGCCGGGTGTATTGACCCACCTGCGCGGCCACCTCGGGGGCGATGCGGGCCGGGGTGATCTCCTGGCTGCTGCCGTCGTACTTGGACTGGAGGTTGAAGAACTCGTCGGGCGGGACTATCTCCGTGATGGGGAGTACGGTGAGCTCTCCGCCCAGCCGCACGATGCCGCAGGAGACCTCGGTGCCAGTGAGGGCTCCCTCGATGAGCAGATCGCTGCTGCACCGAAAAGCTTCCTCGATGGCCAGGGTGAGTTCTGCCTCGGTGTGCGCCTTGGAGACCCCTACGCTGCTGCCGTTGTCATTGGGCTTGATGAAGAGGGGGAGCCCCAGCTGCGCAATGATGCGAGCCGCGTCGACAGGCTCGCCACGCTGAAGCTCGATGGCCGGTGCCATGGGCACAAGTCCCGTGAGGTAGTGCTTGCAGGCCGCCTTGTGAAATGACAGGGCCTGCGCGAAGGTGCTACCCGTGCTGTAGGGAATCTGCATGAGCTCCAGGTAGCCTTGCAGCAAGCCGTTCTCGCCCGGGGTGCCGTGGGTGGCGAGCAGGGCCACGTGTAGCGGAATCCGCCCCTGGGGGAGGGGGAGCGAAAAATCATTTTTGTCCACCTGCGTGCACTCGCCATCGGGAGCCGTGTACTGCCAGTCCCGGTACTGCACATCGATAATCCACGGCGTGTACCGCGTGCCCTGGAGCCAGCGGGCCATCTGCGCAGCCGTTTGCAACGATATGGGTCGCTCGCCCGAGGTGCCACCCGCCAGGATGGCCACATTGATTGCCGACATGGGATGTTTGTCAGATTCGTTACCGATGCGCAAAGGTACCACAAATGGGATGCGGTGTTCGCCCCCGTGCCACGTACCGCAAGGGTGCCTCTCGGCATTGCCGTGAGTAATGAGCGCGGCCGGGGGTATCTCGAAAAGTGCTACCTTTGCCGCGAATGTGTGGTTACGCAATGTGAGGCGGGCGTAGGATATGGGGCGGCGTGCAAAGTGCATACTGATCGGGGCCTTGCTGGGGGGAGCTGCGCTATTTGCCGTCTACTATGCGTACGGCGCATGCTGGAGTTCTCTCTGGCGTAGCGTGGCGGTACCAGCCCTTTTCGGGCTATGTGCTGGTGGGCTGCTGGGCGATGCGTACGCACGACGACGTGCCCACGGCAGGGACGAAGCGTCGCAAACAGAGGACGAACAGCCTGCCGGGGGGGAGGGATAACAAAATGCGGGTCGGTATCGTAAGAGTACCGTAGTAAGTAAACGAGAGGGACTATCCGATGCGGGGACGATGTGTCGCAATACGGCCGGGCATGGTGGTGCGCTGCCTTCTGGGGGCACTGCTGCTGGGGGGCCTATGTGGGTCTGCGGGGGCGCAGACGTTCGACTTCACGCCGCCGCGCATGGTGCCGGTGCTCTTCAATCCGTCGCTGGTGGGTAATATCTCCAAGCAGCGAGTGGATCTGTTTTTCCGCAATCAGTGGATGAATGTGCGCTCCCCATACAACTCGTACGGGGCCACGTACGACCTCCGTTTCGGGGTCTACAACGACCATGCGCTGGGGGTGAGCCTATTCAACGACGTGCAGGGGTCGAATGTCCTTCAGCACACCTCGGCCATGCTGTACTACGCGTACAAGCTGGACGTGACGTACGACCTGCGCCTGCGATTCGGGCTGGGGGTTGGGGCTATGATGAAGAGCTCGAACTACAATAAGCTCATCTTCCCCGATATGCTGGAGAGCGGGCCCGACTACGTGCCGGTGGTCTACGCCGATAAGCGCAAGTTTGCGCCCGATTTCGCAGTGGGCATCTCGGGTGACGTCAACAACTGGTATTTCGGGGTGGCGGCGCACCATATCGCCGAGCCTCGCTTTGGCTCGAGGAAGACGAAGCGGGGGCAGCACGACCTGCGCATCGGGCGCAAGCTGACGATGCATGTGTCAAAGCGCATCAATCCCTTTGAGCTCTACCGTTTCCGCCGGCCGCTGTACATTGAGCCGCAGATTGTGGTCTCGCACGAGGGGACGTTTACGCCTACGGAGGATAACCACCTGCGGGTGGCGGCTGGCTGCGCCGTGGAGTACTACGGGGTGGCGGCCTCGGTGTGGCTGCGGGAGACGATATTCCATCGCTCGCACAACATCACGGCCTCGGTGGGCTGGGAGGGTGAGCACTTCGGGGCCACCTACTCGTACACGATAGGTTTCCTCCCGCAGGGTTTCCGGGGGCTGAACACCTCGGTGCATCAGCTGGCTATGCGGGTGAAGATTCCCTACCCGCGCAAGGCAGGGTTTAGCACAAGCACGCGTGGTAAGGCCCATCTGGTGCGCTACTCGCGCAAGCGGACGGCGGTGAAGCATAAGCGTCGCAAGGAACAGGCGAAATAAATCTGCGCCGTAGTACAACAAAAGCGCAGAAAGTACGTAGATTAGACAGGAGTTCAAGTGCCGTTACAGGCAAAGAGTAGGTAGTATATGCAAGCAAGACGTTGGGTTATCGCACTGCTAGTGGCAGGGGCATGCGTTGCGCTAGGCTCATGCAAGAGCCGCAGCGGCAGCGTCTCCACCGCGACGGGTTGGAAATACAACGACCCGAAGTACGGCGGTTACGAGGTGGTGGAGGGCTACACGCCCGTCACGGGGCCAGGACTCGTGTTCATTGAGGGTGGAACGTTCATCATGGGCCGCGTGGAGCAGGATGTGATGTACGACTGGAATAACTCCCCGCGCCGCGTGACGGTGTCTTCCTTCTACATCGATGAGGTGGAGACGACGAACGTGGTGTACAAGGAGTACCTCTACTGGCTCAGCCGCGTCTTCGTCACGGATAAGGACATCTACCGCGCGGCGTTGCCCGACACGCTGGTGTGGCGTGAGCCAATGGCATACAATGAGCCATTTGTGGAGGATTACCTGCGCCATCCGGCATACAACCAGTACCCCGTGGTGGGGGTGAGCTGGGTGCAGGCTATGGACTTCGCCCAGTGGCGTAGCAACCGGGTGAATGAGAAGCTCCTGGTGGACAAGGGCGTAATAGAGCTGTCGCTGACGCAGCAGGATGAGCATAACTTTGATACGGATGCCTACCTGTTGGGCCGCTACCAGCCCGAGGGCCATAAGGGCCTGCCGAGCATGAAGCCGGGTGAGGAGGAGTCGGGGCGCCGCGTGCTGCTGGAGGATGGTATATTGCTGCCGAAGTATCGTCTCCCAACGGAGGCCGAGTGGGAGTTTGCCGCCACGGGCCTACTTGGCAACACGGTAGAGGAGAATGTGGCTGAGCGTAAGATATACCCCTGGAATGGGCACAACGTGCGTAACAGCAAGGCGAAGGATCTCGGTCGCATGATGGCGAACTTCGTGCGTGGCCGTGGTGACTACATGGGGACGGCCGGCGACCTTAATGACAAGGGGGATATACCCGAAGAGGTTACGTCGTTCTGGCCTAACGATTACGGTCTCTACTGCATGGCCGGTAACGTGAACGAGTGGGTGCTCGACGTGTACCGTCCCCTCTCGAGCGAGGATGTGCAGGAGTTCCGCCCCTATCGTGGTAACGTCTTCCAGAACTACAAGCGTGACCCCAACGACAGGACGCAGATTGCGGGTGTCAACAAGTGGGGGCAGATCGAGAAGGAGCCGATTAAGCCCGAGGAGATTGGCGACCGGCGCAATTACGACCGGGCCTACTACGTGAACTACCGTGACGGTGACGTGGAGTCGGGCCTCATGTACAACGAGCCTGGGTCGATGACCGACTCTGCCAGCACCACGGTGATGTACCAGCAGGGGGTAGAGCAGGGTAAGGTGAAGAATTACGGGATGACATCGCTCATCAACGACCGGGCCCGTGTGTACAAGGGTGGCGGATGGCGAGATAGGGCCTACTGGCTCAGCCCCGGTGCACGACGCTTCCTCGATGAGAGGGCCTCTGCCTGCGACTTAGGGTTCCGCCTGGCTATGAATGCGGTGGGCAAGCCGGCCGCTGCGGACAGGAAGTAGTCAACGTACTAGTCAGTATGAAAAGAGGGGCAATGCGTGTAATGCGTTGCCCCTCTTTGTTCGTAGGATACCTATCGGTATCCGTGTGAGGTGATAGAGGGGTAAGGATAGGGCAGGGGGAGCGTGTGGGGTGTGAGTGTGTTGAGTTCGTGATGTGCAAGTTGAGGATCAGGCGGAGTGCCTTACGCATGGGACGTGTTATGGTAAAGGGTGTATTAACTGTGTTGGCTCTGCTTTGGGCCGTAGGGATTGCGCAGGCGCAGAATGATAGCACATTGATTGTCTATTTCTCTCGTGCGGGCTATAACTACTCCGTGGGGTGGACAGACGAGGGGAATACGGCTGTGATGGGCCGATACATCAAGGAGTTCACGGGGGGACGCATCTTTGAGATTATACCCAAAGTGCCTTACCCAGCGGATTACGAGGCGGCGATGACGGTGAGCAACAAGGAGTGTGAGGCAGATGCCCGACCTGAAATAAAGAATCCACTGAATGTGGATCTGAAGCACTACTCAACAGTATTTATTGGATCTGGCGTGTGGGCTGGACAGCCACCAATGATTATGCGCACGTTCTACGAGACCTACCGTGAGCAACTGCGCGGTAAGCGCATCATCCCGTTCGGCACGCACGAGGGGAGCGGTATTGCTACGCTGGTGACCAATATTCGTAAGTACCTGAAGGATGTGAAGGTGGAGAGCAATGCGCTCGGGCTTTATGGCCACGAGGTGCGCTCGTCGCAAAACGCGGTGAGCGATTGGCTCCGGAAGATCGGTTTTACGCCTAAGGCCCGGCCGCAGAGGGCTATGCCCTTCGGTAGGCGGACGGCTGTGCCGTAAGCTGTGCGCTAAGCGTGCGATCCGATAGGAGTACGGGCCGTTATTAAACAACGAGGCCTGCACCATCTTCGGTGCAGGCCTCGCTGCTTGAGCCTTTACGGAGATTAGACCCTAGGGCGCACTACGCACCCCGTCCGGGTTTCCCTGTGGGTTGCCCTAGAACGTGTATGTGCCCCGCAGCATTACGCTGCCTGGAAGATTGGGGAGGATGAGCTTCCGGCTGAAGAGGTCTTCCTGCGCAAGGGTGCGTTTCCGATCGGTGTGCATGTTGAGCACGTTGTTCCCCACAAGCTGAAGAGTCATCTTCTCCGTGGGGCGCCATTCCACGCTGGCTGCTAGGTGCAGACGCTGCCAGTGCGGGGATTCCACGGTTCCCCACCGGAACTGGGGGGTAAGCGACAGGGTTACCTCCTTAAAGGCGTATGACAGGTCGGTCTCAACCTCGAAGAGGTGCACTAGACCGTTGTCGTTGAGCGAGCTGAAGTACTGGTTAATGTCGTCGAGTGCGGAAATACTGATATTAAATCCGCGCTTGTAGTCGGTGTACACCGAGGGCGATATCTGGTAGTTGCGCATTTTGAACTGCTGACGTTGCCCTTGCACCATGTAGGGCTTGCGGTACTCCGAAAAGACGTTCTCTAGCTTGGTATGCCAGAAGGCTGAGAGCGATTTGGAGATGCTGAGATACGAGACGATGGATCGGTTGCCGCTGAGGGGACGGGTACGCTGCACATCTACTTCTCCCGACTGTAGGTACTCTGTGCCTGGTAGCGTGCTATAGAATAGCCCCTGGGCATAGGCCCGGATGGTGAAGCCGTGGAATGCGTTGTAATAGGTGTAGTTCAGCTCTACTGTGCGCTCCACATGGAAGGTCTGTGGTGCCAATGATGCTAGCACGAGCTTACGAAAGCCGCTAATGCGCGGGAAGGCGAGCAGGTCTGTCCACGACTTCTCGTAGACGATGTTCTCAAAGTACAGGAGCTCTATCCGATTGATGGATGGCTTCCGGAATCGGTATTGAACCTCTGCGTAGGGCGATAGCCACAGCGTGCGCCCTTGTGCCCTGCTGATCAGACCCGGCGTGGCTGCGTGGAGTCGAGCGGTCTCCACGTTGCCGCCAAGAGTGAATCGGAATCGTCCCTCGTTCTTGGCAAGCAGGAGGGAGGCTGTCTGGCGTGAAAAGGTGAAGGCGAGACGGCCGTCGAATCCCGGGGCTATTAGGTGCGCATAGTCGGAATGGTAGTTCATGCGTTGCCGCTCGTGCAGGGTGCGAATCCCGGCATCGATTGACCACCCCTCCCTGAATAGGTAGCTCTGCGAGAGGCGGCTCTCGGCTACCTGTAGCGATGTCGTCCAGCGTTGCGAGAGCTCATTGCCAAAGGTGTAGGCGCCTCCGAATAGGGATGGGTATAAGGGCCGATTTCCATCCACTGCGTAACGTTTTCGTCCACGTCCTAGCCCATGCGTCACCTCACCCGTGGTGAGCCATTTCCCGCGCCGGAATAGGGCCAGGATGCGTTGCGTGAAGTTCAGGGTGCCCTCCCCCGAGCGCTCATGTGCGAGCACGGGCGTGTGGCGGCGGTAGCTCTCGTCGTGTAGGCCTCGTTGTGCCCCATCGTTAATGTTCAAGCGGCCGGTGTACTGAAGCGTGAGCGATTCCGTGGGGCTGTAGTCTGCCTTGAACTGTGAGAACAGCAGGTGCCCGTGCTCGTTGAGATCACGTTGCGTGTGGGTGCGCTCGCCGTCCCAGTAGCGGCGCAGCTCCCTACGCCATTGCTCGGAGTACGCATGGTGCCCTATGGCAAAGGCCTGTAACTTGAGCTTCTGGTTGGGAATGTAGCTGAGGTTTATGCCTGCCATCTCGGCACGCAGGTACTTCCTGTCCTCGGGCGGATTCAGTAGACGGCTCTCCACTGAGGAGCTCGAGCGATAGGTTACCCCGCTGCGGATAGTACGCATGCTATTCGCCTCGTCACCCCCGCCTAGGAATCGGTCGTAATCCTCACGGCTCAGCGTGCTACTCCCCGCATTGTTACCAGAGCCGCAGAGCATCACCATGAGTTCTGAGCCCAGGTACATGGCGTTTGCCTTGCCGTCGTAGCGGTTGCGGTAGCCACCGGCCGCTTCGATCAGACCGCTGACACGCTCCCAGGCGCTCTGCTTGACGCCTACGTTGATAACTGGGGCATCCGACTTCACGAACCCCTTCAGCGCATCAAATTCGGTGTGCCCGCGTATCACCTGCACGGAGTCCACTACGTCGGCGCTTACGTGCTGGGTGGCACTCTTGACATCATTGCCAAAGAGGGCTTTACCATCGAAGAGGATCTTGCCCACACGTTCCCCCTGGGCCGAGACTTGCCCGGTTTTGCTCACCGTTACTTCTGGCAGCTTGTTAAGCACATCGCCGAGCACGCGCTCTGTGCCATCGCTGAAGGTGCGAACGTTGTACGCTATGGTATCGCCCTGCACTCGCACTCCTCCCCGTTTGGCCTGAATGCGCACAGCCTCGATGTTCTCACTCTTCTCGGCGAGGGTGAAGCGTAGCGTATCTGTCGTTGGGAGGGTGACATTGAGGTCGCTAGGCACGTAGCCCAGCGTTTGCACTCGGATGATGTGCGCTCCCGTGCGTGTGGTGCGCAGGTTGAATCGCCCTTGTGCCGTGCCAAGCGTAGAGCCGACGATGGTGCTGTCTGCCGTCATCAGGATAGCCGTGGCAAATGGAATCGGTTCGCCACTGTGACGGGTGACGTGCCCTACTATGCGTTGCGATTGTGCTGGCAGGACGGCGAGCAGTAATAGCGGGAGGAGAGCGGCGGCGTATATGTGTTTCATGAAGTCGAAATGGGTGGCTAGCTGGCTCGGGAGGTGCTAACAGCCGAAAGTGATAACCACCTCCTCGTCCGGAGCAAATATTATCTCCATCCTATGCGCTTGCTTGCAGGAGGTGTTGGCGGCCCTATGTGGTAGCTGGCTGGATTTGCTGAGCTCCTGTAGGGCTGCTTGGTGAGCTCGTATTGCCTCCTGGTGCATACGCATGGCCTCCCTGATAGAAAATGCCGTGCTATCCCGGTCGGCCCTGCAAGCCGTATCTCTAGCCCTCTCTATCCGACTGCTAGGAGTCTTTGTCCCTTTGCGTGTGATGCGCTGGCATGCCTGCTGTGACGCATTAGAACCACAGTGAGACACCGACGTATGGTTACCACTGATGCGGAATTGGCTAGGCAGCCGAATCGTGTCAACCCCATCAGGCAGCGGGCCCGTGGGGAGCTTGATGTTGTGTGTTCCCACTAGGTAGGCACACACGTTGCCCGTGCTATCGAGAAGCACCACCTGGGGGCTAGCCGCAGGGCTTGGCTGTTGTGCGTAAGCTATGCCTGGTGCGGTCAGCAGTACAGCCGCCATTAGCAGTTTGCTCAGCAAGGCTACGCCGTTGCACCGATGGAGTACCAGGGTGCAAGGACGGTTGACAGATGCTCTCATTGGCTGAAATGTTGTGGTTTAGCGGGCCCGTTTTGCCTTTAGAGCCTTAAACTTCTCCTCAGTGATACGTTCCCCAGGCACTCGAGCGGCTGAGATGAGTGACGGGTCATCCACCCCCTCCCTAATCTCTTTGAGGGTTAATACAAACTTCCCTCTGGGAGTGATGCGCTCCATCTCCAGCACAATACCAGGAAGGGTGCTGTACCCATCGGGGGTTATGGGGATGGGGAGCTCTGTGGTGTAGTAAACTGTGCGGACATTCTGCGGAATGGTGTCAAAGTTCCATGCGCAGTGGCATTCGTACTTCCCAATTTGTTTTTTGGGAGCCATGAATTCCCATTCGAAGTCCCGCAAGTCCGATTCAACCGCAAACTCCTTATCGCTTATGTTATCCGCTTTGACGGCTAAACCCTTGTTGCTATCGAAGTAGGAGGGGAGCACTTTTAACCACAGGTGCTTCAGGCTATCAGCTCGTGGCGGCCGATGCGTCTCCACCATCCCGCGACCATCCTTGTATCGGATGATAACCTCTCCCTCCAAATGCCCATTCCGATACTTCTTCAGCACCTCCTCGTCATCGCCGAAGTTCATCTGCGCTTGTATGTCGTAGACGACCGTGTACGATTGCCCGAGGACGGCCCTACATGCCAAGAGTGAAAGGATAACGAGGATTCCGAGCTTCATCATATGGTGTTCGTTAAAAACGGGGCCAGTCCCCGAGGTGTTAAATCAAAATACTCATCGCCTACCTGTGACAGGGGGCTAGGCGGGGATGATTGCCAATACTGCAACAACGACTTCATCCCATCTCATGCGACCAAGTCTCCGCCAATGGCGTTCGTCATCCCATCAGATCCTATGATGCCCAATACTCAGCAGCTCCAAGAGTCTCAAGCGTTGGGGACGCAATGCCGCAAAGTCTAAAACCTTTTTAGCCCCACAAGACCTCGCAGTGCTCAAAGGGCCAATGGAATACGAGATGCCACCTAGGCTTCGATGGACTAAAGCCTAGATTGCAAAGATATAGTCGCTTTGGCCAATTCAAACTCACCCACACTACTATTGTTGATTAAGTGTCGCAAATGGTCTGCGAACTGCGCATTTCTCGCTGTGAATAAAAATATTGCCTAAGGGCAGCCTTATCGTGGAGTCCCCATGCGATCCTCCGTGATGTGTCTCACCCCTGCCATTCGTCCAGTTGGTACCCATCCATTAGCGGTGTGCTGCCACTGGCTGCACGTGGCCCGATTTAGCAATGCTTTGCTGTGGTGTATTCACCCGTGAATAGTGCCTCAGGTGAAGGGACGATACAGTACAGGGGGTCGTAATAACCACGTTGTATGAAAGTCCCCTTTGCCCTATCGCAAGCACAGTGGCGCATGCTGTGCTTGTAGGAGCTGGTGCCGCGCTATTCCTGGCAGCCTTCGCAGTGCCGATCTTTCTCTATCCCACTTTGCGGCCCAATCTGCCTCCCAAGGCATCGATTGACCTCTTGCCGTACATCCCGGCTTACATCTCGGGCATCATACCCCGCCAGTCTACCATATGGGCGGTCTTCGCTAAAAGAAGAGGGCTCCCCCGACCAGCTGGTCGGGGGAGCCCTCTTTGCACAGGCGCTAGAAGCTATCGCTCCTATAGCTCCATTTTACGATCTTCGACGCTAATCCCTAAAGGATTTGCATGAAAAGCTCAACCAGCTTTTCGTGACGCTGACGGATTTTTTCCTTGTCCCAAAGTTGGTCTTGCTCCGTCATTTTTTGAATTTCTACCTGTTGTAGCAAGTGTTTGTAACTCTTACGCTTTTCCTGAAATCTACCATTGCTCAACGACTCATTATGACTACCGGACAGCAGCAAGTAGTTGCCTAAACAATCCAAGTACTGTTTCTTGAACTCCTCGTCATACGGGCAATAACCATTGTTCTCCTCCGTATTTTCGGTCAGTGGGGCAATGTGCTCAAGATGCGGAGTCTCAATGCTGTCATATCTGATAGGGTTGTAACCTGACTTCCCGCTCGCTCGCAGATGATTCTCGTATTTCCACAATACAATTTTTGCCGCACTATGGTACATCCATGTGTTGAGACAGCGCTTAAGTTCGTCGTCGTTCCAGTACCCCCACCAATCATTTTGTTTCTTCATCCACTCAATGTGCCCGACGACCTCCGTTGCATTGGATTCCATCTTCTCGTAGCACCAATTGAGACGCGATATTAAACTGGCCCGAGTGCCGATAATGTGGTGCCGCAAGAATATTTGCTCCAATGCTCCCGCCAATTTGTTTAGTTCATCTTGCTCCATGTTATTACGCATGGCCTTGATGAGAAAGGGGTACATGATACTGTTATCTGCCGAAACCAGCAAGGCATGGTAAGCCATGTTTTCCTTTTCCTGCTTGAGAAATTTAGTTACTAGGGCAAAGCAGGACTCCAGTTGCCGTGTGAATTCTTGGACGAATTCAATACCATCGGCATTTCTCAATTCGCCGTCTACGTAGTCTGTAGACGTGATATCGTTCAAGTTGTTTCTGCGGACTTTAATCGTGTAGTTCAGTATGCTGTCTTCATCGAGACGGTGTTCTGTCTGCGTGATTGATTTGTAGATGCCCTCGAATCTACCTGTTATCTCGTCCAGTATATTCGTTATCTCGCCAGATGGTGCGTGTAGGTGCACGTGACGCATAAACTGTGCCTTAATAATTTCCAAGTTAGTGGGTTTCTTCCCACGGTTATTTTGGAACATGAATATTTGCACAGCCTCGGCGGCATCCTTTATCACGTGCGTGGTGCATGAGGCGTGGGTGATGGCTTCAAGAAGAGCTACCAGTTCCTTTTCTTCAATCTTTGCGAGTCGATCTGCGAAGTAATCAAACGCAGCTGCAATTCGCACCTTCGATTGAGTGTCGTCTTCCTTATCCTTCCGGGTCTGGTCTATTACGTAGTCTCTGAAAAACTGATTGTCGTAATCTACAGTCGAAAAACGATATCGGCTTCCCTCTTTGATGGCGCTATAATAGGTTGTACGCAAGTCGTCACCAAGGTCTTCAATCGCACCTACATGTTTAATTTTCTTTAGCTGTGCATAGAGAGCGGACAGAAAGATAACGGTAGTCGTCAACCGCTGCTGCCCGTCTATAATAGCGTACTCATTCTCCCCCTTTTCCTCAAAAAGAAAGTGCCCGAAATAGTATGGTGTCGAGGAGTTACTGGCTACATAGTCTTGCAAATCCGACAGAAAGGTATCAACTTGCTTCGGGCGTTCATTCGAGCGAGCTGTATCCCAGGAATAGGCCCGCTGATAGTCCGGTACAATTAAACACCCCCCCCCAGTAATTCAGCTACATTTGTCAATTGCTTCATAGTAGTACGCTGTTTCTCATAGCCCGAGAGCGATTTAGCGGGCTATACCAAGGTTAAACAATCCGTTCGATCTTGTGCCGAACGTTAAACACCACAAAGATACGATTGCTAGGGACAATTCCAGCTCGCTTGCCCTCCATTGTTGACTAAGTATCGACGGCAGCCAGCGAACTGCGCATTTTCCATTACGAATGCGAATACTAGTTGCGAGCAGCATCATCGTAGAGTCTCATGCGTCCCCCATGGCATGTCCCACCTCTACCATTCACCTAATTCGTATCCATCCGTTGGCGGTGGCTGCCATCGGCGGCATGTGACCCGATTTAGCTACCTTTGCTATAGCGTATTCGCCCGTGACGCAGTCTCCTGGGAAGGGCAGGTATCGGAATTCGTAATAACCACGTTGTATGAAAGCCATTTTTGCCCTATCGCATGCGCAGCGACGCATGCTGCTAGTGGGTGTGGGTGCCGCGCTATTTCTGGCAGCCTTCGCGGTGACCATCTTCCTCTATCGTTCCTCCCGGCCCAATCTGGCCCTCCAGGCCTCGATAGACTTCCAGCCGTACATCTCGGCGTACACCTCGGGCATCATACCCCGCCAGTCGACCATACGTGTGGTCTTCGCCAAGGATGTGGCCTCCCCCGACCAGCTGGGGCAGCCTGCCAAGAGCGGACTCGTGAAGTTCTCGCCCCGCATCAAAGGGCAGATGGTGTGGGCCAATACCAGAACGCTGGAATTCACGCCTGCACAACCCTTAGAGTCCGGGAAGTCATACACGGGCGAGGTCGCCATCGATGAGCTCTTCACCGATGTCCCATCCAAGGCCCAGACATTCTATTTCACCTTCCAGACGATTTCGCAGCAGGCGGAGTTCACCCATGTCTACTACTATGCCGTGCAGGAGGGGGGCAAAGTGGTGGGCTGCATGCGTGGGCTTATCACCACGGCCGATGATGCCGATCTGGAGAAGGTGCAAGAGGGGGTGAGCCTGAGGCAGGGAAGTAAGAAACTCGATGTCACCCTCACTAACGGTGATTCTGAACGCTCTTTCTACTTCACAAGCTCTCCCGTGACCCTAGAGGGTGGCGATGTCGACTACTCGTTCAAGGGCAAGCTCATTGATGCTCCCGATCTGGAGCCGGAGCGGTACGACATGCCCGATGCCGATCGCTTCTATCCTTACGACAATCAGGTGAATGACTATGGCGAGCAGAACATACGGATCTTCTTCAGTCGCCCGCTAGACGCGCGGCAGAATCTGGATGGCCTGGTGTATACAGATGATAGCTCCATAGCCTTCCGTTGCAAGACGGATGGGAATATCCTCACGGTATACCCCACGCAGAAGGTCGATGGAGAATTTAGCCTTACCATCGATCGGGCCTTGCGCGATGCCAATGGCCACCAGCTGGGGCAGAGCTACGAGCTGTCATTACGCATGGACGGTGGTAAGCCCGACGTGCAGTTCTTGCAAGAGGGCACCATACTACCTGCCACGGGCAATGTCTATGTACCCTTCCAGGCCAAGGGCCTTAAGGCCGTGGATGTGACAGTATTCCGCATCTACGAGTCGAACGTGGCCCAGTATTTCCAGGTTAACTCCTACGACTACGGTGGCGACCAGCTCCGCCGCGTGGGCACCGTGCTCCTCCGTAAGACGGTGATGCTCGATGCCATCAAGGCCTCGTCCGGGATCCCTGGGGTCTATGCCCTCGACTTGAGCAAGCTGATCCAGCTCGAGCCCGGAGCCATATATCGTATTGGACTCTCCATGCGCCGGGAACTCTCGGCCTACCACTGCCCCGATGCGCAGGAGGGGGAAATCGTGGACATCGCCGAGTTGCGAGGAGAATCTGGCGATGATTACGATGACTATGAATACTACGACTACGACTGGCGTTATCGCAACGACCCATGCGACGATGCCTACTACATGAATCGGGGCACTCGCTGGCAAACCCTCCTGGTGTCGAACATCGGCCTCATAGCCAAGAAAAGTGAGGGGGGCTCCATGCGTGTCTACTCCACCAGCATCACCGAGAGCAAGCCCATATCAGGGGTGACCGTGAAGCTGCTCGACTACCAGTTGCAACAGCTCGCTGAGGGCTCTACGGGCAGCGATGGCTCCTACACGTTCAACTATTCGCCCGAGGCGCAGCCGTTCCTCATCATCGCCGAGCAGGGGACGCAACGCTCCTACCTCCCGGTGCGTTATAGTGGCCTCTCGTTCTCCACGTTCGATGTCAGCGGGACATCGCTCCAGAAGGGGGTGCAAGGATTCCTCTACGGCGAGCGGAGCGTCTGGCGGCCTGGTGACACCATCTACATGAGCCTTGTCCTGGAAGATCGCATGGCCTCGCTGCCAGACAATCATCCCGTGGTCTTCACATTCTACAACCCGAATGGCCAGCTCGTGGAGCGTAAGGTGCTGCCGGGCAATCCGTTCAAGATGTACACCTTCATCACGTCCACCGATGCGGAGGCCATGACGGGCGTATATCGCATTGAGGCTCGGGTCGGCAGCGTGAAGTTCCACAAGTCGGTGCGCATTGAGACCATCAAGCCCAACCGCATCAAGATGGAGCTCACGTTCGACAACGAGTACCTGATGGCCGAGCGTGAGAACCCAATGCGTCTGTCAGCTCGCTGGCTACATGGTGCTCCGGCTCGCCATCTCAGCGCCGATGTGACCGTACGTGTCGTCCAGGGGCGCACGACCTTCGATGGCTATGACAACTACAGCTTTGCCGATGAGATATCGTACTTCTCCCCCATGGAGCGCACCCTGTTCGATGGCCGGCTCGATGAGGACGGTGAGGCCGTGGAGAGCCCCATGATGCCGGCCATGGAGAATGCTCCGGGGATGCTTAGGGCCAGCATCAATGTGCGTGTCTTTGAGGAGGGCGGCGGATATAGCTTCACCTCATTCACCAAGCCGGTGTCCCCGTACAAGTCCTACGTGGGGATCCGACAGCCAGACGCAGATCGCTATTACCTGGAGACCGATAGGAAGCAGACATTCGGCTTGGCAGTGCTGAGCCCCGAGGGGCAGCCGCAGGCAAACGTACCCCTCACGGTGCAGCTCTACAAGCTCGATTGGGGCTGGTGGTGGGAGCACGACAACAGCTCGATCGCCTCCTACATCGAGTCCCATTCGTCGGCCCTGGTGGAGGCTTACGATGACATACGAACCAACTCCCAGGGGAAGGCAGAGGTCACCCTGCGGGTGAATTACCCCGCCTGGGGACGCTACCTGGTGCGCGTGGTCAACGAGGAGAGCGGTCACGTGGCTACTAGACTGGTGTTTTGGGATTGGCCCGACTCGCAGGAGCGCGGTGCTGAGCGCGCCATGCAGGGCTCTACCGTCCTGGGGCTGTTGGCAGATAAGGGGAAGTACGACATCGGCCAGGAGGCGAAAGTCTACGTGCCGACCCCACTCGGGGGCACACTCCTCGTCTCCATTGAGAATGGCTCCACGGTGCTGAAGTCCTACTGGATGGAGGCCGAGTCGGGGAAGACCACGGTGAAGGTTCCCATCACGGAGGGAATGGCCCCCAACGTGTATGTCAACGTGATGCTGCTCCAGCCCTACGGCCAGACGGCCAACGACCTTCCGTTGCGCATGTACGGTGTCATCCCCCTCATGGTGGAAGATCCCAAGACGCATCTCACCCCGGTGATAGAGGCTCCCGCGCAGGTGCGCCCCGAGAGCCCGGTCGAGATCGTGGTCAAAGAGAAGGACGGACGGCCCATGTCGTTCACGCTGGCAGTGGTCGATGAGGGCCTGCTGGATATCACCTCCTTTAAAACACCCGATCCCTGGAAGACCTTCTACGAGCGGCAGGCCCTAGGGGTCAGCACGTACGATCTTTTCGATGCGGTAATAGGGGCCTACGGGGGTCGCATCTCCAGTGTCCTCAGCGTGGGCGGTGCTGATGCATTGATGGAGTTTGATGACGCAGAGGATAGCAAGGCGAACCGCTTCACGCCGGTGGTGCGCTTCTTCGGCCCATTCCACCTGGAGGGTAAGAAGCGTCAGCGCATCTCCTTCCAGATGCCCAACTACATCGGCTCTGTGCGCGTCATGGCCATCGCATCCGGAACGGGTGCCTACGGGGCCTCCGAGAGCACCATGAAGGTGTCGAATCCCCTCATGGTGCAGGCCACATTGCCGCGGGTGCTGGGCGTGAATGAGCGTTTCGAATTGCCCATCACCATCTTCACAACCACCGACAACATCAAGGATGTTGCCATAAGCGTGGAGACGAGCGATAAGATCTCCGTGGCGGGTAGTGCCACCTCGTCGGTGCAGTTCAGCAAGGCGGGCGAGAAGACTATCTCTATCCCCCTCTCCACGTCAGCCCGCACAGGGCGTGCCAAGGTGAAGGTCACGGCCAAGAGCAAGGGCGAGAGCGCATCATCCGAGATAGAGATCATGGTGCGCAACCCCAACCCGCGCATCTCTGGCGTGGTGGCTGGTACCATCGCCCCAGGTAAGACGTTCACGTTGACACCCAAGGAGCTCGGCATGCTGGCAGAGGCCACGGGCTCGGTAGAGGTGAGCGATTTGCCGTCGCTCAACCTGCCGGAATTGCTGGACTACATGCAGTCCTATCCCCACGCCTGCCTAGAGCAGCAGAGCTCCAGGGCCTTTGTCCAGATGCTCTACGGGCGTGTGACGAAGATCAGCAAGGGCAAGCAAGACTCCCTGGCGGCCGAGGTGCGCGCCTTCATCGGGCGGATACCCCAGTTCCAGCTCTCCAACGGAGGCTTCTCCCTGTGGCCCAACATGTCGTACCCGCACCAGTGGGGCACCTCCTACGTGGGCCACTTCATGTGTACGGCGCGCGAACTCGGGTACAGCGTCCCATCTTCCATCATCTCGCAGTGGGTGCAGTTCCAGCAGCGCGAGGCCAGGAGTTGGAGCGCATCCCGCGATGCGGATAACCCTGCAATCTTGCAGGCCTATAGGCTCTACACGTTGGCCCTGGCTGGGCAACCCGACATGGGGGCGATGAATAGGCTCCGCGAGGTCGACGATCTCGATGCGATGTCCCGTTGGCGCCTAGCCGCGGCTTACGCCATGGCTGGCAACAGAAAGGCTGCCGATCAGCTCATCAGTGGGGCCGTGAAGGCCGTGGCCGAGTCGGAGCGCGATTACTACTCGTTCGGCTCGCTGATACGAAACCAGGCCATGCTCCTCGAGAGCCTCACCCTGCTGAAGGACTTTGCGGGTGCACGCACCAGCCTCCAGGCCATGGCCAATGCCATGAAGGGCCAGCAGTGGTACTCCACGCAGGAGATCGGTTATGCCATGCTCTCCTATGCCAAATACGTCCAGGCTACCAACGCCGGGCGTAGTGGGGTGCAGGGTGTCCTCACGGTGAACGGCACATCCCACAATGTGGACGTGAAGGGCGAGGCTTACACCATGAAGTATACTCCGCGCAGCGGAAAGGCCACCACCGTCTCTTTCACCAACAAGGGTAAGGAGATGCTCTACATCGCGCTCACCCAGTCGGGCATCCCCACGGAGGTAGTGCAGCGGGCCACGGCGAACAATCTCAAGTGCAACGTCTCGTACAGCGACATGCGCGGGAACCCCATCTCAGTGGCAAACCTGCGGCAGGGCACCGATTTTATAGCCGCCGTCACGGTTAGCAATCCGGGTCAGAAGGGCGATATGGAGCAGCTGTCGCTCAACTTCGCATTGCCGGCTGGCTGGGAAGTGCGCAATGAGCGCATCGAGGGAAGCTCGGGACTCGAATCCTCGTCATACGAGTATCAGGACTACCGTGACGATAGGGTCTACACCTATTTCAACCTCAGAATGGGTGCCTCTAAGACGTTCTATTTCGTCATAAACGCCTCCTACCTGGGAACCTTCGTGCGGCCGCCTGTCTCCTGCACTGCGTTGTACGATGGTGAAATTAACGCCTCCACCGAGGGCGGCATGGTTACCGTCAGCCGCTAGAGCGCGCTCCAGGAGAGCTGACATGCGAATGGGCCCACAGCGTGCATATGCGCTGTGGGCCCTTCGATTGGAAATTTACCGTTACTTTGTCCTGCCGAATGCAATTGCGCAAAGGGTATGTCAGCAGCTCGTAAACGTCTAGTAGTGCTCACCGGTGCTGGTATCAGCGCCGAGAGCGGAATCCAAACGTTCCGCGATTCCGATGGTCTTTGGGAGCAGTATCGCATTGAGGACGTGGCCACACCCGAGGCCTGGGAGCGTAATCCCGAGCTCGTGCAGCAGTTCTACAACGAGCGTCGCGCACAGCTTTACCGTGCCGAGCCCAACCCTGGCCACATAGCCCTAGCCGAGGCCCAGGAGCATTTCGACGTGCAGATTATCACGCAGAACATAGACGACCTCCACGAGCGAGCCGGCAGCAAACACGTGCTCCATCTGCACGGGGAGCTCAAAAAGAGCCGCTCGTCCATCAATCCCAATCTCATCTATGACATCGAGGGCACCGAGCTGCGCATGGGAGAGCGTGCAGAGGATGGGAGCCAGCTCAGGCCACACATCGTCTGGTTTGGCGAGCCGGTGCCCAACCTTACGCCGGCCATCGAGCTCGTGCAGTCAGCCGACTTCTTCGCCGTCGTCGGCTCGTCGCTCAACGTCTATCCTGCTGCGGGACTCATCCAGTACACCCAATCCGAGGTGCCGCTCTACCTGGTTGACCCCAAGAGCGTCTCAGCCCCCACCACGCGCAAGGTGCATTTCATCAAGGCCCCAGCCTCACAGGGTGTCCCCCAGATGATAGAGGCAATCCGTAAATGGGAGGGACATGCGTAGGCTTACCTCCCTCCTCCTTACGCTCCTGCTCATGGCTCCGGTGGCCATCGTGGCGCAGGAGCAGCACCAGCCGTTGGCACGATTCCGCGGAGGCCTTGCGGCGGGAATCAATGCCTCACAGGTAGATGGCGATGGTTACGACGGTTACCACAGGCTCAATTTCGTGGGGGGGGTATGGGTGATGCGCCCGCTCACAGAGCGCATTACGTGGCGACTGGATATCCGCTACATCGGCAAGGGTAGCGTGCGCTACGGGAAGCTCAGCGGCGTGAGGCATCGTCTCTACGAGATGGAGCTGCACTACCTCGAGCTCCCAGTGAGCTTTGAGTACCACTTTGCGAAACGCTGGAGCGCAGGGCTGGGCCTCAGTGCTGCCTACCTGATGTCTGCGCGCGAGCGGAATGCCTACGGCGAGATCGTGCGTCGGAATGGGGTGCCATTTCGCAAGTACGACTTTGCCGCGCAGGCCATCCTCTCATTCGCCATCGCCAATCACTGGCGCCTCAGGGCCGAAGCCTCATTCACCTTCGTCCCCATCCGGGCCAAACCGGGCGATGTCATCACCACCTACCGCTACGGCCAGGTCAACCGCCTGCTTCAGCTCTGCCTGGAGTACGAAATATAGCCCCATTTGCCCATGTCGTCCCCCGCACCGGGTTTCTCTAGGATACTCCTTGAGTGGTTCGCCACGCACGCGCGGACGCTCCCCTGGCGCAACATAGACAATCCGTACCATGTCCTCGTCTCTGAGATCATACTCCAGCAGACGCGTGTGGCGCAGGGCATGGACTACTACCACGCTTTCATAGAGCGTTTCCCCACCGTGGAGTCGCTGGCCGAGGCCCCGCTCGATGCGGTGATGAAGGTGTGGCAAGGGCTAGGCTACTACACGAGGGCCCGCAACCTGCATGCGGCGGCTAAGAAGATTGTCAGCCAGCACGGCGGCCAGCTGCCAGCCTCGTACGACGAGTTGCTCAAGCTCCCTGGCCTGGGGCCCTACTCTGCGGGGGCTGTGGCCTCCTTCGCCTTCCATTTGCCCCATCCGGCCATCGATGGTAACGTCTACCGCGTGCTGTCGCGGGTCTTTGGGGTGTTCGACAGCCCCGAGACATCGGCGGCCAAAAAGGCGTTCCATAACCTCTGCATGGAGGTGATGGACACCTCGCAGCCACACACGTTCAATCAGGCTCTGCTCGACTTCGGGGCCACGCAGTGCGTCCCAGGAATGCCCAACTGCGGCCCATGCCCGTTTAGGGGGCTCTGCTACGCCGAGGCGAACGGGGTGCAAACCGCTCTGCCCGCCAAGGGGCGAGCCATGAAGATGCGCCAGCGATTCCTGCACTTCTTCATGATTCAACACCACGGGAAAACCTTCATCGAGCTGCGGCAACAAAAGGACATCTGGCACTCGCTGTACCAATTCCCCCTGGTGGAGACGGCCGCTCGCATGGAGCCCGAGCCCCTCTTTGCCTCCGAGGCGGTGCGCGAGCTCTTGGGCCATGAGTACACTCTCATGCATGCCTCCGAGGAGAAACGCCAGCTGCTGAGCCACCAAGAGCTTTTCGTGCGCTTCTACATTGTCAGGCCGAAGATGCTCACCTTTCACCTCATCGAAAACTACCAGGCTGTCCCCATCGAGCAGGTGGACAGCTACCAGATGCCGGTCATGATGGGCAACTACCTCGCGGCCGAGGATGCCGCAGAGTACTTCTACAGCCCCGACGACTCCCACCAATAGCCTGACAGCCCAGGCATGCTGTAATGCTCCCAGCACGGAGTGATGTTGCCGAAGAGGGAGGTGGTATTATTGGTTAGATGCTCCTGCCTTCAGCGCTTAGCCCCGAGACGCTGCTTGTGCTGTTCAAGTCGGTCCCCATTCAGCAGCTGATGAGGCGGGCTTGCTCGGGCTCTATCCAGCCGAGCGTCGATAGGACGGCATTCGAGCGGATACCCCTCCCACTCATTCGGGCCGATGAGCAGGCTGCCATTGCTAGCCATGTGCAGCAGAGCGTTGCCCTGCGTCGTGAGGCGCAGCAACTGCTGGAGGAGGCGGTGCGTTTCGTGGAGCGAGAGATTGAGCACCCGAGCTGAGATGAGGGAGCACCGTTGAGGTTTCGCTACCCCAGCGCATGTCTATCGTCCTGCTAGATGCAACAGGGCCTCGCTGTGGCAAGCAGGTACCAAGTCCCTATTTGGCCTGCTAAATAGGGACTTGGTACGTCGTTGCTACGCCATCAGTAGCTCGCAGCGTGCCGCACGGTCGGCTGTGAGCAGCCACTTGACCGCAGTGTATGCATAAAAAAGAGCACCCGCAGGGATGATCCCCCACGGGTGCGTCTCTACCTTGCGCCTCAGCCAGAGGCCTTGCGCAGCCTACTTCACCTCTTCGAAGTCTACGTCGGTGACTTCGCCGTCATCCTTGGGGCCCTGGCCACCGCCCTGTGCGTTAGGGGCTTCTTGGCTACCCTTCTGCCCATCGTACATCTCCGAGGATGCCGCGGCCCACGCATTGTTCAGCTTCTCGATGAGCCCATCGATGGCCTCGATGTTGCGGCTGTCGTGCGCGGCCTTCAGCTCCTTGACGGCCTCCTCGATGGTGGCTTTCTTGTCGGCGGGCAGCTTGTCGGCAAACTCCTTCAGCTGCTTCTCGCTCTGGAACACCATGCTGTCGGCCTTGTTGATTTTGTCGGCCTCATCACGTGCACGGCGGTCGGCGGCCTCGTTGGCCTTCGCCTCGTCGCGCATGCGGGTAATCTCTTCCTGCGAGAGCCCCGAGGAGGCCTCTATGCGGATCTTCTGCTCCTTACCCGTGTCCTTGTCCTTCGCCGAGACGTTGAGGATGCCGTTAGCATCGATGTCAAATGACACCTCTATCTGGGGCACCCCGCGCGGAGCCGGACGTATGCCGTCGAGCATGAAACGACCGATGGTCTTATTGTCCTTCGCCATGGGACGCTCGCCCTGCAACACGTGGATCTCCACCGAGGGCTGATTGTCAGTGGCCGTGGAGAAGGTTTCCGACTTGCGGGCCGGTATCGTGCTGTTCGATTCGATGAGCCGCGTAAACACGCCACCCATGGTCTCGATGCCCAGCGAGAGCGGTGTCACGTCGATCAGGAGCACGTCCTTCACCTCGCCCGTGAGCACGCCACCCTGCACGGCGGCACCAATGGCCACCACCTCGTCGGGGTTGACACCCTTGCTGGGGGTGCGGCCAAAGAACTTCTCCACCAGGGCCTGGATGGCCGGTATACGGGTGGAGCCACCCACGAGTATCACCTCGTTGATGTCGCTCGGCTGGAGCCCCGCGTCGGACAACGCCCTACGGCAAGGCTCAATGGTGGCCTGAATGAGCGAGTCGCATAGCTTCTCGAACTGCGCCCGCGTCAGCTTCTTCACCAGGTGTTTGGGCACCCCATCCACCGGCATGATGTACGGGAGGTTGATCTCGGTCTCCGTGCTAGAGCTGAGCTCTATCTTCGCCTTCTCAGCGGCCTCCTTGAGGCGCTGAAGTGCCATCGGATCCTTGCGCAGATCTACCCCCTCGTCCTTCTGAAACTCGTCGGCTAGCCAGTTGATGATGGCCCGGTCGAAGTCGTCACCCCCCAGGTGCGTATCGCCGTTGGTCGATTTCACCTCGAACAGCCCGTCACTCAGCTCCAGGATGGAGATGTCGAACGTCCCACCCCCGAGGTCGAAGACGGCCACCTTCTGGTCTACATGGTTCTTGTCGAGCCCGTAGGCAAGAGCCGCGGCCGTGGGCTCGTTGATGACACGGCGCACCGTGAGGCCCGCAATTTCGCCCGCCTCCTTAGTGGCCTGACGCTGCGAGTCGCTGAAGTACGCCGGCACCGTGATGACGGCTTCAGTTACCTCCTGCCCCAGGTAGTCCTCGGCCGTCTTCTTCATCTTCTGAAGAATCATAGCCGAGATCTCTTGTGGGGAGTACAGCCGCCCCTCGATGTCTACGCGCGGGGTGTTGTTGTCACCCCGGACGACGGTGTAGGGCACATGCTCGAGCTCCTTGGCCATCTGGTCGTAGGTCTCGCCCATGAACCGCTTGATTGAAAAGATGGTGCGCGTGGGGTTGGTGATGGCCTGCCGTTTGGCCGGATCGCCCACCTTGCGCTCCCCGTTGTCCACAAAGGCCACGATGGAGGGCGTTGTACGCTTACCCTCGCTGTTGGCAATGACAACGGGCTCATTGCCCTCCATGACTGCTACGCACGAGTTGGTCGTGCCTAGGTCTATACCGATGATTTTACCCATTATATTGTCTCCTTATCCTGCGGATTTCTCGTTTCGCACACTGTTACGCCCTAGCAGTAGCAAGCATCGTGCCAGCCCTCTGCGCAGCGTGCCTAGAGCCGTTTGTCTGTCATTCTGACGCACGCAGGGCGCATGTCATGCCCGGATGGGGCAGGGGAGTAGATCTGCGTGCCCGATTAGCGCGCAGCACGCCAAAGCCGATAGCCTTGCGTGTGGGTGTTGTGGAGAGGAGTGCCCGCTTGCTCGCACAACTGGCGCAGGGCGGCAATGCGCCAACTGGGGGTACTGCCGTCCGCAAGCACAAGCACGGGCGATAGCTGCTCGATAAGCGTGGCGAGGGTGCTGTCGGGGCAATGGCCTGCCACTAGCACATCGACAGTCTGCTCGCATTCGTCATGCGTCTGGGCAGCCGTGGGATCGGCGAGCAGGATCGATTGCCCTCCGAGCCGAATGAGGCGGCCCGCCGGGGTGGGGGTGACAACGTGGGAATCGCCTGATGCATCATGGATGCTGGCGAGGGGGATGCCCGATGCGTAGTCGTCGATGATGCGTCGCCCCCAGGGTGAGGGCCTGGTGCTCACGAACCGGATGTGCCGACCCTGCCGATGGCTGACGAGGCTGATGCCCGGGCTGTGGAATGCCACCCACTCCTCTTGCTGCCACGTCGTGCGCGCCTTGAGGATGAGGCTGAAGGCCACCACGCCGATCAGGGCTCCGCCTGCCCACAGCACCGTTCGCCGCTTGCTCCAAAGGGCTATGGTGACAGCTGTGAGTCCCGCGGTGAGGATGAGGGCCCACTGCGGATCGATGCGTAGCCCCACAAGCTGGGCATAGGGGAGCGTGGCCACGTGGTCGGTGCACCATAGGAGTGCGCTGCTGAGCCACCCGATGACTTCGCTGAGGTACGAGGTGATGAGGAGCCCCTGTGGCAGTAGGGCCGCAAGTAGGGTGATGGGCACAAGCACTGTGACGAGGGGGATGGCGCACAGGTTGGATAGCAGCGAGAAGGTGGGGAAGGTGCCAAAGTGCATCAGCACCAGGGGCAGTGTGCCTAGCTGCGCGGCGGTGGAGACGCACATAAGCTCCCAGCTCCAGCGGAGAACCCAGCGACGGGTGTGCCAGAGGCTGCGTAGTGGTCGGTAGAAGCCTAGTATGCCGAGCACGGCGGCAAAGGAGAGCTGGAATCCCATGTCCCATAGCGACAGGGGATCTACGAGCAGGATGAGGAGCGCGGCGAGCGCGATGGAGCCCAGGGGACGATTGGTCCCTAGGCTCACCTTGTGCCAGGTGAGGGCGGTGAGCATGGCGGCGGCCCGCAGCAATGAGGGCGAGAAGCCCACGATGGCGGTGAAAAGCCACACGCCTAGCAGTGGCAACCCGTAGCGTAGCATCCTACGCCAGAGCGTGAAGCTCAGGAATAGCTGGCTGAAGCCGTAAATGAATCCGTAGATGATTCCTACGTGGAGTCCCGATAGGGCTAGCACGTGTGCGAGTCCGCTCTGCTGGAATGCGGCTCGTACCTCGGCGAGGAGGTGGCTCTTCTCGCCTAGACTCATGGCGATGATAAGTCCACGCGCCCGCTCGTCTAGTGGCAACGACATCAGACGTTGCTCCATGGTCTGGTGCATGCGTCTGAACCATCCGGGCGATGGGGGTGTGGTGCTCCCGAGGCGACTGCTGAGGCCCGGGCAGGCCTCGTAGCTGCCTACAATGCCGTGACGGCGTTGCCAGTCGTCGTAGGAGAATGCGTGCGGATTTGGGGGCGCAACTTCCGTGGGGGCGAGGAGGAGCAGATACGTCTCACCTCGCTTGGCGTTCTGTAGGATGGAATCACGGCGTCGGCACCGTAGCGTAATGCGCCGCTGCACATCGTGCCACCGGCCTGCATCGAAGGCGTGATGCACTTGCACCAGTCGCCGTGTCGGACTCGGAGTCTCCTCTATGGTGGCAATGCAGGAGAAGGTGCCTGTGGTGGGGAGCGGATTGTCAGTCGCCTGCCATGCCTGCGAGCCTAAACCCCAGCCTGCTAGTAGGAGTGCCAGGTTACCTGTGGCCATGAGAATGCGGAGCCCCGCACGCTGACGGGGCCTCCCGCATAGGTGGAGCACTAGCAGTCCTGCGGGGACAATCCATAGCCACTCCCAGGGCGGGAGCGGAAGGCGGTAGTATTTCGAGAGGAAGACGCCGGTCCCGTAGGCGATGGCATACCCGAGGGTGTGCAACCCCAGCCCACGGGATGAGGGCCATGCGGCCCTGGGGCCTACAAGGCGACGCAGGAGTCGATGCGCCTTAGCCCACCCGGCACGGGTAACTGGCGGAGAATCGGCCACGCGACATGTTCTTCAGTTTGCCCTGAAGCATCCGCCGACGCATGGGGGATATCAGGTCGATGAATAGCCGGCCGTCAATGTGGTCGTACTCGTGCTGGATGATGCGGGCCGTGATCCCGGTGAAGACCTCTTCGTGGGGCACAAACTCCTCATCCACCCACTGCATGCGAATGCTGGCAGGCCGACGTACGTCCTCGTGCACCCCGGGGAGGCTGAGGCAACCCTCGTTGAATGCGTACTCCCCGTCAAAGCGTTCCAGGATGTGCGCATTGATGAATGTCCGCTGGAATCCGGCCAGCTCGGGCTGCTGGTCGGCAAAGGAGGATGCGTCTATCACGAAGAGCCGGATGGGGAGCCCTATCTGCGGCGCGGCGAGTCCCACGCCGTCCGACTTGCGCATGGTCTCCCACATGTCTACTAGCAGCTGCTGCAAGTCGGGGTAGTCGGGCTGTATGTCATGGCACATCTGCCGAAGCACGGGGGAGCCGTACACGTATATTGTCCTTATCACAGCGACTGTTTCCTTTCTCTTGACTCTAGGTACGACTCCAGGATGAGCGTGGCGCTCACCTTGTCCACTAGCCCCTTGTCCCTTCGTTGCTGCTTGGTGGCCCCACCCTCCAGCAGGATACGGTGGGCCAGTATGCTGGTAAACCGCTCGTCGTAGCGATGCAGTGGCAGCTGGGGGAGTAGTTTCCGGATGCGATTGATCAGGGGCTCGATGTATCGTTCAGCCTCAGACACCTCGTTCCGCACGGTGCGTGGAGCCCCCACCACAAGAGCCTCTACAGGCTCTTGCTGGAGGTATTGCACCAGGAAGTCGGCAATCTCACCCGTGGGCAGGGTGGTGAGCCCGGTGCTGATGACTTGCTCCGGATCCGTTACGGCGATGCCCGTGCGTTTCCGCCCTACGTCGAGGGCCACGATACGCGCCATCGGTTACAACGGCAGCTGGGCCGAGTGCAGGAATTCGCGGCTACGCTCGATCTCAGTGTACATCACCCGATCCTCATCCACGGGGGCTACCACCTTGCGGTAGGCTGCAAGCACAGCCTCGAGCTTGGGTGAGCTCTTGAGAGGACGGCGGAATTCCATGGCCTGTGCTGCATTCATCAGCTCAATGCCGAGGATGCGCTCCAGGTTGTCAACCACCCGTAGCAGCTTCGTGGCTGCATTACCCCCCATCGACACGAGGTCTTCTTGCCCATTGGATGAGACGATGGAGTCTACGCTGGCGGGACAGCAGAGCTGTTTGTTCTGGCTCACCATGGCCGCTGCGGCGTACTGGGGTATCATGAAGCCGGAATTGAGCCCCGGCTTCGACACCAGGAACTCGGGCAGATCGCGCAGCCCGAGTATGAGCTGGGCCGTGCGACGTTCGGATATATTGCCCAGCTCAGAGAGTGCCATTGCCAGGAAGTCGTAGGCCAGGGCCAACGGCTCTCCGTGAAAATTACCACCCGAGATCACCAGATCCTCATCGGGCCACACCGTCGGGTTATCGGTTACCGAGTTGATCTCCGTTAGCACCACGCCCTCCACGTAGCGGATGGCATCACGGCATGCCCCGTGCACCTGCGGCACGCAGCGGAATGAGTAGGGATCCTGCACATGGGCCTTCTCACGGACGATGAGCTGACTACCCTCGAGTAGGGTGCGTATGTTCTGGGCGCACTCCTGTTGCCCCTTGTGGCCACGCACGGCCTGAATGTTGGGATGGAATGGGTCTATACGCCCATCGAAGCCCTCGAGAGAGAGGGCAGCTATGGTGTCAGCCCAGTTAGCTAGCCTACGGGCCTGTAGCATGGCATAGACACCGTGGGCACTCATGAATTGCGTCCCATTCAGCAGGGCGAGTCCCTCCTTGGATTGCAGCTCAATGGGCTGCCAGCCGAAGTGTGCTAGCACCTCTTCAGCGGGCCTACGCTCACCGCCGAACCGCACCTCGCCGAGCCCCAGGAGGGGGAGGAACAGGTTAGCCAGTGGAGCCAAGTCGCCCGAGGCACCCAGGGAGCCACGGTCGAATACCACAGGCAGTACGCCGTGGTTGTAGAAGTCGAGTATACGCTTCACCGTGCACACCTGTACGCCCGAGTTGCCTAGGGACAGGGCGTGAGCCTTCAGCAGTAGCATCAGGCGGATGAGCTCTGGGGCCAACTCTGCTCCCGTGCTGCATGCGTGGGACATCACGAGGTTACGTTGCAGCGTGGCGAGTTCTGCGGGCGATATCACCCGATTGCAGAGCGAGCCGAACCCCGTCGTCACCCCGTACACGGGGCGGTCTACCTCGGCTACCTTACGGTCGAGGTAGGCACGGCACTTTGCTATGCGCGCCTCCGATTCGGCAGAGAGCTCTACCCGAATCTCGTGGTCATCGAGCAGGGCTTGCAGCTGCTCGAGCGTCAATGTTGCTGGGGTTATCTCGAATGTCTTAGCCATTCCGCAATCCTTCCGTTAATGCTATTTTGCCAGCTGGCCCAAGCGTTGAGGTACCTCACCCTTGGGGATGAGATGCTGCTCACCGCTCTGTAAATCCTTGATTGACACCTCGCCACGAGCCCACTCGTCCTCACCTGCGATGATGACGAGCCGCACGCCTCGGCGATTGGCATAGTCCATCTGCTTACGAAATTTTGCCGCATCGGGATACACCATGGCACGCAGTCCGAACTCCCTGGCCACTTTCGCCATCTGGAGGGCAAACGTCCTCACGTCCTCACCCGGCGTGTTGAGGATGAGCACGTCGAGCCCCTGCTCTACGTCCGTGGGGAAGAGACCCTTCTCTAGCATGGCATCATATATCCTGTCAGCACCGAAGGAGATGCCAACCCCACTGACACCGTCGAGTCCGAATATGGCTGTCAAGTTGTCATATCGCCCTCCGCCGCACACTGAGCCGATGCTCACACCCTGGGCCTTCACCTCGAAGATGGCACCCGTGTAGTAGTTCAGCCCCCGGGCCAGTGACAGATCTAGCACCAGTGGCGTAGTCAGGCCCGACTCATTGGCGAGTTGCAGTAGCGAGCGCACCTCCGAGATGCCGAGCTCTCCCATGGGGCTACCGGCAATGGCACCCTCTAGCACAGCGAGGCGTTCCTCATTGCTACCCTCGCTGCTCACGACTTGCACCAGGGTTTCTATCTCCGTGGGGCTGAAGCCCTTTGCGAGTAGCTCGGTGCGTACACCATCCACTCCCACCTTCTCCATCTTGTCGATGGCCACGGTCATGTCGACCAGCTGGTCGCTCTTCCCCAGCCGATCGGCTAGGGCTGCTAGCACCTTGCGGTTATTGATGTGGATTGTGACCTGGAGTCCTAGCCGGCCAAATACGGCCTCGACGATCTGTAGCAGCTCGAGCTCGCACATGAGGGACTCGCTCCCCACCACATCCACGTCACATTGGTAGAACTCCCGGTAGCGTCCCTTCTGGGGCCTATCGGCTCGCCACACAGGCTGTATCTGGTAGCGCTTGAAGGGGCGTGGCAGCTGTTGCCAGTTTTGCGATACGTAGCGGGCAAATGGCACCGTCAGGTCGTACCGCATACCCCGGTCGGCTATATGCTTGACAAGGGTCTCCGAGCGGCCCTCGTGGAGCACATCGGTTGGCACATCTCGTAGGAAGTCGCCCGAGTTCAGCACCCGGTAGAGCAGCTTATCCCCCTCATCCCCGTACTTGCCCAGGAGCGTGGAGAGATTCTCCATAGAGGGGGTCTCCAAAGCCGCATAGCCGAAGAGTGCGAACACGCCACGCACGGTATCGAATATATGGCCTCGGCGCAGCATCTCCAGCGGGGAGAAATCGCGCATACCCTTCGGCACCGTTACCCGTTCTGCACCCATTCGTCTTGTCGTGTTAGCCAATGCGTGCGGCAAAGGTAGCACTTTTCAGGTGCCCCCTCCCGCATTAGTTAGCGCATAGACGCTGACTGAGTACCCCGCTCACCAGTGCGGGATCACCCTCGGCGGTGATGAGCCCATCCATGGGCCAATCATGGGGTTCCATGGGCACTGTGGGCACCACCTGGCAGGCGAAGCACACCCCGATGCGGAGGGCCCGTGGGATGCGGGCAAACAGCCTATCGTAGAATCCCTTTCCCCGTCCCATGCGTCCTAGGTGCCGGTCGAAAGCTACGCCAGGCACCACGATTAGGTCTACGTCCCCATCTGCCACGATGGGTGTGCCCGTTGGCTCCTCGATGCCATAGGGCGGAACGGCCCGTAGGCAGTCGGCTCCCGTGTATTCGTAGAGCTCTAGCTCATCGCCACGCACCACGGGGAGGGCCACTCGCCGTTCGGCGCGTAGTGCCTCCACAGCCTGACGAGTTGGCAGCTCATCATCCATGCTCCAGAATAGGAGAACTGTGCGGGCCTCGTGGAATGCATGCAGGGCCCGTAGCCCCGCAAACACAGCGTTAGCCTCACGTTGGCGTTGCCCTTCACTCAGGCTGGCAATCTGCGCCCGCACCTCCTTACGTAGGGCTCTCTTCTGCAATCTGTAGTCGTCCATCTCCATCGGTGTGCCAGTGGTACGTCCTTCTCATCGCCAGTGTTGCATCCGTACCCCATGTGCAAAAGGCTCCCCCGCAGGGGCACACCATGGCAGCCGAGCATGCGCCCGGGCACTGCATCTTCAAATGTGCCTCTGCGGGGGTCTACGCCCTCCTATGTCTGGCTGTAGGTCAGCCTTGTGCGACTAGAACAGCCCCGTGATGTTGCCGTCGTTGTCAATGTTTATCTTCTCTGCCGAAGGGGTCTCGGGGAGACCTGGCATGCGCATGATTTGCCCCGTGATGGGAATGATGAATCCGGCCCCGGCAGCAATCTCAATGTCACGCACCGTCACCACGAAATCCTTGGGTCGTCCCAGTAGGTCTGGGTTATCCGACAGGGACTTTTGCGTCTTCGCCATGCACACCGGCAGCTTGTCGAGTCCCAGGGCGTACACCTTACGCATGGCCGCCTTCGCCTGCGCCGTGTAGTCCACTGCCGCCGCGCCGTAGATCTTCTTAGCGATGGTCTCTATCTTGTCCTCAGGGCGCATCGTCCACTCGTAGAGGGGTGTAAACCGGCTCGTGCCGCTCTGGGCAGCCTTGATCACTATCTCACCCAGGTTAAGGGCCCCCTTGCCTCCTTGGCCCCACACGTCCACCACGGCCACCGGTACATTCAGCTCGCGGCACACCTCTTCTATGCAGGCGAGTTCCTCATCGGAGTCCGAGGTGAAGCGATTGATCGCCACCACGGGGCACGAGCCGAACAGCTCCATGTTCTCCACCTGCTTTTGCAGGTTGCCGATACCCTTGCGTAGAGCCTCCACGTTGGGTGTCGTGAGCTCCTTCAACGGCATACCGCCGTGGTACTTCAGCGCGCGCACCGTGGCCACCAGCACCACCACGTCGGGATGTATGCCAGCCGACTTGCACTTGATATCCATGAACTTCTCAGCCCCGAGGTCGAACCCGAACCCCGCCTCGGTGACCACCATGTCGCTGTGAGCCATGGCCATCTTGGTGCCTATCACCGTGTTCGTCCCTTGGGCGATATTGGCGAATGGGCCCCCGTGTATGATGGCAGGAGTCCCCTCGATGGTCTGCACCAGGTTCGGCAGCATGGCATCCTTCAGCAGGGCCGCCATAGCCCCCTCCGCGTGCAGGTCGCGCGCGTAGATGGGCTGCTTATCGTAGGTGTACCCCACGAAGATGTTACCCAGCCGGCGCTTCAGATCCTCCATGTCCTCCGCCAGGCAGAGGATGGCCATCACCTCCGAGGCCGCCGTGATATCGAAACCCGTCTCGCGCGGTATGCCCGAGGCCGTGCCGCCAAGCCCGACGATGATGTCGCGCAGCGAGCGGTCGTTCATGTCCATCACCCGCTTCCAGTTCACCGTCCGCGGATCGATGTTGAGCGAGCGGCTCTTGCTCTGAATGTTGTTGTCGATCAGTGCCGAAAGCAGGTTGTGCGCCTTCTCCACGGCTGCGAAGTCGCCTGTGAAGTGCAGGTTGATATCCTCCATCGGGAGCACCTGCGAGTATCCACCCCCTGTGGCACCGCCCTTGATCCCGAACACCGGCCCCAGCGAAGGCTCGCGGAGTACCACCGTGGTTAGCTGCCCCAGCTGGTTCATGGCCTGCGACAGGCCGATAGACACCGTGGTTTTTCCCTCCCCGGCAGGCGTGGGCGATATGGCCGACACCAGCACCAGCTTAGCGGGGGTGGGGCGCCCGTTGTGCAGATAGCTTAGCGGTACCTTCGCCTTGTAACGCCCGTACTGTATCACATCCTCACCCCGTATGCCGAGCTGCTCAGCCACCTCCGTCACAGGGCGCATGGTCGCCGCATGGGCTATCTCCAAATCGCTCATCATCGCCAGCACAATTATTGTTTTACCTTTGCGTATACTCTTAAGGTGGGTAGCGTGTATTTGCATTGGCATCGGGTGCACCCGGGCTATACCCACTCCCATCCCGCAGTATAACATGCGAACTGTGAAAATTGTTCCCGTTCTGGCCCTCGTGTTAGCCCTCATGGCTGCGTGCACCACCCCGCAGCCTGCCACAGATGCGCATGTGCCCGTGCAACGCCTCGACTCGTTGCTGATGCGTGGCGGCGGGGCTCCGGCTGTCTACCAGGCCGACACCACTTTTGCCCGTCTTTGGGCCGAGCTCTTGGGGTGCAAATCGCCCCAGGCCACCCAGGAGCTGCTCACCAGCTTTGCCAGCGATCCGGCCATGCAATCCCTCGAGGATAGCGTCCTGGCCCACTTCCCCACGGTATCCGACGTGTCCAACGACCTTCGTATCGCATTCGCCCGCCTCGAGGAGGGTATATACGACCTAGTCACCCCGCGCATCTACTTCTTCAATGGCGGCTTCAACGCCTCCATCCTGCTGGCCGACTCGGTGCTCGGCATAGGCCTCGACCGTTTCCTGGGGCCGCAGTGCCCCTACTACGATCAGCTTGGGGTGCCGCACTACCTCGCCCGTTGGATGTACGCCGAGCGCATCGCTCCCCAGGCCCTCACCTCGTGGCTTAGCGTGGAGTACCCATTGCCCCCCGACCGCGCCACGGTGCTCGATCACATGCTCGCCGACGGTAAGGTGCGTTACTGCGTGGCGCACGCCCTGCGTCATTTGCCCGACACCACCGTGCAGGCCTTCTCCAAGGCGCAACTCGAGTGGCTCCACGAGCACGAGCGGGCCATTTGGCTCTACCTTTCCGATCGTAAGCTCCTCTACGAGCGCAACCCGCTCATAGTGAACCAGCTCACCAAGCCCGGCCCATTCACCAGCGCATTCGGCCAGGACTCACCCGGCCAGGTGGCCAGCTGGATAGGCTACCGCATCGTCGAGGCCTATATGGATCGTAATCCCGACCTTAGCCTGGGCGATCTGCTGTGCACCCTCGACCCGCAGGAGATACTCTCCGGGGCCAGGTACAAACCTTAATTGTAAGACAAACCAAACCAGTAAAAGTATCGCAACATGAAACGCTGCATACTCGCACTCTTTGCATTCGTGCTGATATCGCTAGCCTTCGCCACCAGCGCGCAGGCGCAATATCGCTACACCCTCGGCCTTGGGGGTAAAACGGGGAGCCCCTACTTTGCGGCTTCGGCCAAGTACTTCCTGGGCAGCCACTCGGCCATCGAGGGGCTCGCCAGCTTTGGGCTCTACGGGGTGGGGCTTACGGGCCTCTACGAGTACCACATCTACATCGATCCCGCGCCGGGACTACGCTGGTATTTCGGGGGCGGGGCGCACGTGGCCACCACCTCCAACCGCTACTACAACCCCTATGCCGATGCCTACTACGGGTCGGCCATCGCGGGTCTCGATGGGGTGATTGGGCTCGAGTACGTTTTCGAGAAAATCCCCCTCGGCTTGAGCTTCGATTTGATGCCCGTGCTTAACATCGCAGGCTACTTCGGGCCCTGGTGGAATGCGGGGATCGGCGTGCGCTACCTCTTCAAGTAGCCGGCGATCATTTGGTGGGGAAGAAAAAACTACCTACCTTTGCGCTCGCAATCGAGGGGTGCTCTTTTGCACTCCTCGGGTTGGCCCGTTCGTCTAGGGGTTAGGACGCAAGGTTTTCATCCTTGTAACAGCGGTTCGATTCCGCTACGGGCTACCAAGTAATTTATCGCACAGTTCCCTATGGCAAACATCAAGTCGGCGAAGAAACGTGTGAGGCAGAACGAGAAGCGCCGGTTGCACAATAAGTACTACGCCAAGACGGCGCGTAACCTCGTGCGCGATCTGCGGGCTGAACGTGATGCTACGAAGGCGATGGCCATGTTCCCAGATATCACCAAGAAGCTCGACAAGCTGGTGAAAATGAACATCATACACCGAAACAAGGCCGCTAACATAAAGTCTGCCCTAGCGACACACATCAACACGCTCAAAACGACAGCATAAAACTCTTGACCAAACTTCTGGTAGGACAGGCGCCCTGATGGTAGCAATGCCATCAGGGCATTTTTTATGCCCTGTCAGCTCCTCTGTGCCGTCCCTGCCTCTGTTTCGCATGCCCCCCCTGTTGCCTTGATGCTAGCGCGAGGTTGCCTCTCGTCCCACCAGTCGCGCTGAGCCCTTGTGTTGGTGTGATGCCTCCCGCTTTTCTTCCGTTTCCTCTCTCTATTACAATCCCCCTCCCTCCGTTACCCTACCATACGCATTGCGGCTGGTGTCTTACCCTGCGTGGCCTGCGCTGTGATCCATGAGTTGCTCCCAGTCTATGGATCCGTCGGCGTGGCAGAACCGCTGCGTGAACTCCCGCACGAGCCGGTTGGCAGCTCGCTGATAGGCAGCCAGGAACTCCGCCACGAGTTGCTCAGGCATCGTCCCCATGAGGCGGAGTAGCTTGACGTGAAAATCGGCATCGCCCGATAGCTCAGCCCAGAACTCGCGCCCGGCCAGCTCCACGTACAGCTTGGGGCTGTCGACCCTCGGGGCTCCCTTGTGCCCGTACCCGTAGCCCACAATGGCAACGAACCGCTTCTTGGCCTGCTGCGCCCGCTTGCTGGCGGCAATGAAATTCTCTGCCTGCTTCTTCCGGCTGCTTGCGTTGAAGACGTGGGGCCCCGATTTCACAGCTATGGCGTAGATCGTATCCCCGCGCTCCACCTGCACATCGATGCCCTCACCCAGAGCCTTATGCCCCTGCGAGACGGCCAGGGCTATGGGCTCGAAGAAGACATTACCGAAAATCGTCTCCTCAGATGATGAGACGAATGCGGAGAGCACAGCCTCCACAATCTGCGAGGCTCCGCACATGGCCTTAGCCCGGAACAGGTAGGGATTCTTGCGCTTCATTATCGCCTCGATGTCCAGGCTGTCAATTCGTGCGATAAGGCTCTCGTAGAACTGCCGTAGGCTCTGCTCTACAGCCTGGGCTATTGCGCCCTCATCGTATGTACTGTTAATGGGCATATTCTATAGCGTTAGCCGATGTGCGGGGTGCCTCCCAGTGGCCTATTTCCGTGGTGAACGCTTGGTGTGGATGGTGGACGTCTGCTCTGCGGTGGCTATGATTGCCTGCCCCAGGGCGCATGCGAGTCCCACGGGCACGGCGTTACCAATCTGGCGATACTGTGCCACCATGGGGCCGGTGATCGTCCACTCGTCCGGAAACTGCTGAATGCGTGCATACTCGCGCACGCTCAACGGTCGAAGCTTGGTGGGGTGGCACATCATGGTGGCCTTCTGCACGGGCGATGTCACCAGGGTGGGCGCGGGCTGATTGTAGGCTAGTCGGCGATAGAATCCCACCTTTCCGCCCCCCGAGCTGTAGGCCCCCCCCATAGCCTCACGCACGAGGTCGGGTGGCAGGCTGCGCCAGTTACCCCCCTCGGGCACCTGGGCGAGTAGCTCCATGCGTGCTGCGCTGAAGGAGGCACATGGCCCCGGGTCGTCCTCTAGGTCGCCAATGGCCTCGCGGAGTGTGCGCCACCGGTAGGCCGCGTGCTGATGTTGGCGAAAATGCGTGGGGTGGGGTAGGAAGATGGCCTCATGGTCGCGGCTGCCCAGCAGTACGAATCGCTCGCGGAACTGCGGGGCCCCGTAGTCCACCGCGTCGAGAATGCCATGCACGGTGGTGTAACCCAGGCGGCGAAATTCGTGGAGAATCACCTCTAGCACGCTGCCCGCAGTGGTGGCCGTGGCGGTGGGGTCTGGCTCGTCGGAGGGGGTGCGATGCAGCTGGGCCGATACCAGTCCCCGCACGTTTTCCATGATGAAGAAGCGGGGCCGTATGTAGTCGAGCATGCGGATGAAATCCATGAACAGGCTCCCGCGCGGATCGTTGATGCCGAGCCGTTTGCCAGCCGTCGAGAAGGGTTGGCACGGGGGACCGCCGCACACCAGGAAGGCTTCGCCGGGCTGTAGTCCCGCCTCCGTTAGCAGGTCGGCAGGCGCAATGCCCCGTATGTCCCCCGCCAGGGCCCTGTGCCCATTGATGCGCATGGTGGCCACGCACGCAGGATCCGCATCCTGCCCTAGCACCACGGGCAGCCCAGCCTGCCGCAGGCCGAGGTCGAGCCCCATGGCCCCGGAGAATAGCGACACCACGGCGCGCTCAGTCCCAGCCCTCATCTGCTCCTGCTCGCGTTTCATCTATGTGCGCAAAGGTAACCGCATGCGGCCGAAGAGGCAAATAGCCGCGCATCGCACCCATTCATGGGGTGGCAACGCCGTTATCCGCACCCACTCAGCTACCTACCAGCGGCTGTGCGCAACGTTCTTAGCGCATGCAATCCGCATCTTTCTCACATCATAGTGGTAGTGGAGTTTTTAACGCTCCGCCATTTCATCGCCGTACCCTCGCCGTAGCAACGCCGTGTCAAGTCCGTATTTAGTAGTCCAAAGTGCGGTCTTGGTGCCTAGCGGGTGCCTGGTTGGGGGCTCGAGGCTGGTGGCCCATCGGCGCGTTGTCCAACTTCGGCGTACCTTTGCGCCAGCGTGCCGGAGTTTGCGCATGGCGCAGGGGGTCATTCGCACGGCTTGCAGAACAAAGCCCCTAGCCAGCACGTTTACCGGAAAATACCAACAGTACAATATGAGGACAAACGTTTTGTTAGCTCTTGCACTCCCATTGCTTGCGCTAGCCATGTACGGATGCGGAGGGGCGCAGGCGCAGCCCAATACGATTGAGTGGCTCACGCTCCCTGAGGCTGTGGAGCGGGCGAAGGCCGACCCCAGGCCGATACTGGTGGATCTGTACACGGACTGGTGCGGCTACTGCAAGCGGCTGGATGCCTACACGTTCTCCAATAAGGGGATTGCCGAGTTTATTGGGACGAAGTACTACGCGGTGAAGTTCAACGCGGAGCAGCACGATTCGGTGGAGTTCCGCGGCACCAAGTACGGGCCGAGCTCCGAGGGGCGCGGGCCGCACGAGCTGGCGGTGGCTCTCACGGGGGGCAAGCTCTCTTACCCCACCATCGTTTACCTCGACGCCACGGGCAGCCTCATCACGGCCGTGCCGGGCTACTACTCGCCCACGCAGATTGAGCCCATCCTGCACTACATTGCCACCGAGGCTTACAAGACGCAGGATTGGGAGACCTTCAACGGGAGCTTCAAGAGCAAACTCTAAGCGGGCTTGCGAATTAACGAGGAGAACGCGCTGTGCTCTTTGACCGGTACGATCTCGTAGCCCCCCTGGCTGACAACTTGCAGCGGGGGGGCTTTCGCCGTCCTACGGACATCCAGTTCCGGGCCATTCCGCCCATTCTGCGGGGGAATGATCTGCTGGCCATTGCCCAGACGGGCACGGGGAAGACGATGGCCTACGCCGTCCCCACCGTGGAGCTGCTTGCGCGTAGGGCCGACAGGCCGGGGCCGTTCACCCCGCGGGCCATTGTGCTAGTGCCCACCCACGAGCTGGCGCAGCAGGTGGCGGGCGTGTTTGGCATGCTGACGCAGGGCACAGGGCTCATCACCGTGTGCATAGTGGGCGGGGTGCCCTTCGAGGAGCAGGCGACGGCTCTGCCGCGGGGGCTCGACATCGTGGTGGCCACGCCGGGACGCATGCACGATCTGGCGCGCAATCGCTACATCGACCTCTCGGGGCTGCAAATGCTGGTGCTCGACGAGGCGGACAAGATGCTGAGCCTGGGTTTTAGGCCCGACATCGCTCAGCTCCTACGTTACGCCCCACGCCGGAGGCAAACGCTATTCTTCTCGGCCACCATCTCGCACGAGATCAAACGGCTAGCTTACGGCCTGGTGGTGAACCCCATACGCATTGAGATTGCCCCTGAGGATCCGGTGTCGCGCAACATCGTCCACTCGCTCATTGAGGTGGAGATGAATGACAAACGCTTCTTCCTGGAGCGGATAGTCCACGGGCACGAGGATAAGAAGATCATCGCATTCGTGCGCACGCAGGTGCGAGCGCAGCGCGTGGCTGATGCCATGCAGCGGGTGAACATCGAGAGCCGGGTGATGCACGGGGGCCTCACGCGCGAGGAGCGCGAGGAGACGCTGCGCCAGTTCACCGAGGGGGCGGTGCGGCTGCTGATTACTACCGACGTGGCAGCTCGCGGGCTCGACATCCCCGATGTGGGTATGGTGGTGAACTACGATATGCCCACCGAGGCCGAGGTTTACGTGCACCGCATAGGCCGCACGGGTCGTGGCACCAAGCGGGGGGTAGCCCTGTCGCTGTGCGCCACCGAGGAGGTGCCCCTGCGCGAGGCGATAGAAAAGCTGCTGGGACGCTACCTGCCTGTGGTGGAGCTGCAACAGGGGGAGTATCAGCACACGGTGGATTTCTCGCTGGCGGCCGAATCGGACTGGAAGACGCTGCTACGCCGCCATGAGGAGGAGCAGCAGGCTCGGGCCGCAGCCAAGCGGCGCGGAAGACGTAGCCGATAGGGGGCGAACTATGCCCCGATGTTTTGCATTTTCCCAAAAGTGATTACCTTCGCGCTGTGTTAGGGGTGCCATAGCTCAGTTGGTAGAGCAAAGGACTGAAAATCCTTGTGTCCCTGGTTCGATTCCCGGTGGCACCACAGTCGTTTCATTGTACGTTGGGCTGCGTCGCGTTAAGCGGCGCAGCCCTTTTTGTGTCATAGCAGTATGCCCCCCCTGCCTCGGGTGTCACCATTGCCCGGGGCGCATGCAGGTGAGCCTCTCGCTGGGGTCGCGGGCCCCCGTTGGCGACTTAGGCTGCGGTGGGGTGCAAAATTTGCCGTACCTTAGCCGTCGCTTTGCGCCCGTACGGGCCCGAGCGATAACTAACAATCACTTAGACCCCGTATGACTGAGGTAGTAAAAAGCACGCGTCAGCTCCTGCGCGACTCCGCAGGGGCCCGGTGGACAGCACTCATCCTGCTGGCATCGATGATGTTTTTCGGGTATCTGTTCGTGGATATCCTCTCCCCGCTCAAGGAGACGCTCACGGCCATGCACGGGTGGGACTCCACCACCTTCGGCCTGTATGCGAGCGCGGAGTTCTTCCTGAACGTCTTCGTCTTCTTCCTGATCTTCGCGGGTATCATCCTCGATAAGATGGGGATCCGCTTCTCGGCCCTCTTCGCCGGATCGCTGATGGTGATTGGGGCGGCCATTAAGCTCTATGCCATGTCGGAGGCGTTCCCAGGCTCGGGCCTGCATCAGTGGTTGAGCTCATGGTGGACATCGTTCCCCGCCAATGCTAAGCTGGCCGGGATCGGCTTCATGCTCTTTGGCTGCGGCTGCGAGATGGCGGGTATCACGGTGTCTAAGGCCATTGCGAAGTGGTTCAAGGGTAAGGAGATGGCCCTGGCTATGGGGGTGGAGATGGGGGTGGCCCGTCTGGGGGGGGCGAGTGCCTTCCTGGTGGCGCCGTTCATCAAGACGCACTACCCCGATTATGCCATTTCGGGCCCCATCGCCTTTAGCCTCGCGCTGCTCTGCGTGGGGATGATCTGCTTCATCGTCTACGTCTTCATGGATGCCAAGCTCGACAAGCAGACGGCTGGCTCGCTGAATGAGGCGGAGGATCCGTTCCGCGTTAGCGATCTGGGCAAGCTGCTCAAGAGCGCACCGTTCATGCTCATCGCCCTGCTGTGCGTGCTCTACTACTCGGCCATCATCCCTTTCCAGCGTTACGCTACCAACATGCTACAGTGCAACCTGGGCATGACCGAGAGCGAGGCGGGGGCCATCTTCTTCTGGTTCCCTATCGGGGCGGCCGCCATCACGCCCTTCCTGGGCTACTTCCTGGACACGAGGGGTAAGGGGGCTACCATGCTGAGCATCGGGGCCGCGGTGATGGTGATGTGCCACCTGATTTTTGCTTTCGTGCCGCTGAATGTGCCGATAGCCCTGGGTACCATCGTGCTACTGGGCATCTCCTTCTCGCTAGTGCCGGCCTCGCTGTGGCCATCGGTGCCGAAGATTGTGCCGAGCAGCTACCTGGGCACGGCCTACGCGCTGATCTTCTGGGTGCAGAACATCGGCCTCTTCCTCACCCCCATCCTCATCGGCCGGGTGCTCGACTCCACGAATCCTGTGGGCACTAGCTCGGTGGATCTGAACTACACGTGGGCCATGCTCCTCTTCTCGTGCTTCGGGGTGGTAGCCATCTTCTTGAGTCTTACGCTCAAGTGGCTCGATGGGCGCCACCAGTACGGACTGGAGCTCCCCAACAAGAAGTAGCGTCTGCGCTCAGGCGCACATGGTGGCTCGCCCCGGTGGTCTGGTTCCGGGGCGGGCCCTTTTCGTCAATGCGTCGAGGTGAGTGGGTGTTCCATCCGGTGTATTAGCCAGGGGCGCAGCTCTGCAACCACTTCTAGCGGAATACGTTGTACAGGTGTTCGGCATACCACCCCGGGGTGGAAGGCCGGCGGTAGACTACAGTTTAGCTTCTAACGGGTGTTAGCCATATGACCATGCATGGCCAGGCGCAGGGACTCTCGGCGCAGGAGGTGCTAGAGAGCCGCCGGGTACACGGGGCAAACGTTCTCACGCCAGTGCGCCGCACGCCACCATGGCGGTTGTACGTGCAGAAGTTCCGGGATCCGATGATCCTGATTCTGCTCGTGGCCCTGCTGTTCTCCTTCGGTGTCTCCTATTATGGTTACGCGCACCTGGGCGAGGGTGGTGTCACCTTCTTCGAGCCCCTGGGCATCCTCTGCGCGGTGCTGCTGGCCACGGGTATCTCGTTCTTCTTCGAGCAGAAGGCCGACCGGGAGTTCAACCTCCTGAACCAGGTGAATGACGAGGTGTGCTACAAGTGCCTGCGCGAGGGTCACCTGCACGAGGTGCCCAAGCAGGAGCTGGTGGTGGGCGATGTGGTGCTGTTGGACACGGGCGAGGAGGTGCCTGCGGATGGGCAGCTGCTGGAGGCTGTGTCGCTGCAAGTGAATGAGTCCTCACTCACCGGGGAGCCGATGGCGGTGAAGAGTGCCGATCCGGCCCAGGCTGATCCGGAGGCCACCTACCCCTCGAACTGCCTCTACCGCGGCAGCGTGGTGATAGATGGGCACGGCACGATGCGCATCACGGCGGTGGGCGACGCAAGCGAGGCGGGGCGCGTGTTCCGCGGCATCCAGATAGAGGATGATGTGGAGACACCGCTCAATCGGCAGCTGCGGCGATTGGCGCACATGATCTCAAAGGTGGGCTACGTGCTGGCGGTGCTGGTGGTGCTGGGGCGGCTCTGGAGCTTCTTCCATGCACACGGGACGGTGTTCGAGTGGTTCGAGTTTGGCTCCTACCTCCTCAACACGCTGATGCTGGCGGTGACGCTGCTGGTGGTGGCGGTGCCCGAGGGGCTACCGATGAGCATCTCGCTGAGCCTGGCCTACAGCATGCGTAGCATGATGGCGACGAACAACCTGGTGCGCCGCATGCATGCCTGTGAGACGATGGGGGCTACCACCGTGATATGCACGGACAAGACGGGGACGCTGACGCAGAACCAGATGCGGGTGGCCGATGTGCTGCTGTGCGACGGGGCTGAGCTAACGCCCTCGAGTGCCATGTTCGGGCCCATAGCCGAGAGCATGGCGTGCAATGGCACGGCCCACCTGGAGGCCAATGATGCGGGGCGAGTGACGGTGCTGGGCAACCCCACCGAGGGGGCCCTGCTGCTGTGGCTACGCAGCCATGGGGTGGAGTACCTCCCGCTGCGCGATGGGTGCACGGTGGCAGAGCAGCTCACCTTCTCCACCGAGCGTAAGTACATGGGTACGCTCCTGCACGGAGCCGAGTGCGATGCTATGCGCCTGCTGATAAAGGGGGCCCCGGAGATTGTGGTACCCCTGTGCCCCTTCGCCTCGATGTCCGACGGGAGCCCTCGGCCTATGGCCGAGCTGTGGGAGCCGCTGCGGGCTCGCCTGGAGGAGTACCAGGCGCAGGGGATGCGCACCCTGGCCCTGGCGGCCTGCAATGTGCCGAAGGGCACGGAGCCGTTCCGGGAGGGAGTGGTTACCGAGCAGCCGCTGTGCTTGCTCGCCCTGGTGGTGATAAACGACCCGGTGCGTGCCGATGTGCCGCAGGCCATACGTGAGTGTCGCGATGCGGGGATACAGGTGAAGATTGTGACGGGTGACACGCTGCTGACAACCCGTGAGATTGCCCGCCAGATAGGGCTCTGGGATGAGACGTGTGGGGATGATGCAGCCATGAGCGGGGCGGAGTTCGAGGCGATGTGCGATGAGGAGTTGCTGCCGCGACTGCCCAACCTCCGCATTATGTACAGGGCCCGACCCATGGACAAGGCTCGGCTCACGGCCCTGTTGCAGTCGCAGGGTGAGGTGGTGGCTGTGACGGGCGATGGCACCAATGATGCCCCGGCCCTACGCGCCGCACACGTGGGCCTCTCCATGGGCGATGGCACGGCGGTGGCCAAGGAGGCTAGCGATATTACCATTCTCGACAATTCGTTCGTCTCCATCGGCAGGGCGGTGATGTGGGGACGGTCGCTCTACCAGAACATCCAGCGTTTCATCGTCTTCCAGCTCACCATCAATGTCTCGGCCTGCCTGGTGGTGCTCATTGGTGCATTCACGGGCCAGGGATCGCCGCTGACGATTACGCAGATGCTGTGGATCAACCTCATCATGGACACTTTTGCGGCCCTTGCACTCGCCTCGTTGCCTCCAGACCCGAGCGTGATGAAGCGCAAGCCGCGGGAGCCTGGTGAGTTCATCATCACCCCGAGCATGCGCAACCGCATTGTGGGGGTGGGCCTGGTATTCGTGGTGCTGCTCTTCGGGGTGTTGCTCGGCCTGGCTCGCCTTGCTAGTGAGGAGCGTGCCCTTATGCATGAGCTCTACGATGCGGCCGCCGCGCACACGGGGGCTGCCATTGCAAGGATTGGGGTGTACGAGCTGTCGGTTTTCTTCTCCCTGTTCGTCTTCATGCAGGTGTGGAACCTGTTCAACGCCCGAGCCCTGGGGACGATGCATTCGGCCCTCCATGGGGTGCGGCATGCCCGCCGATTCCTGATGGTGGTGGGGGTGATTACGCTGGGCCAGCTGCTGATGATGAACTTTGGCGGGGCCATGTTCAACGTGGTGCCCCTGCACTGGGATGACCAGCTGCTCATTGTGCTGCTGACGAGCCTTGTGCTGTGGGTGGGCGAGCTGGGACGGCTCTTCAGCCGCTGGCGAAAACGCTCGGTGGCTGCGTAGCGAGTATTGATTTTGTGATGGACTGTGGGGCTATGCAGCTTCTTTTTACCAGCGGCGCATTTCGGGAGGTGAAGTGCGCCTTTTGGCCTGCGAGCATGACGAATTCCGGGATGGTGGGAAGGGGTGCAAAACTTCGTGTTGAGCCCTTCTCGATGGCAGCGCAGAGGGGTGTTATGCCCTGGCTGCACGCGGTGTTTATGGGCATACGAATGCCATGGGATCTCTCCCGCGGCAGGGTACGGGGAGCCCACCGCGGGGTGCAATTGGCTACGCAGGAAATGCAACCTTCGCGGGCTGTTGTTCGTTGAATTTGAACCCCCGAGAATGCCCTCTGGTGTGAGGGCATAGGTAGGTACCCACGGGGGTGGCGTGAAATGGTAGGCTGTATGAGACGTTTGCTGCTAGTGCTGCTGATGATGGGCATGGTGCTGCCAGAGCTGGTGAGTGCCGGGCCCATTACGCGCAAGGAGGATATAGACCGCTTCCTGAAGACGACTACGTACGTGGTGCTGGACAACAACCCGATGTCGGAGTGGAACATGAAGATTCGGGATGCTGTGCAGCAGAGCTGGACAATTACGCCCTACAAGTTCATCAACGACACGGAGTTTGAGCAGATGCGGGGCGATGCGGATAAGTCGTTCCTGGTGCGCATGAAGGTGCGCTTCCCCGAGGATAAGGTGAAGTCGTTCTACAACTTCATGGTGGTGGCCTTGGGGGCTGGAACGCAGAAGGCGGGCGATATGCCCGACGTGTGCAGCATACCGCTAGGCTACGAGCCGGTGGATCAGACGAGCTGGGCCTACAAGCTGACATCGTTCGTGCGCTTTGCGCAGAACCACATTCGCCTGCTGCATGAGCAGCCAAACCTGATATCGAATAACCCGTTTGAGCACTACAACAAGAACATTGCCGACCTCGGGGGGCGTGAGATCTGGGTGGTGGAGCGTGACCTGGCGCCCGACATTCGCTCGGCGAGCAAGATTCGCGAGAGCTACAAGGGGGTGGTGCGCATTGTGAGCGAGGATGAGATAGAGCAGGCGATAGCGGAGAAGAATCAGAACGTGGTGTTCCTGCACAAGGTGGGGCCAGAGGGTACCCGCATGCAGGCTCGCATATATAAGGTGCTGGTGGGGGCAGGGGATGATAGGATCTACTACTTCGACTACCACACCATGACCAAGAGCAACGGGGACGGGTTCCTACGGAAGGACTTTAAGCGGATTGGGAATAGGTAGCCTGCGGGCTGGGAGCACCCTGCTGAGGCGGGGGCTGCCTGGCTGCGCATGGGGTGTATGGGTGATGAGAGACAAATGGGGACACAGCGTCCCCATGTTGCGCATAGGGTGAGACGAGCAAGAAGTGCCGAGGAGAGTTGACAATGACGAGAGGTGATACGGCTATGAAAGATGCTATTGTGGGTGGGTTGCACAGGGCGTTGACACGCCGGGTAGGAAAGCTGCTGTGGGCTTGCCTACTGGCCTTGCCTTTGCTGTGGGGCGGGGCCGGATATGCTCAGACGGGGAAAGATTTCTGGTTTGACATCCCCGAGGTGAATCGTGGGCACGTGTCAAGTACCAACGAGTTTAGGGTCTACCTCCACGTTACCAATACGAGTAATACCACGCCAGCCACAGTGAATCTGGAGCTGCCGGCGGAGGCAGGGTTCAAATCGCAACAGTTTACAGTGCCGCCGAGCCAGAAGGTGCGCATCCCGCTTACTGCGCCGGGTAACACGTCTTCCACAGGGACGGGGGCTGTGGCGAACTCGCTATCACTGATTTCTACGGGCACGAACCACCTGTTCTACCATCCATTCAGTGATGGATCTGGTTCCGCTGGGAAAGATCTGTTCTCTAATCCGTCTACCACGGCGGAGCGAGCCACCTTCATAGAGAATGTGCTCGCATGGAGTGAGAGCAACATGACGGTGGCCAAGCCGTACATCAACCGCACGAAGAAGGGCGTGCATATGTATTCGAACCAGCCCATCAATTCGTACATCGAGATTGCGAATGGATGGAACATGGACCTGATTCCGCTGAAGGGTGAGAACGGGTTGGGGCTGGAATTCTACGTGCCCTTCCAGAATACACTGTGGACTTCTGACAGCCGCTATTGGGGAATGTGGTGCCCGCCGTACCACTCGTTCAACATTGTAGCCACCACGGACAATACTAAGATCAAGATTACAGTTCCTCGCCCTATCTGGTTGGCTAACCCGACGCTGGCTCCTCAGCCGGCAGGGCACAGGGGTCGCTTTTTGCCAGCGGGCACCTACGAGATTTGGCTTAACCGGGGGGAGAGTTCGATCATTACACCGTACGAGAAACACGAGAATCCAGCATTTGGCTACCACGATAAGGATCAACGTGGACAGCCGATGGCCTACCAGACAGGGCGTTCGGAGAATTCGAGGTTATGCGGGGCGCATGTGGAGGCTGATAAGCCAGTGGTGGTGCTGACGCGCGATGACTGTACGAAGAGTCATGCGGGTAATCCTGACTATGTAGTGGATCAGCTAGTGCCGCTGAAGAAGGATGATGGGAGCGGGGGATACGAATCAATACTGGGTTCGGAGCACGTGCTGGTGCGTGGGGTGACGAGTGCCCCCTGGTGGGATGAGTGGGCTTACGTGGTGGCTACGGAGGATAACACTACGGTGCACGTATCGAATCATGGTAGCCACACGCTAAATGCAGGTCAGCAGTGGTCGGTACAGCTCAATTCGCCGCTCGATGGTTCGCAGGGGGTATCGGTTCGTGCCGATGGTGGTAAGAAAATCGTCGTTTACCACATGTCGGGGGTCGAGAATAGTAGTTATTCGCAGAAGGCTGGGGCTATCATCCCGCCGTTGCCCAGGGCTGACAAGTGTATAGGTAGCACATCGGTGGCCTTTAGCCGGTCGAAGTCTAAGGCTGAGAGGTACACATTCTACCTGAACGTGGTAGTGTGGGTAAATACAACTGCACCGGGTCTACCACCAGGCGTGGACATCAATGGGATCGGGGGGTTTGAGCTCCAGCAGGGCTCACCAACGGGCTTTGTACCTGTGACGGATCCGGCTTTGGTGGCTGTGCAGAACTATCTGAACAATCCTGCTAACTGGAAGACCTTCCCCGCTGGAGGCCTCGCCACGAACTGGAAGTGGATCCAGATAGACACGGATGTTATCGGCGGTTACGATGCATTCAAAGTGCTCGCAGGGGGGCAGGCGCAGAGCTACCGCTTGATTAACACGAAGAATGTATTCCAGCTGGCGGTGCTCAATGGATTCCCAGATAAGGATGCATTTTACGGCTACTTCTCGGACTTTAAGGAGATTTCAGTCGGGGCCGAGGGTAACGGATGGGCTCAGAATCCGCATACTGGGGTTTGGCAATGGGAGAAGAAGACGGGATCCCAGATCTACGTGTGCCGCGGGAGCGAGGGAACGTACATCAAGCCCTCGAGCACAGCCCCGAACTTGCAGTACTTCTGGGAGCCGCCGGATTATTTGAGGGATATTCCTACTCCCGCCCCGCCGAATAGCCCTCCTAAAGAGCCAGGAGTGAAGCAGGTGTACCGTCCGCGGGAGAGTAAGACCTATACGTTGACGGCTTACGGTCTGTGCGCTCTAACGCCTAAGGCGAAGATTGAGGTGATAGTGTCGCCACGGGTCGATCCGCAGGTGAGTGGCCCCTCGCGCCTGTGCGGGAGCGGCAAGGTGCCGCTGCGGGTGCGCAACCTGAGTTCGGCGACGAACTATAAGGTGCAGATGTGGGATAATACAGCTGTGCCGCCGGCCTGGGTCGATAGGCACGATGGCACGGTGGGCCAGCGCGACTCGCTGACGCACTTTGAGGATGTGACAGAGCCCGCAGTAACGCCACCGCCGTTTTTTACAACCTACAAGTATCGGTTCTCGGCCCGGAACGGAGGCTGCTCAAGCGATTGGGTGGAGCGTGAGGTGCGGGTGTACAAGGCAATTGTCAAGCCGGCGATATTCGTGAACGATGGGTTGCCCATCGATGAGTGCGCCGTGGAGGCAAATTTTGCGGCGGCCACGAAGGCTAACCCGAATAGTGCCTCGTACCCGAACTCGCCAAACTGGCTCTTCACTTGGAAGCTGGGCGACGGGCGCCGCGAGGTGGGGACGAATCTGCGGGCTATACCGCCTACGCCACCACCAGCGAAGTACGAGTTTAAGAACTTCACGAATCAGAATAAGACGCTGACGCATACGCTGGTGATCTCGGATGAGAACCAGGTGTGCCGGGATAGCGCCACGTTCTCGCACACAGTGCTACCCACGCCACAGGTGTCGATAGTGCTGGATCCGCCGAAACGGTGCGAGGGCGAACACGTGCAGATCTCGAGCAACCACACGGGGGTAGTGGCTCGCAAGTGGGAGCTGAAGGAGATGCCGCCGTCTAGCGCAGTGTTGGAGACGAGCGATGAGGCGATCTTTAATGTGAGCCCGAAGCCGGCGGGCACCTACGAGGTGGTGCTCACGGGTAAAAACATCGCGGGCTGCGCGGCGGTGGATAAGAAGAATCTGATTCTGAATCCCACGGCTAAGGGAACCCTGAGGCTGGTGACCCCGCCTACGCCAACGAATGATTGCTCGCCGAAACAGGTTGAGATAGCGGCCGACATCACGAACATGGCGACGCTCGGGGAGTACTCATTCGAGTGGCGCTTGCAGAAGGATCCGGCCGACCTGGCGGGCCAGCTGCTGAAGGAAGGAACGCATGTGGCGGCGGGTACGCCGATCGCCAACCTGATTGCAACGCTTGAGAATCCGAGCGATCAGGCTGTGGAGCAGAAGATCGTGCTGACGGTGACGACCAAGGAGGGGTGTAGTCAGCGCTTTGAGATTGCGCTGACGGTGCCGCCAGCACTCCACCTGAACCTAGAGGATAAGGTGACGGCCTGCCCCAGCAAGGATGGGATGTACAAGCAGACGATAAAGCTGAAGGATGGGTCGCTGATACCGGCTAAGAGCCAGTACGAGTGGGCGATCAACAGCGGTAGCGGCTGGGAGCTGCTGAGCTTGCCCCCAGGCACGAAGGAGCTCACGGATAGGGAGTTCCCGAACTATAGCACCACGTCGACGCTGACCTACCAGGTGCGCCTACGGGTGACGAGCCTGGCGGGTGTAGGCTACGGATCGTGCTCGAAGGAGGCTATAAGCGAGGTCACCGTGTTCCCGCGGGCGGAGGCTACGTTCGCCGGAACGTACACCAAGAATGGTGTTCCCACGAACATCGTGCCAGATGACCCGATGTGCCCGCCGGTGGATGCTCACTTTGTGGCAGGTGCCACGGCGTTGAATTTCGAGTGGACGTTCACCAATAAGGGTGATAACACCACGGCCACGGAGGTGGGTGATCAGGTGGATCATAAGATTGAGAATGCGCTCGATCATGAGATCGATTACGAGGTGAAGCTGCGGGCGTTCAACACCTATGGCTGCACGGATAGCCACACGGAGACGTACAAGGTGCGTCGTGCGCTGAAGGCGGCGTTTGCCGTGGAGATGCTGCACGCCTGCAATCCGGTGGTAGTCAAGATTGAGTCGCAGTGCCAGCCACCGGAGAGTACGCCGGGCATCACGGCCACATGGGATTACGGCGGAGGGGTGCGCGATCCGGGCTTTATGGATCGCTACATATACAGCGCACCAGGCCATAAGACCATCAAGCTCTCGATAACGGACGGGGTGTGCACCTCGGAGGCTCCGAACTATACCTTTGAGGTACCCGATGTGATCAAGGCTCGCATGGGCCCGATCGTGGATGCTGAGAAGATGGTGTGCGCACCGGCTACGATCAACTTTAAGGATCGCTCCACGGGGGCAAGCTACGTGGAGTGGGCGTTCTACCAGATACAACCGGTGCTAACGCCTCTGGTGCAGACGCTGGTGCGTACCATTCCGGGTAGCACGACAGCTCACACGTTTGCCAACGATGGTGGCACGGCGAGCAAGACGTTCCGGGCAGTGCTGCGTGCGGGGAATACGAACTCGGTCTGCGTGGACACGGCGTTCGTAGACATCAAGGTGTTCCCCACGGTGCTGGCCTCGTCGGCCGTGGTGCCTACGAGCAACTGCACGCCGATTGCGGTATCGATGACGAATGCATCTACGGCTCCCGTGCCAGGATCGCCGGCTACGTACACGTGGGAGTTCACGCCCGATAACCAGTCCTACGGCCAGCCGGTGACGGTGAAGTCGAATACGCCCGGGCCGCAGACAGCCACGCTGACGAATACGTCACAGAATGAGGACGTGGTGTACAAGGTGTCGTTTGTGGCAGAGGTGTTCTGGGAGAATACCAAGAAGTGTAGCGTCAAGGTGGAAGACCTCCTCCCTGTGAAGGTGCCACCAGTGCTGGATCAGCAGATACAGCCGGATCGCGATCTCTTCCTATGTTCTGGGGGCACGCTGCGGTTCAAGGATGGATCTCGTGGTGGCGAGCTCCTGCATGAGTGGGACTTTGGCGATGGTACTCAGGTGGAGACGAGCGGTCGCGGCGAGGCCAAGGAGCACGTGTTTGAGAATGCTGGCGCAGCCGATGTGGTACGCAATGTGAAGATTACCACCCGTCAGACGACGGTGCCGAGTGGTTGCCAGAAGGTGAAGACGATACCGGTGACGGTGCATGCCGCAGCAAAGGCGAACTTCACCATCGAGCTGCCACCTGCTAACTGCACGCAGCCGTACACGGTGCGCTTTGAGAACAATAGCCGTGGTGACGTGACACCGCCGCCAGGGGTGACCAGTAGCTACGTGTGGGATCCGGATGACGGGGCTCCTGCGGAAACGCGGAATGACATGAGTGCGTACACGCACGACTACAAGAGTGAGCACCTGAACCAGCCTCAGACGTTCCACCCGAAGCTGACGATGGAGCAAAAGCATGAGAACAGCGGCCTAACCTGTAAGGGGAAGGCTGAGGGTGAGCTCACGATATCGCCCGACCTGAAGATTGGCGAGCGGGGGATAGAGGTTAGCGTGGAGAAGGATTGCGCACCGTTTAAGTCGAAGTTCCGCGCCCAAGGGACGGGCGGTGCAAATCTCGTCTACAAGTGGGACTTCGGGGATGGTGAATCCGGCGAGGGGAACGATGTGGAGCATGAGTTCAAGAACCTCACTGAGACGAAGATTGACCGCACGGTAACGCTGACGCTGACGAATGAGTACGGTTGCACGCTGACGGCGCAGAAGGTTATAACCGTCTACCCGCAGCCTATCGCGCGATTCGACCTTAAGTTCGACTCGGTCTGCACGCCGTACAATGTGGAGGTGACGAATAAGTCGCAGGGGAATGTGGATCTGAAGTGGTTCCGGAATAATGAGGAGCTGGATCCCTCGTTGACTTCAGCGAACCCATTCACGCTGGTGGCCGATAATACCGACCCGAACAGTGCACACCCGCTTCAGCTACGCCTAGAGGCGCTGACGAAGTACCCTGAGATGCAGAATTCGCCGGGTTGCAAGAGCAAGTATGAGCGGAGTATTACTGTGCTGCCACGCTTGGATATCAAGTTCAAGGTGACCCCAGAGGAGGGGTGTAACCCCGTGACGGCGGAGTTCCGCAATGAGAGCACGGGTGGCGGATCGTATAGCTGGGACTTCGGCGGTGTAGGCTCGGCTGACGTGGCCAACCCATCACCGGTGGTTTTCAACAACCCCAGCAAGCAGAATGACCGGGTGTACACCATCAAGCTGACGGCTACGAATGCGAACGGGTGTCGCCGCGAGGCTGTGCAGAAGATCACGGTGTACCCGCAGGTAGAGGCCAAGTTTAAGATTCTGCAAGGTGGCCCCACGGGTGTTAGCGTGGCATCCATCTGTAGTCCGGCTCCGGTGTATATGAAGAATGAGTCGCCCTCGCCGGCCTATAGCTACACGTGGCAACTCGGGCCGAAAGGTGACCAGACGGGCGTGGATGCAGATTTGACGGGGCCGAATGATGCCTACATCAACGAGTCGGATCCGCCTGCTCCGATGGTGATACCGATAAGGCTGCGAGCCTACATCACGGCGCACCCCGAGTGTCGCGCTGAGGAGACGAAGAACCTGACGGTTTACCCGAAGGTGCTAGCCGAGTTTAGGCTCCCGCCGGATGGTTGTGATCCGCTTGTCGGCGAGGTTAAGAACCTCACCAAGTCTTACGGCGCAACCTCATACAGGTGGACGTTGCCTGATGGGCAGGTGATCACGCAGGAGCAACCGACACTTACGCTACGTAACCCGTCGCCATACACTGAGCTGCCAGTAGAGGTTCAGTTGGAGGCACGCACTGAACACGGATGCGTAGGGCTTCAGCGAAAGTCGGCCGTCGTATGGCCTACGCCACGCCCTGCCTTTGAGTTCAAGGGTGGTAATATGGCTTGTCCGCCGAGTGCTATCACGATGGAGAACCGCTCAAAAGGCTATGCCTTGACCTACGAGTGGGACTTTGGCGACGGTATCGTTACGTCTACGAAGGACTCAGTGGGCATTGAGCATCAGTTTGTCAATGACTCGCCTGGTATCAAGAGCTACGGGGTTCGCCTGACGACGACCTCGAAGAAGGGTTGTAAGGCGAGTGTAACGCAGCAGCTGTTCATTTACCCGCAGGTGAAGGTTGACTTCACGGTATCGCCGCGCATGTCGGGTTGCAGCCCATTCGATGTCTCGATGGCGGTGCAGTCGCAGAATGCGCAGTACTACCACTGGTCGTTTGGCGACGGGGGTACCTCCTCGCATGAGTCACCGACCTATCGGTTTGTGAATAACACCATCAGGGATGTGGAGTACGATGTCCGCCTGACGGCTCGATCGCAGTATGGCTGCGAGGCTACGCAGGTGCACCGTGTGACGGTATGGCCTCGTCCGGGAGCAGCGTTCACGTTGACTCCAGGATCGCAGACCTTCCCATCGGCCACCATATCACTGGTGAACCAGAGTGCTCCGGCCTCGGATGACTGGACGTACACGTGGAAATTCGGTGACGGCAGCACGTCTACGTTGCGTGAGCCGGGGATCCATGAGTACTCGACCTGGGCTCCACCATCAGCGAACTTCACCTATGAGGTGATGCTCAAGATAGAGGCCCCGCACTGCGCAGACTCCGTGGTGCGTCACGCAATCGTGCGAGCCCCTGAGCCCAAGACGATGTTCACGTTCAATCAGGGGAGCGGGTGCCCGCCACTGAAGGTGCAGTTCTATAACAAGTCGCTGTACGGTAGCTCCTACCGTTGGGACTTCGGCGATGGGACAAGCTCTATCAGCCCCGAGCCTGAGCATGAGTTCACGGAGTCACGGCGTTACTACGTTCGCTTGACGACGGTAGGGGATGGTGGCGAGAGCTTCTCCTACCAGCAGATAGAGGTGTATCCGAAACCGGTGGTGAAATTCCAGCCGGTGCCGTCACGGCCCGTACTGCCGAATGCCAAGGTGGACATGAAGAACCTAACAGAGTTGGGTAGTACCTATCTCTGGGACTTCGGTGATGGTACGCAGTCTACGGAGGAAGCTCCGCAGCACCTGTACACTGAGCCAGGTTCATTCACCGTGTCGCTCGTGGCTGAGTCAGAGCATGGCTGCGTTGACTCCCTCTCGGTGAAGGATGCAGTGCAGGTGTTGGGGGCCGGTTCGATACGATTCCCGAACGTGTTCCATCCACGCCTGGATGGCCCCACGGGTGGCTACTACCAGCTGCCCGATCAGACGAACGAGGTGTTCCACCCGTACGTGTCGGGTAGCGTCCAGGAGTACAGGCTATACATCTTCAACCGCTGGGGCGAACAGATCTTCGAGTCGAATGAGCTGAACCGTGGCTGGGATGGTTACCGTAACGGTGAGCCGTGCCCGCAGGGTGTATACGCTTGGCGTGCTGAGGGGTCGTACTACGATGGCACTGCATTTGACATGAGGGGAGATGTTACCCTGCTGAGGTAGATGGGGTAATGATGGTGCTCCTCGGGGGGCGCTAAGAGTTAAAGGGAGGGGGTGCATGTTATGTGCACCCCCTCCCTTTATTGCGTCCGCTTGATGACGTGGCAAAATGCAGGATGCTTGTTCTCCTCTTTCTCTTTGTCGCTCGTGGCCTTGATTGCTGCTGGGGAATGAAATGGCTGTGTCGCTCGCCTCACAGTGGCAGCTCCGTCAACGTGATAGCCATTTATTCGTATCTTTGCCGGGCTATAATACAAAGGTGCGAGTTGTATGTCAGGGCATAATAAATGGTCGACCATTAAGCGTAAAAAGGGAGCTGCCGATGCCAAGCGGAGCAAGGCGTTCTCACGGGTGATAAAGGAAATCTCTATTGCGGTGAAGGAGGGTGGGGCCGATATCGATGGTAACCCTCGCCTGCGTGTGGCGGTAAATAATGCCAAGGGTATTAACATGCCCAAGGACAACATCGAGCGGGCCATCAACCGGGCTGAGAAGGAGCCCGATGCATTGCAGGCTACCACTTTCGAGGGTTACGCTCCTGGGGGCGTGGCTGTATTCATCGAATGCCTGAGCGATAATAATAACCGGACAGTAAGCGTTGTTCGCTCTACATTCACCAAGCGGGCGGGTTCGCTCGGTACCAATGGCTCGCTGAGTTTCCTCTTCTCTCAGAAGGGAGTGTTCACGCTCAGCGAAGAGGACATCGTGGCCAAAGGGCTTACGGACGAGTCGATAGAGCTTGAGCTCATCGATGCTGGGGCCGAGGAGATTGAGCGCGTGGAGGACGATCTCATCGTCTATACCGCATTCGAGGACTTTGGTACCATGCAAAAGAAGCTCGACGACTTGGGTATCGTGCCCAAGAATGCTGAATTGCAGCGCATCCCCAACGATTATAAGGAGTTGCCCGTGGACGAAGCCCTCAAGGTGCTACGCATGGTGCGCGACTTTGAGGATCAGGACGATGTGCAGAATGTTTACCACAACCTGGCTATTACCGACGAGATAGCGGAGGCAATGGAGAATGAGGATTAGCCGTTCAGCTATCGTATCATCGCTCCTCAGCCTGGGGTGGAGGAGGCTTGTGGCTATTGCATTAGTCCTCGCCTTCTTTGCCTCTTGCGATATGCCCACATCCGTCGAGTTGCAATCCATACGTGTGCAGCGTCTTCTCCCGATAGACTCGGCGGGTTGGCAGCTGGAATTCGAGGCGCGGGTTTACAATCCGAATCCCAAGAGTATTAAGCTTGAGCACGCGAATCTTCAGGTGTGGTTTGCTGACTCGCAGGTTGCCACGATGGCTCTTCAGCAAGAGGTCTTCTTGCCCCCGAAGTCCAGCATATCGGTTCAGCTTCCTCTAGCCATTGCACTGCGTACTCCTGCGGATGCCCTGCGACTAGGGATGTTAGCCACCTCGCAGTCCCTAGCCTCCAAGCTAGAGCTGGGGGGCAAGGTGCACCTGAAATATGGCAGCTGGCCATACACCAAACGGCTGAAGCGTCAGCCATTGCAGCAGATTATCGAGCAGTACGATAGTGCTCGGGCCGGAAGTTGATACGGCGGGGCTGGTCTTAGCCCCCTAATGTACCCCGTGCACATGGGCAAAAAACAGGTATCTGCCGCTAAGGACTCTAGCACCAAGAAGCGCGATGAGCGCACGATGCTCCTACTGGGGGTCTTCGTGTTACTCGTGAGCCTATACCTGCTAGCAGCCTTCGTCTCCTACTTGTTCACCTGGTCTGCCGATCAGAGCTTAGCGTGGCAGAATATCTTCAAGCCGCTTTCCGTTAGGGCCGACAATCTCATGGGGCCGGTGGGGGCCACCCTATCCGCCATGCTGATTACTCGAGCCTTTGGATTAGCAGCCTTGGCCCTCCCATTGCTCCTCTTTATGTACGGGATGCGCATCCTGCGTTTCCGTTTCCGTAAATGGGTAAAGCGTCAGCTGCTGTTCTACGTGGGGATCCCGCTCGCCTCCGTGGTGCTAGGATTCCTTTCGGGTGGTGCGGGTGGTTACCTCGGGAATGGCCTCGGGGGGCAGTACGGCTTCTACATCGCCGACTGGCTAAACCATTTCATTAGCCCCGTTGGGACAGCTCTCCTGCTCGCATTGCTTGTGCTCGCCTACCTCATGTGGTTTAACCGCCGCGTTGAGGAGAGAGTCCATGCCTTCTTGAATCGCGTTGCGACCCGTATTAAGCCAGTGGCGGCCGCCGATGGTAATGATACCCCAGCCGATCAGGAATCGGCCCCCAGTGGCCCTGACTCTGCCCCTGTCGCCGATGCGTCGAGCCCCTCTGAAGCCGAGGGTGAGGCCCCACGTGTCGAACCTATAGCGCAGGTGGATGAAGAGCGACTGCCTGCCGTTAGGGGTAGCTTGGGGAATGACGATTTTGTCATCGAGCGTCCAGCTGAGTCTCCCGAGAGCACCCTTGGGAGTGACACACCTCAGGATGCGCAGCGTGATACCACGGAGTTAGACCAGCCGTTCCAATCCGATGCAGACAGTACGGTTGAGGCTCAGCCACTCGGCCTTGAGATAGAGAGCCGGGAGGAAGAGCTGTCCGAGGTGGATGCATTCACCTCCAACGAGCCTTACGACCCCACAAAGGATCTGCCCCACTACAAGTACCCGACAATAGATCTGCTCGACACGTACGACTCACAAGCTGGGGGTGTCACCGAGGCAGAGCTCTTGACGAACAAAGACCGGATCGTAAAGACGCTGGGTAACTTCGATATCGAAATCGAGCGCATCAAGGCTACCGTAGGCCCCACCATCACGCTCTACGAGATTGTACCTGCCCCAGGAGTTCGCATCAGCAAGATCAAGAATCTCGAGGACGATATTGCGCTCAATCTGGCAGCGTTGGGTATCCGAATCATCGCCCCCATTCCGGGGCGTGGTACCATCGGGATAGAGGTGCCTAATGCCAAGCCTACCACGGTGTCCATGTACTCGTGCCTGCGTTCCGAGAAGTTCACGAACGCTGCGTACGCCCTACCCATTGCCCTTGGTAAGACCATCTCCAATGAGGTCTACGTGGTCGATTTGGCCAAGATGCCCCACTTGCTCGTGGCTGGTGCCACGGGTCAGGGGAAATCGGTCGGCCTCAACGCTATTATCACCTCGCTACTCTACAAGAAACACCCCTCGCAGTTGAAGTTCGTGCTGGTCGACCCGAAGAAGGTCGAGCTCACGCTATACACTGCGCTGGAGAAGCACTTTTTGGCCAAGTTGCCCGATGCCGAGGAGGCGATCATCACCGACACCGATAAGGTCATCAATACGCTGAACTCCCTCTGCATCGAGATGGATACCCGTTACTCCCTGCTGAAGGATGCCAAGGTTCGCAGCATCCAGGAGTACAACGATCTCTTTGTGGCCCGGCGATTGAATCCGAATAATGGCCATCGTTTCCTGCCGTATATCGTGCTAGTGATCGACGAGTTTGCCGACCTCATCATGACCGCTGGCCGTGAGATAGAGTCTCCGCTAACCCGTCTGGCGCAGCTCGCTCGAGCCATCGGTATACACCTCGTTATTGCTACCCAACGTCCCACCACCAACATTATCACGGGTACCATCAAGGCGAACTTCCCCACGCGCGTTGCCTTCCGTGTCATGTCATCTGTCGACTCAAAGACGATCCTCGATGAGCCTGGAGCCAATCAGCTCATCGGCCGTGGGGACATGCTCATCAACACGGGGAATGAGATGGTGCGTCTGCAATGCGCCTTCCTCGACACTCCCGAGGTGGCTCGCATCACCTCGTTCATCGGCGACCAGCGTGGCTACGACGGGGCCTTCATGCTACCCGACTTCGATGCCAACAGTGAGGTTGCCCTTGGTGGGGCTGCAGATCTTAACGATCGTGACCCCCTCTTCGAGGAGGTGGCTCACTACATCGTGGAAGAGCAAAAGTGCTCCACCTCAAACATCCAGCGTCGATACTCCATCGGTTACAACCGGGCCGGGCGTATAGTCGATCAGCTTGAACTGGCCGGCATTGTGGGTAAGCAGGATGCCAGCAAGCCGCGGCCCGTGCTCGTGGGCGATCTCGCATCGCTCAATCGTCTCCTCTCCCAGCTCGATGCCTAGTGCCTGCCGAGCGGGTTGCACCCTCGTGTGCAGCTGTCTTGTAGGGCCAGGTGTCGGTGTCGCTGAAGTCTCAGGCCACGTAGCCTGGAACACCAATCAAACCAATCCACCCCATGATTCGTCGTATGCTTTTCAGACTCGCCTTACCGCTCGCTCTCGTGGCTATGGCTCCCTGCGTGCTTATGGCCCAGGATGCGCAGCCCGAGCTAGCGCACTTGCATAAGTTCGTCGATCGCATGGCCTCGCTCAAATCCATGAAGGCCAGCGTGAAATTGCAGGTAGTCAATCAGCAGAACAGTACCACCAACACCTACAATGGGACGCTAGAGAGTCGTGGCAATGCCTACTTTTTTAGCACTATGGGCATGGAGATCTACTCCGATGGCACCACCCGTTGGCAGTACATCCCCAGCGTCAAGGAGGTCACCGTCACCACCGTAGATACCGCCTCGGGCTCACCGCTCGACAATCCGCTGTCCGTCTTCGCCCATTACCGCGACCTTTACAAGCTTGCCTACCGTGGCGCGGCGAAGGAGCAGGGCAAATCCATCCACCGATTCCACCTATACCCCAAGGATCTGTCATCACCCTTTTCGCAGATCCACGTCCACATCACCCAAAGCGATCTCACCCCGAGCTCCATCACCTACAAGGGAAAAGACGGCATTAACTACACCGTGGAGATTACCGAGTTTCTCCCTGATGCTCCCGTGCGAGAGTCCTTTGCCTTCAGCAAGAAGGGGCGTGGTAAAGTCAAGGTCATCGACCTTCGGTAGGTGAATCATTTCGAGTTGCTACTATGCGCTGCACACGTCGCTCTGCCCTGTACATCACCCTGCTGACCCTGCCTCTGGTTATTGCCGTTGCGCTGATATACTGGTCACGCCAGGGCGATTTTGGCAGTGAAGATCTCCCCTCATTGCTACCAGCCGACACGCTCTCCCTTACGCGCATCGAGCTGCTGAGGGACGACGACACGCTGTTTGCGGAGCGTGGCCCTAGCGGTGGCTGGTTGGTGCGTGGTGCCATGGGAGCCGCATCGCAAACCGTGCGCTCGCTGTTCGAATTCCTTGCGGCCATCCGTGTCGAGTTCCCTATTCCATTGGCAACCGGTGACACGGTAGCCGACTATGCGACCTCTGTGGGCATACGGGTCTCTCTTGCCCAGGGGGCGAGTTCATGGCCTGGATACACCCTTGCCCCATGGCCTGGGGGGCGTATACTGCTCTATGCACCCCAGCACCATCGGGCCTATGTGGCCAGTGCTGCTGGCTACTCCCCCTCGCTGCTCCAGTCGTTGAGTTTGCGCCCTGAGAACTGGGTTACTGCCAAGCTCTACGTGGGCCTCCCGTCCGACATCAGTAGTGTAGAGCTCCGTTGGCTCGATGGCTCCGACCCCGGCTTTCGGGTCACCATCGACAGTGCCCTGCGGGCCACCATGACCACCCTCGACCTCCGTGGCCCCTCCGTGGCCTATGATACGGCCAAGCTGGCCTCATTCCTCTACTCGTTGACCGAGCTGTCCTACGAGCCATTACCCGATAGCCTACAGGCGTGGTACCAAGAGTCGCCTGGCGATTTCCCCCCAGTGTTGTCGGTGCGAATAGACGGCGTGCAGGGCTCCTATGCCTACCGAGTGGCTCATCTACCTCTCAGCCGCCCGATCCAGGCCCTTTCGGGGGCTGGCACACCTTACGATGCGCAGCGGGCCTTGCTGCTCGTGGAGGGCATGGGGCCCAAGCTGATTAGCCTGTCCCAGTGGGATGCAGCCATGCCTCGCCTGCGAGACCTCCAGCCCCGTTAGCTTAGTGGGAGCGCAGCACTCGTTTCAGTCCCCCTCCGACTCTTTCTACATGAAGAGTGAATCGCCCTCACCAGTCTAGTGTAGAGGCTGCCCCTGGTGTACCCTCGAGACGTATTGGAACACCGGCATCTGCATTGGCGTTAGGCCCCGAGCTGCCACCTGCGGGAACGCTCATACAGCTCCCACATCTGCTTGTACTTGCCCCCTAGCTCCAGCAGCTCTGGGTGCGTCCCGTGCTCGGCTATCTCACCATGCTCGATGTAGAGTATCTGGTTCGCATTGACAATGGTGCCCAATCGGTGCGCTATCACCAGCACCGTCTTCCCGCGTAGTATCTCGGAGAAGCCCGCCAGAATTTTCCCCTCATTCTCCGGATCGGCAAATGCCGTAGCCTCGTCTAGGAGGATGATGGGGGCGTCCTTGAGTGCCGCTCGGGCGATGGCAATGCGCTGTTGCTCCCCACCGGAGAGGTACGTGCCGCCCTCACCCACTAGGGTTTTGTACCCATTGGGTAGAGCCTCGATGAACTCATGGCACTGGGCACGCTTTGCGGCCTCCACCACCTCCTCGAAGCTGGCAGTCTGGTTCCCCATGCGGATGTTCTCCTCTATGGTGTCGAAGAACAGCATATTGTCCTGGAACACAAAGGCCACGTGTGACATCAGCGCCTCCGTTCCGATCTCCTGGATCGCTCGTCCCCCGATGCGTATCTCGCCCGACTGCACATCCCAGAATCGCGCCGCCAGCATGGCTATCGTGCTCTTCCCCGATCCCGATGGGCCCACTAGGGCGGTGATGCTCCCGGGCTTAGCCCTAAAGCTCACGTCGCGCAGCACAGGCTTGTCATCGTAGGCAAAGTGCACGTGGTCGAACTCTATACCCCCATCTCCGACTCCCGCCGGGGTAGCAGGCTCAGGGAGCTCCGCCGCATCCAGTATGGCATCCACGCGCTCCACCCCAATCAGGTTCGACCGCAGGAAGCTACCCACCCACAGGAACTTGATGATGGGGAAGAAGGCCCCCACGCTGAACAGCAGGAACATCAGCACCACCGGCACGTAGTTCGCATACACCGGCGCATTGCGCAGCAGGTACATCATGGGCGGTATCAGCACCAGCATTACGGCCGACAGTATAGTCTGGAACCCGACGTAGGTGCTGCGGAACTCGGCCCCATGCTCGACGGTCACCTTGTGGTAGTGCGCGATGTCATCGTTCAGCTGGCGGTAGGCATTCGTGGAATCCGTGAACGTCTTCACCACCTGTATACCACGCAGGTACTCGACGATGCTCCCGTTCAACTTGGCCTGGGCATCCAGGAACCGCTCCATCACCCGCCGCATAGCCTTGCGGCCCATGGCCTGCATGATGATACCCGTCAACACCCCTAGCAGCACCATCAGGATCGCCGCCAGCCGCCAGTCCACCACGAACATATAGCCGAACAGGCACAGCGGGAACGCCAACGATGAGACGATGTCGCCCAGATGGTGGGCTATGAAGAGCTCCAGTCGCTCCACGTCCTCATTGATCACCTTCTTGATGCTCCCCGAGGCCTGTCGCGTGAAGTAGCCCATCGGGAGCCGCACCAGCTTACGAGCCAGCATCATACGCAGCTCGTATAGGATGCTGAAGGCCGAGATGTGCGAGAGCATCACCCCTCCGAACATTACCACAATTTGCACCACGAAGCTCCACAGTGCCACCATGGCCCAGTACATCACCACCCCCGTGTCCATCAGGGTGGGATCCCCCGCATGCTTAGCCAGCTCCACCAGGATCTTATAGATCGAAATCATGGGGATGAACTCGGCAAAACTCCCCAAGACGGCTAGGATCATGCTCAGAATCATGAGCCATCGTCTACGGCCAGCTATCTGAACCAGGCGTGGGAACCCCTGCTTGCGCCGCTTCTGTACCCCCGTTGTGCTATCCATCGCTCACATGCATTATCGCCGCATCACCGCAGCCCCGAGCCTGAGGTAGCCCCGGCCTGCTGAATGAATGCTACAACTACAGTCAACTTCACACTCACTCTCGTCATTAAAAGCGCCATCCCTTGATGCGCTCCTGCTCATCCCACAGGTTCTTGTAGAGGCCGCCCTGGGCCATGAGCTCCTCGTGCCGTCCCTGCTGCACCACCGTCCCTTGGTCTATCACGGCAATGTTATCCGCATGCACCACCGTACCCAGACGATGGGCGATGACAACCACCGTCTTCGAGCGGATCAGATTCTCAATGGCCTCCTGTATATGCACCTCGTTCTCAGGATCCAGCGAGGCCGTAGCCTCATCGAGTAGCACAATGGGCGCATCCTTCAGAATGGCCCTCGCAATCGATATGCGCTGCCGTTCCCCCCCGGAGAGCGTGCTACCCCCCTCACCCACCATGGTGTCGTAACCCTCGGGCAGTGACATGATGAAGTCGTGGCAGCAGGCCACCTTTGCCGCCTCTATGATCTCATCCCGGCTTGCGCTCTCACGCCCAATGCGAATGTTGTTGTACACGGTGTCCCTGAACAGGTACACATCCTGAAACACGATGGCAATTTGGCGCATCAAGGCATCGAGCTTGTAGGCGCGCACGTCCTTACCCCCGAGCAGGATTTCCCCCTGCTCCACGTCCCAGAATCGGGCTATCAGGCGCGTGAGCGTCGTCTTGCCCGACCCCGAGGGCCCCACTAGGGCCGTGAGCTTACGCTCGGGGATGCGTAACGATATCCCCTTTAGCACCGGCACGCTGTTGTAGCGGAAGTGCACGTTGCGAAACTCAATGTCATGCCCCTCCACCGTGCACTCTTCCCCCTCGGGCTGGTGGGGCATCTTGAAGAGCTCACTCAGGTGATCCACCCCCACGGCCATGTATCGCATCTCGGCGTAGAAGACGAGCGCATTGGCCAACGGCGCATACACCGCCGTGCTCGCCAGTAGGAACACGATGTACACCGGCAGCGACACCTCATGGTGCAGCATCATCGTCAGCCCTAGCAGAATCACCAGTATCGTACCCCCGTTCAGCACCAGGCGTGCCACCAGGAATATTGGTGCCGGCGCCACCTCCGTCATCAGGCTACGACGTTTCAGCTCCTGGAAGGCCATCTCTAGCCGTCGAAACCGCTCCCCGCCCAGATTGAAGGCCTTGATCAGACGCATCCCCTGGATGTATTCGATGATGCGGGCATTGGTTACCCGCTTGGTCTTCTGCAACTTCCGGGCCATCCGGGTACCCACGTAGCCTGAGAGCGCCATGGCGGGGTAGGCCAGCGGCAGCACGAGTAGGGCCGCAAGAGCCAACTTCCAGTTGAAGGCAAACAGAACCGCCAGCAGTAGCACCGGCATCGCCAGGGCCCCATAGATCTGCCCTATCAGGTGCGTGGTGAGCATCTCGGCCAGCTCGTAGTCCGAAACCACATACGCACCCACTTCCCCCGGGTCACGGCTGTTGTAAAATCCCATGGGCATGCGGCGCAGATGATCCACTGCCCGTAGCCGACCGTCGCAGCAGATATGATACCCCTCGCCGTAGGCTTCGGTGTACGAGCGTTTGCCGATGAACCAGAGGCACACCGTGGACACCAGCAGCCCGAGGGCAGCTAGCCAGATGCGCATGTAGTCCAGGAGAACGCCCGGCGTCTGCAACGGTCGAAACACCTCCCACACGATTACCACCATGGTGGCGTACGGCGCCCCGCGGAAAAAGTATTCTGCCAGCGTCCATCCCACGGTCGGATACAGCCGCTTGGGCTCACCCATCGTGACCGCATCCATAAGCTTGCGCAAACCGAACATACGGAGTCGTATTTTGGGTCTCCACCACCTCCTCGTAGCGGGAGGGAGTGGTGAAAAATCTACCGCACAAAGGTAGAGTGTAGCTAAATGATGAGCAATCGCTTGTTATGACTAAAATTTTCGCAACTATTTCACTAAGCAGAGCAGGCGTAATGTGCCCGGTGCCCCGCGCATCGTTCGTAGTCTATCGTGGCGGTGAGCTCCTGCCAGCGACTGAGGATCACCAAGGCAAAATCCCTTACCTTTGCAACCCATGGATGGGTGCCCCGGCGCAAGGATCGGGGGCCTGGAATCCGGTCGTGTGCTAATGTCTGACATTGCAGTCTGATATGAAACGAATACTTGTCCTTGGTGCGGGGGGGCAAATCGGCTCTGAGCTCGTGCCCCATTTGCGTTCGATATACGGCAATCAGAATGTCGTGGCCACCGATTTACGCATCGATGAGGCTCTGGCTGCGGCTGGGCCCTTCGAAGTGCTCGATGCCCTCAACGCGCAGGGTGTGATGGGCGTGGCGCGCAAGTACAGCGTCGATGCCATATTCAACCTCGTAGCGCTGCTCTCGGCCAAGGGCGAGGGGAATCCCACCATGGCCTGGCGTATCAACATGGGGGCCCTCACCAACTCGCTCGAGACGGCGCGCGAAATCGGGGCGGCAGTCTTCACGCCGAGCTCCATCGGGGCCTTCGGCGACTCGACACCCAAGGATTCTACCCCCCAGGACACCATCATGCGTCCTACCACCATGTACGGGGTGTGTAAGGTGACTGGCGAGCTCCTGAGCGACTACTACTACCACCGCTTCGGGGTGGACACCCGCAGCGTGCGTTTCCCAGGCATCATCAGCAATGCCACGTTGCCTGGCGGTGGCACCACCGACTACGCGGTGGAGATCTACTACGCCGCCGTGAAGGGAGAGCGTTTTGTGTGCCCCATTCCCCAGGGTGAGTACATGGACATGATGTACATGCCCGATGCGCTCGATGCCATCGTGCAGCTCATGGAGGCCGATCCGAGCAAACTCAAGCATCGCAACAGCTTCAACGTCACCGCCATGAGCTTCGAGCCACAGCAGCTCTTCGAGGCCATCAAGCGGCAGGTGCCCGAGTTTGAGATGGTGTACGATGTCGATCCCACCAAGGCGGCCATCGCCCATTCGTGGCCTAACTCCCTGGATGATTCGGCAGCGCGCAGCGAGTGGGGCTGGAATCCCAAGTGGGATCTCGACAGCATGACCACCGACATGCTTGCGGCCATCCGGCGCAAAAAGGAGCAGGGGCTCATCTAGCGCGCATCATGCCCGAGGGAGCAATGCCCGTGGCGTTGGCGCTCATACCGGCGCGCTACGCCTCTACCCGTCTGCTCGGAAAACCGTTGGCCCTCATCGCGGGGCACCCCATGCTGGAGTGGGTCTACCGGCGTGCGGCGCATGCCATAGGCCTCGCGGTGGTAGCCACAGATGATGAGCGCATCTACGAGGCGGTGTTACGCTTTGGTGGACGTGCCGTGATGACATCTCCTACGCACAGGAGCGGCACAGACAGGTGCGCCGAAGCTTTGCAGCACCTGCGGGCTGAGGGATTAGCCCCCGAGCTCGTGATCAATGTGCAGGGCGACGAGCCCTTCGTCTCGGTGGGAAATCTCCGCAAGCTGGCCTCAGCGTTCTGTGAGGAGGAGGTGAACCTGGCAACCCTCGTGCGCCCATTCGCGCCGGGGGATGACGTGGCGAACCCCAATTGGCCCAAGGTGCTGTCGGATCTAGAGGGGAATGCCCTCGTGTTCACCCGTGCCGTGGTGCCCTACCCGAGGAACTCCGAGCTGCTACCCCAGCTGCCCTACCAGAAACACATCGGGGTGTATGCCTACCGGGCCCAGACGCTGCTGGAGCTAGCACGCTTGGCCCCCGATATCCTCGAGCAGATTGAGGGCCTCGAGCAGCTGCGCTGGTTGCGCCATGGTTACCAGATTCGCACCGTGCAAGTGCCCGACGAGGGAATGTCTGTGGACACGCCGGAGGACTTGCAGCGGGCCGACCTCTTTGCCCAGCAGCATTACGCCCAGCTCTGGATAGAGGAGTGAGCAGGGGGTATACCTCAAGGCTAGCTTAGCGCATCCTCAGGGCAGCTAAAATCAGCCTGTTTGCCGTGGAGAGGTCCTGGTCGGCAGGGCGAACATCTAGTTGAAATGAAGAGGGAGGAGCCAGTGTAACCCGAGTCTGGCTCCTCCCTTCTTGCTTACACGCTTTGCGTGGCTGTGGGCTAGTGATGCCCGCAGCCACCGCTGCATCCGCACCCCTCGTCCTCATCATCTTCGCACCCGCAGCTACAGCCGCACGAGCAGCTGCCAGCATTGCGAGAGAGTAGCTCCTGCACCTCCTCAAACGTGAGGTCGCGCACATTCTCCACCTTACCGGTGAAGTGGAGCGTCTGGCCGCAGAGCGGGTGGTTGAAATCCATCAGCACCGCGTCGGGAAGCACCTCCAGCACCTTGCCTACCATGGTGGTACCCTGATGGGTCGTCATGGGTATGGTGTTGCCCACCTGTAGCATCTCCTTCGCCTCCTCATCGTTCAGCTCGAACAGCTGCATCGGGAGCCTCACCTTGTTGCGCTCGTCGTACACCCCGTACCCCTGCTCGGGCGGGAGCGTGGTGGTGAATTCGGCCCCGGGCTCCAGCCCCAAAAGGGCATCCTCGAAGCTTGGGAGCAGCTCCCCGTGCCCAAATACGAATTCGAGCGGGTTGTTGCTGTCGGCCTGGTCTTCCACCTTGCCATTCACTGTCAGCGTGTAGCTCACGCTAACCTTCCTGTTGTGATCTACTTTCATGTCCGTTCTCTGATTCCTACCCAATAATGACGAATTACCCCACCGAGTGCCTATCGGCACAATGGCCTGCGCACGGCACGCAGCAGATGCTGATGCGCTACCAGCGCACTAGTGAAACGCATAACTTATCAAACGGTTGTCTGCCTCACCCCTGCGCTGTGCTCGATGTCGCGGGGGACGTGCGTTGCCTGATGCGTGAGGCCTGAGGTTGTGCCCCATCGCGGCGACCAACCGTAGGTGTATCCCGCCAATCGGGGCCTGTAATCTGTTATCATTCCACACCATGCACTCCTGGTGCCGTGGAGTGAAAATGGACCGAGCGGAGCCCTGCATGATGGTCTAGCTGAGTGATGCTGAGGGCTACCGTCGATGTACCATCGCCGTAGCAAGTCCCAATTTGGCAGTACAAATACGGTTTTGCTACGTCGTGGGTGTGCTGTCACCTCGGCGCGGAGGCGTTGCCACCCTGGCTGCATGGCATCGCCCGGATGCTGTGGGATCCTGTTGAAATACGCGGTTGCGCTTTGGGCCAAATATGCTACATTTGCTGACTAAACGGGAGGGCTGTGGTCATGAGCGTGAATAAGGTGATTCTGGTCGGGAATGTGGGGGCCGATCCCACGGTGCATCATTTCGAGGGGGGCGGATGCGTGGCCCGCGTCAACCTCGCTACCAACGAGTGGTACCGGAATCGCAGCGGGGAGTCGGTGACCGTGACCGAGTGGCATCGCCTTGCGTTTTGGGGCCGGCTGGCCGAGAGCGTGGCGAAGAGTCTGCGTAAAGGCATGCTGGTGTACGTGGAGGGCCGCCTGACCACCCGCTCCTACACTGACAGTGCCGGGCAGACGCGCTACGTCACAGAGGTCGTTGTGGTTCAGCTGCGCTACATGGAGCCCAAGAGTGATATGCGGCAGCCTGCCGAGCAGCCCGCTCATATCCCCGAGGTGGGCGATATGTCCCCGGCGGATGAGGCGAACGCAGGGCTCATGCCCGAAGATCCCGTGCTGCCGTTTTAGATGCTGGCAGCCAGTGAGCCTCGGGGGGCTGGGGCTATGTTGAACCTAATGCGTGTATGTTGGAGTTCGCGATGTGCTTGCCTGCCTTGCAGGTGACCTTTGCGGCGCCGGGCCTGGCCACTGTGGTGGAGCTCGCGGTGCTGGTGTTGCTGCTGGGAGTGTCGGCATTCATCTCGGGGTCGGAGTCGGCCTTCTTCTCGCTGCGTCCGGCGGATCTCGACCGCATTGAGGCTGGTCAGGATTACGCCCCCTACCGCGCTGCGCAGCGCATGCTGGGGCAGCAGGATCGCCTCCTGGCCACCATCCTGTTCATGAATAACTTCGTGAACGTGGGCATCGTCATCCTCTCGGTGTTCATCACCAATGCGGTAGTCTCATTCGAGCAGGCCCCCGCGATGGGATTCCTGGTGAAGGGGGTGCTCATCACCTTCATACTGCTACTGTTCGGGGAGATTCTGCCCAAGCTCTCAGGGGCCTCCAACCCGTTGCGCTACGTGCGTTTCGCGGCGCGCCCCCTCTACGGCATCTACTGCGCCATGCGCCCCATAGCCTCCGTGATGGCACTATCGATGAGCCGGGTGCACCAACGATTTTCACCCCGAAACGACCTCTCCATCGACGATCTCGGGGAGGCTCTGGCCATCACCGGGAGCCAGCAGCCCGAGGAGGAGTCGATGCTGCGACGCATCGTGCAGTTCGGGCACATTGAGGTGCGTGAAATCATGCGCCCCCGGATCGATGTGGTGGCCATCGAGCAGAGCGAGAGTTATGATGAGCTGCGCCGCCTGGTGCTACAGTCCGGGTATAGCCGGATTCCCGTCTACAAAGAGTCGTTTGACGAGATTGTGGGCATCCTCTACGTGAAGGATCTGATTCCGTATATCGACGAGCAGGCCGAATTCAACTGGGGTAAACTCGTGCGCAAGGCCTACTTCGTGCCCGAGAATAAGAAGATCGACGACCTGTTCACCGAGTTCCAGCGGGCGCGCATCCATTTCGCCGTGGTGGTGGACGAGTACGGCGGCACGTGCGGCATCATCACCCTAGAGGACATCCTGGAGGAGATCTTCGGGGAGATTGGCGACGAGTCCGATGGGCACAAGCAGTACTATACCCGCTTGGGCGAGGGGGTGTACATGTTCGAGGCCAAGGTGCAGCTGAACGATTTTTGCAAGATTCTCCAGCTCGACGATGCGTACCTGGACGATGTGCGCGGGGCATCTGAGACGCTGGCGGGGCTGGTGCTAGAGAAACTCGAGCGTTTCCCCGAGAAGGGTGAGGTGATTGCGGTGAAGGGGCTAACGCTGACGGTGGAGGCGGTGACCAATCGTCGCATCGAGCGACTGAAGGTGGAGGTTGATACGCATGCGTAGATTGCGACGTGGTGAGCTGGGGCTCCTGGGGGCTTGGCTCCTGGTGGTGAGCGGATTGGGGGCCTTGATGGCCTGCGATCCGGTGTTGATCCCTAAGCCAATGGGCTACCCCCGCATCGATTTCCCCGAGAAGGTCTACAGCTGGTACGACTCGGCCACCCCGTTCGGGTTCGAGAAGCCGCAGTATGCGCAGGTGCAGCACGTGGATGAGGCGGGAGGGTACGATCTGCTGTTCCCGGGCTTTCGGGCCGCGGTGCATCTCACCTACTACGATCGGCCAGGGGCTCTCGACACGCTGGCTGAGGATGCGCGGCGCATGGCCTACAAGCACACCGTGCGGGCGGATGCCATCGAGGAGCGATTCCTGTCCGACTCGGCGCGGCACGTTCACGCCATGCTCTACCTCATTCGGGGCGAGGTGGCTAGCTCGGTGCAGTTCTACGCGGTGGACTCGGTGCGCCGCTACCTGCGTGGGGCGCTCTACTTCTACGCGCAGCCCAATGTGGACTCCTTAGCCCCAGCCATCGACTTTTTCACTGACGACATCATTCACCTGATAGAGACTCTCCGCTGGGAGTGACAGGGGGCTATGCCAGAGTTTATCCGCGTGAGTGCTGGGCCGGCCTCAATTGCCATCTGGCGCATTGAGGAGACGGAGGAGGAGCTCAAGGCCATCATCGGGGGCGATTCGTTCCCGGTGCTGGCCCGTTTTCAGGATCCGGGGCGGCGCCTGGAGTGGCTAGCCACCCGGTGCTCGCTCAAGGTGCTCGGCATTACCGACACCATCATCTACGCGCCCAATCGCCGCCCGTTCCTCTCCAAGGGGTTACAGCATATTTCCATCTCGCACTCGTTCCCCTACGCCGTGCTGATTGCCAGCGTGGATTTCTACGTGGGGATCGACATTGAGTCGCTCGATCGGCCCTACGCACGTATCGCCGATAAGTACCTGACGCTGGGGGAGAAGGCCTGGATCGATGTGCAGGATGTGCGGATGATGTCGGTGGTGTGGAGTTCCAAGGAGGCTCTCTACAAGCTGCCAGGCATGGAGGGACTCAACTCGTTCGTCGATATGACCGTCATGCCTATGACTAGCGTGCAGGAGACGGGCCATTTGCAGATGCGGGTTCGCCTGGGGGGGCGCGTGCATGTGTTCAATTTGGGTTACCAGTTCCTAGAGTCGCATGTCATCACCTGGGTGACGTGCAATCCGCGGCAGATGGATTGGTAAGGACGGCACCCTGCGCGGCCACGTAGCCCGATGAGAGGGCTGAGACGGGAACGGCAGCCACGGGATGTTTCGGGGGAAAAGGCGTACATTTGGCGTTTCAACGCTACCTGCGGGTGAAGAGGCTGCATCGTTTCACACTACGGATGTTCTTCGGGCCGATGGTCATGACGTTCTTCATCGTCATGTTCATCATGCTGATGCAGTTCCTGTGGAAGTACATTGACGACCTGGTGGGGAAGGGGCTCGAGGTGGGCATTATCCTGGAGCTGCTCCTCTACGCTAGCGCGGGTCTTATGCCGATGGCAATGCCGCTGGCGGTGCTGCTGGCCTCGCTGATGACCATGGGGAATCTGGGGGAGCACAACGAGCTGCTGGCCATGAAGGCCGCGGGGGTCTCGCTGCCGCGCATCATGATGCCGATGGCTGTGGTGACGCTGCTCATCACGGTGGGGGCCTTCCTGTGGGCCGACCATGTGGTGCCAGTAGCCACGCTCAAGCTGCGCACGATGATAGGCAGCGTGCAGGACCAACGCCCCGAGCTGGTGATTCGTCCAGGGGCGATCTACAATGACATTAGCGGCTACAGCATCCGGGTCGGGGCTCGGCAGAAAGGATCCTCCAAGATGGAGGATATCATGATCTACGATCACTCGGAGAATCAGGGTAACATCTCGGTGACGCGGGCCGAGAGCGGCTACATCACCATTGCGCCGAGCAAGACGTACATTGTGCTCGATCTGCACCATGGCACCATGTACGAGGAGTCCGATCGCGATGCGCTCACGGGTGACAAACCCACCTACGCCGCACGCTCGGGGAGCTACGCCCGACAGCGGGTGGTGAAGGCTTTGAAGGGGTATGCCTTCCAGCTACAGAAGGAGGATCAGTTTGGCAGCAGCTTTCGGGTGATGAACACGAGCCAGCTGGCTCAGACAACCGATTCGCTCACCGCCGGTATGGCGGCCGATGCGCGCAACGAGTACGAGCGCTTGGAGAGTGGAGCCCTGATGCGGAGGTCGTGGGTGGATAGCGTGCAGCCCCAGGATACGTTACGCCTGGACGAGGTGTATGCTCAGATGCCGACCGAGGTGCAACGTGCTGCGCTGAGCATGGCCGTGAGCGATGCGCAAAGCCTGCTGACGCGGGTGCACAACTACAGCGACGACGTGGAGTATCGCAAGCAAACCACCGCCCGATATGTGATAGAGTATCACCGGAAGTATGCCCTATCGCTGGCCTGCCTGGTGTTCTTCCTGATAGGTGCCCCGCTGGGGGCCATCATCCGCAAGGGGGGGCTCGGGGTACCGGTCATCATCTCCGTCCTCTTCTTCCTCGTCTACTACGTGGTGTCGATCACGGGGGAGAAGTTTGTGCGGGGACTCATCATGGATCCGATAAGCGGCATGTGGGGATCGACGTTCATCCTGCTCCCCGTGGCCGTGTTCCTGATCTACAAGGCAACCACCGACTCGGTGCTACTCAACGCCGATTGGTACTGGGGGCGTTTTCGCAAGCTCTCGCAGCGTTTGGGCCTGGACAGGCTCCGTGAAAGCTTGAAGGCGCGCAGGGGGATGAACCAGAGACGTTAGGACTTCGTTACACTCTTCAAAACGGGGATGCAATGGATACGAATGGCAAGTTGCTAGGGTGTCTTAATACCATAGAGGAGGCTATAGAGAGCATCCGCAATGGCGAGTTTGTGATCGTGGTGGATGATGAGGATCGGGAGAATGAGGGCGACTTCATCATCGCGGCCGAAAAGATTACGCCCGAGAAGGTGAACTTCATGATGCGCTATGGGCGTGGGGTGCTGTGTGCCCCCATCACCGAGGAGCGTTGCCAGGAGTTGGAGCTGGAGATGCAGGTGCCGGTGAACACGTCGGTGCATGAGACCCCCTTCACGGTGACCGTGGATAGGGTGGGGAATGGCTGCACCACGGGGGTATCGATGTACGACCGGGCCCAGACGATACTGGCACTCGCCGATCCGGCCACTAAGCCTACCGACTTGGCTCGCCCGGGGCATGTGTGCCCGCTGAGGGCGCGCAATCGGGGGGTGCTCCGGCGGGCGGGACACACCGAGGCGGCGGTCGACCTGGCCCGCCTGGCAGGGTTGCAACCCGCAGGGGCTCTGATCGAGGTGATCAATGAGGACGGCACTATGGCTAGGCTCCCCCAGCTGCTGGAGGTGGCGAAGACGTATGGGATAAAGATTATCTCGATAGCCGATCTCATCGAGTATCGCCTGCGGGATGAGAGCATCGTTGAGCGGGGCGTGGAGAGCCATCTGCCCACGGAGTACGGCGACTTCCGTATCATTCCGTTCCGGCAGAAGTCCAACGGCACTGAGCACCTCGTGCTGACGCTCGGGGAGTGGGAGCCCGATGAGCCAATACTGGTGCGGGTGCACTCCTCGTGCCTCACGGGCGATGTGCTTGGTAGCTACCGGTGCGATTGCGGTGCGCAGCTGCATGAGGCCATGCGCAGGGTGCAAGAGGCAGGGAAGGGCGTGATCGTCTACCTGAATCAGGAGGGCCGAGGCATCGGGCTGTGCAATAAGATCCACGCCTACCACTTGCAGGATAAGGGGATGGACACGGTGGAGGCCAATGTTAAGCTGGGCTTTGCTCCCGATGAGCGAGACTATGGGGTGGGAGCGAGTATCCTGCGTGAGGTGAACGTGAGGCGTATGCGTCTCATGACGAATAATCCCGCTAAGCGGCAGGGACTAGAGGGGTATGGCCTGGTGATTGACGAGGTGCTACCGATAGAGATTGAGCCCAATGAGCATAATCGCCGCTACTTGCAGACCAAGCGCGATAGGATGGGCCATCAGATCCTGAGAGGGTAACGGGTAGTCGGGATGTCATCAGGGAGTGCTGAGATAGAGAAGGGCAGCCTGAAGGGGGTGCGTGTGCTCTACATGGGTACCCCGGAGTTTGCGGTGCCACCCCTGGAGGCTCTGCTAGAGGCAGGGGCCGATGTGCGCGGCGTGGTCACCGTGCCCGATAAGCCGGCGGGACGCGGGCTCAAGATGAGCGAGTCGGCCGTGAAGCGTTATGCTTTGGCACGGGACTTGCCAGTACTACAGCCGCAGAATCTGAGCGATCCGGGGTTTCTAAAAGAGGTCGAGTCAGAGCGTCTGGACGTGGGGACTGTGGTGGCTTTCCGCAAGCTGCCCAAGGCGTTGTGGTCGATACCCAAGCATGGCACGTTCAATTTGCACGCCTCGCTGCTGCCGCAGTATCGCGGAGCGGCCCCGATCAACTGGGCCATTATCAATGGGGATACGGAGTCGGGGGCGACTACCTTTCTGCTCGATGAGCAGATTGACACGGGGGCTGTGCTGCTTCGGGAGCGTGTGCCGATAGAGCAGAATACCACGGCGGGCGATTTGCACGATGCGCTGATGGCGCTGGGGGCAACGTTGGTGGTGAAGACTGTGCTAGAACTAATGCGAGGTACTTTACAACCTCAGCCGCAGCCCGTGCTGGACATGCTGCGAGATGCACCAAAGATATTCCGGAATGACTGCCGGGTGGATTGGCATCAGCCCGCTAGCGCAGTACACAATCGGATTCGCGGACTGGCTCCCTACCCTGGAGCCTGGGCCGTGATGCGTAGGGACGAGCGGCAGGAGGATGTGAAGCTATTCGGCTCGCAGGTGGCTGAGAACTCTTCGCTTGCACCAGGTGCTACACGGCGCACGCCGGATGGTAGTCATCTGCTGATAGGGTGCGGCGACGGGACATGTGTGATGATCGGGGAGATACAGCCTGCGGGTAAGCGTCGCATGCAGATGGGCGAGTTCCTGCGCGGCGTGGATCCGCACTGCGTCATTGCATTCGAATAGCACGTAATCGTAGGATTATGAGAATCGCATTGCTGGGGTACGGGAAGATGGGGCACGAGGTAGAGGCTGTGGCCCGTGCGAACGGCGATGAGGTGGTAGCCCGGGTGAGCAGCAGCCTCACGCTGCTGGAGGCCCGTGAGGCTGTGATGGGGGCTGAGGTGGCAATAGATTTTAGCACTCCCGACACGGCCTTTGAGCACGTGCAGCGATGCATTGAGTGGGGGATCCCGCTGGTGTGTGGCACCACGGGTTGGTATCAGCACCTGGATGAGGCCAGACGTCTCGTGGAGTCTAAGGCTGGAGCAGCCCTTTTCGTGTCGGCGAACTTCAGTCTGGGTGTGGCATTGGTGGGGGAGATGTGCGAGCTGATGGCTCGTTACGTGGCTTCGCACCCGGCGTATCGGGTGTCGATTTGCGAGACGCACCACGTGGCCAAGCGGGATGCACCTAGCGGCACGGCCATCACGTTGGCGCAACGCTTTGTGGAGGGAGCCCCGGACACATATCGTGGATGGGCACTGGATCCCGAGGCGGGGCCAGGGCAGCTCCCCATACGTAGCGAGCGGGTGGGGAGTGTGCCAGGCACGCATGAGATAGTGCTGGAGGGGCCAGACGATCGGATCGTCGTGCGTCACGAGGCGAAGAATCGTAGGCAGTTCGCCCAGGGGGCCTGGGAGGCCGCGCGGTTCCTTTGCCACCGGCCCGGATTCTGGGGCATGGCCGACCTGCTGGCGGCTGGGTAGCACCTCGGATCGATGGTGGGCGTGTAAATTTTTCTAGTAAATTTTACATGCCATTAGGATTGCACAATCTGCTAATAGTCAACGTAGAACTTCTGTTTTCAACAGGAGGATGAGCTCTGATTCGCAGTTGGAGCCATGGCTTTTATGCATAATATACCTAGCTTTGCATCGCTGGTTATTCTGGTTGGTTGTTTTTGTTAGGTTTGGCCCTGGGGTACGGGATGCCCTGGGGCTATTTCGTTCCTAGGGATGATGGGGCGTGGGGAGGGCCGTTGTAATGAAAAGAGGCCCTAGTCGTTATTCATCCGCCATAGCGGTTGAGGTCGGCTCGGGACATGTCGCATTGGCAGCGGCGGGGTGACAGGTTGTACGCGGGGAACCCCGTACACCGTTTAACGTTATAATGGCTATATTTGTAGCGGTAAAGGGGGGAGTGGACAATGGCACTAATAGCGTCGATTTCGGGGATTCGCGGCACGGTAGGTGGTCGCGAGGATGAGGGGTTGAACCCGATAGCAGTGGTGCGATTTGTGGTGGCATACGCCTTCTGGCTGCGTGGCCGCTGCGGGATGTCGCACGTGAAGGTGGTGCTCGGGCGCGATGCTCGCATCTCGGGCGACATGGTGAGCCAGGCGGTGAGTGCTGCGCTGCAAGGGTGCGGCATTGAGGTGTTGGACATTGGTCTGGTGACTACCCCCACGGTGGAGATGGCAGTGGTGACCCTCGAGGCGCAGGGAGGGATCATCGTCACGGCGAGTCATAACGGCAAGGAGTGGAATGCGCTGAAGCTGCTCAACGAGCGGGGTGAGTTCATCTCGGCGAGCGATGGGCAGTCGATCCTGAGCATGGTGGATTCGGCCGACTACATCTTCCCCTCGGTGGATGGGCTGGGCTGCTACTCGCACGTTCGGGGGATGCTCGAGAGCCATGTGGCTAAGGTGATAGCCCTGCCCTACGTGGATGTGGAGGCTATTCGCAAGGCTAACTTCCGGGTAGCCTATGACCCGATTAACTCGGTAGGCTCACTGGCAGTGCCCTACTTGCTGCGGGCTCTGGGGGTGGAACAGTTCATGGGTACCAACCTCGGGCTCACGGGGGATTTTGCGCATAATCCGGAGCCGTTGCCGGAGAACCTGACAGGGCTGAGCCAGCTGGTGCTGGATTGGAAGGCTGATGTGGGTATCGCTGTGGATCCGGACGTGGATCGTCTGGCACTGGTGTGCGAGGACGGATCGATGTTTGGGGAGGAGTACACGCTCGTCTCAGTGGCCGACCATGTGCTATCGTACCGGGTGGGTAACACGGTATCCAATCTGTCGAGCTCGTCGGCTCTACGTGATGTGACGGTGGTGCGGGGCGGAGCCTACTACCCCTCGGCAGTGGGTGAGGTGAATGTGGTGGCGCGCATGCGCGAGGTGAATGCTGTGGTGGGGGGCGAAGGGAACGGGGGCGTGATACTGCCAGAGCTGCATTACGGTCGCGATGCCCTGGTGGGGATAGCTCTCTTTTTGACCCAGCTAGCCAAGAGCGGTAAGACATGCTCTGAGCTGCGGAGCCAGTACCCTACCTACTTCCTGTCCAAGAATCGGGTGGAGCTCCCCACGGGTACGAACCCCGATATGGTGCTCGAGCGGATGAAGCAGATCTTCGCTAAGGAGCGCATGAACACGGAGGATGGTGTGCGTATAGACTTCCGCGGGGGCTGGGTGCACCTGCGCAAGTCGAACACAGAGCCTATCATCCGCGTGTACGCTGAGGGGGCATCGCAGGAGCAGGCCGATGAGCTGGCTAAGGGCATGGTAGACAAGGTCTACGAGTCGCTCTAAGGCATGCCCGGGCACTTGCAGAGCTTGTGGACTACACTGCGGAGGCGCAATCGCCTCGGGTGGTCGCTAGGGGTGCTCGTGCTTGTGGCTGCTGTGGGGACGTGGGGCTACATGCGTGCGCGGAGTACGCGGTCGGCTGGCCTCTACGTCAGCGTCAAGCGTGGGCACTTCGAGGTGTCGGTGACGGTGACGGGTGAGCTCCAATCGTTACGGAGCGTGACCATCAGTGGGCCTTCGGTGGAGATGCGATCGAATTCGGTGCGCATCGGCGAGGTGCCAATCAAGGATCTTGTGGATGAGGGTACGGTGGTGGACTCGGGGGATTACGTGGCCCAGCTCGATCAGCAGGTGCTGGCCCTTCAGGTGAAGACGCTGGCAGATGAGGTGGAGAAGGGCGAGCAGCAATACGTGAAGACGCAGCTAGACACGGCCCTAACACTGCGTGAGCTGCGCAGCTCGCTGGTGAACCTCGAGTTTGAGGTGGAGGAGCGTCGTCTGGCCTGCGAGCAATCCAAGTACGAACCGCCTGCAACGCTGCGTCAGGCTCAGATTAGCCTGGAGAAATCGGAGCGAGCGTTGCGCCAGGCGCAGGAGAATTATCGGCTGAAGTATCGTCAGCTGGTGGCATCCATGCGGGAGGCTGAGCTCAACTTACAGCGCGTAAAGCGGCAGCGTGATGACCTGGAGGCGCTGATGGGCAAGTTCACCATTTACGCCCCACAGCGTGGCATGGTGATCTATCACAGGGAGTGGGATGGCAAGAAACGGACGGTGGGATCGAAGATCTCTCCGTGGGATGCGACCATTGCCACCCTGCCAGATTTGACGGAGCTGGTCTCGCAGACGTACGTGAATGAGATCGACATCAGCCGTATCCGAGCGGGACAGAGCGTATCGGTGGGGGTGGATGCGTTCCCCGGTAGGTCGTACCCCGGACGGGTGAGCGAGGTGGCCAATGTGGGTGAGCAGGTGCAAGGGAGCGATGCCAAGATGTTCGAGGTGCGTGTGCTCCTGCTGGCTGGGGATAGCGTGCTACGCCCATCGATGACAACGAGCAATCGCATTGTGGTGTACAGCAGTGACGACGTGGTGTATTGCCCGCTGGAGTGCGTGCATGCATCGGATTCGCTACAGTTCGTGTACACGGCGAGCGGGGAGAGGCGTCAGGTTGTCCTGGGCGAGTCCAATGAGAGCGATGCGGTGGTGTTGCGCGGGTTACAGGAGGGAGAACAACTCTACCTGAGCATCCCGCCGAAGGGGGATGCGTTTCGCTGGGTGGGGTTGGGTAGCGAGTAGTGCCATGTTTGGGGCCCGTTACCTGCACGATATAGAGATCGCCCTCGAATCGATACGCAGCAATAAGCTACGCTCTTTCCTCACGGGGCTCGGTATCGTCTTCGGGGTGGCAGCTGTGATCAGCATGCTCGCCATTGGGGGCGGTGCCCGGAAGGAGATTCTGGAGCAGATGCGCCGGGTGGGGGTCAACAATATCGTCGTTGAGGCAATACGGACCGAGAAGGGTGAGGTCGCAGATGAGGAGGGGGAGAAGGCCGGAGCCAGCAAGCGGTTTTCACCAGGGCTCACCTTGCAGGATGCGGGGGTTATTCGGCATGTGATACCCTCTGTGCGCTACATCACGCCAGAGGTGACGTATGATGACCATGCGCAGAGTGCCTCGGCGCGGATGAAGTGTCAGATCACGGGTATCAATGAGGATTACCTTTCCATCTACAATCTTCGGCTGGAGCGTGGGGAGTGGCTACGTGCTCGCCGGAAGGAGCAGCTGTCTGCGGTGTGCGTTATCGGGAGCGAGGTGCGTGCCAGGCTCTTCTCTCGGGTTGACCCCCTGGGGCAACGGTTGCGGATTAAGAATGCATGGTTTGAGGTGGTGGGGGTGCTGATGCGGGATGACGAGGATGCGGGGGCGGAGTCACTCCAGGGGGTGGGTAACTACAATAGGCGAATCTTTGTGGGGATCGGTGCACTGGCACTGCGCTATAAGCGGCGGGGTGCCCTCTCGAAGCGGTACGGCGCACTGACAATGCAGGATGAGACGACGTTTCACGAGGCTGATCGGCTCGTGCTGCAGGTGGATGAGGCGGAGCATGTGCCCCCTACCTGCGAGGTGGTCAACAGGATCCTGCTGCGTAGACATCAGGGGGTGGAGGACTTTAGGGTGGTGGTGCCAGAGGAACTATTGAGGCAGCAACAGCGTACCAAGGAGATCTTTAACTTGGTGCTGGGGCTGATAGCAGGTATCTCTCTCCTGGTGGGTGGGATTGGGATTATGAACATCATGTTTGCCACGGTGATGGAGCGTATCAAGGAGATAGGCATAAGGCTCGCCGTGGGTGCCAAACGTCGTGATATCGTGGTGCAGTTCCTAGCAGAGGCGGTACTCATCGGGGTGAGTGGTGGTCTGCTCGGGGTGCTGCTGGGTGTGGCTTCGGCGGTGGTCATCCGAAAGATTGCGGGCATAGAGACAGTGCTTACGGGTGGTGCCATGCTGGTGGCCTTCGGTGTCTCGGTGGCTGTGGGGATCATCTTTGGCTATGCGCCCGCCCGGCGTGCAGCTGGTAAGAGTCCCATGGAGTCGTTACACCATGAGTGAGCCGATGGGGATGAGGAGGAGACGGATCGTACGTGGTATCTTGGTTTGCATGTTGCTGTGGAGCTCCCTTGCGATAGGGGGGCACGACGTAGTTGCCCAGCTGCGGAAACGTCTTACCCTGGAAGAGTGCCTGGTGTATGCGAGAGAGTACTCATCGCAGGCGATGCAGGCTCGCCACCAGTTCTTGCTGGCTCACTGGCGTTACAGGGGATACAGGGCGCAGTACCTGCCCTCGGTGAAGTTTACGGGCGGGCTGCCCGACTTCAACAGGCGACTCGTGCGCTACCAGCTGCCAGATGGCTCGTACAGCTACGTGTCGGAGAATGCCAATGATCTGTCGTTGGGGCTTACGCTCACGCAGCGTATAGGTACGACGGGGACTAATCTCTACGTGCGATCGAACCTGAACCGGGTTGACGTGTTCGGGCTACGGCGGCGTACGGATTACATGACTGTTCCAGTGCAGGTGGGCCTTGAGCACAACTTTTTTGCCCTCAACACGCTCAAATGGGATCGGCGCATAGAGCCTAAACGTTACGAGGAGTCTAAGCGTACCTACATGCAGACGCTGGAGGAGATATCCCTGGAGGCGATTAACCATTTCTTCGATCTCCTGCATGCTCAGCAGAGCTTGGCCATCGCACGGCTAAATAGGATGAATGCCGACACGCTATACCGTATCGCCAAGGGGCGGTATAACATCGGCACGATAGCAGAGAACGAGTTATTGCAGATGGAGCTCAATCACCTCAATGCAGCGCATGCGGTGAATGAGGGGCAGGTGCAACTGAAGGTGGCCTCGTTTAAATTACAGTCGTTCCTCGGGCTCAATGAGGAGTATGAGTGGGAGGTGGAGGCACCTGTAGCGGCTCCTGTGGATAGCCTCCTGTATGATAGTGTAATGACGGTGGCTTTGGCCCGGAATCCGGGCATTCTGGCAAAGGAGCGTGAGGGGATAGAGGCTCGAAGGGGGATAGCGCAGGCTCGGGCCGATATGGGCTACTCGCTGTCTCTTGCGCTGAGCTACGGGCTCACTCAGCAAGCGCAGACACTACCCGCAGCCTATAGGAATGTGCAGGATCAGCAGGGACTACGTGTTGCAATTAGCGTGCCCATACTGGATTGGGGACAGGGGCGTGGCCGACTGCGGATAGCGCAGAGTAATTACGAGATTGCCAGGATGCAAGGGGAACGGTATCGCCAGAGCTTTATGCAGGAGGTGTTTTTGCAGGTGATGCGCTATAATCTGCTCAACGATCAGCTGATGCTGGCGGCTAAGGCCGATACCATAGCGCAGAATCGTTACTACATCACCAAGCAGCGGTTCCTGACGGGTAAGGTGGATGTGCTAGAGCTCGATAAGGCCCAGGTGGATCGTGATGCTGCTAGGCTGTCGTACATCCGTGCCGTGCAATCCTACTGGCAAGTTTACTATACCTTGCGCCGGACTACTCTGTATGACCCCGGTAGTCGCAAGGAGCTGATGGTTGATTTTGAGGCATTGCTACGATGATGGGGCGCGCGCTGTTAGTGACGGCTACTGCGCTGGAGGTGGAGCACTACCTTCAGGCCAAGGGGATGAGGGCCGATGTCGGCGTGGGATTGCACCGCATCGCAGATGGTATCGATCTGCTGGTGACGGGTGTGGGGGCTGCGTCGTGCGCCTATCACCTAGCCCGATGTGTGAGAGACTATAGCCAGGTGATACACGCTGGTTTCGTGGGGGCTTACAGTAGCGAATTGGCTGTGGGCGACCTCGTCGTGATGGAGTCGGACGCCTTTGCCAACTATGGGGTATGGCGCAGCGATGAGTGGCAATCGCTCAGGGCGGCCGGTTTTGCACAGGCCGTGGAGCCGGGCCCTGAGGGCTTTACTGCGACAAATATTCCCAGTCCGCAGCCGTGGCAAACGTTTCGTCGAGTGCGGGCGACCACGGTGGAAACGCCAGGGTGTATCAATCATCCAGTTGATCGCATAGGGCAGACAAGTCCTGCCGTGGAGGGTATGGAGGGCGCAGCATTCGCCATGGTCTGCCAGGCGGCAGAGCTCGAGAGAGGGAATGCAGGGGGCGGCTCATGTTTCTCGTACATATCACTGGGGGTGGTCTCGAATTATGTGGGTGATGGGCAGACAGCCCAATGGAATGTCCCACTCGCTAAGGCACGTCTGGCGGAGGCATTACTGGCTGTAGAGGCTACGTCTAATGCAGAGTCTGAGGCTCTCGCCTGGGCTATATCGCCCTGCCCGAATGACACCTTCCTGTTTGGGGCACTGGCTATGGGGCTAATTGACTCCCCGGGGCTTGCCAGTCAGCCGCAGCTGTTGGACATTGCGGCCCTCAATCAGCTTGCGCAGAGTGGCGCAGTGCCTGTGGTGAAGGTCAGTGCCGCAGCCTATCCATCCATTGCTCATCAGTACAAGATCTTGAGCGTTGGTGCTGCACTAGGGTTTGGGGTGGGGCCGATTCTCGTGACTAGAGCGGGGCAGACAGCTAGGCCGTCACGTGATGCTCGGGTTCTATTGCCAGGTCTATCTACCACGGCCTGCGCCCTGTTCCGCATGTTCTTCCCTGAAGTAAACCACGTGGAGCCAGCCCTTTTCTCGGATATCGCACCCCGTGTGGCTAGTGGGGAGTACGATTATGGAGTTCTTATCCACGAGGGGCGATTCACCTTCCGAGATTTGGGGCTCACGCAGGTGGCAGACTTGGGTGAGATGTGGGAGCGTCGTCATGCGATACCGCTACCTCTGGGAGTGATATGCGTTCAGCGTTCGCTACAGGATGCGGTGCAGCGGGATATTGCCACGGCAATTCGTCGAAGCCTACGCTATGCGTGGGAGCATCGTGAGCGGGTGATGCCATACGTGCGAGCACATGCCCAAGAGCTTTCTCACTCGGTGCAGTCGTCGCACATCAATCTCTACGTCAACGGTTATACCTACAGCCTGGGTAGCGAGGGATACGCCGCAGTACGCACCCTGCTGAATCTGGAGGGCGATGATGATCGGCACTTTGTGGAGCCATGGGAGTAGGCATGGAGACTTAATTCCTACCTTCGAGCAGATTTGTCATGACTGAGGAATCAGCCTTTACTATGGGCCACTTTGGGAGATGCACCCGCATCGTATCACGGGTGCATGAGAAGGTTAAATCTGAATGTGGGTTGAGCATCTTGGGCCTCTTGCGTCGATGCGGCCGATACGCGTCATATGGCTGCCTCGCCCTTGTGCTAGCGATGGCGACTCTATGCACAGGATGCCAGGAAAAGGCTGGGCAGATTCCGCCAGATAAGTTCGAGGAGATTCTGTACGACGTGGTACGAGTTAACGGCGCAATGGGGGTGGTAGACAGTTTAGCTGAGAAGGTACGTGATGGCCAGCTGGATCCATATGCCGGCGTGCTCCAGGAGCATGGGGTTACACGTGCGCAGTTTGATACGACGCTGCACTACTACTGCACACAGCCCGCAGGGCTCGAGCCCATCGTCGAGCGTCTCATCGGACGATTGCAGAAACTGGAGGACGAGTTGGGCCCTCGGGTAGATGCTGACTCGTTAGCACGCATGCAGGAGCTAGAATTAGAGACAATCGAGGACGACTTGGCCGATTCAATAGAGTAAGGCAATGGGAACAAGAAAGATCGCAGCCACATGGCTTCACACGCAATCCGGTGAACCGATACGCAATGGGGGTGTTACCGTGGCATCGAATGGGGAGATTGTAGAGATTTTCCAGCTCGACGGGGTTGAGCCTGAGGGGGTCGAGTTTCACTCTGGTATACTGACTCCGGGTTTTGTCAATGCCCATACCCACATGGAGCTTTCGTTCTTCGATGGCGTATTCGTCCCCGGAGGTTCCATGGTGGCCTTCCTGCGGCAGATCGATTCACTGCGCATCGATATCGATCAGGAGCGGATCAACCGGAATCTGGAGAAAGGTTACGAGGCCCTGCGAGCGGATGGCCAGGTGGCGTATGCCGACATCTCCAATGCGGCGGATACTGTGCCCTTCAAGGCGCATGAGCAGTTCATGTCGGTTAGCTTTGTTGAGGTCTTTGGGGTTAATGCTGAGCTAGCGAATAAGGCATGGTCTACGGGACGCTCGGTGTGGGAGACCTACCAGCGGGCAGGAGTGCAGCGTGCATACATGACACCTCATGCCCCCTACTCGGTGGGGCGTGAGCTGTGGTCGTTGCTAGAGCCGGAGCTCGAGAAGGCCCCTATCTTCTCCCTGCACTTTGCGGAAACGCCGCAGGAAATGGAATTCATGGAGCAGGGCACGGGTGCCATGGAGTACCTCTATGCGCACGTCTGGAAACGAGAGACGAATGTGCCCCCCATGGACACTGTGATGGAGTACCTACGCCGATTTGGGGCACTTGGTAAACGTATCTTGCTCGTGCATTGCGTAGCACTTACGCAGCCCATGATGCAGCAGATTAAGGAGTACTGCCCTCAGGCTACCATCGTCCTGTGCCCAGCAAGCAATCTGTTCATCGGGGGTGCCATGCCCCCGGTTGAGCTGCTACGAAAAGAGGGCATGCGCCTCGCCGTGGGCACAGACAGCTTGTCTTCATCCCCCACGCTGTCGATACTGGAGCAGCTGCGCATCCTGAATCGCTATAATCCAGATCTCCCCATTGCTGAGCTGTTCACATGGGCTACGCTGGGAGGTGCAGAGGCCTGTGGGTTTGAAGGCCTCGGACGCATTGCGGTAGGGGCACACCCTGGTGTCAATCTCATCACGGGGCCTAACCTCATGCACAATAGCCTCGAGGGGGCCTCTGTCACGCCTATCGCCAGCCGTTTGGCCCTCGTGGGGTAGGAGAGAATGTGCTGAGTGCGCGCAGAGCGTGGGGCTCAATTGCTGAATTATTCCTACATTCGGGACAAATTTTTGTTCCATGCAGAAGGCTTACGACCGCTCGTTTGTGGCCCGCTACACTGTGCTGGGGGTCTTCGTGGGCATCATTCTCGTCTGTACAGCCATTTTGATTCAAGCCTTCGCCGATGAGAGCGCGCTCTCGTGGGGCTTTGTCCTTCAGCTGCATGGGAAGTACCCCGTCATGTACCTGCTCGATCTCACCCCCCTATGGCTGGGGGGCTTGCTCTTTGTGGGATCGAGCATCATAGCTCAGGTTCGTTTTGCCCGTGAGCAGGTGATACAGGACAACGAGACGCACATCGAAACCCTTAACGCCCTGGTAGGATCCATCGAGCGGGGGGAAATGATGCCGTTTCAGCCCGATGCGCATGACAACCTGGGGCAAGCCCTCATCAAGCTTCGCAACGATATCGCCGTCAGCCGCGAGGAGGAATCTAAGCGCCGCCAGGAAGACCAGCTCCGCAATTGGACATCGGATGGGCTAGCTCAGCTCGGCGAAATCCTCAGGAAGGATACCGACCGCCTCGAAGATCTTGCCTATCGAATCGTTAGTCACCTCGCCAAGTACGTCGGGGCCAATCAGTGCGGTTTCTACCTGGTGGAGGGGGAAGAGGTGGACGACCGACATTTCTCCCTTCTGGCGTGCTATGCGTACGATCGTCGCAAGTTTGCGCAGCGTAGACTCGAGTGGGGGGATGGGCTCATTGGTGCATGCGCCCTAGAGGGGGTTACCACCCGGCTGAATCAGCTCCCCGAGGGATACCTCAGCATCACATCTGGGCTGGGGCAAGCCACGGCTCGAAATCTCATACTCGTGCCCGTCAAGCAGGACGACACCGTCTTTGCCGTGATGGAGCTCGCCTCATTCACCCCATTCACTGAGCAGGTCACCACATTCTGCG
>CAUUMS010000005.1:0-101115 GCA_963546395.1 uncultured Bacteroidia bacterium | reverse complement strand
CGGTAGTTGCCCGTTGGGCAGATAGCCGAGGAATGACACGCGCTCTGCGATGCCGAGCTCATGGGCCAGGGCTTGCAGCCTCTCGAGCAGACTACCTGTGCCGGCCAGCTCGAGGCGTAGGGGACGTTCCGGGTTGCGCTGCACGCAGTGGGCAAAGGCCCGCAGAAGCACCTCGTGCCCGTAGGCGGGCTCAAGCGATTTGGTGCAGCCGAACAGATGGGGATCGCGCTCGATGCCGTTCACCGGGTGGAATAGGCTAGTGTCTACCCCAAAGGGGGTGATGACGAAGGGCTTATCGGTGTATTTGGCGGCCTCTCGGGCCATGGCATGGCTGGTGGAGAGGAGCCTGTCGGCCCGGCGTAGGGTGTAGCGCAGGAGTGGGCGACCGAGTGGAATGGTGCGCGGGAGTGTATACACGTCGCTCCCCCACACTGAGAGCACGAAGGGGTGAAAGCCCGACAGGGCAGCTAGCAGACCGTGATGCGTGGCGAAATGGGCATGCACCAGGTGGGGACGAAACTGCCGTATGGCTCGCCGTAATGCTGGTATTGTCCGCAGGTATCGCCATTTGCCCCACAGGGAGCGGGGCCCTGCAAGCGATACGCCGGCGGGGTACACCTCGATGCCGTGTTCCCGGTAGGCTGGCGCGTGGGATGTGTCGAAGCTGTAGAGCCCCACCTCGAGGCCCTGGGCCTGTAGAGCCAGGGCCCACCGCCACGTGTGCACGCTGGCGGCTTCCGACATCATCAGTATGCGCATGGCGGACAGGGGGCTCCGTGTGGCCAGGTTGGCGCTTGGGTTTCGCCGCTAGCCGATGGGCTACCGGGCCCAGCCGAATGGGTGAGCGGCGAGCGGGGCCGCGGCCAGGGGGTGATAGTCGCCCTTGAGCCCTACGGGTGTGGCGTGGCGTATGGCGTGCACAATCTCGATGCAGCCGCGCACCTCGTCGAGCCCGAATCCGTTACCCGCGAGTATCTGGCGGTAGCTCTCGTTATGGAGCTCGGTGAAGCCCTCGCTGAATTCGAACTCCTGCCCGTCGATGTTGATGGTGCGGTAGGTGCGCTTTTCGCCCTGCACGGCATTCTCCGGGAGCAGGTCGGCGTTGATGGAGAGGAAGTAGCGCACGCGGGCCCGCTGGAGTTCCAGGTAGCCGGCGCAACGGTCGTGGCTCATCACGTGCACCACGCTCTTTTGCAGCGGCCCGAAAACCCACACCAGCATGTCGTAGAAGTGAACACCGATGTTGGTGGCAATACCGCCGCTCTTGTGCTCATCGCCCTTCCACGAGGTGTAATACCAGTTCCCGCGGGAGGTCATGTAGGTGAGATCCACGTTGTAGATCTTATCCTTCGGGCCATTCTCCACCTTGCGCTTGAGATCTATAATGGACTGGTGGAGCCGCAGTTGCAGGATGTTGTTCACCCGTTGCCCTGTCTCATGCTCCACGGCCTGTAGCGCATCGATGTTCCAGGGGTTTAGCACCAGGGGCTTCTCGCAGATCACGTCGGCCCCTAGGCGCATGGAGTAGCGGCAGTGGGCATCGTGGAGGTAGTTGGGGGTGCAAACGGCCACCATGTCAATCTGCTTATCGGTGCCCCGTATGCGGGTGTTGAACCGATCGAATAGCTCCTGTTCCACGAAGAATGAGGCTTCGGGGAAGAAGCTATCCATGATACCCACGCTGTCAAAGCGGTCGTAGGCTGAGATGAGGCGGTTGCCTGTCTCTTTGATGGCTCGCAGGTGGCGTGGGGCGATGTAGCCAGCTACGCCGATGATGGCAAAATTTTTCATGGGAGAGTTGAGATTGGGGGCAGATGCTGTAAGATGGCTACTGTTGCATGGCCTCGAGCATGCGCTGCGCAAGGGTGGGGTAGGCCAGGTTGGCCAGGGCATACTCACGCCCTTTGCGTCCCATGGCTTGCCGATCCTCTGGGCTCATGCTGGCCAAGTGGCGGATGGCCTCAGCCAGGGCTGGGGCGTTCTCTGCCTCTACGCGGAGGCCGTAGCCCTCGCGCTCTAGGCGCGCGTTAGGCTCATCGACGGAGGAGACGATGGGGAGTGAGCCCATCATGTAGTCGATCTCCTTGTTCATGGAGGTGCCGTAGCTGTCGAGCACGGAGTGCAGGCTCCCCATGTAGGCGAGATCGAAAGAGGGCAACACGGTGGGCACTGCGCGCTTGGGGATGGGTGGCAGGATGTGCACATTCGTAAGCTCATGCTCCGACACATAGGCCTCCATCTCCGATTTGGCCAGTCCGTCCCCCATGAACACCAGGGCGATGGATGGATCTTCACGGAGGGATGCTGCCGCCTTGAGCAGGGTGTACACGCCGGCTGAGAGGGTGTACCCCCCTGTGAAGCCCACGATGAAGCGGCGTTCAGCCCGTAGCTTCCCGAGTAGTGTGCGATGCAGCTCGGGGAGGGGCTCTGCGTTGGAGGTCTCCCACTCGGAGGGGGTGAAACCGTTCGGTATACAGGTGAATTTTCCGGGGGCCAGTCCATGCTCCCGCATGTGGGGCTCGGAGTTCCACAGCAGCGAGATGACGTGATCTACGTGCCGGTAGGCGTAATTTTCGGCTCGCTGCATGAGCCATATGAATGGGTGGCGCGGGCTATACCCACCTACCACCATGGGGGTCAGGGGCCATAGGTCGTGCACCTCGTAGATGAGCCTCGCACCGGCACGGCGCGCAATGCGGCGGGCGGGGTAGATGTCAAACGGATAGGTGGACGAGGCGATGACGATGTCGGGCTTCCAATGCTTGGCTATGCGACGGGCAGCAAAGTGCACCCGCAGGACGAAGGTGAAGATGTTGAGAATCCGCCTGATGGGCGATGTGTACCGCGGGGTCTTGAGCCAGACATACCGCAGATTTGGCTCAAGCTCTTGCTCCTGCCAGCTGCGAGACACCTCAGGCTGCCTCTGGCGGAGGTGCGAGTAGGTAGCTGCTAGCACCGTGACGCTGTGCCCCATCTTAGCCCACTCGTGCGCCAAATAGTAGGGACGGAACTCCATCCCCATGCTAGGCGAGCCTGCGTAGTGGTTGATGAGCAGGATGTTCATCGTCCCCGTTACAAGTATAGCCGCACCACCTCGAAGGTCTCAGCGTACTTGCACCCAGCTTGCACGCCGCGCGTGATGGCTAGCGAGCGAATGAACTCCTCGGAGAGGTAGCTCTTGCGTCCCTGCGACTTGTACTCTTGCAGGGCAAGGCATTTGGTGGCCAAATCCTCCTCTTCCACCTCGATGAAGCAGTCGGTGCTGAAGGTGAGGTTGTTCCAGATGAGCTCGTAGCCCAGGATGGTGCGGTTTTTGAAGGCGCGTACTCCCTCTGTGGCCACCGTGGTGTGGTCTTGATGGATATCGTGAAGGCTGGGGATGAATACGATGTCGGGGTTGATGGCGCGGCCTAGCTGTACCATGTTCTCGAGGATCTCCTGCCGGGAGTAGTTGAGCTTGCGCACCTCGTAGTGGAATATGGTGAGATGCTCGGGGGGGATGCCTAGAATGCCGGTGGCTCGGCGCACTTCAACGGAGAGAATGTCCTTTGGATAACCCTCTGGCACGGATTGGTCGGCTGTGGAGAAGGCGGCGTAATACACCTCTTTGCCTTCACGCACAAACCGGCTGATGGTGGCCCCTAGCCCGAGCTCCCCGTCGTCGGTATGCGGGGCAAGGACGAGTATTCGGCTCTTTGAGATGTCCATTCTGTATATCATGCGCACATCGCAGAGGTGTAGCAATCGGCTACAACCTCATGCTTGGAGGTACAACGCGAAGGTAGTCAGAATAACGTGACGCAGAATGTCGCCTAGCGTGCAAGCACTTTGGCAGGATTCCCTACCACGGTGGTACCAGCCTCCACGTCTTTTAGGACGACGGCTCCCATGCCTAGCATGGCATCACGCCCTATGTGCACCTTGTTGCGTATCACGACGTGCGGGGCCACGTAGACCCCTTCTTCGAGAATTGCACCACCCAGTAGGAGGGCTCCCACAGTGATGAGGCAGTTTGGGGCCACTTGCGAATTGTGCCCTATCTGCACCAGGTCGTCAATCTTCACATTATCCCCGATTCGGGTGGTATCGAGGGTGGCTCGCTCAACGGTGGTATTAGCTCCGATGAAGACGTTATCGCCAATCTCCACGCAGCCGAAATGGGGGAACTCCTCGGGTACGCCTTGCTCATTGCGCTCGAAACGGAACCCAGTCTCCCCGATTACAGCCCCCGATTTTATGGTTACATCGTTGCCGATGCGTACGGGCCCCACAATGACAACGTTAGGGTGTATGTGGCACCGCTGCCCGATGGTGACCTGCCCACCGATGAATGCACCACTGGAGATGACAGTACCTTCGCCGATTACAGCATTAGGGTGAATGATGGGTTCATTCCCCTGCCTTGGGGCAAAATCTTCTGCCGAGTAGAAGAGTGCTTTAGCCACCCGTAGGTAGTCCAGCTGAGGGTGCGCCGAAATGATGTGGCTGCCACGCAGCTTCCCCTCATACTCCGGGCACACGATGGCTAAGCAATTGATGGCGTTTAGCTTGGTGCAGATGGAATCGGAATATTTTCCGGCAAAAACTACGGTGCCAGGTGCTGCAAGGTCAAGGCTTGCTACCCGTTCGCATTGCCCATCAGGGCCGCAGAGCGGTTTTTGCAGGTGGCTGGCAATGGCTGTGTATGCAATCATTTGTGGGTAGTTTGAACGTGGGTGGATGGCCTGATGGAATGCGAAAGATTCATTTTCGGCTTGCACCGTCAGCTTCGCTCTGCGGCTGCCTCAGAGTGCTGCGGTAGATCTCCAGCATTGTTTCAACGTTATCTTGCCAGCGGTAGAGCTGCTCCACACGAGCTCTGCCGCTCTTCCCCATGGCTGAGCGCATGTCGGGATCATCGATGAAACGCTGCATGGCTTGGGCCAGGGCGTGAGGTTCTCCCCGGGCGACGAGAATGCCAGTGTTGTCGTCGTCCACCGTCTCTCGGAACCCATCGACATCGGAGGCAATGACTGGGCACTCGCACGACATGGATTCCACGGCCACAACGCCAAAGCTTTCCGAATCGAGTACCGAGGGAAATACCGAGACGAGGTAACGGGAGTAGAGAGTAGGCAGGCTACCGTTTGGTACAAAGCCCTTGAATGTCACCCGTTCGGCAATGCCCAGCTCTTGCGCTAGTGCCTCGAGCTGGGCCCTGTCTTCCCCATCTCCAGCAATCTCGAGCCGAAGGGAACGAGCGGGGTTATTGCCCACGAGTTCGCTAAAGGCCCTAAGCAGCACATCGATGCCATACTTCTTGCGCAGAGCCTTGACGCACCCAAAGAGGTTGAGGTCGGGCTCCACATCATGCACAGGGCGAAATAGCGAGGTATCCACGCCAAAGGGCGTAACACCGAAGGGCTTGCTGGTGTACTTGGCAGCCTCCTTGGCCATGACATGGCTTGTGGAGAGCACTCTGTCTGCCTTTCGGAACACGTAGCGTAGAAGGTGTTTCCCGAAGGGTGCAGTGTGCGGGAAATCGTAGACATCGGCACCCCACACAGAGACGATGTACGGGTGGAACTGTGCCAGAGCTCCTAGTAGCCCGTAGCTGGTGGCATAGTGAGCGTGCAGGATGTCTGGCCTGAATGCGGCAATAGCGCGGCGCAGTTTACCAAGGGCTGTCAGGTAGCCTAATTTCGCCCACAGCGACGATTGCCCCGCTGCACTACTAGCAGCCGAGATGACGGGGATACCCAGCTTGGTGTACGCATCGTTGTTGCTATCCCGTAGGCTGAATACGGCTAGCTCCACGCCTCGTTCATGGAGGGCTGTGGCCCAACGCTGAGTGTGAATGCTCGCAGCCTCGGAGAGTAGCAGGATACGCATGCTAGCGGGTGGGATTTAGAATCTGCTGCACGGCTTGCTCGGCTCGTACCCGCCAGGTGTTGTTCTCAGCCACCAGCCGCATTCGTTCACGATCTATGGTGCTAGGATCCAGCTGGTCCAGTAGGGCTACCAGCTTATCCTCATCGTACTCTACTGTATGGCCAATACCCATGTCTTCCACCATCTCTGCGGTAGGACATCCTTTGTATGCAAGCACGGGAACCTCATATCCCAAAGCCTCGAATAGCTTGTAGGGTATGGTGTACCAACCATATCCCTCGGGCTTGAAAGGTATAATGAAGTAGTCGGCTTGCTGGTACAGGTTGACTACGCTTGGGCCATTCTGGTGCACCACATGGATACGATCCGTCAGCAGTTCTTTGTAACGAGGGTACTCCTCCTGCCATTCGAGCTTTCGGCAGCAGAGGGTTAGCTCCACTCTTTCTACTCGTTGCAGTGCCCGAAAAACGATTTCAAAATCGTATAGCATTATCCCCCCCACGAAAAGGATCCGTATGCGCTGGGGATTCGTATGCGTTACCTCGTGGAAATCCCTTGTAGTTACTTCAGGGGCACCCGGAAGTAGCGTGGTTACAGGCATCTTGGGGGTGAAGGGGATGTGTTCGAGCATGCGAAGCGATGGCAGGAATAGCACATCCAGCAGCCGGTTACATTGCCACAGATCGTAATGGTAAAACCGGTGTGCTATCCATCCCTTGATTCCACTAAGCCCTAAGCCAGGAAAATTCCAATGTGCATCGCGGTAGAAAAGCCCGATCCTTATACCAGCTTGCTTGCAGAAGGCCAGAAAGTGGTAGTCGAAGAATGGCCGCAGTGGCAGATGATACCTGTCGGCCAGCAGGGTAGGCATGGTGGAGAACTCGCAGTAGAGCGCCTCGTACTCGATGCCATTGCGAATTTTGCGTCGCACATTGCGGCACCGTCGCTTGCGATCGGCAGAATAGCCGCTGATCACCTCCACCTCGTAGCCAGCCTGCCGGAATCCCTCCACCATCAGTTGCGGGCGGAGCTGACTGGCTGCATCACGCTCCGTGTCTACGAAAAAGGGGTAGTACACAATGACTCGTCGCATGGCATGTGTCAATTTTGGACGGGTGAGGTCGTGGTGGGAAGAGCCTCCCGCCATCTCACGAAATGACGCAAGCGCAGGAGTAATGCTACAAAGACGAAAAATGCGTAGGTGCGGAAATACTGGCTACTAAACCACAGGGCCACATTGCCAACGGCGTAGAAGATGATGAATAGGTAGCGGAATTCGCACCATTTGGCAGGTAGCCGCTTGAGCTTGAGGGGTGAGAAGAGTAGCCACAGCGAGAGTCCTAGGCCAATGGGAATTCCAAAGTCGAGCATCATCTCCAGGTACAGGTTGTGAGGGTAGGTGCTGACATCGTAGTAGGCGGTGAGCCCACGATCCAGGGCCATGATACCCCCGCCAAGCCCCCAGCCGAGCAGGGGGCGACTTTTGATAAGGCTCCAGGTGATCCCCCAGATGATGCTGCGCCGTGATAGGGTGATACCCTCTGTGTCTGAGACCGCCATCATGTGAAGCGTGCGGCTTTCGAAGCCCATGGCTGCGAATAGCTCGTAGAGCCCCTGTCCTATCTCGGCTTTGAAGAAATAGCAGATGCCGCCAACGAATATCAGCAGAACCGTGCAGATGAATTTACTCAGGAAATCAATCCGTGAGGTGAAGAACAGGAGCAATCCGGCCACGGCTATGCATACGAAAACGCCGCGCACCCCAACGGCTAGCAGTATAGCGCACTCGAGTAGGAACAAGAGTAGGAATGCACTTTTGCGTATTCGGGCGAATTCTGCCAGGTGAATGATGGTGGGCAGCGCCATGGCGTAGGAGAAGTTGATGTCGTACTCCATCTCCCCTTTCACGAAAGCGAAATGGTGGATGATCGGGAATATGGCGACTGCGACAATCAAGTAGGAGATATGCACTAGGCTTCGGTAGAGGGCCCGATAATCCACTATGCCATAGGTCGCAATGGCAATGCACCAGGCCATGCCGGACCACATGAGCCCTCGGCCTAGGAGACTTAACGATTCGGGAAATGCGAGGTACGACGTGGCGTAAATAATCACTAGCGCCAGCAGGCTCACGATCAGTGTTTGTGGCACACGGCCAAGCAGGATGAGGAAGGAGGGGACGAAGGCGAGCAGCAGCACCACCCCGTAGACCATGGTCACCATCTGCCACGAGCTGTCGGGCAGCATGAGCATCTTCTGGAGCAAATTGTAGAGAGAGAACCAAAGTAGCGAGAAGGTGATGAAGCGGCGTAGCTCCCTCTCCGACACGTCATCGTGACAGCTAAGCGCAAGCTCGTTCATTCCGGCGTGAAAATTTGTACGTGAATAGCAGGTTGATAGCGTACGAAATGGATAGGGCGATGGACAGCCCTACCAGGCACGCCTGCATGCTATCGTATGCGTGGAATGCCACCCAGAATCCGGCGAACGTGCAGCCGAGATGCAGTGCAAACCAGTAGAGCGCTCCGCGTAGCTTGTTGGCTATCACCCACATGGAGGAGAACACGGTGTTAAGCATACCGAGGAATACGGATGGGCAGAGGATGACTGCGTACTGGCCAGCCACATCCCACTCATTCCCGAGTACCCACCGGAATAGTGTCGGAAGTATGAGCATGGCAGCCACACAGCCTACTAAGGCCACTGGCGCGAAGATAGCGAGTAATTTGCGGTATAACGTACGGCAGTTACCCTGCTCGGCGAAAAGTCGACTCGCCTTGTGCCTGAATGCGTCGCTGAACGTCATCCCGATTACCGAGATGGGGAGCGATAGCACCATCGTGGCCATGGAGTATTGCCCCAGCAGCTCGTTCTGAAAGTAGTAGCCGATGAGGAACACCGGGAGATGGTCGGCTAACGAGCCGATGAATATGCCTGGGAACCAGTAGCGGGGCAGTGCGGCAAAGTGTCGGGCCTCGGCCAGCGCATCAGCTCGTTTCACGCCCCTCAAAGCGTGGCCAATCTGCCGAATGAAGTGCCGCAGGCTTACGCCCGAGGCGATGAGACGCCCAGCCAGCTCCCCGAATACTAAACCGTGCGTCCACCAGCACAGGGAGATTTTCCCTAGCGCATTGGCCAGGGCATTGATCACCTTGTTCTGGGACAGCTTGCCGAAGTAGCCCTCACGCACGCACCACTCATTGTAGATGTAGTAGATGGTGTAGGCGAATGAGCAGGCCACCGAGACCAGTATCAGCCAGTGCGCCGGGAATCCTGGCAAGTACCCTAGGCCGTAGATTGCGTACAGTACGGGGATGGAGACGACGTGCACTAGGGTGCCCACGCCGAAACACAGCATCAGCACGGCCGGAACACGCCATGCCCCCTCGACAACCAGGATGGCCTGCTTATACTGTAGCGTGCCCACCTTGGAGATGATGGAGAAGATGGACGACACCAGGGCCAGCACGCCGAACTGCGCCGGCGTGTACAGCCGGGACAGCAGCGGATAGGCGGCCAGCGGGATCAGCTGCGACACCACGGCCCCCACACCCAGCGTGAGGACGCTCCTCGCGAAGTGGCTCCTGCGTATCGCCTCTAGAGCCCGTGTGGCGAACGTGAAACGTCCCACCGCATCGTGGCCCTTACAGGCTCCAGTAGCGCATGCGGCTAATTTGCCCCCGATACACGCCCTTGATGTCGACTAGGAATCCCTCCCCGCGGCTCATGCGTTGGAAGTCGGCTTCACGCAGCTCTAGGTATTCCCGGTGAGCCACGGCGACAATTACCGCATCGTACTGGCCCGTGGGCTCACTCGTGAGCGTAATGCCATACTCCCGTTCCACCTCAGCCACCTCGGCATGCGGATCCACCACGTCCACGTTCAGCCCGTAGTCCTCCAGCTCGCTGACGATGTCAACCACCTTGGAGTTGCGCACATCCGAGACGTTCTCCTTGAACGTGATGCCCATCACCAGCACCCGTGCTCCGAGCACAGCCTTACCCATGGCAATGAGGCCCTTCACCACCTTCTTGCCTATGTACCCGCCCATCGAGTCGTTGATGGCGCGGCCCGCAGAGATGATTCGAGCGTGGTACTTCAGCTGGTTCGCCTTGTGCACCAGGTAGTAGGGATCCACCCCTATGCAGTGCCCCCCCACGAGTCCTGGGGAGTACTTCAGGAAATTCCATTTCGTGCCAGCAGCCTCAATCACGTCATAGGTGTTGATGCCCATGCGATCGAAGATGATGGACAGCTCGTTCATCAGCGCGATGTTCACGTCACGCTGGGTATTCTCGATGATTTTGCCCGCCTCGGCCACTTTGATGGTCGGGGCCCTGTGCACGCCAGCGCGCACCACGATTTCGTACACCTTGGCCACCGTGTCGAGGGCCTCAGCATCGCACCCCGATACGATCTTGGTGGTGTTGGCCAGCGTGTGCATCGCATCGCCGGGGTTGATACGCTCGGGGCTGTAGCCCACCTTGAAGTCGTGCCCAAAACGTAGCCCCGACTCCTGCTCCAGGATGGGGACGCAGTCCTCCTCCGTGCAGCCCGGGTACACCGTGGACTCGAAGCACACGTAGTCCCCCTTCTTCAAGCTCTGCCCCACCGAGCGGGTGGCAGACAGCAGCGGCGCAAGGTCAGGATTGTTGTACGCATCGATGGGTGTCGGTACGGCAACCACGTAGAACGAGGCCGTGCGCAGATCCTCCAGCGAGGAGGTGAACACGATATCCCGATTCTCAAACGCCTCGGCCGGTAGCTCATTACTCGGGTCGTCACCCTGCCGCATCCGGTTGAGGCGAGCCTCGCTGATATCGAACCCTATCACGGATACCTTCCGTGCGAACTCCAGCGCAATGGGCAATCCCACGTAGCCCAATCCCACTACGGCCAGCTTACGCTTCTTGCTTAGTAGCTCTTCGTACACCAGTGACATGCGAATTGCGAATTTGACAGCACTGTTTCAAATAATCTATAGTTCTCGTCGCACACGGCCTTCCTCCAGCCTGTAGCGTTGCTGCGACAGGGGGCAGAGGGCGTACCCCTTTGCGTCAAAGTCCAAGCGGGCCCCGTGCTCACTCATCCACCCGATTTGCCGGGCCGGATTGCCCACCACCAGCGCGTAGGGCGGCACCTCATGCGTGATGACGGCCCCGGCCCCAATGAAGGCGTAGGCCCCAATGTCGTGCCCGCACACCACGGTGGCGTTGGCCCCGATGGTGGCCCCGCGGCCCACGCGGGTTTGCAGATACTCCGACTTGCGCTCGATGGCTGCACGGGGATTAATGACATTGGTGAACACGCACGAAGGCCCCAGGAACACCTCGTCCTCGCACGTCACACCGCTGTACACCGACACGTTGTTCTGCACCTTGCATCGTGCCCCTAGCACCACGCCAGGCGATATCACCACGTTCTGCCCAATGTTGCAGGATTCGCCCACCACGGCCCCAGCCATGATGTGGCTGAAGTGCCACACTTTCACCCCATTCCCCACCTGGCAGCCCTCGTCGATTATGGCGGTTGGGTGCGCGAAGTAGCCCGGCGTTTCCACTATGCAAAGAAGGTTTTGATGGCCTCTATCACCACGTCCTGCTCCTCGCTACGCAGCTCGGTGTGCATGGGGAGGGACAGCACGGAGTCGGCGAGCCGCTGCGCGGTGTCCAGTGCCTCAGCCGCCCGCGTTATGGGGGCGAAGGCCTCTTGGGCCTGTAGAGGGAGTGGGTAGTACACCATGGAGGGGATGCCCTGCGCGGCGAGATGCTCCTTGAGCGCATCCCGTTGCCCGCCGGGCACCTGTAGGGTGTACTGGTGGTAGGTGTGCGTTGAGTAGACAGTCTCGGCGGGTGTGCGCAGCCCTGCGAGTCCCCTGAGCCGCTCGCTGTAGTACCGGGCGGCCTTGCGGCGCGCATTGCAGTATTCGTCCAGATGGCGGAGCTTCACCCGCAGGATCGCCGCTTGCAGCGTGTCCAGCCGCGAGTTGCAGCCCAACACCTTATGCCGGTATTTCACCTCCTGCCCGTGGTTGGCTATCATGCGTAGCCGCCCCGCAAGCTCTGCGTCGTCGGTGAACATGGCCCCGCCGTCCCCGAAGCAGCCGAGGTTCTTGGAGGGGAAAAAGGAGGTGCATCCCACGTGGCCCATCGAGCCTGTCTTGGCCTTACGACCGTCGCCGAATGTGTACTCAGCCCCCATGGCCTGCGCGTTGTCCTCCACCACCCACAGGCCGTGCTCGCGCGCAAAGGCGAGGATGGGCTCCATGTCGCAGCTCTGGCCGAACAGATGCACGGGGATGATGGCCTTGCTCTTGCTGCTCAGGGCCTGCTCCAGGTGCTTGCGGCTGGTGTTGAACGTGTCCTCATCCACGTCCACCATCACCGGCACGAGCCCCAGCAGACCGATCACCTCGGCGCTCGCCACATAGGTGAATGCCGGCACTATCACCTCGTCCCCTGGTTTGAGGCCCAGGGCCATCAGGGCTATCTGGAGCGCATCGGTACCGTTGGCGCACGGAATCGCGAAGCGAGAACCGTTGTAGGCCGCCAGCTCATCGCCAAAGGCCCTCACGTCTTCACCGTTGATAAAATCGGCACGCTGGATGACGCCCGCTATGGCCGCATCCACCTCTTCCTGTATCCGCTCGTATTGACCCCGAAGGTCAACCATACTCATCTTCACCGCGCTACATCGTTATGCAGGTGCGCTGCCATCCCGGGCAGCCGGGCGTAGTTGCACGAAAAGACCTGCGTGGGTACCACGTTACGGTAAGAGCAGCCGCAAATTTAGTAAAAGTTCAACCTATCGCCTTTCCTACGAGGGCTTTCCGCTGTCGTGTGCACCGATTACGCAGGCTGCTCATCATACCAGACGGACAATTAGCGTACCTTTGCTGCGCATGGGCCAAAAGGGCAAAAGACGCAGCAACCAGCATGGAAACCATCAGATTTGCACTGGAAGGAAATCCGCACATCGAACTCATCAAGCTGCTGAAGGCGTGCGGTGCCGTGCGCTCGGGGGGAGAGGCGCAGCGGGTGGTGGAGGAGGGGCTGGTGCGCCGTGGCGGCGTGGTGGAAATCCGCAAGCGCACGAAGATCCTGCCCGGTGAGATCATCGAGTTCCAGCAGCGGCGCATCGAGGTGCTCCCCTGAGCGGCCCGTTGTGCGCCACCTCTTCCAGCGGTAGGATGTCCCTTCAGGCTAGAGCCGTCGTCCGGGGCCTGCGTCCTTGATCACATTGCCCACGATGGGGGCCTTGATCTCCGCCCCATTTTCGGCGTTGGATAGCACCGTCACCGTACGGCTTATGGCATGGAGCTTGGGCTCAATGCGGAACTCCACGAGGATCTCCCCCGACTTGCCCGGCAGAATCGGGCCCTGCGTGTAGCTCTTGATATCTGTCCCGCAGCACCCCGACACCTTCTTCAGTAGGAGCGGCTTCGTGCCGTCATTGAATACCTCAAAACGCACCTTGCCGTGCTCATCGCTGAGCTGGCTCAGCTGGATGCTGCCCAGATCCATCTTGGCGGGCTCCAGACGTATCACGGGCCCCGAGGGTTTGGCGATGCTCTCCTGGGCCACGAGTCGGGTGGGTAGTGCGATGGTTACGGCAAATAGGGTAAGGGCAATGAGTAGGTTTCGCATGGTCACATGAGCTATATCACGGGCTGAATGCCCACATCATGAGAAATTAACGTAGTTGCCCCTCTTGTTGTTGCCACGCTCTGGCTGAGCCATCCGAAGGCCCGGCTACATCCTCGCGTAGGGTGTTACGCCTGGCACCACGTAGGCTGAAAAACGCCCGCAAGACACCTGCGACACACTAAACCCATATTTGGCCTACAAAATACGGGCTTGGTACGTTGTTGCTACGCCGACACCGCATCGTTGTCTCCCCACAGATCGTCCCCCCGATTGCTTGTCGTCGAGACGCTGTTCACGAAAGAGGGGCAACCCCTCCGGAGAGAGATTGCCCCTGTAAGATGACGAGCGCGCTACGGCTACTTGGCCACACGCTCAAGCCATTTCACCATGGCTAGAAGGGTGAACATGGAGATAAAGCACGCCGCCACGAACACTGTCCAGGTGGCCCAGATGGGGATGTTCTTGTAGAAGACGGCGCCGAGGATCAGCAGCTGGTTCCCCAGCCCCGTGGCGAGCAGCCACAGCCCTTGCATCACACCCTGGAGCTTGGGCGGAGCCACCTTCGACACGAAGGAGATGCCCAGCGGGCTTATGAATAGCTCGGCCACCGTGAGCACGAAGTAGGTGGCAATCAGCAGCCATGGCGTAACACGCTGCGCTTCCGGCAGTTCGCCCATAGCCTTTACCTCATTGAGCGAGGGCAGGCCATAGGAGCCAAGGGCCATGATCACAAACCCGAGGGCAGCGATGCCCATCCCAATGGCAATCTTGCGCGGCGCGCTGGGCTCTTTGCCCCGTTTGGCTAGAGCCCCGAAGAGGGCCACCACGAGCGGGGTGAGGAAGACCACAAAGAAGGGGTTGGCCGACTGGAAGTTCTCAGCCGTGATGTTCAGAGTGCCAATCCGTAGCAGCGTGTAGTCCTTCGCGAAGTAGGTGAGGGTGAGCCCGTTCTGGTGGAATGAGAACCAGAAGAATATCACCACGGCGAATACAGCCAGCAGGGCGTAGATGCGCTGCCGCATCTCGGCCACCGACATCTCCACCTCGGTCCCCTTAGCCGCAGCCGCCTTCTTGGCCGGATCGGGGAACCTACGAACGTTGAACAGGTAGATCACCACCGAGATAGCCATGGCGACGATGGCCACGGCGAACGAGTAGTGGAAACCCGTGTTGAAGACGTTGAGGTACTGGCTGGCAAAGGCACCTAGGTCGCCCGAGAACGAGCCCACGGAGGCATTTTGCGCCAGCTCGCTGAACTTCGTGATCTTGTCGGCCGCCATGGAGCTCCCCTGCGCCAGGTACTCGTGGCACAGGGCCGGGAGGCCTGCATTGTAGTTGAACCCATGCTGGGCCAGCCACCAGTTGCGCACGTTGGGGGCGATGAAGGGTGCGGGGACGGCCCCGATATTGATGAACATGTAGAAGATAGAGAACCCGCGGTCGCGCATCTGGGAATACTGCGGGTTGTCATACATCTGGCCCACCAGCGCTTGCAGGTTGCCCTTGAAGAGGCCATTCCCGAAGGAGATGACGAAGAGGGCCACGCACGTGTAGACAATCAGCGCGGTGCGGCTGTCGGGGGTCACCGTGGTGGGCATTGCCAGCAGCAAATACCCCGCACTCATAGCCACAAGCCCGCATAGGATCACCGTCTTGTACTTCTTCGTACCGTCGGCGATGATACCCCCCAGTAGGGCCATGGCGTAAATCGAGAAGTAGAAGGACGAGTAGATCCATCCAGCCCCTACCTCATCGAGCCCGAATTTCGATTGGAGAAACAGGCTCAGGATGGCCATCATGGTGTAGAAGCCGAATCGCTCCCCCATGTTGGCCAGGGCTGCCGCTAGCAGCCCTTTGGGTTGATTTTTGAACATGTACGTACTCCTTGGTTTGTTGCAGCTATTACTCGATAGGTACGCCCAGGACACCCGGGCTGGACAAAGGTATTAACTTTTTCATGTAACGGCCCTTTCTGCGTGCTGGGGGTTGGCTACCCACGGCACACGGCCACTACCGTTTGCCCAATGAGCCGGAGGTCGCCCCAGAACGACTGGTGATCGATGTACTCGAGGTTGAGGGCCAACTTGGCCGGCATCACCGTCTCGATGTAGTAGGTGTCGGGATCCTCCGCTTGCGCCAGGAGGTCGTTCTCATGTCGGTAGCGCAGGGAGGCTAGGTCGGTGATGCCCGGGCGCACGGTGAGCACGCGTAGCTGCTCGGGGGTGTACAGGTCGACGTACTTGCGCACCTCGGGGCGCGGGCCCACGAGGCTCATATCGCCCCGCAGCACGTTGAGCAGCTGTGGTAGTTCGTCCAGCTTGTACTTGCGCAGGTAGTAGCCGGCACGGGTCACGCGCGGGTCACGCCCTCCCACGGTGATGAGCCCGAGACGATCGGCATCTACGCGCATGGAGCGGAACTTGAGTAGACGGAAGTCGTGCCCGTTACGCCCCACGCGCACCTGGCGGTACAGGATGGGGCCCCGCGAGTCGCACATCACCCACAGGGCTAGCACCAGCATGAGAGGGAGGAAGAGGGCAAGCCCCACCAGGCTCACCACCACATCGAGGCCACGCTTGAGCATGATTACAGCACGGCGTTGTGGGCCTCGATCACTGCGTCGCACACGCAGTCCACCATGGCCTCATCGAGCTGCGGGTATATGGGTAGCGATATCTCGTGGGCGTAGTTGCGGTAGGCCGTGGGGTAGTCCTCAATGCGGTACCCTAGTCCCCGGAACAGGGTGAGCATGGGCATAGGGATGAAATGCACGTTTACGGCAACGTCCTTGCTGGCAATGTGCTCGATCATCCGATCGCGCTGAGCCTCGTCCACCCCATTCACTCGCAGGGCGAATAGGTGGTATGACGATTCCCGCTCGCCCATCACCACGGGTGGGAGCTGGGCCCACTCGTAGGCCGATAGCCGCCGGTGGTAGTGCTGGAAGACGCGTTTTCGCTCGGCTAGCAGCGCGGGGTATTCGCGTATCTGGGCCAGGCCGATGGCAGCATTCACGTCGGCCATGTTCACCTTCATGCCTAGGCCTGTGATGTCATAACGCCAGCCGCCGGCCTTGCTCTTGGTGAAGGCATCCTTGGTTTGGCAATTCAGGGCCATTTGCCGGAGTTGGGGGTACAGGGCCTCAGCGTCGAACTGCCCGTCAGGGAAGTTCAGGCAGATGGCACCGCCCTCGGCCGTGGTCACGTTCTTCACTGCGTGCAGCGAGAAGATGGCGATGTCGGTTTCGCTGCCAGTGCGCTCTGTGGCTGAGTAGCGTGCGCCGAGAGAGTGCGCCGCATCATTCAGTATGAGGATGCGCCCCATGCGCTCCTGCACATCGCTCGTGGGTGTGAAGAGTTTGTGCACCTCGGGCGACTTCACAAGGTCGATGAGGGCCCCGTAGTCGCAGGGGAATCCGGCGAAATCCACCGGGATTATAGCCTTGGTGCGTGGCGTGATGGCGGCTCGTACGGCCTCAGTAGTGATGTTGAAATCGTCGCCCACATCCACCATCACCGGCTTGCCACCGGCGTGGAGCACCGCGAGGGCTGTGGCGGAGTAGGTGTAGGCCGGCACGATCACCTCATCGCCAGGCTGGAGGCCTAGCCAGCGGAGCATCAGGATGGCCCCCGATGTCCATGAGTTCACGGTGAGCACGCGGCGTGCACCCGTGAAGCGTGCTATCTCCTGCTCTAGGGCGAGGCATTTGGGGCCGGTGGTGATCCAGCCCGAGCGCAGCGTGTCGACCACCTCGTCGATTACACTCTGGTCGATGTAGGGGGGCGAAAACGGTATTTTCATGCCACTATCTGGTCATTGTTACTGTGAGGGCCTCATGGCCCGGTACATGAGCTCCACGGGATGGTAGGCTCGCACCCCCGTGCCGTCGTGTATCTGCTGACGGCAGCTAGTGCCCGGGGCGGCCACTAAAGTGCCGGGGGCTGCCTGGCGTATGGTGGGGAAGAGCACCTGCTCGCCGATGCGCATCGAAAGGTCGTAATTCTTCTTCTCATACCCAAATGCCCCGGCCATGCCACAGCATGAGGAGGGGATGAGCTGCACCTGGTAGCCGCAATAACGGAGCACCTCTGCGGTGTCTTGCACTGAGGCGAGGGCCTTTTGGTGGCAGTGCCCGTGGAGCAGCACGTTAGTTGGCTCGTCTAGTCCGAATGCCGATTGCGGTATGCGCCTGGCTCTGATTTCACGCATCAGAAACTCATCGTAGAGCAGGGCATGCTGCGCGAGCTCCTGAGCCTGATGCTGCTCGTGGCCCCGGAGCAGACCCGGATACTCATCGCGGAAAGCGAGGATGCATGAGGGCTCAAGGCCCACTAGCGGGCTATCGAGCCCCACGAGTGGGGACAGCAAAAGCACATTCTCATGCGCCAACCGGCGCGCACGACGTAGGAATCCCTTCGACATGGATGTACGCCCGCTCTCCCGATGCTGTGGAAGTACCACCTCGTAGCCCAGATGCTGGAGCAGCTGCACGAATGTGATGCCGATTTCCACGTCTAGGTAGTTGGTGAACTCGTCGGCAAAGAGCACCACCTGCTTACCGTGGGGCGTGGGTGTTTCGGGTATATGATTTCGGTACCAGGCCCTGAGTGTCTGCTTGCCAATCTTGGGCAATTGACGTGCGGGGGTGAACCCTAGCGTTCGGCGCACGAGAGTTCCTGTGATGGCGTTCCCGAGCAGGGCGTTATACACGCGGGGGGCCCATGCTGCCACTCGCTGGGTGCTCGGCATGCGAGCTATGAGGTGGCTGGCCAGTGGGGCACCGTGGCTATCATAGTGATGCTGAAGGTACTCGGCCTTGTAGCGGGCCAAATCCACGCTCGAGGGGCATTCGCGTTTGCAGCCTTTGCATGATAGGCAGCTGCTCAGGGCTGCCAGCGCATCGGGGTCGTCAAACCGCTTGCCAGTGCTGTAGAGGGCTGTCCGTAGCGCATTAGCTCGGGCGCGGGTGCTATATAGCTCGTCGTGCGTGGCCTGGAAGGTGGGGCACATCATCCCACCGAGGATGGCGGCCCTGCGGCAATCCCCCGAGCCGTTGCACTGCTCCACGGCGCGCACAAAGCCTTGTTGCCAGCTGTAGTCGAAGAATGGCTCCGCGGGCTCATTGGCCTGCTGATAGCGGAGGTGTGCATCCATGGGCGGGGTCTCCACTATCTTACCCGGATTCAGCCGACCCGCAGCATCGAATGTGGCCTTTAGCGTCTTGAACAGGGCATACACCTCGGGCCCGAAGAGCAGGCGTATGAATTCGCCCCGCAGACGGCCGTCCCCATGCTCACCACTGAGAGAGCCTCGGTACTTGCGCACGAGTAGGGCCGTGTCATGCCCCACGGCACGGAACAACTCACGGTGTGCGGCATCCTTGAGGTTGAGCACCGGGCGAATGTGCAGCTCGCCCTCTGAGATGTGGGCGTGGTACACGGATTGCAGCCCGTAGCTCGAGAGCATGGCCTGGATGTCGGCGATGTAGTCATCGAGCTGCTCGGGGAGCACGGCGGTGTCTTCGATCAGCGATACGGGCTTGCCATCACCCGGCATGGTCGATAGGAGCCCGAGCCCTGCCTTGCGAAGGCTCCACACCTTGCTCACGTCCTTGCCATGCAGGATGGGGTATGCGTAACCGAGTCCATGCGCCTGCAAATCGGCAATCAACGCCTGGGCCTGCCGATCGAGTGCGCTTCTATCCTCGTCTGCCATCTCCACTACTAGCACGGCGGCGGGATCGCCCTCTATGAAGAAGCGGTTGACTTGCTGCGCAAGGTTTTCGCGGCTCAGCTCCAGGATGGTGCGATCGATAAGCTCCACGGCGCGTGGGGCATGCTGTAGTGCTACCAGATTGCCCTGGAAGCTCTCCCGCAGATGTTGGCAGTGCACGCACACCACCAGCGTCTCGGGGGGAGGGAGAGGCTCGAGGTTCAGCTTGGCGGATAGTAGGATGGCGAGCGTGCCCTCGCTGCCAGCTAGGAGCTTGCACAGATTCATAGTGCCCGATGTTTGCCACTCGTGTAGCAGCGCATCGAGTGCATACCCCGTGTTGCGGCGACGTAGTCGCCGATCGGGGAAATGTGCATCCACCAGTTCCTGGGTCGTGGGATCGTTGAGCAGCTCGAGAATCTTGCGGTAGATGTGCCCCTCGGTGTCATCCTGCGCGGCGATGGCTTGCGCCTCTTGGGATGAGAGTGCGCGGAAGTGGGCGGGGGTACCGTCGGCTAGCAGCACATGGGCCTCTAGCAGGTGATCCCGGGTGCTGCCATATACCAGGGAGTGTGAGCCGCAGGAGTTATTGCCTACCATGCCGCCAATGCAGCACCGGTTGGCGGTGGATGTCTCCGGGGCAAAGAAGAGGCTGTAGGGGCGTAGGGCTATGTTGAGCTCGTCGAGCACTACGCCGGGTTGCACCCAGGCCCATCGTTCCTGGGCGTTGACCTCGATGATGGAGCGCATGTGCTTGCTCACGTCCATTACGAGCCCACGGCCTACCACCTGCCCTGCGAGTGATGTGCCTCCAGCGCGTGGGATGATGGGGACTCCAGCCTCGATGGCGCATCGTAGCGTGAGGGTCACATCGGCCTCGTCCAGCGGGTAGACCACGCCCAGCGGCTGCTCGCTGTAGGCTGAGGCATCCGTGGCGTAGAGGGTACGGTAGAGGCTGCCGAAGTGTGCCTCCCCATGCAGGGTCTCTAGCCCCGCCGCCCATGCCGGTGCATCGTGGAATGCCCTCGTCTTCGCCCCCATTTGCCTTGTTGCGCCTGCCGGAGCTAACGTTGCATGGGGCCACTGGGCCCGACCGTTCTCCCCTGCGCAACCGCCGCAAAGATACGAGATAGTCCCGTCGCATTGCTCATGGAGCGAGTGGGGGACATTACCTGGCTATATTCTCGACACCGTGCGATGAGCAGTAAAATGACTTAGTGCTTGGTGTGCCAGCACGAGGCTCGGAGGGATTGGGATCCGTTTGCAGGTTATGCGATGTCCGCAGGGGAGAGAGGGGGATTATAGCACCCTCAGATCGTTTACCTCCACCTGTGTGTTGGAGCCGATGGTGTAGCAGGAAAGGCATAGGGTGAGGTCGCTCCGGCCCTCCTCATGCGTCCAGAGGGGGAGGTAGATGTCGAGGCGAGTTTCATCTATGCGGTAGACTTCGGCCAGCTCAAAAGCCTCGGAGGGTAGCGGAATGACCGTGTAGGGGTAAGTCTCCACGGCACGTTTTATGCCCTCGGCACCCATGCGACCTGCCTGCCCGTTCGCTGCTATAGCCTCATAATCGCCCTGACTGATGAGGTGCACTAGGGCCGTGATGGTTGCCTCGAATGGGATAAGGTCTAGAGAATCAGCCATTGTCTTTTTGATCGTATCGTATGCTACGCTTAGCAGAGCAAGTCTCACATTGCGCATGCAGCGTCTATTCAGGTATTCCCCACCTCCCCCTTTCCATCCAGCCCTTGCCATAGGCCGAGCAGGCGGCGGAGCCTATGGGGGTCGGCCCGTAGCATGGGGCTGTTGTCGGGGGGCGATGCCCCAGCCGCGATGCGGGCGAGGAGCTCACGATCTATCACCATCTCGTGCGCCAGCTGCGACACCTTAGCCCGGCGATTCCATGGGCACACCTCCTGGCACACGTCGCACCCGAAAGCCCAGGGGGCCACCGTGGCCTCCTCCTCAGCCGTCAGGGGGCTCTTCTTCTCGATGGTTAGGTATGAGATGCAGCGAGTCGCGTTCATCACCCCGGCCCCCAGCAGAGCCTTCGTGGGGCAGGCATCGATGCAGCGGGTGCAGCGTCCGCAGCGGGGAGGCATGCTATGCTCCCGGGCCTCAATCTCTAGGTCTACCACCAGCGAGCCGATGAAGACGAACGAGCCCCACTCGGGCGACACCAGCAGCGAGTGTTTCCCGATCCACCCCAGCCCGCCCCGGGCAGCCCAGTAGCGATCGAGGAATGGTGCCGAGTCCACGAATGCGCGCCCCTGCACAGGGCCGTAGGCGCTGCGTAGACGGTCGAGCAGGCCGAAGAGGCGATCCTTCAGCACCTGGTGGTAATCTCGCAGCCATGCGAAACGTGCCACGCGCGGGGGTGGCCCTACCTGGGTGAAGGGGAGGTTGTACGACAGCAGCACCGACACCACGCTGCGGGCCCCGGGCACTAGCACCGTCGGGTCGAGCCGCTTCTCCATGTTGCGCGCCAGGTAGCCCATCTCGCCGTGGTAGCCCCGGGCAATCCACTCGCGGTAGTGCGCCTCTATACCCTCTGCGGGGGCGGCACGGCATATGCCCACAGCATCGAACCCAGCCTCTAGGGCCAGGCGCGTAGCCTCCTCATAGCTCACCATGCCCCTGGCGTTGAGATGCGTCCACTCCCCATGTTGGCCCCTTAGTCGCTTGGGGTGTGGAGCAGCCTGCGTGGCCGTCAGCTACAGCAGCCCTAGCTCCAGCTTGGCCTCCTCGCTCATGCGATCCTGCGACCATTCGGGCTCAAACACCAACGTTACCTCGGCGCTTGTCACCCCCTCCACGCCAGCCGCGGCGCTGCGGGTCTCCTCCACCACCTGATCCGCCATGGGGCAGTTCGGCGCCGTGAGCGTCATGGCGATGTGCACCGAGCGATCGTCCTGCACATCGATGTCGTATATTAGCCCCAGGTCGTACACGTTGACCGGTATCTCGGGATCGAACACCTCCCGCAGGGCCCCCACCAGGTCGCTTTCTATTTCCAGTATGTCACGCATGCGCAGCCCGAGTTTACGCGTGGTTCTCTAGATACGACTGGGCGCATTCGCGGATGCGCTCCAGCATTGCTCGCAGCCCGTTGGCTCGTGTGGGCGAGAGGTGCTCCTCCAGCCCGAGCCGCTGCACCATGTAGAGGTCGGCCCCCGCAATCTCCGCGGGCGTGTGCCCATTCACCACGTCGATTAGCAGCGCCGCAATCCCCTTGGTGATCACCGCGTCGCTATCCGTCTCGAAGCGGAGAGCCCCGTCCACCGCTCGGCAGCGTATCCACACCCGACTCTGACAGCCACGTATGAGGTTCTCATCCCGATGCAGATCCTCCGCCGGGGCGGGCAATGTTTGCCCCAGGTCGATGAGTTGCTGGTAGCGGTCGAGCCAGTTCTCCAGGAGCCCGAACTCCTCCAGAATCTCCTGCTGCCGTTCGTCTATGCTCTTCATGCTCATTGCGTTCGTGGCTGGTCGCGGTGGGCAAGAGGCCTCATCGCTGTACCCGCGAAGGTAGCCAATTTGCGGCATGCCTCCCATGGCCTCGATCCTCCTAGTGCGCAGATTCTTCCTAATTTTGGCCCACCGTAGGGGCTTAATTTCGGTAGCAGGGATGAGGTTACGCGTTGTGCATAGGCCTCCGGACGTTCGGTGGGGATGCGCACCCGGATTAAATTTCTGGGGTCGATGCGGCCTGGCCAAATCAGCTTTCAGCCTCCCTTAGGTAACATAGCGTTGACAATGACGTTACTGTAAGGTGCCCGCGGGGATTTCCGCCAGGTGGGGAAATGACACTCGGGGCAGGTAGTGACCACTCACAAACCATACAACTTGCAATATGAAGCGAATTCTTTTTACCCTCTTGGCAGCTGTGGCCTTGTGCACGGTGGCCCGCGCGCAGGAGACCGACAGCGTGAAGCCGCATGCGCAGGCCAAGACGCTCGTGGCATTCTTCTCCGTCACCGGTAACACCGAGCAGGTGGCCAAGGAGCTGGCAGCTGTCCTCGATGCCGACCTGCATCGGATCCAGCCCGAGACGCCCTACACGTTGGCCGACCTGAACTGGCGTGACACCAAGTCGCGCAGCTCCATCGAGCTCCGCGATCCCAAGTCGCGCCCTGCCATCACCAAGAAGCTGGAGAACCTCGAGAGCTACGATGTCATCTACCTAGGCTTCCCCCTGTGGTGGAATGCGGCCCCGCCCATCATCCGCACCTTCATGGAGTCCTACAAGCTCGCGGGGAAGACGATCATTCCCTTCGCCACCTCGCGTAGCAGCAGCATACAGCGCGCCGAGACGCTCTTGCTGAAGGACTACCCCGATGTGAACTGGAAGGAGGGGCGCCGCCTCAACGACATCAGCCAGAAGGAGTTGCAGGAGTGGACGGAGGGAATCAAGTAGCATCCCTGCCGGCTCAATGCGCTGAAGCGTGATGGGGGTGTAAAATCCGCATCGCGAAGGCTCGGGTGCGCATTGTGCGCGCTACTCCCAGCCATCAAAGCAGCATCGCAAGGGGACTCGGGTTGGCATATCGCCAGCCCGGGCCCCCTTTTCCGTGCCCGTCCCGGGGCACCATCCGCTATGTCATCGCTGTGCCAACACCGTACCAACGACGTATCAAGTCCGTATTTGGTAGGTGTAAATACGGTTTTGATGCGTTTTTGCCACGTGGAGGCTACGTGTGAGCCAGGGGGCCGAGCGGCCTCGTGCTCGCTGTTGAGGTGTGGGGCTAACGTGCTGTTAGCACGAACGATTTCGATCGCATCGAGAGGCTCCCCGAGGGCCGTGCGATGCCGTGCGTGCGCTTTTTCCTAACTTTGTCATGATTAAATGCTGTGATACGGGCGGGTATGCTACGACAAGGGGGAGGGACGGTGCGTCGCCTGCTGCTGGTGTATACGGGCGGCACGATAGGGATGAAGGAGAATCCCCTGACGCAGGCCCTGGCGCCGTTCGACTTCGATGCCATTGAGCGAGAGGTGCCCGAGCTACGGCGTTTCGGCTACAGCATCGACGTGGAGACGCTGTCGCCCCCAGTGGATTCGTCGGAGGTTGACCCCGCATTCTGGCAGCGATTGGCGGCCATCGTGGTGCGTCATTACGACCAGTACGACGGCTTCGTGGTGCTCCACGGCACCGATACGATGGCCTACACGGCGAGCGCGCTCAGCTTCATGTTGCGCTTCCTTGGTAAGCCGGTGGTGCTCACGGGCTCACAGCTCCCCATCGGGGCCATCCGGACGGATGGGAAGGAGAATTTGCTCGGGGCCATCGAGATTGCCGCGGCCCACCAGAACGGGGTGCCATGCGTGCCTGAGGTGTCGGTGTTTTTCGATCACGTGCTCATGCGCGGGAATCGGTGCAGCAAGTTCGGCGCGGCCCGCTTTGATGCCTTCCGCAGTTTCAACTACCCGCCCTTGGCTGAGGCGGGCATCACCATACGCTATCACCGGGATGCCATCCGCCCCGGGGGCACGGGCCCGTTGCAGCTGCTTTCGCCCTTCGACACCCGTGTGGCCTCGCTGCGGCTCTATCCGGGGATTTCGGACGGATTGCTGCGGGCTGTCCTGGGGGTGCCAGGCCTTCGAGGGCTGGTGCTGGAGACCTACGGGGCTGGGAATGCGCCCAGCGCGCCCTGGCTGATCGAGCAGCTGTCGGAGTTCACGCGCGCGGGAGGCGTGGTGGTCAACATCACGCAGTGCCCTGCCGATAGCGTCTCGATGACCACCTACGAGGCGGGGCTCGGGCTTGCGCAGGCCGGCGTGGAGAGCGGCGGCGATATGACCTACGAGGCGGCTATGACTAAGCTCATGCTGGGCCTCGGCATGCACACGCAGCCAGCCGGCGTGTTGGGGTTCTTGAGCTGTAACGTGGCAGGGGAACGAACGTGCTAACGGGTTCCATTTGTCAAAAGCTTGCTATATTGCGTTTGGTTTTGGGGCTCCTAGGGCCCCAATTTTGCGGTGGACGATTGAGGGGAGTGGCTGATTTATCGGGACTTACATAGGGAGAGGTGGCCGAGTGGTCTAAGGCGCACGCCTGGAAAGTGTGTATACCCCAAAAGGGTATCGCGGGTTCGAATCCCGCCCTCTCCGCCAAATGGTTCTGCGACGCGCAGCGGCAAGGCCCGTGGGGTCGCATTGGAGAAAGAAACTCAACAGATCACTTTAACGTCAAGGAGCAGTTATGAAGAGGGTACTAATGTTTCTTTTCGCAGCATCATTGGTGCTAGGATTCGCAGGGCTGTCTAGGGGGCAGGAGGCTGAAGCTGTCCCGGCCGATTCTGCGATGGCGGTAGCCCCGTCCCAAGCGTTGGTGGTGACGAATGACACTGAGACCGAGGTCGAGCAACCACTCCATGAGCAGATTAAGAAGAAGTTCATCGAGGGGGGGCCTATGTTTATGGGTGTCATCCTGCTGCTCCTGATTCTGGGTCTCTCGATCGCCATCGAGCGTATCATCTACCTGAATCTGGCGAGCACCAACACCGATAAGCTGTTGCGCCGCGTGGAGTCGGCGTTGAATGAGGGTGGGGTAGACGCTGCTAAGGCGGTGTGCCGCAACACGCGGGGCCCGGTGGCCAGCATATTCTACCAGGGGCTCGACCGCCACAGTGAGGGCATCGACGCGGTGGAGAAGGCCGTGGTGTCCTACGGCTCGGTGCAGATGCAGCAGCTGGAGAGCGGCCTCACCTGGATCTCGCTCTTTATCGCCCTGGCGCCTATGTTCGGGTTTATGGGTACGGTACTCGGGATGATCAGCGCATTTGACGCCATCGAGATCGCCGGTGACATCGCCCCATCGCTCGTGGCTGGTGGTATCAAGATCGCCCTTATCACGACGGTATTCGGGCTCATCGTGGCCGCTATCCTCCAGATTTTCTACAACTACATCCTCTCGAGGATCGATGCCATCACCATGCGCATGGAGGATGCCTCGATTTCGCTGGTGGATATCCTGGTGCACCACAACCTTAGCCGCTAGGAGAGAGTCACTATGTCGGAAAAACTCATACGGAACGTGCTCCGGGGCGTGCAGTGGACGCTCCTGGGGATCTCGGTGCTGTTCACGGTGATCTTCGCCATCCAGATCTCTGGGGCGGAGGGCATGGCAGCCGAGATGGAGGCCACCAATCCCATACTGGTGTGGACGTACATCCTGCTGGCGTTGGGTGCCTGCGTGGCGGTGATATTCCCCGTGATCTACATTGCGCAGAACCCGCGGAAGGCCATCAAGGTGTTCGTGGCACTGGCGGCATTGGCCGTGGTGATCCTCATCTCCTACCTGGCTTCGGATGCCACCCCCATCTCGGCGCAGTCGGCTTCGGCGAACCCCGATTTCTCGAATCGGGCCGTGCTGTTGATGTCAGACACGGGCATCATTGCCACGTACATTCTGCTGGGGGTCTCGGTATTGTTGCTGGTGGCCACGGGGCTCCGCTCACTGATTTCCAATCGGTAGCGGCCTGGGGCTCCTTGCGTCGCCTGTCGGCGCGGGGGGCGCGGGGCTACCCTCTAAGACATTAAGGAGGACACGATGGCAAAACGCAAGATGGAGGAAATAAATGCCAGCTCGATGGCTGACATTGCATTCCTGTTGCTGATATTCTTCCTGGTTACCACCACGATGAATGTGGACACGGGTCTAGCGCGCATGCTGCCACAGATGCCCCAAAAGGATCAGAAGGAGCAGGCGCAAGACGTGAACGTGCGCAACATTCTGCTGGTGCGTATCAACAAGAGCGATAAGCTGCTGGTGGGCGGCAAGCCGATGGACATCACACAGCTGCGCGAGCGGGTGAAGGAGTTTCTCGCCAATCCGACGGATGCTCCCGACCTGCCCGAGAAGCGTCAGAAGGACATCCCGCTGATTGGGGCCTTCAATGTGACCGAGGGGATCATCTCGTTGCAGAACGACCGTGCCACAACCTACACCATGTACCTGCGGGTGCAGAATGAGCTGGTGGCGGCCTACAACGAGCTGCGTCACCCGGTGTGTATGCAGTACTTCGGCTATCCCTACGAGCAGTTGACGGACGATCAGAAGAAGGCGATACAGGCGGCTATCCCGCAGCGTATCTCGGAGGCTGAGCCCGTGGAGGTGAATCGATAGAAAGGACGGCACTATGGCAAAGTTCTCACGCAAGGGTAAAGGGGGGCTCCCCGCAATCTCGACGGCCTCGCTGCCGGACATCGTGTTCATGCTCCTATTCTTCTTCATGGTGAGCACCACGATGCGGGAGACGGAGATGCGCGTGTCGGTGCGCCTGCCGGATGCCTCGGAGGTTACGAAGCTCGAGAAGAAGTCGCTGGTGTCGTACATCTACATCGGCACGCCGATCCTTCAGTACCAGAAGCTCTACGGGACGGATTCGCGGATCCAGCTCAACGATGCGTTCAAGACGCTGGTGGATATCCGCGACTTTATCTCCTCGGAGCGTGATGCGCTGAGTGAGGCGGATCGTAGCTTGCTGACCACATCGCTGAAGGTGGACGAGAATACCCGCATGGGTATCGTCTCCGACGTGAAGCAGGAACTCCGCAAGTCGGCGGCGCTAAAGATTAACTACGCGGCACGCAAGAAGAACTAGCTGTCGCGGTGCTATGGGTAGGGCAGCGGTAGTGCGTATGAGCCACTACCGCTGCTTTGCGTTTCGGGCGTGGGCATTGGGCGAGGGGCGATCGAGGTAATGTAGTTTTGTGCTATGAGGCGTAGACGTCACATCGGGGTGCGGCTCAAGATGTCATTGGGCTTTGCCATTTTGGCCGCCATGCTTTTCATCTCCGACGCGCTGGCCATCCGTGAGCTGTCGCAGATCGGGCGCGAGGTGCGCTCCATTCTCGATGATAGCTACCGCAGCGTGGAGTACGGGCAGGGGATGCTCAACGAGCTGGGCATGCAGCAGATGGCTATCCTACAGCACCTGACGGGTGATGAGGCCGATGCGCGGGATCAGCTGTCCGATTTCAAGCGGGCCGAGGTCTCTTTTCGCCACCAGCTCGCCCTGGCCAAAAGCAACCTGAAGCATGAGGGGGAGTCGCTGATGACGGATTCCATTGCCCAGAGCTTCGAGGTCTACGTGGCGGGAGCACTGCGCATTCTCACCGAGAAGGGCCCCGTGGGTGCTGAGTGCACCGAGCATTTGCGTAGCGTGGTGGTGCAGCTCCGTCGGCAGCTCAACGGTCTGGTGCTGCTGAATCAGGAGGCCCTCTACAGCACCGTGCACCTGCTGGAGGATTCCACGCGCCGGGCCATACGCCCGGGGATCCTTGTGATCGTGGTGGGGATCCTGTTCATCTTCCTCTTCACATACCTGATCAACCACTACTTCGTGTCACCTGTGGTGGGTATCACGGCGAGCATTCGTCAGTACCTGAAGCTGGGACGCTACAAGGCGTACCCCACGGCATCAAACGATGAGCTGGAGGAGCTGCGGGATGCGGTAGATCAGCTGGTGCAGCACGATCAACACGGCCGCACGGGCCAGCCGCTGCCATGAGGCTTGCTCTAGTGCTGCGCTATGTGGGCCTGGTGCTGGTGGTGAATGCCGTCTTCATGGCCCTCGCCTATGGGGTCGCAGTGGTGGGAGGGGATGATGGCCAGGTTCCGCTGCTGTTCTCGGCCATCATCACGGCACTGGTAGGCCTCTTCCCGGTTGTGTTCGTGCCGAGCTCGTCGAGCCTCAACCCCAAGGAGGGCTACGCCATTGTGGTGTGCTCGTGGATGGCGGTTTGCTTCTTCGGCATGGTGCCCTACCTGCTGTGGGGGCACGCATTCGATTTTTCGGCCGCATGGTTCGAGTCGGTGTCGGGCTATAGCACGTCTGGGGCGACAATTCTCGATGACGTGGAGTCATTGCCCCATAGCCTGCTGCTGTGGCGTTCGCTCACGCACTGGATCGGGGGTATCGGCGTGGTGGTTTTCGTCATGGCAATGCACCTGCTCTACGGGAATGCGCGCATGACCCTGCTGCGCACGGAGGTGTCGCCCATGGCTAGGCAGGACTTCCGCTACCGGAGCAAAGTGATGCTCCGGGTGATGGTTTCGATTTACCTGGGGGTGACGCTCGTGGCCTTCGGGGCCCTGATTCTGACGGGGATCCCCATCTTCGATGCGGTGAACCTGAGCTTTTCTGCGGTCTCCACGGGTGGATTCGCGGTGACCAACCAGAGCATTGCGAGCTACCAGAATACGGGTGCTGAGGTGGTGCTCATCGTGGCTATGCTCATCTCCAGCATCCACTTCGGATTGCTGTTCGGGCTCCTCTCTGGGCAGGTGAAGAATTTCTTCCGGGCGCCCATCGTGCGCTTCTTCCTGATCTTGGTGCTGCTCGTGTCGCTCAGCGTGGCTATCGACCTGGTGGTGCGTACGGATTTATCGGCTGCGCGGGCATTCCACCTCTCGCTCTTTCACGTGGTGTCCATCCTGTCCACCACGGGGTTTGCCACGTACGACATCGGGACGTGGCCCTCCTTCGCGCTGTTTCTGCTGCTGACCATCTCACTCTTCGGGGCCTGCTCGGGGTCGACGGCAGGGGGGATAAAACTGGATCGGCTAATGATTGCCTACGGCGCATTTCGGGCCACGCTGCGGCGCAAGCAGAGCCCGAGCGCGGTGGTTCCGGTGCACTCGGGAGGCTTTGTGGTGGATAGCCAGCTGGTGAGCCACACGCTGCTGTTCATCGTGCTGTACATGGTCACGGTGGCCGTGGGGGGGCTGATCTTCTCGATGGCAGGGCACGACATGGTGACGAGCCTGAGCGTCTCGGTAGCCTCCATGGGGAACGTAGGGCTCACGGTGGGATCGCTGGGCCCGTTCGATTCGTACGGATTTCTGGGGCCTGCGTGCCGACTCACGTCTTCGGGGCTGATGCTGCTGGGACGACTCGAGATATTTGGCCTGCTGTTGATCTTCTTCCGGAGTAGCTGGAAATAGATACCTTCGCGAGGGGGGTAAGGCGGGAGACGGTAGATCGAACACCGATGTTCAAGGGGCTGATTGTCGGCTTGGTAGCATTCTTCGTGGTGGGGGTGTTCCATCCGCTGGTGGTGTTCGTGGAGTACCGTTTTGGGAAGCGAGCCTGGTGGGTGATGGTGCTGCTGGCGTTGATTTGCCTCGCAGTGTCACTCGTCTCGAGCGAGTTCCTCTCCCTGCTCTTGGGTATCATGGCCGCAGGGCTGCTCTGGGGGACGTTGGAGCTCTTCTGGCAGCACAAGCGGGCCTGCCTGGGGCGGGCAAAGCGCAACCCTGCCAGGAGTCCAGAGTACTACAGCTTGAAAGATCGACCGCATTAGGGGTGGGGGCGCATATGCTAAACTTCGACGGTGTCGTCTTTTGCATGGGCATAGTGGGTATCATCGCCTTCACGCGCTGGCTCTGCATCTGGGGGGAGTACCACTTCACGAAGCGCATTTGGTACGTCTTTCTGCTACTGGGGATTGTGTGCACGGTGTTGTCTCTCTTCCTGGAGCCGGTGATTTTGGCCGGGGCTGTTAGCGTGCTAGGATTCTGTTTCTTCTGGGGTATCGGCGAGGTGATAAAGCAGGAGGAGCGCGTTCGCCGGGGCTGGTTCCCCGCCAATCCGAAGCGTGCTCATGCTAGTCGTCAGCCCGATGGGGCAGCAGGAGCCGAGGCAGACAGTGCTGCGTAGGGCCGAGGGGGCGCTAGGGGGATTCCTCGTGGCCTTGAGGTGCGGGGGCGATCACTATCGGGCGTATGAGCTATCTTTGACTTTGCCAGTGAGTGGCAAAGTCGCTGCGCGAGGGTGCGGAGTCTTGCTCCGTGTGCCCGCGTCAGCGGGATATTCACTAGTAATACCCGACGGTTATGGGAAAGCAACTGGTGCTGTGGATGATGCTAATGGGTGCCTTGGTTTCGGTGTGCGCTGCGCAGGGGCGTACCGACACGGCAGATCTGGTGCGTCGTGCGAGCAAGATGAGCGATACAATGCAGTTTGAGCAGGTGGTGGATAGCCTGGAGTCCATTGCGCCTCGACAGGCCGACGCGTATGGGCAGCTGGCCCTGATCTATTGGCACCGCGCGAAAGCGAATAAGTCGGATTCGTGGCAGGCGACGTGGGATGCCTTCAAGATGTGCACGTATCACCACTTGGGACGGCGTGCAGATTCCGTGGCTCTTTACGCCTATTACGATTCGCGCATTCCGCCGATGGGGGCCACTATGCGAGAGGCCACGAGTGCCGAGCAAATGCGTAAGCTGGCGAAGGGCGTAGAGGCTCGGTTGCAGCGGATGACCGATGAGCTGGAGCAGGCTACCAACGAGTTCATGCGATCCTTGCAGAAGACTTTCAAGGGGCAATGAGGGACTTAGCAGGGCAGGGGGCAGATTCGTCCCACGTGGGCATGGAGGAGCGGGCTATCACCATTCCGTACACGGTGTACCCATCGCCCGCAGCGTTGCCAGCCGATTGGCAGGAGCTCTACCAGATGGCCTGCACGGCGTTGGAAGGTGCCTACGCACCGTACTCGCAATTCAGCGTGGGGGCTGCTGTTGCGTTGGATAATGGGAAATGCGTGCTGGGGGCCAATCAGGAGAATGCGGCGTACCCTAGCGGTATGTGCGCCGAGCGAGTGGCGTTGTATCAGGCTGGAGCCGTGCACCATGGGGCCAAGGTGATACGGATTGCCATTGTGGCTCGGCGCAACGGGGAGTTGCTGCGAGAGCCTGTATTCCCTTGCGGCGCATGTCGCCAGGCACTGCTGGAGTACGCCAACATGAGCGATGAGCCAGTGGGGGTACTTATGGGATCTCGGGCTACATGCCTAGTGCTGGAGGATGCCCGACAGCTGTTGCCCTTTGCTTTCGATAGCATCGGGGGGTAGTAGGGTGTCTCTGCTAGGTTGTGGCTGGATTTTCGAGAGGCGTGCGCGATGAGGCTGTACAGGGCTCCCCTGCTTAGCAGATGCTCGCTAGTTGCCGCCGGGCACTAGCGGTGTGGAGAGTGTGGGCTTGGAGGTGGGATTAGGCTCGGGAAACGGTTGGAGCCACATCTGCACCATGCGCGACATGCCACATGGGCGAGGGGGATGCGTAGCATGGAGGAGGTGGGGTATGGGCACAAAAAATGGGTAAGCTACTTGTAGCGCACCGCTACGACCCTGTATCCTTGCGTCCTTCCGGCCCTGAGGAGTTTCGAGGGGAGCTGGTCGTACAAGACTTACCCAGCGGCAAAGGTAGGTATTTTTTGCGAAATCGCAACGCTTACACGGTGTGGAGAGTGGTAATTTTATGCGCATTCACCCCATGAAGTGCTGATTATTAGCGCATTTGCGCCATTTTTTCGGGCGTATACCATTGGTGACAGAATTCCTGCTGGAATACCCGAGGTGCTGTACTACCCTCATTTTTGCTACTTTTGCCGTGCAAGAGATTCATAAACTGGTCGACGACCTTAAAACACGAGGCTATGAACAAGACGGAGCTGATCGATGCGATTGCCCAAGAGGCTGGGATGGCGAAGGTGGACGCTAAGCGCGCCCTGGATGCTCTCCTCAAGGTTACGAGCGAAGCGCTGAGCAGCGGTGACAGCGTAACGATCGTGGGCTTTGGCGCCTTCAAGGTATGCGATCGCAAGGAGCGTACCGGTATGAACCCCCGCACGCACCAGAAGATCCAGATCCCTGCAAGCCGGGTGGTTCGTTTCAAGCCCGGTGCAGAGCTGGAGCGTGCCGTGGAAGAAGGGAAGTAGGGGCTGATAGGTATCGGGCGCAAGTTCCGCGGTGAGCGGAGCTTGCGCCCTTTCGTGGAGATGGTGCGCTGGGGGAGGCTGAATTCACAACCTAATTGGAGACACTCTGATGCGTTGCATAATTGTGGATGATGATGCGATCTCGCGCCGCCTCCTGTCGGAGTATATCGCAAAGACGGATTGCCTCATCGAGGCGGGGCAATTTGCGGATTCGATAGAGGCCATCAACTTCCTGCGGCAAAACAGCGACATCGCGCTCGTCTTCCTGGATGTGCGCATGCCGGGCATGGATGGCTTTGAGCTGCTGGACAGCCTGGAGAATACACCGCAGGTGATTATGGTGAGTGCCTCGGATGAGTTCGCCCTCAGGGCGTTCGATTTTGGGGCCACGGATTATCTGCTGAAACCGATCTCTTACGCTCGATTCTTCCAGGCGGTGTCTAAGGCCTTGAAATGGATGCACCCGGTGTCGGCCAATGGGGAGCTCTTCCTCAAGAAGAATGCGGCCCTGGTGCGTGTACCCTACAATTCGATTCACTGGATTGAATCGATGGAGAATTACGTGATCGTATTCTCTGAGCACGAGCGTTTCACGCTTCACTTTACCCTCAAGTCCGTGGAGGGGCAGATGCCCCACACCATGTTTCGGCGTATACACCGGTCGTATATCGTGAACCTGAGCAAGATTGAAAGCATCGAAGAGGGGGCGGTGCTAGTGCGACGCAACGACGAGCTAGTGTCGCTACCGATCGGGAAGTCGTATCGCGAGAATTTGCTGAACTCGCTCCGGTTCATCTCGCAGAAGTAGCTAGGGCGTGAGGCTATCTGGGAGGAGGCTCCGCGGATTGGCGGGGTGGGTTCCCCTTCTCGTTTCGTGTGTCGTAAGTTTGTGCTTCCCCGCATGGGGATTCGCACAAGAGATTTTTGCCCCGTGCTGGGGGAATGATCCTCAGCAGCAACGGTGGGTGGACTCCGTGCTGAAAGCCCTCAGCCTGGAGGAGCGGGTGGCCCAGTCTTTTATGGTGACCACCTATTCGAAATCGAGCACTCCCGATGCTGCGGTGATGCGGCAAGTGGCCAAGCTTCATGTGGGAGGGCTCATCTTTTTCCAAGGTACGGCTCCGGTGCAGGCCGAGCTGACTAATAAGTATCAGGCAAAGGCTCGGGTACCACTGCTGGTGAGTATCGACGGGGAGTGGGGGCTGGGGATGCGGCTGAGCGATGCTATAGCGTACCCGAAGGCTATGGCCCTCGCTGCGACCCGTATGCCGCAGTTTGCCTACAGGATGGGGCAACACCTGGGCGAGCAGATGCGGCGACTGGGGGTGCATATGAATTTTGCCCCAGTGGCCGATGTGAATAGCAATCCGAATAATCCGGTCATTGGGGTACGCTCCTATGGGGACAGTGCCGAGCTTGTGGCTGAGATGGCCACGGCGTATGCGCTAGGGATGCAGCAAGCGGGTATCATTGCCTGCGCAAAGCACTTCCCTGGGCATGGGGGAGTGAGCATCGATTCGCACAAGAGTCTCCCCACCATCACGGAGCCGCTGTCGCAGCTGAGGGAGCGGGATTGGATACCCTTCCGTCATATGGTGCGTGGCGGCATTGGGGCTGTCATGACAGGGCATTTGGCGATGCGACTGGAGGGAGATTCAGCTAGCCATGTGGCCACGTTCTCGTCTCGCGTAATCGATAGCATGCTGCGGGGCGAGCTTGGCTTTCGCGGTTTGGTGTGTAGCGATGCGCTCAACATGGGGGCAGTTACCCAGGGGCGTAAGGAGGTGGAAGCCTGCCTAGAAGCCTACAGGGCCGGATGCGATATTCTGCTTTGCCCTCAGGAGGTGTCTGGGGCTATAAGTGCCATAGTGAAGGCGGTGCGCCATGGGCAGATTGACACCGCAGTGGTAAATGCGCGGTGTCGTAGGATTCTGTCCGCTAAGTATTGGGCCATAGGGCCCTCATTTGAGCCGATAGAGACTGCGGGAATCGAGGAGCAACTCCATGCGAATGAGCATGAGGCACTGGTAAGGACGATTGCGGCCGAGAGCCTGACGCTGGTCAAGGATGGGCGAGTTCCCATTGGGCCCGTAGAGGGGGAGAGGTTGACGCTGGTGAGCTATCTCGACGAGAAGGATGAGGGCTTTGCCTCGACGATGCGCCGTTATGCCCCGTATACACGCTGGGCGGAAGCTGTGGCGAAGAGTGATACGGCTGCTGTGGCTGCTGCCCTGGGGGATGCGACGCTCGTGGTGATAGCCGCTAAGGCCACGGGGTATTCGCCCCGGGAACGCTATGGCCTGAAATTGGAGCAGATAGAATTCATAAAGAGCTGCGCACGGATACGCCCCACAGTGCTCGTGCTCTTCGGCTCGCCGTATGCATTAACTAGCCTGGGAGCCCTGTCGGATTTCGAGGGGGTATTGCTGGCTTACGATGCGGAGCCGGCTACTCGTGAGGCTGCGGCTCAGGCTCTGTTTGGTGGTAAACCGGTGCGGGGTGTGCTGCCAGTTGATTTGGACTCCGCATTGCGCAGGGGTACCGGTGTTCAGAAGGAAGGGGGATTGCGTCTAGGGTACGTGATGCCCGAGGAGATAGGGGCTAACAGGACGCTGATTGCTATGGCCGATTCTTTGGCCCAGTGGGCCATTGATAGCGGTGCTATGCCCGGGATGCAAATTGTGGCAGCGAGTAGGGGACAGGTGTTCTACAGGCGATTTCTGGGTCGCTACACGTATGCGCAGGATTCGCCTCAGGTGGCAGATTCTACAATCTACGATCTGGCATCACTCTCCAAGATAGTGGCGACGACACCGCTGGTGATGAGGGAGTACGAAAAAAAAAAGTCCTACTCACTGAGCGTCTCTCGCACTACCTCCCCGAGCTTGATACGGCGCAGGTAGGGGCTGCTGTGGTCGGCGACCTATTGCTTCACCGTGCCGGACTGTTAGCCTGGAAGCCGTTCTACATTCAGACCCTGGAGTCGCTAAAGCCAGGGGCACCCATCACACGACGTAAACCTGGGGGCGATTTCTCCATCGACATGGGGGGGCAGATGTACATGAATCGCTTCGCCGTGCCCGCTTTTCGCTATTACAGATCGCTACCGGAGGGCGATTTTCCGATCGCAGTGGCGCATGGGTTGTACGGGAGAGTGGGTATGCGTGACTCGCTGCTTCAGGTAATCTACCACTCCCCTCGGCGCAAGAGGGCCGATTACCTGTACAGCGATTGGGGGTTCATACTCCTACAGCAGATGCTGGAGCGTATCAGCACTCGCTCGATGGACGACCTGGCTAGCCGTGAGCTGTTTGGCCCGCTGGGGATGTCTCGGACGATGTATAATCCGTGGGCGCGAGGGTATATGGCGCAATGCGCGCCGAGTGAGTATGACCAGTTCTTTCGCAAGGCAATAGTGCAGGGTTACGTGCACGATATGGCGGCTGCCATGATGGGGGGGATAGCCGGGCATGCTGGTCTATTCTCCACTGCGGATGATGTGGCAAAGTATGGGGCCATGCTCGCTAACAAGGGGCAATATGGAGGGATGGCCCTGCTGCAACCCGAGACGGTGGAGCTATTCACCAGGGCTCCAAAGGGTGGAAAAGGGTACCGTGGATTTGGATTTGACATGGTGAACCCGGCAAGGCGGCAGAGCTCGTACGTGGGCGAATCGTTACCACTTTCAAGCTATGGCCACATAGGCTTTACGGGCACGATACTGTGGATTGATCCAGAGACTGAATTTGTCTTTGTGCTCCTCTCTAATCGCACGTTCCCCGATTCCAACAATCAGCGTATAAATAGCCGGCGGGTGCGGGCACGAATAATGCAGGCCCTCTACGAGAGTGTGCGCTCCACATCGTGCGTAGAGGATAAATGTGCGTCACGTTAGCGTTTATATTGGTCTGGACGCATGGAGTCACTCGAATGCTTTGTGGAGGTGCTCCTTCCCCTTGCCGTTGAGGGAACGTATGCGTACGCTGTGCCCAGTGGCATGGCGCATCAGGTGCAGGTGGGGGTGCGAGTGCTGGTACCACTCGGTAAGCGCAAGCTGCGTACCGGCCTGGTGGTGAGCATACATGCCGAACGTCCCAAGGTGGAATCGGTGCGCGAGGTGATTCAGGTGCTCGATACTAGTCCAGTGGTGCTACCGGAGCAATTGGCCCTATGGCAGTGGATGGCCGAGTACTACGTTTGTAGCCTGGGTGAGATATTCCGTGCGGCTGTACCTCCGTTCCTGAGGTCTGATAGTGAGGCGTACGTCTCGCCTGTGTCATCGGATGCGAGTGGGTGCCCAAAGTTGACACCGCTGCAAGAGGCTATACACGCAAGCGTACAGAGAACGGGTGATGTCCCGTTTGTTGAGCTGTTGCGTGAATTTCCCCAGCGCGGGGCATTGACGGCCCTGCATCGTTTAGCGGATGCGTCACTTGTGCGTATCGATGAGCGGATACGTTGCGACTACGCATCAAAGCAGGTGCCCTTTGTGCGTCTAGCGGCGCAGATGGAAGGCTTATCCATCGAGCAGATGCTAGGGCCCTCGAAACGAGTCCCAGCACAGCGAAGGCTTTTGGAGGTGCTGCTCGAACTCCTTGGACGGGAGGGGGAGGAGCTAATTGCAGGGGCAGTGTCGCGCAGTGAGTTGTTGGCTTGTGAAGGGGCGAAAAGCTCGGCTTTAGGTGCTCTGCTGAAGAAGGGTATCCTTGTCCAAGAGCAGCGAGAGGTGTCAAGGATTGTACCCTCGGTGAGCCGTTTGGAGCCACTTAAGCCACTTTCAGATGTCCAGGCTATAGCTTACAGCAAGCTGTTGCGCTCCATGGGGGAGAAGCCAGTGACGTTGCTGCGAGGTGTTACCGGGAGTGGTAAGACGGAGCTCTACATGCACGCCATTGAGACCATGCTGCAGCAGGGGAAGCGATCGCTGTATCTACTGCCAGAGATTGCACTCACAGAGCAGATGATAGGCCGACTGCGTGCGGTGTTTGGTGCCCGTGTGGGAACCTATCACAGCCGCATGAGCAATGCTGAGCGTCTGGAGCTTTACATGGCTTTGCTGCGTGATGAGCCGCTACCTGGGGGTGAGCGTATCGATGTTTTGCTTTGCGCACGGTCGGGGATATTCCTGCCGCTGAGACGCCTCGGGCTGGTAATCGTCGATGAGGAGCATGAGACGAGCTTTAAGCAGGAGTCTCCCGCCCCGCGCTATCAGGCGCGTGACACGGCATTGATCTTGGCCAGACTGTATGGGGCGCAGGTCATCTTGGGGAGTGCCACGCCATCCCTAGAGAGCTATACGCTGGCCACTTCCGGTCGCTACGGATTGGTGGAGCTGGCGAAGCGTTACGGGCCATCCACGTTGCCGACAGTGCGTATCGTGGATCTGCGTGCGGCCAAGGCAAAAGGGGAACTATATGGGCATTTCTCCAAAGAGCTACTCGACGGGCTGGTGGCAGCGGTCGACGCTGGTGGACAGGCGATCCTCTTTCAGAATAGGCGAGGGTTTGCACCATTTCTCACCTGCGAGTCGTGCGGATGGGTTGCTGGCTGTTCAGCCTGCGATGTGAGCTACACGTACCATAAGGATCAGGGCAAGTTGCGGTGCCACTACTGCGGTGCTACGGCGGCACTTCCTAGCGTTTGCCCTATATGCGGTTCAGTACGAATTGTTGGCCAGGGACTGGGCACAGAGCGTGTTGTAGAGGAACTCAGCAAGTTGCTCCCCGACCTACGTATTGCGAGGCTCGACCTCGATAGCACGCAGGGTAAGCACGCATTTCAGAAGCTATTCGATAGATTCTCTCAGGGCGAATTCGATGTACTTGTGGGCACGCAGATGGTAACCAAAGGGCTGGATTTTAGCCGGGTACACCTGGTTGGGATCATGGATGCGGACAGCATGCTGGCGCAGCCCGATTTTCGAGCCACAGAGCGAGCTTACCATCTCATGGCACAGGTGGGAGGGCGTGCTGGGCGACGTGAGGTGCCCGGCACCGTCCTAATCCAGACGCGGCAGCCAGAGAAACCTATTTTTGGATGGATTTGCCAGCACGAATTCCTGGAGTTCTTTCGTACCGTGCGTAAGGAACGCGAATCCGTATGCTATCCACCCTATTGGCGCATAATTGCTGTGACAGGATCGCATTCATCCTTAGCCCTCGCTCAATCAGCCATGGAGTGCTATGCCCGAGAGCTGAGGCAGTTTAAAGGCCTGCGTATTCTGGGGCCGCAGGTGCCATTCATCGCACGTGTTGCCCATTTGCATCGGGTGCAGTTGTTGGTGAAGGCACCTCGTGAGATGGATTACCGAAGTGTTCGTCAGATGTTGCGCCATGCCACCCAGCAGGTCGCTCAAGTGAAGGATTTCGGAGGCGTGCGCATGGTAGTTGATGTAGACCCACTATAGTAGCTTGTGGTGTACCTCTCTGTTCTAATTCGAAACAACTGCCACTAGTGGTTTCCTAATGGGCCAGGAAGTAAAGAGGGAGGATGGGCGAAGCCCATCCTCCCTCTTTTGTGACTACTCGTAATGAGCGTTAGTACCCGGGGTTCTGCCCAATGTTAGCATTGGCAGAGATCTCTTTATTTGGGATCGGTAGAGCAAAAAGTTTGTCCCCATACTGCGGTGCACTCTTCGTCCACCCGCCAACATCGCAGGCGGGGATGTCCCGTTTGAATCGGGCTAGGTCATCAAAGCGGAAGCCCTCAAAACAGAGTTCGCGGCGACGCTCGAGTAGAATAGCATCTTCATCCACGGCGGCGTAGGCAGATGCTCCACGCGCAGCAGTGATCTCGTTGAGGGCAGCCAGAGCTCCTGCGTTATCGCCGAGCCGGAAAAGAGCCTCAGCCTTGATCAGCTTTACCTCTTCAAAGCGCATCAGTGGGATGTTATCAGTGTTGCGTATCCAGTCCACGTATTTCCCGAGGTTGGCGAGGAAGAACGGGAGATCTGGTTTCTCTGCCTTCAGATCCTCGTTTTCCCCGATCATATCATCTCCTCCACGCACATCGCCGGGCTCGAAGGCGGCCTTGATCTCCTTGGTCGCTGAAATGTCACCGTAGCTATCGCCTTGGTAAATATTGGCGAGACCATTGATACTCGGGTTATCGGACTCAGAGTACGCAAGCTCAAAAATGGAATTGGAATTGAGCTTCAGCCTCCATGATTGCACGTACTTGTCCTTGGGCATAATTGTGAATGCATTGCTCGCTTCCACGGCTTCGGCGCAAGTCTTTGCAGTTGCCCAATCGGAGAAGTACAGAGCTACTCGTGCTTTGATGACGTACGTTGCGTAGAGGTTGAGTCGCTGTTTAAACTTACCGCCAGCGACTTTGGGAGCTGGCATCATGCTGATAGCCTTGTCCAAATCCTGGTAAAGCTGGGCCTTGATCTCATCTGCCGTATTACGGGAGGGGGTGAGGTTCTTGGGGGGGTATTCGGTCACGTAGGGTATACCCGCCTTCGCCCCATTCACGTGCATTGCGCCGAACAGACGGAGTAGATCATAGTGAGCCAAGGCGCGCATGGCGTAGGCCTCACCCACGATGGCTTTCTTTATTGCCTGATCTCCCTCGAGATCTTTGTTCTCTAGTGCAATGACCCCGTTTGCCTGTAGATTCGTGGCATAAATTTCAGTCCAGGCATCTGTGGCATCTCCATTAGAGGTCGTTATCGTGCCTGCGGATACAGCCGTGTATCGGTTGGAGGATCCATTGGCTACACAGTTATCACTGCGCACCTCGCCTAGGATGATCACATTGCGGCCATAGTAGTCGGATGAGGACATTTTCTCGTACGCTCCATCCATTACGGTTCGGAGCAACGGAACGGTGTTGATTTTAGCAAAGTCAACACTCCTGTCCACTGTGGGCTCTAGCGACTCCTTGGTGCAGCCCGCCCCTAGGACGAGTGCACTGAGGGCCAACCCTTGGGCTAGAACCCTGAATTTGTATCGTATCATGAGTGTAAATGTCTTAGGTTAGAAGTTCATGTTCAGCCCGACAGAGAAAACGCGTGTGGGCGGGTTGGAGAAACCCCATAGCCCGCTGACCCTCACCTCTGGGTCGTAGTTGATATTCTTGTCGAAGGCATGGGTGAACAGATTAGTCGCCTTGGCGTACACAGCGAGCGTCCCTGTGTAATGAATGCGGGACAAATACTGCTTGGGAACGTTGTACCCAAGCGTCACATCCTTTAGCCGGAAATAGTCCCCGCGTACAAGGAAGCGATCGGATTCTCCGGAGTGACCATTATGCGTTACCCCATTGGCGAGGATGGGCATCTTGGCCTTGTCCCCTGGCTTTGTCCACGTATTGCCGTACATGTCTTGCGGAGCCCTGAATTGACGCACAGACCGTCCACCGTCTTCATACATCAGGCCCGTAGCACCATTCATGATCTTATGCCCACCCACGAAGTAGAGGTTCGCATCGAGGTATACACCCCAGAAATCCGCATGCAGAGAGATGCCACCCGAGTAGGTTGGTAGGGCACTGTACCCTGTCCACACCCGCTTCGCTAGGTTTATATCCGTAGTGGTAGTCGTACGGCTCTCATCCGTGTACCAGAGCGGAAGCCCCGTCTGTGGGCTCACACCAGCCCACTGGCGCAGATACCACTCGTCCAACTTGTGCCCTTCATCAGTGCGTTTCCTACTGCCCTCGATGCCAATGGGGTTGTTATCGGCATCCTTGGCTAGTTCATTCACCCGGTTGCGGAGGGTAGCCAGGTTCAACCCGAGGTTCACGTGGTAGTTCGGCGCACGGAGTATGGCGAAGTCCATCTGTACCTCTACCCCGCGATTCGTCATTACACCCACATTCCGAATGGCAGTGGAGAATCCTGTCGTGCGTGATATTGGCACCTCCTGTAGCAGGTCGCTCGTCCTCTTGTTGAAGAACGTTACCGACCCCGTGATCAGATCATCCAGCACGCCCCACTCAAGCCCAAGGTCAAGGGTCGCATTCTTTTCCCAGGTCAACTTGTCATTCCCATAGCTGCCAAAAAGACCAGCCGGTTGATTGGTGTACGACTCCTCAAACTGGATGAGGTTTTGGTAGCTGTTCAGGTCGATATCGGCATTACCGCTGATGCCGTAGGAGGCGCGTAGGCGAAGCCGATTCACGATGCGCTGTACAGGCTCGAAGAAGGACTCCGAGTGGATGTTCCATGCCACGCCAACCGAACCGAAGTTACCCCAACGGCGATCGCTCGGGAATCGCGATGATCCCTCACGGCGGTAGGTCAGGTCGAGGATGTAGCGTCCCTTGTAGTCGTAGTTGGCCATCAGCAGATAGGCGGCATTTGCCCAGTCTTGGTAGTAGCCAAGTACGTTCTTTTCAGCAGAGAAGGAGCTCAAGTTGCTCAGTTTATCTGTGGGTGTATTTGTCGCTTCTCCACCCAGGTAGTCGTAGTTATTTTTCTGGAACTCCTGTAGAGCGAGCAGGGAGATGTTGTGATCCTCCTGCACGGTGAAGTCGTAGCTCACAGAATTCTGCGTCACCCAGTTGAAGGTAACACTCTGGAAGCGTTGTGAAAGCCCCTTTTGCTGTACAAATTGGCCATACTGACTACTGCCAAATTGTTTAGAGTCCCAATGGCTGTAATCCAACGAAATCCGCGTCTTAAACTTCAGTCCCTTGATAGGCTCAACTGTGAGGGAGTTGTTTGAGAAACCACGGGCGATACTCTGCCATGAGATGTCCTTATCCTTCGCAATCAGCCAGCTGTACACGCTACCCCCGAGACTCGGGTTGGGTGACCCGTCGGGTAGGTAGGGATTGATGAAGGGGCGGACAAGGTACTTTGCAACCAACGGGTTGCTGAAATAGGCAGCTTGCTCATTAATTACACCATCCTGCTTGGTGTACGAGGCCGTGGTATTGGAGTTGAACTCAAGCCACTTAGTGAATTGACGGGTGAAGTTCAACGTCCCATTGATACGGCGAAAATCGGAACCCTTTACCAAGCTCTGGGTGTAGTTGGTGCCTATCGATGTGTGGAAGGTGTACTGATCCCCACCACCCGAGGCAGAGAGTACTCCGTTGAACGTATTGGCCAGTTTGCGGTCTACCTCCTTTTGGAAATCGTACTCCGGGCGCCCTGCCTCACCCCATGCTTTGATGACGGGATCTGTCGCAAGCAGTTGGTTCTCGAAGAACTTTTGCTCGGGAATACTATTCCAGATGGCCTGAACCTGCTGCATAGAGGCCTCCGACAGTGTTCCCGTCTGGTACTCATTGTTCAGGGCTTTATTACCCTCTAGTGCCTTGAAGAAGGCAGCATTACGTAGGGCTAGCGCATAGGTCTCCAGCTGCTGTTGCGCTGACATCATGGGAATGTTGGGTGTACGAATTGTAGCTCCCCAGTGGCCTGCGAAGTTAAAGTTTGTAGTCCCCTTGCGGCCCGACTTGGTCTTGATGACGATAACCCCATTCGAACCACGCGCACCATAGGCCGCCGTGGCCGAGGCATCCTTCAGCAGCGTCATCGACTCGATGTCGTTCATGTTGAGGGTGGCGAGAGGCGAAAGCGTTGATGATGCGGTCGTCGCCTGAAAATACTCAGTGTTCACCGGCACCCCGTCAATCACGTAGAGCGGCGTATTCGAGGCTGTCAGCGACCCTGTGCCGCGGATTCGAATCTGTTGCGTTGAGCCAGGGGTCGATGACGACATGTTACTCAGCAGCCCAGGCACCTTACCCTGCAGGGCCTCCATGGGTGACACCACCGGTATCTCGGCCATCTGGCTACCCGACACCTGCACGGATGATCCCGTCACCTGATTCTTACCACGGGTCCCGTAGCCGAGTACCACTACTTGCCCGATCTCCTTGTTCTCTGGCATCATCACCACGTCAATAGTAGTGCGATCCCCCACCGGTATCTCCTGGGTCTGCATGCCCACGTAGGCGAACAGCAGCACAGTCTCCGGCCCGCTCACCTGGATGCTGTAACGCCCGTCCAGATCGGTGACCACTCCTGTGCCCGTGCCCTTGATCTGCACAGCCAGCTGAGGAAGGGTAGACCCGTCCTCGGCTGACGTAACTACGCCTGTCACCGTGCGTAGCTGTGCCCATGCGCAGCCTGCCACGCTGAGCAGCGCTGCCATTAGTAGTACAAATCGCTTCATACTGACAAACATTAGAATGGTTAACTAAAAACTCTCGTCTCAAGTGGCTCTGCTCGTCCCCTGCCAGGGGTGACGTTTCGTATCGTCATCGGGTGGCTTGGGGCTTCACATCCGCCTTCTGAGAGCAAGGTAATAATCTTTTCCCACAAATTGCGCAACTCTGAGAAGGCTATTTCGTATAGGATTGGGTTAATGTGCGGAAAATCAGTGATATAAAATTTTACAGCCCACCTCTTGGGGCCGTAGTATAGCACCATTTTTAATTTTTGCCATGCGGGTGCGTAAAATGCCACCAATTCCGCGCAGCATCCCGGCTTCAAGGATTATTTTTCTGCGTAGAGGATGTGTAACGAATTGCCACCTTCGATCGTCTCAATTCTATCGCAGTAAGCACGATTGTCGGGAGGTGCCACATGTTCGCAACTTGCTATTATCCTTCCTATGGCAAAGCCCCTGCGTGTCGTAGTTTGCATGCCACAGCCATTGCCAGCAGGTTTGCTGTGGCTACGGGAGGGTTACTAGCTGAGTGCGCCCATTGCCGCAGCGTGCTCAGCTGTGGGTGAATTGTTGCGTGGGTGCGTGTGTGCTACTTCGGGCTACAGCTCCAGGGTGTGCGTGCCCGCGTGGTGCCCTGTGAGGGCATCCATTAGCTTGCGGCATCCGTGCTCCGCATTGCTCGGAATCACCCCGTACCGCGCTCGTAGGCTTGCGGGAGCATTGGCCACGACGTAAGCCCGTGCCGAAGCCTCCAGCATGCTCTCGTCATTGTAGTCGTTACCCACCGCTACTGTACACCGGTGGGCTATCCCCAGTTTCCTACGCAGCCAATCGAGCGTTAGCCCCTTGTTGACCCCTTTAGGGAATATCTCGAGCCACACGCTTTGCCCATCGAATGGTGAGGTCGCCTGCACCACGCTAGCGCAGGCCGATAGCCTCTGTGTCAACCGTGCCACCAGCGGGCTATCTGGGGGGAGTGGCACCACGAATTGCGAGAGTCCCCTGGCCCCTATGTGCGAGGGTTCCTCTATGGCGTACGTATGCGCCTGATGATGCGTTAGGCGTTGCTCGAAGTCTGTGGGTAGGGCAGCATCTCCACGCCAGAAATATATTTCGTGGTTATTCGGAATGAGCCCCTGCGCCATGAATGGAACGTCATACCCCAGCAGCACGTTGGCAATCTCTTGTCCCCGTGGGGCCGAAAGGCGACGTTGTAGCATGGGTTGCCCATCCTTCCAGCGAATGACCCCGCATCCCGAGGAGAATATGAGGTACTCGATAGGGGTATGTGGCTCCAGCACCTGCCGGGCTGTGGCCAGCGAACGTCCCGTCACCACCACGCGCATGATGCCGGCCTCGCCTAGACGCTGAAGCCCCTCCCATTCGGCCGGATGCAGAGAGGAATCTGGAGCCAGAAGCGTCCCATCCAAATCGAATGCCACCAGGCGTACTTGTGGTACACTGCGCCCACCCTGTGGCATCACCCGCTCACTGCCCACGTGCTCGCCTGGCATTGTCGGGGGTGCTAGAACTGTATGGCCACGCCGACGCGCACGGTGAATTGATGCCGACGATTGACCTGCGGATGGGTCACGCGCCACACGGCATCCACACGCAGGATGTGCAGGATGTTCTCCAGGCCTGCGCTGAGCTCCACGTAGGGCACACGTCCGATGGGGCCTAAGCCCTCCGGTGGGGTGAACAGATGCAGGTTCGCCCGCTTGGCATCACCCACCATCACTTTAGCCGTCACCACCTCGCGGAGGTTCAGCCGTCGCACCCATGGTATGTGATTGAACAGCAATCCCATGAAGTGATGCTCCCACAGGAGTTCCGCCCAGCGATCGGAGGCAAACTCGTAGTGATCCAGCATGTTGAAATGGAATCGGCTCAGCGCGTAGGTGCCATTGCCCTCGTGTAGACGCAGCAGCGGGTAGGGGACACGTCCGAACAGGTAGCCCCCCTCCATTAGGATCCATGAGTAGCCTATGGGATTTAGCATCACCTTCTGGCGCACGCGAGCCGACAGGCGTAGGTAGGAGAAGTCCGACCGCAGGACACCCCGCAGGGCACCGGCCACGTTCACGGAGATCTCAGGGTATTTGCTCCCCGCACTCTGGCGGTAGAATGAGTTGGTGATGAATCGCTCCCGGTATTTCCAGCGAAACTCTACCTCGAGTCGTGTGTCGTTAAGCGAGGGGGCTCTGCTACCATCTGCTCGCACAAAGGGCACGTAGACGGTGGGATACACGCGGCTATGGCTCGCCGTGAATTCCGTGGATAGGCCGGTGATCCACTCGTGGAAGTACGAGATCTCACCCCGGTCGACCATCGTTAGCTTATTATTACGTCGCTCGCGCAGCAAGGCCGAGAGCAGATTGTCCTCCTCAATGCTCTTCTTGCCCTGACCCAGCACCTCCACCTCATGCCCAGCCTCCAGGCGTAGCGTGTGCCAAGGGCGACGCTTGATCACCCAGAGTGCCCCGCCTTTCCATTTCCACTGCGCATCTCGGGTGCCATACCCCGCATAGCCCCAAACTTGCACATGGCGTGTGATGTCAGCATTTGTGCGTAGCCCGAAGGTGAACCGGTGCCCCTCCACCTCATTGTAGGTGTAGATGCGTTGCCACGGCCCTATGTCCACGTAGCGTAGCGGGAAGTACCGCTCCAGGAGCATCAGCCACACGCGCCGTGCGCCACGGTACAGCGGTAGCTGCTTCACCGAATCGACCATGGCGAACACCGAGGTCTCACTCCCGCTCAATGGCACAGGGCGTATCGAATCCCAGTACTTTTCACCTGCCTCGTGCGCCCCCTCTGCCACCACCACCTCCTCGTTGCCGCGTAGGAGACGCGGTGGGATGGTAGCGCCCAGCTTCACCGAATCGTACAGGGTTGTCTTGTGCCCAAAGAGCCCAAAGGTTTGGTCGGTGAGATTGAGATCCACGAAAAAGTGCTTGCGGCGTGGAAACCAGGTGCGCCCATCCACGAGCTGGTACTCCTCGTCGCCCATCACGTAGTTCACAAAGTTGAGGTTCGCATCCCGGGCCAGCTCATACTGGGCCTCTATCACGGCGTAGCTCCCATCGGCAATCCACATGTAGCCGCGAAAGGTAGGCTCGTAACGCCTGCGCGGACGAAAGGACACCCGGTAACGCTTCTGCCCATCCACATCGGCGCTGTCCACCAGAAAGTACTCGTAGTACATCCGCCCGCGGCTGTGAATCGGGCTCACCAGCCCCTGGTTGAATACGCTGATGTAGTTATTGTAAATGTTGAAATCCTGGTAGAATGTGCCGGCGAACTGGGCGTACTCCTCATTCTCAATCCCCGACATCTGCGTGTTCAGTATCTCCTCGCGGCGTGCCTGGGGCGACGATTGGTAGTAGAGCTTCGAAAGGCTCTCGGAGACGAACACCGGAATGAAGTTCTTACCTGTGGCAGCATTCGTATCGAGGTGCTGCTTCAGGAAGCGCAGCTGCTTCATGGGCCCCTTGTCGAAGAGACCCGTATCCACGTTATTCACGTCGATTTGCAGCTTGTTGTACACCCGGCTGCTGTAGCTTGTGCGCAGGTCGGGATTGTGCTCATCCTTGTGAGCTATCACGCTGTCCAGCAGGCGCAGCACAGGCCCCTCATCGCGGTACACCACCACCTCGCCCAGGCTGCGTGTGGCCTCGTGGAGCTCCACGGTCACCTCTTGGAAATGCCCCGGCTTGATGGCTAATTCTACGGTCTCGTAGCCCACAAACGCCACCACTAGCGTATCTCCAGGCGTGGAGGTGGAGATGAAAAAGTGCCCCTCGTCTGAGCTGATCGTGCCCGTGTGCGTACCCTTCAGGGCAATAGTGGCATACGCCACGGGCTCACGTGTCGCCGCATCGATGACGTTGCCCCGCACGCGTGTCTTTTGCCCCTGCCCATGCGCAACGTGGGCCAGGGCTACCAGCATCAGCAACCACCACGCCCACCGCGCAGAATCCCAACATCGGCGTATACCCCTCGCTCCGCTAACCAATGATCCCCTCGCGTAGCAGGTCGTGGATATGTATCATGCCCCGGTACTCGTCGCCCTGCATAACGACAAGTTGGGTGATCTTATTCGCCTCCATCTGGCGGAAAGCCTCTACGGCCAATGCGTCGTAGGCAATGGAACGTGGGGCCGTCGACATGATCTCTCGGGCTGTTGTCCCAGCCATGCTGTGCGTCTTTTGGAGCATGCGGCGTAGATCCCCGTCGGTGATGATGCCCACCAGCTGCCCTGTGGGGGCTGTGACGGCGGTGGCCCCCAGCCGGCCCGAGGTGATGGCCACGATGACTCGCTCTAGCGAATCGTCCACCAGCACCTGGGGGCGCACGTCGGGGTTCATAATGTCGCACACCCGCAGGTAGAGACGCTTGCCCAGTGAGCCACCTGGATGGTATCGGGCAAAATCTTCGGGGGTAAATCCCCGCGCCTTCAGCAGGCACACTGCCAGCGCATCGCCCACCACCAGCTGCGCCGTGGTGCTTGAGGTGGGGGCTAGATTGTTGGGGCACGCCTCGTGCGACACGGTGGCTCGTAGCACCCAGTCGGCTTGCTGTGCCAGGTAGCTCTCGCCGTTCGACACCAACGCCACCAGCCGGTTTCCCATCATTTTTATCAGGGGCACCAGCACCTTGATCTCAGGCGTTGCGCCGCTCTTGGAGAGGCATATCACCACGTCGCCGGGCTGTATCATGCCCAGATCCCCGTGTATGGCATCGGCTGCGTGCATGAAGACGGCCGGTGTGCCCGTGGAGTTCAGCGTGGCCACTATCTTCTGCCCGATGATGGCGCTCTTACCTATACCCGTGACGACAGCCCGACCCTCCATGGTCAGCAGGGCGTGTACCACTGCGGCAAAATGATCGTCCACCAGCGCACCCAGCGCCTCGATGGCTAGCGCCTCGGTGGCAATCGTCTCCCTGGCGACGGCAATGATTGACTCCTCGCTCGGTAGCTCTATCCTCTCCCGCATTCGCGTTGTGTCCCCTCGCTTACGTGTAACTCCCCCAGTGCCGGATTTGCGCTGAGGCCCTTAGCGTTCCGTGCGTCGCTATACAGCCCTGTCACCTGTTAGCCTGGGTGATGGGGCTCAGCCTATCCCCTGGGGGCGAATATTTGCCCCAGCATCTGATCGATGGTCTGCACATGCACGAACTCGAGCCCTGCCAGGTACTCCGGCTTGATGTCCTCCAGATCCTTCTTATTCTCGCTGGGGAGTATAATCTTGTGGATATTCGCCCGTTTGGCGGCCAGTATCTTCTCCTTGATGCCACCCACCGGCAGCACGCGGCCCCGCAGCGTGATTTCGCCCGTCATGGCGATCCCCGTGTTGGGGGCCTCCGACTTGAAGGCCGATACCAGCGAGCTCACCATGGTGACACCGGCCGAGGGCCCATCCTTGGGAATGGCTCCCTCGGGCACGTGAATGTGCACGTGACTCGAATCGAAACGCGCCGGATCTATCCCGAGGGCCCGGGCCTGCGCGCGCACGTATTGCAGGGCTATAGTGGCCGACTCGCGCATCACATCGCCGATGTTACCCGTCACAGCTAGGGTTCCCTTGCCGTCGGATATGCTCGTCTCCACGTACAGAATCTCACCCCCTACCTGCGTCCAGGCCATGCCCACAGCCACGCCGATCTGCTTGGCCGACTCCACCTTCTCGTTGTCATACAGCGCAATGCCGAGCCGTTCCCGCACGTCGGCATCCGTCAACCGCTTGTTGCACTCCTCGCCCAGGGCGATGCGCTTAGCCTGCTGGCGCACAAGACGTGCGAGGGTCTGATTCAGCTTACGCACGCCGCTCTCACGGGTATAGTTGGTGATGATGCTAGCAATGAGCTTGGGGGGAAGCTGGAACTCCGACTTCTTCACCCCGTGCTGCTTCAGCAGGTCGGGAATCAGGTGCCGTGTCGCAATCGCCACCTTCTCCTCCATCAGGTAGCCTGTGATCTCGATCATCTCCATGCGGTCGCGCAGCGCAGGCGGTATGGCCGAGATGTCATTGGCCGTGGTGATGAACAGCACGTGCGACAGGTCGTACTCCACCTCCAGGTAGTTGTCGTAAAAGCTGGAGTTCTGCTCCGGGTCTAGCACCTCAAGGAGTGCTGAGGCCGGATCGCCCATCATGTTAGAGGTGATCTTATCCACCTCATCCAGGATGAACACGGGGTTCGATGTCTTCGCCTTCCGCAGATTCTGGAGGATGCGTCCTGGCATGGCCCCCACGTAGGTGCGCCGATGCCCGCGGATCTCGCTCTCGTCGTGCAAGCCTCCTAGCGATATGCGGGCGCATTTGCGCCCTAGTGCCCGGGCCACCGACTTACCCAGCGATGTCTTACCCACCCCCGGAGGGCCGTACAGGCACAGGATGGGCGACTTCAGGTCATTCTTCAGCTTGAGCACCGCCAGGTACTCCAATATCCTGTCCTTCACCTGCTCCAGCCCGTAGTGGTCACGATCCAGGATACGCTGCGCGCGAGCCAGGTCGTAGTTGTCCTTGGAGTACTGCTCCCAGGGCAGCTCGGCGAATAGCTGGAGGTAGGCCACCTGCGTGGAGTAGTCGGGCGACATGGGATTCATGCGCGCCAGCCGGCTCACCTCTCGGTTGTACGCCTCGCGCACCTCATTGCTACAGTGTAGCTTGGCGCCCAGCTCGGCGAATTTCTCCACGTCATTGTCATCCGGATTCTCCCCCAGCTCGCTCTGTATCGTCCGAATCTGCTGCTGAAGGATGAAGTCACGCTGCTGCTTCTCCAGATTCTGGCGCGTGCGGTGCTGTATCTCCTCACCAAGCCGTAGCACCTCGATCTCACGGGCCAGCAGATCGATCAGACGCTCCACCCGCTCTAGCTGGGAGTTCATCTCTAGGATCTCCTGCTTCTCCGACGACGGTATCGACATCTGCATGGCGATGTAGCCGATGTACTCGTTGATGTCAGCCGACCGGGGAATCGGGGGTATCGGCTTCGAGTCCGAGCTCGAGGCCATCTTCATGTACAGCTCTGCATGGCGGCGTAGCACCTTGCCCATGGCGCGCATCTTCACCTCGTTAGGCGCATCCTGATCCTCGGGGTACAGGCTGTAGCGCACCCGGAAGTAGGGGCGTTCCGACACGAAGCTATCTACGCGCAGACGCCCCAGCCCCTGCATCACCAGCGTGATCTTGTCCTCATCGAACTCCATCACCTTATGCACGATGGCCAGCGTACCCACGCGGTACAACCCATCGCGGCGAGGTGTATCCTCGCTCGGGTCTTTCTGGGCCACAATGGCCACGTAGGCATCATCGGGCGGCAGCTCCTTCACCAGCTGGCGGGTGTGCCGGCGGCCTACCGAGATGGGGGTCAACGTTTGTGGGAAGAACACATTGTTGCGCAGCTCGATGAGTGGGAGCACGTCGGGAGGCCCCGCCTTGAGGGCTTCCTCGCCCAGATGTAATGGTACCGGCAGCACCAGATCCCCGGTCTCACCGTCGTCCACCGTGCCGCCGAGCATCCACTCTGCCTTATCGAATAAATCCTTCATTATGTCCCCCCAGAAACGTGTACACCTAAAGTGTGCACTTCCACGTTAAACGTTGCCTCTTCCCCTTATGTTCAACGGCCGATCAGCCCCCGTAGGGTCGCTCGCTGGCCGTCAGGGCAAAAAGCATTTCAATGGCCGTGCGGAGTGTCGCGCTGAGCTCCTCATGGCGGCGCGCCAGCACTGCCTCGGCCGTGCGAAGGGCCATGGGGAGACCATGCTCCCGCATGCCGCTTGCACCGCCCCACGAGAAGGAGGGCACCCAGGCACGGGGGAAACCGTCACCGAACACATTGCAGAATGCGCCCACGGTGCTCCCCGTGTTGAACATCGTGTTGATGCCGCTCTTGGAGTGGTCGCCCATCATGAGACCGCAGAACTGGAGCCCCGTCTCCACGAAACGTTCCTCAGCCACGCTCCACGCCCGCACGGGCTCGTAGGTGTTCTTCAGGTTAGAGCAGTTGGTATCGGCCCCCAGATTGCACCACGAGCCGATGGCGGCATTACCCAGGAACCCATCATGCCCCTTGTTGCTGTAGCTCTGGAACACCGTGTTGCTCACCTCGCCCCCCACCTTGCAGTGGGGCCCTATGGCGGTGCCCCCGTAGATTTTAGCCCCCATCTTAATCGTCGAGTGGGCTCCCAGCGCGAAGGGCCCGCGAATGTGGCTCCCCTCCATCACCTCAGCTCCTTCGCCCAGATATATAGGACCCTCGGTGGTGTTGAAGGTGCAGAACTCTGCCTGCGCCCCGGCCTCTAGGAATATGCCCCCATTGCCTAGCACACCCACCGTGGAACTCACGGGCTGCGAATGGCGCCCATGGGTGATCCGCTCGTAGTCATCGGCTATCGCCATGCCCGCATGGCGGAATATGTCCCACGGGTGTTGCAAGACGACCACTTCAACCCCTGCCTCCAGCTGCACCGCCCGGAGATTCATCCCTTGCAGCGCATCGGCATTGTACACGCCGGCCTGGGTGGGGTAGGCTGCCAGCAGCCGATCGGCCGCATGGAGGGCCTCACCCGGTTGCAGGGAGCGCACCGCCTCCACCACGTCCCCATGAGGTAGTAGTCCCCCCAGAATGTGTAGCCTACTGTCAGCGTGCGCATCGGCCTCGCCACCCCAGAGCTCGCGGAGATGGGGCTGCGTGGCGTACGCGACGTTAGCCTTCAGCAGCGACCCCCAGGCATCGCCTAGCGTTTCGATACCCGCCCGTAGGGCCCCCACAGGCTTGAGGTATGTGAGGGGGAGGAGGCTCAGCCACAAATCCCCGTCATACAGGCAGATGCCTCGTGTTTGTCCCATCGTCATAACCCCCGTAATGCGCCTGTCCAGGACAGCTTGCACCGCTTGCGCAGTGGATGCGCAGATCGCTTCATGCTGCAAAGGTACGTAGATCCGCCCCTTTTATTACGTGCGGGCTGCACAGATCGTCCCTGCTCGTGGCCTAGGAATGGCGATCTACGGCACGAGCGCAGGGCTCATTGGTGCCTGGTTGACACGTGCCAATGGCCTACCAACAACGTACCAAGTCCGTATTTGCGCCTACAAATACGGACTTGGTGTAGCTTGGGTGTATTGAGGCTACAGCGTTGATGTGTTGTCAACACCCTGACGAAGACGAGCCAACGGCGCGAAGGAGCAAGCGCAGAATGTGGAGTGGAATTTTGCCAGCTCTAGGAGGGACACCCCGTACGGAACCGACAGGGCAGAGCGTTATGTGAGCGGGTGGGCGTGGGGATGGCCTGCGGCGTGATGGGGGGGCGATAAGGAGGTTTAGCTTTATTTAGTACTTTTGTCACTATGAAGAGTGCAGTTATCATTTTTTCGTGCAGCCTGCGGGTCATTTGCGGCCTGCTCCTTGGGATGCTGCTCCTGCTCTCCGGGGGGCATGCTTGGGCCGTGCGGGAAGGGTGTGTTGAGGAGCTCTCGGTTTCGGGGGGCGATGGGGTAGAGGTGGAGCGTGTGCACCCGCGGCACGAGGTGTCGGATTCCACCAAGAAGGCTCAGGAGCCCAGCTGGCGTAAGGTGGTGGTTACGCGCCGTGAGAAGGAAGTGGCGGGAATGCGACGGGTGGACGATTACGATGTCACGCTCACGGCCTCGGGCAAGGGCTGGCGCCATGCTAAGACGGATGAGCTCGAGCGGGGCGCCATCACCCAGCTACGGCAGAAGGCGGCCGATGCGCAGGCTACGCATCTGTTGGTGAGAGAGGTGAAGTTCATCACCGCCTACGGCGAGCCGTCGTCTGTCCAGGTGGTGGCCACAAGCTACCAGAAGCGGCAGCAATAGAATCGAAGGGTAGGCATGGAGCAGTACCTCAATTTGGCCCGACAAATTCTGGCACGTGGGGCCGTGCGGCCAAATCGCACCGGCGTGGACACGCTGGGGATATTCGGCTACCAGATGCGGTTCGATCTGCGCGAGGGGTTCCCCATCGTTACCACAAAACGCCTCCATTGGCGTTCCATCGCCTACGAGCTCTTGTGGTTTCTGCGGGGTGACACCAACGTGGCTTACCTCCACCGGCACGGCGTGCGCATATGGGACGAGTGGGCCAATGCCAACGGCGAGCTGGGGCCTATCTACGGCAAGCAGTGGCGGGCCTGGCAGTGCGCCGATGGGCGTGTGGTGGATCAGGTGTGGGAGGTGATACGTGAGATTCGGCAGAATCCCGACTCGCGGCGGCTGATGATCTCGGCGTGGAATGTGGGCGCCCTGCCGCAGATGGCTCTTCCGCCCTGCCACGTGATGTTGCAGCTCTACGTGCAGGATGGCTACCTCTCGGGGCAGCTCTACCAGCGAAGCGCCGACGTGTTTCTGGGGGTGCCGTTCAATATTGCCTCCTATGCGCTGCTCATTCACCTCATAGCCCACACCACGGGCCTCAAGGCGGGTGAGTTCGTGCACACGATAGGGGATGCGCACATCTACCAAAACCATATCGAGGCAATGCGTATGCAGCTGCGGCGCGATCCGCACCCGTTGCCTCAGCTACAGATCCTGTGCGGGCCGAAGCCTGTGGAGGAGTACGATTTCAAGGATTTCCGCCTCGAGGGGTACGTGGCGCATCCGCACATAGCGGGTCAAGTGGCTGTGTAGGGCGATGCGTTGGAGTGGGATGCCCGCCAGAACTAAGGCGGGCTTTGCGCATGTGAGCTCGCTGCGCGGGCCGATTCTCTTGGTGCTCGTCGGGCTGTGCAGCCTTCCGACTTTTGGGCAGCCTTTCAGGCAGCTCGATCGGCGTGCCTACCCACAGGGTACCTATGTGGCTCCGCTGGCCGAGCCGTTGAGCCTCTCGGGCTCGTTTGGTGAGGTGCGGGCAAGGCATTTCCATGCGGGTACCGATCTGCGCACGGGGGGACAGGAGGGGCAACCGGTCTACGCAGTGGCCGAGGGGCAGATTGTGCGCATTAGCATTGCCACGAAGGGCTACGGGCTGGCACTTTACGTGGCCCACCCGAACGGTAGCATGTCGGTTTACGGTCACCTGCAACGCTTTGTGCCTGAGGTGGCGGAATGGGTGCGAGCGCAGCAGTATGCGCAGCAGCAGTATGTGACAGAGCTCTACCCGCAGGCTGGGCAGTTTCCCGTGCTCCCGGGACAGGTGATAGCATACAGCGGGAATACGGGGAGCTCGGGCGGGCCCCATCTCCATTTCGAGCTCCGCCTCACGGAGGGCAACGTGCCCTACAACTCCTACCTCTCGGGGGTGCGCTACGCGGACACGGCTCCACCCCAGTTTTTTCGCCTATACACCTACGCCATAGATACGGCGCGCTACGGGGAGTCGCTGCGGCGGCGTAAGGTGGTGCGGGTGCTGGGTAGCAAGGGACGCTACTACGTGCCCGACACGCTGGTGCTGCCGTCGCCGTGCGGGCTGGGGGTGGAGGTGCGCGATCCGGTGAATCCTCGCAGCCTGGTGTGCAACGTGGCTGGATTGCAGATGCTCCTGGACACGGGGATGCGCTATGCGTTTAACGTCGACCAGGTGGCGTTTGAGGAGACGCATTATGCGGATGCGCACATCGATTATCAGCTGTATATACAGTCGAAAAAGCGGGTGCACTTGCTGTTCCGTTTGCCGGGCAACCTGCTCTCGCGGAGCGCAGCTATGGGACGAGGGTTGCTGGTTCTGCCCCGCGGCGAGGTGCGCCGGGTGACCATCGTCGCGTACGATATCGCTGGAAACCGGAGCACGCTTCATCTCACGGTGAAGGGTGGGACTCCGGTGCCTGCGGGGGCTGAGACGGGACTACCAAAGATTCCATGGGCCCGGGGAGGAACCCTGCAAGGGGATAGCTTCACGCTGCAAGTTCCCCCTATGACGCTGTACTACGATTTGGGCATTCGGGCTGAGGCACTCTGGCGCGATACGGCCGACTTTGCCCCTGCCGTGGACATTGGGCCGGATGGTACTCCCCTGCATCGTCCCTGCCAGCTGAAGATCAACACCAAAGGAGTACCCGAGGCGTTGCGCGACAAGCTGTACCTGGGTCGTTGGAATGCCCGGGGAAAACGCTACGAGTACTACGCCACCCCAGTGCGGCAGGGCGACGTGTATGAGTGTTCGCTGCGCGAGTTTGGCCGCTACGCATTGCAGGTGGATAGCATGGCCCCCGCTGTGCGCTACCGCGGCTTGCGAACCATATGCCACCGGAATGTCACGGGGAGCGACAGGCTGACGTTTCACGTGGGGGATCGGGGGAGCCGCGTGGCGAAGTTGGAGGGACTGGTGGATGGCTCCTGGATGCTGCTAGAGTATGAGCCTAAGGCTGGGCGAGCCGTCTACATGCTCGACAGCAGCCGCATTGCCCCCCGCACCACACATCAGCTCTGGCTGCGGGTTTCCGATGAGTTGGGCAACGCCAGCGAGGTGTCGTGCCCGTTCGTGTGGTGATGCGAGGGCGTTGCTTAGAAGGGGATCCCCAGGGAGAAATAGAATCGCGGCTGCCGATCTACCGAATTGCCTGAGATGCCCCCCTCGAGTACCCCGAGGCGTGTACGCCACCCGAGCGCAGCTGCCCCACCGAGCCGGCCGTTAGATACGTCGAAGAGGGTGAGGAGGATGTCGTTCATGCGATCGGTGTGCACCAGGTAGTTGCTCTTGAGCAGGGTGTAGAACTCACGCCACAGCCTCACTCGCAGCCCGAGACGGATGGTCAACGCATTGTTGGCTGAGAGCTGCCGGAACCCCATCCCGTAAAAGGCGATGTCTTGCATCTCGCTACGCTGCACCTCATCTTGACCACCGATGCGGAATCGGCTAAAACGCCCCTTGGTGGCGTTATTGAGGGCGGCCGCCCCGCTGAGATGCCCCACCACTCGTGGGGTGCCGAGGGTGAGGTACCCATCGTAGCGTAGGATGCCGCTCAGAGCCCGGGGGTCTTTGCCGAACTCGTGCTCCACCTCTGCCCCGCCGTCGGCGGGCTTCGACAGGCGCGAGCTGCTTAGCCCTGTGCGGAATGCGTAGTTGACGCGCAGGTAGATCCTTTGCCCCCGGGTGGGGTAGTAGTGCCTGTCGAGAGTGTTCAGCTCACTCCGGAAGAAGAGGGAGAGCTCCTGCTGGTCGAGTCGCCCGGTGATTTGCCCGAGCCAGTAGATGTATGAGCGGCTGGGGAGCTGCCACTCCGACTGCACGCTGGCCCCTACCTCCACAAGGCCGTTGGTCTTGATGATCTGTCCCACGCTGGCCTCAAGCTCCACGAGGTGCTGCCAGATGTCGGCGATGCGTTGGTCGCCCACGTAGAAGGGGAGGTAGGATGACGAGTAGTAGGCCCCGAGGTTGAACAGCGTTTCCCGCTGGCGGTTGAAGTAGAAGTAGTGGTTGGCCTTGACGCGCGGCTGGGTGGCTATCTCGGCGTTGAGGTTGAGCCGTCCGGCCCGAACGAAGGGATTGAGTATTCCCATGCGCACCACGAGTCCTGCCCCCCACTCGTTGTTGAAGTTGAGCCCCAGCTTGAGCCGTATCCGCTCGCGCATCTGCGTGTGGATGTGTAGCGTACCAGTGGAATCGAGATCTAGATCGGCCTGCTCCAGGAAGCGGGTGCTGTAGAGACGTGCCAGCCCCTCGCCGAGACGTGTGGCTGAGAGCGTGTCGGGGGTCTCAATCTGTAGTCGACGGCGGAAGAAGTCGGTCATGTGCGGGGGTGATCCCTCCACCACGATGTCGCGCAGGTAGATGGTGCGCCGGGTGTCGATGGAGTCGCAACGTGGGGCTGACGGGGTGGAGCCGAGTCGTTGAGCGAGAGCCGCAAACTCTGCCTCATGTTGCTGAGCCTCCTGATACCCATGCTGGATGATGCGCGCGACGCTGCGGAATGACAGCACGTTGTAGCCATCGAGAGGGGGCATGACGAGGATGTCGCACTTGGGCATGTCGTCGAAGGCCCGTACCATACCGGCGAACATGGAGGAGCGGGTCACGATGTCGCGGGCGGAGTAGTAGACGGAGTCGGTGGCTGGGGTGGGGCCGGTGTAGCTGCCTATCACGAAGTCGGCACCCATTCGCTTGACCGAGTTGTAGGGAAAGTTATCGGTGACACCGCCATCCACGTAGAGCGCGCTGTCGCCCACCCGCACGGGGGTGAAGGCACCGGGTATGGCCATGCTGGCGCGCATGGCGAGCGGTAGGGAGCCCTGGCTGAACTCCATGAGCCGCCCATCGCGGATGTTGACGGCGCAGCAGCGGAATGGGATGCAGAGGCTATCGAAGTGGCGCACGTCGGCCCGGGGCCAGGTGAGGGTCTGGAAGAACATCCACAGGTTTTTGCCTTCCACGAGCCCTAAAGGGAAACGGAAGTTCCCCCGCTGCCACACGAGCTCGAGCTGGGAGCAGTCGACGGTGTTCTTGAGGTCGATGGCTACTTCGCTTAGGTCTAGGTCGTTCGACAGGAGGGTGCGCCAGTTTTGCGATATGGCCATCTGCTCGAGCTGATCGGCATTGTAGCCGATGGCGTACAGGGCCCCGAGTATGGCTCCCATGCTGGTGCCGGCGATGTAGTCGGGCCGGATGCCATGCTCCTCTAGCATGCGGAGCACTCCGATGTGGGCCATTCCGCGGGCACCACCCCCGCTGAGTAGTAGCCCCACCTTGGGACGAGATGGGGCAGTGGCCCCAGTGACGGATTCTGCGCCTAGCGTGTTGACTGCGGCGGAGTCGCGATGTTGTGGGGTGTCAGCAGGCCGGTAGGCTACTGAGTCACTAGGGTGAAGGTGGATTCCTCGGCTTGACGTGTGCGATGCGGTGGCTTGGAGCCAAGGAAGATGCGTGAGAAGAATGAGTAGCGCAATGCAGATGGCACCCCGGAGGGCTTCCCTTGCTCGGAGTGCGATAGCTTGAAGCATGGAGCATGCATTTCGTCGATGCGCAGGGGGAGGGTGGGGTGCGCAGCGTGTGGTTGTGAGAGGATTAGAGCTCGTTTTGTATCTGAGGGATCTTGGTAGAGATGTGATAGGGTGGGTACGAGTGGCACCCACGAAGGCAAAGGTAATGATTTGCCGAACGCTACGCAAGATGCGGACGCATTGCCAGGTGCGCCTTGTTGGGCGGGTGGGCCTGATCTGCACCCGCAAAAAGGCCTCCACACTTGCCTGTATGCGCAGATGTGGAGGCCTATAGAGTGCGAGGTACCGATGCGATGCTACTGCTGCTCGGGCATCGGATGGATGGATTCCATGGGGTTGTGCTTATGGGCCCGATCTTTGACAATGAGCGTGGTCATGGGCACATGGCAGTATTTGGCCAGCAGCATATCATGACCGAGGCAGAGCCCCATCACTATGATGAACTCGCAGCCCCACTCCTCGAGCTCGCGCACCTGGCCGATGGGGTTGCAGGCGAGGCCCGTAGCATCCTCCTCGTGGATGAGATCGGCCAGCGGTATCTTGTCGACCTTGCAGCCGACGGCGCGCACCTCGAATTCGTCGGATAGGCGTTCGGCCACCACCTCGGCCTCACGGGCGAGGGCCGCACAGTTGGCGATGCCAATCTTCCTAATACCCGCATTGCGGGCCCAGAGCCGTATCTCCTCAATCTTCTCTCCCCGAAGGACGGTGGCCTCCTTCGCCATGCGCATTATCTCGACGTCCTCGGGGCTGTAGCCGTAGTTGTTTTCCATGCTATCGTCCATTGTCTGCATTGGCAACGTGCGGAATAGACCAATTGTTCGTGGGTCTGGCAGAGGGGCTCCGTTGCCCGAATATGACGGTGGATAGACTACCCGTGCGCTAGTGCGGGGTAGGGGAGATGGCTTGTTGGTGTATGGGGGTGCTCTTTGGATAGATTCCACCCTTTTCGCTACATTTGCCATGGTAGCGGCCGCGGGGCTGCTGCGTCAACCCTAACACTGACTGGTATGGAGTCGATAAAGAAGTACGTGGCGGAGAATGAGAAACGGTTTCTGGAGGAGTTGTTCGGGCTGCTGCGCATCCCGTCTATCAGCTCGCAGGCGGAGCATAAGCCCGATATGGTGCGTGCGGCGGAGTACTGGCGCGATGCCATCCTGAAGGCGGGGGCTGACAAGGCTGAGGTGATGCCCACGGAGGGGAACCCGGTGGTGTATGGTGAGAAGATCATTGATCCCTCGAAGCCGACGGTGCTGGTGTATGGCCACTACGACGTGATGCCGGTGGATCCGGTGGATGAGTGGCGCACGGATCCCTTTGAGCCGGTGATAAAGGATGGACGAATCTGGTGCCGTGGGGCTGATGACGACAAGGGGCAGGCGTTCATGCATGCCAAGGCGTTCGAGCTGATGATGCGCACGGGCACGCTGCCGTGCAACGTGAAGTTCATGATTGAGGGTGAGGAGGAGATCGGGTCGGGGAGCCTGAGCAAGTGGTTGGATACGCATAAGGATCTCGTGAAGAGCGATATCATCCTGGTGTCGGATACGTCCATGCTGGGTGTCGACACGCCGTCGGTGACGGTGGGGCTGCGCGGGCTCTGTTACGTGGAGGTGTCGGTGACGGGGCCAAGTCAGGATCTGCACTCGGGCCTGTATGGGGGTGCTGTGGCCAATCCGATCAACGTGCTAGCGAAGATGATAGGCCAGCTGATAGATGAGAAGGGGCACGTGACGATACCGGGCTTCTACGACGATGTGCTGGAGGTGAGCCAGGCCGATAGGGAGTCGATGGCGCGGGCTCCGTTTAGCCTCGAGAACTACAAGAAGGCCCTCAACGTGGAGGAGGTGCAGGGTGAAGAGGGGTACTCCACCATGGAGCGCACGGGTATACGGCCCACTTGCGACGTGAATGGTATCTGGGGCGGCTACATCGGGGAAGGGGCCAAGACGGTTATCCCCTCGAAGGCTTACGCCAAGATTAGCATGCGTCTGGTGCCTAACCAGGATTACAACAAGATCGGCGAGCTGTTCATCAAGTACTTCAAGAGCCTGGCGCCGAAGTCGGTGAAGGTGGATGCAGTGCTGCATCACGGCGGGGTTCCCTACGTGTCGCCCACGGACACTGTGGCTTACCTTGCGGCTAAGCGCGCGGTGACGGAGTCGCTGGGGAAGGAGCCTGTGGCGTTCCGCAGCGGGGGTAGCATCCCGATTATCAGCACGTTTGAGAAGAAGCTGGGGGTTAAGAGCGTGCTTCTCGGGTTTGGCCTCGAGTCGGATGCCATCCACTCGCCCAATGAGAATTACCCGGTGGAGCAGTTCCTGCGGGGGATTCGCACGATACCGTTGTTCTATCGCTACTTTGCCGAGGGCTTCAAGAAGTAGTAGCCCTATAGCGGCATGAGTTAGTACAGGAGTGGGGAGGTGGTCTAAACGCCTCCCCACTCTTTGAGTTGTACAGGTGGGTGATACGGAGGGTGGATTGTTTAGACGATAGGTCGCATTGATCGAATGGCCGGTTCTGATCGGGGACGACGAAAGCGTTTGGGCTTTAGGGGTGAGGAGATGGCTTGCGCCTATCTGGTGAATCGCGGTCTCAGCATCGAGGCTCGCAATTGGCACGCAGGGCATCTGGAGCTGGACATTGTGGCGCGCTGCGGGGATCGGGCGCATGTGGTGGAGGTGAAAACCCGTAGGGCCTCGGATTCCTTGGAGCTCGGCGAGCTGGTGCATGGTGGCCAGGAGCGGCGGTTGATCGAGGCGGCAGATGCTTACGCGCAAAGGCATTCGTGGGTGGAGTCGATACAGATCGATCTCCTGGTGATAGTGATTGACCGCTCGGGGCAGCACAGTATAGAGTATTTCCCGGATGCCATTGTACCGGGTTTTTAACGGCTGTAACGGATGATGGAACTTTCCGCCTTGCAACGGGGCATGATGCGCTGGCGGCGGAGCCTTCAGGTGCTGGCCTGGATTGCGCTAGTGCTGATGGCCGGAGCTTCTGTGGCACAGTTATGCGGTCTCTTCCCGTTCGTGTGGGAGGGCCCCTGGGCGAGGCAGATGACCTACGCCCCATTGCTGCTAGTATTCCCGCTGGTGATGCTCCTGCTCGTGGTGTACAGGCGAAGGTGGTACGTCGTGTTGGCTGCTGCGGCTTTCCTGGTGGCGATGCCGTTTCTCGTCCCCATCGGGCGTCATCCGTCCCTGTACCTGCTTGCTGTTGTCCAGCTGGTGCCGATGGTTTTTGTGCTTGCAATGCGTATCCCGTATTCTATCGGTCGGCTGAGCGCATTCGTGGCAATAACCATGTTGCCGTTGTTTGCCCTGTCGTATGTGGCGCATACGATGGACGATTATTTCACCCCTGCGCTGGATATCTCGCAGGAGAAACTGCATGAGCGTACGGCCAATGGGCATCCGTACACGCACGATGTGCAGCGTCGTGAGTATGAGAGCGGCCTTAGGGTGTGGGTGAATGTGTGCGATGAGGAGCTAGAGCGTGCCTGGGTGCATGCTGTGGGGCATCGGGATACGACGGTGCCATGGGTTGGCTCGGCCGAGCGCGTGGCGCTGGTGCATTATCTGACATCGAAGGGTTTCCGTAAAGATTCGGTGGGTGTTAGCCTGCTGGAGCCCCATGAGATTGCGGCTATAGCGGGTGGTACTCACCACTGGCGCCTTGTGGGACATGGGGCACCGTATCGCTACCTCTGGCGGGAACTTGAGGGTATCGACCGCTACCGATCGAGGGATACGACCCACATGACAGATCTTGTGCGTGGCTTTTGCGCTGTGCGTAGCGTATGGCCTTCTCTCCGCTGGTGGCCGTGGTCGCAGAGATCGGTCTTTGACGAAGAGTTGATGTCTGGGGAAGGAACGATGCCTAGTGTGGGCACTCTTCTACGAAAGCTGGAGGATAATCCCACGCCGGTCGGTTTTATGAATCTGGCAGCGCAGATGGGTCTTGCTACGACGGTGCTGATCTATGCCGTCCTCTGGTTTGCGGCGCTGGTTGTGACGATTCGCCGTGCCAATGGCTCCTACGTGGCGTGCGCCTGGTGGGTGACATGGGTGATGTGGGGGACGGCTAGCGGGGCCAATCAGGACGCATGGTTGCTGGCTGTGGCTCTGTGCGTGGTGCTATGCTGGCAGCGGGGAGACTTGTACCATTTCTGGGATATCCGGTCTGCCCGCACGATGAGTTAATAATACCAACAATTACTAGTTGCGATGAGTATTTCCCGAATTGGCCTGGCATCGGATCATGCGGGCTACCAGTTGAAGTCATACCTCATCGAGGGGCTGCGAGTTCACGGCTATGAGACGGTGGACTTCGGCACGACTTCGGAGGCGAGTGTGGATTACCCCGATTTTGCCCACATGTTGGCTCGGGCGGTAGTGAATGGGGAGGTGGATTGCGGGGTGGCCCTATGTGGATCGGGGAATGGAATCGGCATGAGCCTTAACAGGCATGCGCACGTGCGCGCTGCCTTGTGCTGGCACGTAGAGCTGGCCTATTTGGCGCGGGCGCACAATGATGCCAACGTGCTGGTGCTACCGGCGCGCTTTGTGACACCGAGCGTGGCGGATAGCATTCTGTACGCATTCCTCACTGCGCAGTACGAGGGTGGACGTCATCAGCGGAGGGTGGAGAAGATTGATTCTTGCGCTCTTAAACTAGCGTAATTGTGTGCACAGAGAGGAGCCTTTTGCGCTAGAGTCTCTCATGTAGGGTAGACCGCCGCTTTGCCCTTGGTGGGCTGAACGTTGTTAGTGCGAGGTGGATTGGGTATGAGGGCTCTGAGGCATAAGGGAGTGTAAGAAGAGGTGAGGTAGAGAATAGAGATATAAAAAAGGAGAGGGTCACCTTTCTCAGGTGGCCCTCTCCTTTATGGTTAGAGCCCAGCGGGCACTAGTTCGACTTGTACATGAAGGTGATGTGACCCACGTTGGCGCGGTTCTTGTCCTTGCTGATGCTCTTGATTTTGAGCACGTAGATCTCGCTACCCATCTGGGCCACGAATACATCGCCTACGGCGCAGGAAGCCACCTTCTTGCTGGAACCATTGTCGAGAACCTTGCGGCAGGCCTCTACGGTAGCATTGTCATAGTCGAATTTGCTATCGGCCTTGGCAAATACGGTGCCGTTCCCCTTGCAGGTGTAGTTCTTGGACTGATCCTTAGAACCGTTTACTACGATCTCGTCGGATACCCAGCCGGGCACGAACACCTGGTTTTCGCCAGCGGGCGTGTTGTTGATCATGTAGCGATCCGCAGCCTTCCCCGCAGTACCAGCCGAAACAGGCTTGTTGGCCTTCAGGTTGTAGGCACCGAGGGATTGGCCACCCGCGTGGCTAATGTAACCTTCCCCCTTGTCCTTCATCTTGGTTTCACCCTGGCCAGGGTTCGGATTTGGGGTGCTACCCGCCTTGCCGATCGTCTGCTCGTAGGTGCTGGTGGTTCCGTTCTTGTCGAGAGCCGTGATGATGAACTTCCCAGCCGAGCTCGGGAGAGCCATCTTGCCTTCGCCGGTGAAACGAATGGTTACCTCGTTCTTGCCGCTGATGCTCGAGTTGTTCACATCCTTCTCGAGCGCAACGGAGGCCGATGTTACTTCGTTATTGCCGTTTTTGTACTTGAAGACGTAGCTCACCTTGTCGATCTTGGTCTTCTCATTGACCTTGACGGTGATGTCGAACGGCGGCTCAATGGGGGTACCCGGCTTAACCGTTTCATTCCCCTTGCGCACGGTGATCTCTGGACCCGCAATGCTATGATCTTCCTTCTTGCAAGAGGAGGTTACGCCTAGCACCATGCTCGCCGCGAGGGCCATAAGTGCAATTCCTTTGATCTTCATCTTTCTCTTATGGTTTGGTAAATAAAGTCCACAAACACTGTGCCACGGCTTGCCATGCACTTTTGGGCACGCTGGGCAATGCGTATAACGTGTATCTTGTGTGAAATGTTGTCAACGGTTATCTATCGGAGCAATAGGTTTTGCCTCGCAACTTGCGCACCCTGCCCCACAGCTTCGTTGGCTCGCACGGCTAGCGGCATTGACGAGATGAGGATTACGAGTTAGAACTGCTCGTGCGATGCTTCCCACGGGTGACCTCAGCGGACGACGAAGCGGGTGCTCTTTTCCCACGTCTGCCCATACGCCCGAAGCAAATAGGTGCCAGGGGGTAGAAGCGATACGGGGAGCTCTAACGGATTTTGAGCCCCACCTCGTAGCTGTATTACCATCTGCCCGAGCATATTGTAGACCTCTACTCGCTCTATGGGGGGAGCTTCGGTCGGCCATAGCACGTGGGCTTGCTGACGGCACGGATTGGGGTAGACTTGGAGCTGTTGCTGGGTATTGTCGTCAACCAGGGTGGGGTAGTCGTAGGCCTTCAGCTTGGGGGCTGTTGATGATGATGTGAGGCGAAATTGGAAGGATGAGTTGCCTTTGAGCAGTTTATATCTTCCCTCGCTGGCGGAGTATCGTCCAATTGAGATGGAATAATTGCCGGCGGGGAGGGGGATGGCAAACGTGAAACGAAGGGTCTCGCTTGCCGAGGGAGCAAGCAAAAATTCGATGGGAGTCGAGTGCATGAGCTGTTTTGGGTTCACACCTGTAGAGAGGACAAAAGCCATGGCATCGTTGCGGCAGCCTTTGACCGCATGCGGATTGGTGAGGCGTGCGGTGAACTGCATCTCCTGATCGCCCTGTAGCTGCTCGGGGTGCTCAAGCACTTCGCACTGGAGGTCGGCATCCTCATCATATTCCAACGGGGCGATCTGCTCTATGGGTAGCAGTGCCAGGGTGCTACTTGGCACATTACGGCGGTCGTTGCCTGGCCCCTGATCTTGCTCCCCGAATGCCATATGCAGGTGGGTGGATTGCGAATCGGTGGGCCCCTTTACAATCTTCGTGAGGGTAATTTTCCCTTTGGCGGGTACGTGCATGGCAGAGAGGACGAAGAACTGATTGGCGCGGTTGATCACCGTGTCCCAGGTGCCTCTTGCAAAGCGGAGGCCATACATGCCGATGTAGTCCTCATCGCCGTCATTGCGCACAGTGATACGCAGCGTGTTGTACGAATTGGCATGCAATGTTTGCTTCTCGAGCTTAGCCGATAGCCGTGTGCGGTGGCTCTCGTCTGGGGATACGACTATGCGGTTCCCATCAACACGTAGGGAGATGTACTTTGACGAGCCCAGGGACAGTGGCACGGAGTGCCACTCGTTGCTGCCACGACGACGTACGATGGGGCGTAGCTGATAGAGGCCATCTGGGAGTGATGAGGTGGAGACCTTGAATTCGGCCCGATCTAGGAACCGAAGCATCTCATAGCGCACGTCGTTGGTATGCGGATGCGCACTTTTGAGCTCTCCGTTGCTATCGAAGACACCCACTCCGGGGGTAATGATTACCTCGTCGCGCATGAGGCTAATCAGGGTGCGGAGTTCGCAGGTGACACCATGCCGCTTTGCGTATACCCCGTAATCGCTATGGATCGCGTCGCAGACAAAGTTGAGAGGCGGTATCACATTACCCACTGTGTCGGGTTGGATGCCGGTGATAAGCTCCTGAGCGATGATATACCCGCTACCTCCACCGGCCCCGGTACCTTGTGTGGCGGGATCGAGATCGAGGAGCGAGAAGTAGCCGTTGCCGGCACCACCCCAGCCCCAGTTGAAGTGGAAAAGCCCTTTCCCGTCATAACCATCGCATACGAAAGCGTGTCCCCCAGCAATGCTGAGCCCTGCGTAGCAGACAGGGCGACGTGATGTCAGCTCGCGCAGTATGAGGGACTCCCATTCGTCCTGATTCATGAATCGGCGGTAGGAGAATTGCACGGTGGGGCTGTACTTGAAGTGCGAGACAAGGGCTTTTGCCGCCTGGTGCGTGTACGCCCCGCTACCGTTGGGTGAGTACTGCATCTCGCAGGCAATGCCGACCTCGTACATTAGCCGCGCCACGGCTTCCTGATTGGGCTCGGGGGTGGGGCTCACATAGTTCGGTAGCATGTCTGCCCATGCGTAGTGATGCTTACCTAGGGTCTCGAGGATAGTTTGGCCTAGCGTGAGGATGTGATAATTCACTTTGCCACGACCGGTGTTGGGCCAGCAGTGGTAGCGCATTATTTGTGCAATGGCCGTGGCCAAGCATCCGGTGGGTAGGTGCACCCCACCACTGGAGGGTGTGTATTTGTTGTAAGGGGCCAACTGATCCCAGCGTAGCCCGCCGAGTAGCGGGGCAATGGGGGGAACTTCTGCACGGTGCCGCTGCGGTGAGCGCGGGGTAAAGGTGCCGCTGCGCTGGTATGACACGTATTCCTTACAGGCCTCAAGCCAGCTGGCCAGGTTGGGGGGAAGATTGTTGGGCTCTATCTGATCTTGGTAGGAGTAGCCTAGCACGGGAACGCCTTTGTCCTCGCCTGCCACGATGACGAACCCGACTTGCCCAGTGGGTTCGAAAATGTAGTAGTCAGGGTCGGCCGCTGTGCCCCGACTCGGTTTGCTAGCCGAGGTGGTGAGGAGCCGCATCTGCACGGTACCCCGAGTCTTGTGGGGAAGCGATTGATAGAAGGTCTGCGCAATCTTTTGCGCTTCGGATTGGCTTATTGGATTGGCAAGTGCGGCGATCCCCCATGGCAGGAGGAGCAGCAATAGGCACAAGCCACGGAATCGATGTGCCATGGATAGAGGTGCAAATCTTTTGTATCGAGATGGAGCCAGGCCCGTTGAGGCCGGATATACGCCGAGCTGGGAGCTAGAACTTCTTGTATTCGTAGGTGTAGGTTACACGGTACTTGTAGGGAGCGTAGTAGGAGTCAACCTTTACCATGTTGCCCTGCCCATCGAATTCGGAGTCTTTCTTTGACACTAGATTGAGGGATGTGCCATCCAGCCATTTCTCAGTGACGAGATTGCCCTCGTTGTCGTACTTGTAATCGTTGTTTACGACCTCCTTGCCATCGGGCATTTTCCGGAGCACCTGCACGAGCTGGTTCTTGGCATCGAATACGTACGTTAGCACGTGCCGTTTTTCGCCAGCATACGATTCGGTCTCTGTGGCGATACGGCCATCTTTGGTGTAGGTGTAGGCGATGCGGCGCGCCTCGTTGCCTTCGCTGTCGAACTGGCAATCGTTGAGCAGATGGCCCTGGGCATCGTACACCTTCTCCACTGTGTACGGCTTTGCGTTCTTCAGCGTGACACGGATGATCTGCTTGTTGCCGTCGTAGGTGTAGATCCAGCGTTCGGCCACGGAGTTATCAGAGTTGTAACGGGTGACATCGGCTAGGTTTCCGTTGGGCAGGTAGTTGTAGACAACTCTGTAGTTGGCAGAACCGTCGAAACCTGACTCGGTCTTCTTGTTGCCCTTGCTGTCGTAGGTGAAATTTTGCTTGAAGAAGACCCGCATGTCTTTACCACCCGCCTTCTCCTCTTTCCGGTACTCGATCTTCAGCCCTTGCTCGTTGTATGCGTAGGTGTGGCGTGACGAGATTTCACCGTTCGCCCGGTAGTTGACGATCTCAATGGGGTCGCCCTCGCGGTTGTAGGTTGTGTGGCTAGTCTTGTATCCCTCGGGGCTGGGGGCATTCTGGATGTGCTTGTGGGTGTACTGAATGCACTCCTTTATGCCGTTGGTACGTACTCTTGCCCGCTCCATGGCTTCCCGGTCGAACTGCGCCCGGGCGACCGAGGTCAGAAGTAGGCAGATGAGGAGTAACGCTGAGGGTCTCATATTTGCTAGGATGGGGTTATTCGGCAATGTCATGGGAAAACGAGTAAAGCGCATGCGTTGGTTGCGTTCAAACGATTACGACCCGCGCACACACAAAGAAGACAGAAGTGTCATGCCCTGCCTCGCAAAAACCGTACTCCAGAGGGCCATGGCTTTTTCGTACGATGTCAATCAGCCCAAGTCCCGCTCCTCCCTTGTCGGAGAGTTGCCCTTGTAGTAGCTGTTCCATGAAATCGCACTTCAACGCTTCCTTTGAGCTGTTATTCAGGGACTCCAGGCGGGACTTTAGCGTGGGAATCTGATGGTTGTCTATGAGATTGGCCGCAAATATACGGAGCTCATTGTTCCCCATCTCCAGCCGGTAGGCAACCTGGCCACTCCAGGGGTTCCCCGTCTCCGTGGCACCGTGCCGGAGGGCGTTTTGAAGGAGCTCAATGGTGATGTGGTACACGCGCCGGTTCACCTTCACACCTAGACCGAGCGGGGCGATGGCCTTCTCAGTGTTGTCGGCGATCCAATGGAGCGTGTCATGCGTGAGCTCACCCCGGAAATGGAAAGGCAAGGCCTCGGAATGCATTCCGGACGGCTCTAGCAGGCTTAAATACTCGTGGCTGCCCCTCATGTGCCTAATCGATGCGCACCATGCGCAGCGTGGTGATGGCAGACATGGCCTGCGGGTCGTAATCGCCGATCCCACGCTATCTTTAAGAATTTATACTCGCCACGGCTGAGCACCATGACACCCTACTCTTGTATGCTTGTTCCGCTTTAATAGTACCTTTGCCAGCACGTGCAAAGATAGGAATTTTATGACAAGGCGAGTTGTGGCAGGGAACTGGAAGATGAATACCACCCTGGCGGATGGCGTGCAGCTCATGCGGGACATTGCGAGTCTGCGGTCGAGCGTGCCGCATAATGTCGAGCTGATAGTTTGTCCGCCATTCACCCATCTGGCCACGCTGGCTTTGCAGGATCGGGCCGGTATCCGCTTGGGTGCGCAGGATTGCGCAGCCCAGGAGAAGGGGGCGTTTACAGGGGATGTCTCCGCGGAAATGGTGAGGGGTTGTGGTGCAGAATACACCATCATCGGGCATTCGGAGCGGCGAATGTACCACGCTGAGGGGGAGGAGCTCCTTCTGGCCAAGATGCTTAGGGCGCATGAGGCTGGACTCGGAGTGATCTACTGTGTGGGTGAGCCATTGGACGTGCGTGAGCGGGGCGAGGAGGAGGCCTGGACGTACGTGGAGCATCAGCTAGAGATTTTGGCCAAACTCCCAGCTGACCTCCGTGATCTTATAGTGGCCTACGAGCCCATATGGGCCATTGGGACGGGACGGACAGCGAGTCCTGAGCAGGCGGGCTGTATGTGTCGACGTATTGTGGAAGGTGTTTCCACCCGGTTCCGGGGGAACATTGTTGCATCGGTTCCCGTACTATACGGCGGGAGCTGCAACCCATCGAATGCCAGGGAGCTGTTTGCGCAGCCCGGGATTTCAGGAGGCTTGATTGGTGGGGCTGCGCTGAAAGCCAACGACTTTGCAGCCATCGCCAGCTCGTTCTAGCCCAGATTCTGCGTCCCTCAGTGGGGTATCGTTGATATGTGGGATACTCTCGCAGAGGGCTGCTCGGGGCGGTATGATTGGTTGCAAGAGCCCTTCACGTTCAAAAATTTCCCATGCAACTTTGGGCGTACGTCAAGGTGGTGCTGACCGCCAGCGAGGAGCTGATATCCTCTGGCCTGCTAGCCGAGGTGCTGAGTGAGTGCGGTGCTGAGGCCTTCGAGGAGACCTCGTCGGGTCTGGAAGCCTACTTCCCCTCACAGGCGTACGATGAGCAGTCTGTTGTGGCGGCAATAGGGGGGCTACCATCTGCAAAGATTGTAGCCGTTGAGCAGATTCAGCCACGTAACTGGAATGCGGAGTGGGAGTCGACGGTGACCCCCGTACTGGTGCAGGCTGCGGGTAAGCTGATACAGGTGCGAGCCTCATTTCACGAGGCCGATCCTACGGCCGATTTCCACGTGCTCATCGATCCCAAAATGGCCTTTGGTACGGGGCACCACGCCACTACGGCGATGATGATGGCCCTGGTGGTGGAATGCGCTCCCACGGCGCATTCCTGCCTCGATATGGGATGCGGGAGCGGCATCCTGGCCATTCTGGCCTCCCAGCTCGGGGTGCCATACGTGCTGGCCATGGATAATGACGCTTGGGCCTGTAGCAATGCCTCAGAGAACGTAGCTGCCAATGGGGCTGACAGTGTAGTTGTTCGCATGGGGGACATCTCCGATATCCCACCGCAGGAGTTTGAGCTCATTCTGGCGAATCTTACGCGGAACCTGCTGGCGGACCACATGCAAACGCTGGTGGAACACCTTGCAGTAGGGGGACATTTGGCAGTGAGCGGATTCTACCAGATTGATGAGTGCTACATTACGGACATCGCCACCCAGTGTGGCTTGTCTCTCCGTGATGTGCGGAGTAAAGAAGGTTGGGCCGCTATCCTCTTCGAGAGGGCCCATTGATATACCCGATAAATCATTCGTGCAGTGCGTAGGAACGTTATTCGTCTGCTATCACTCTGCCTCATGCTGGTTGTGGCCCTGGTAGTGGCCCGTCGCATGCTGGTGGCTGGCCCAGCATTTCGCAGCTTTTCCGTAGAGGTTCGCAAGTTCCCCGATGAATTGGCTACTCTGATCAACGAGGGGGGTAGTGGTAGCAGCGAGGATCAGCGCCTGATGAAGGAGTTTCGGGCTGTGTGGGAATCGCCCCAGCTGACTGATGCAGAGCGCATACGAGTGGTGGAGTTTAGCAATCGCATGCTCAGGCCTGCTATGCGAAGCCGAGGATACTTTGCGCAATGGAGGGATGTGCTCACGTTTTACCTGAAAGATCCGGCACTCTCCTCAGAGTATGAGCTCTTCCTGAAAATGGTGGATGCTGCTATCACCCGCGAGGGGCTTAATGCGGTGGGCCAGCTGAAATTCCTGCAAGATACGTGGAATCTCTTCCGCGAGGGGCGAGTGCACTCCACCCTTGCTTTTGCGTGGCGGGTGCGTCTTGATGCGCTCAAGGTGGAGTTCAAGCCTGAGCTGCATTACGTATTCAATGAGACTGACTTGGTGTGCGCGCATGCCAAGGACAGCGTCCGTATTCATAGCACTAGCGGGGTCTACGACCCATTTACGCACGTGTGGAAAGGCCGTGGTGGGCAGGTGCTATGGGAACGTAGCAATTATGCTCCCGAAAGGGTGAACGCCGTGCTGGCTGACTATGAGGTCGACCTGACCAATAGCCATTACGAGGCGGATTCTGTGACGTTCACCAATACGGACTATTTCGAGCATCCCGTCAAAGGTCATCTGGCCGATAGGCTTGTGCTCGACTACACCCCAGAGGGGATCCTGTTTCCCGTCTTCACCTCGTACGAGAAACGCCTGGACGTGAAGAACCTCATGGAGGGTGTCAAGTTCACCGGTGGGTGTATTATGGAGGGAACACGCCTAGTGGGCATTGGCAACGTGGACACGCCCGTGCAATTCTCCATGCTTCGCAATGGGAAGCCATTCCTAAATGTGCAGGCGGAGCGTATGGCCTTTCGACCGTCACGAATCGAGGCCGACTTCGCACGGGTGGTCATCCACATCGACCAGGACAGTCTTTATCACAGTGGTCTGCGCTTCGAGTACAACGATGCCACGAAGCAGGTGCGCATCATGACAACGGATTTGCTCATCACCAAGGCTCCCATATACAGCACCTATCACCGCATGGCCATCTACTTCGATGAGCTTCAGTGGAAGGTGGGTGAGGAGAAGATGAAATTTGGCCCCAGACGAGGTTCAAACTACGCTGATGCCATCTTCCTTTCCGATAACTACTTCGACCGCGATGGGTTTGATACCCTGATGGGGCCCGACGAAGTGCACCCCATACTGGCACTTGCCAACTACTCCAAGAAATGCCAGAGCAACACGTTCGGCATCGAGCCATTTGCCAAATATCTGCGCCGTAACGTCAAGGATACGCGGCTCCTGCTCATGCAGATGGCTGTGCAGGGGGTGCTACTTTACGATGTGGGCCGCCAGCAAGTGACCCTGTTGCCACGTCTCTTCAATCAGGTGAAAGCTCGAGGGGGGCGTATCGACTACGATGCGATCAACTTCACCTCCAGCGTTGGGGGTGGGGAGGCTAATGCCATGCTGAACCTCGACAATGCGGATCTCGACGTGTACAACGTGCGGCGAGTGAACGTGAGCGACTCACAGAACGTGAAGATCGATCCCTCCGAGGGCTATCTGAGGATGAAACGCAATCGGAACTTCGAGTTCAATGGCCACGTGGATGTGGGACTTCTCACTTTCGCTGGGGAGGGCATCGCGTTTGACTACGAGAACTACACGATAGACCTCAAGTCTGTCCAGCGGGTCGATATGAAATACCTGCTCAAGACCCGCGATAATTCGGGGCAGCGAGAGCAGGCTAAGGTGATGTCGAGCCTACAAAACCTCACGGGCTTTGTACACATCGATAATCCAGACAATAAGTCGGGCCTCAAGAAGAGCACCGATTACCCCCGGTTCGAATCCACGTCGCCCTCCTACGTCTACTACGACAAAGGGCCCGATGGGAGTGGCTACGACCGGGATGAATTCTACTTCCAGGTAGAGCCATTCACGTTCCACAACCTGAATCATTTCGAGCCGAACGATATAACTTTTGCCGGGACACTCCATTCGGGAGATATCTTCGAGCCTTTTGCCGATACGCTACGCCTCCGCCCCGATCGTTCGCTCGGGTTTGTGCATCGCACACCAGCTGAGGGGATGCCCCTTTATGACGGAAAGGGGAGATTCCATAATACCATCGACCTTAGCAACCAGGGGCTTCGTGGGGATGGGGAACTAGAGTATCTCACCTCAAGAACATCATCCTCGTCGTTCCAATTCTACCCCGATTCCATGCGGGCCATAAGCCGCTCTTTTCGCATTGCCGAGGACACCGCACATTACTCGTTCCCCGATGTGGAGGGGACGGCGCATGGCATCCGCTGGCTACCAAGCAAGGACAAGCTCTACGCCTACAAGGGTGAGAAGCCATTCGTCATGTACCATGAGCAGTCCAACTTCCTCGGCGATCTGTTGTTGCAGCCGGCAGGCCTAGAGGGCAATGGCACCGTTGATCTGACTAAGGCTAAGATGGTCTCGCCGCACTTCCAGTTCAGCCACCAGTCGTGGCAGGCCGACTCGCTGGCGACGCACTTCTTGGTGCCTGGCCAAACGGCTGAAGCATTTGTGGCCAGCAACATTGGTGGGTCGCTGGATTACCGCACCCGCAATGGTCAGTTTTGGCGCACGGGATCGTCCATCGCCGGAGATCTTAAGCCGTTGGAATACAGCTGTCACACCGATCGTATCCAGTGGCCCATGGACGAGGATATCCTACAATTCGTCACAGCCGAGCAGCAGAAGGCCGTGCAAGAGCACGTGTTCGATCCACCACGCATGTACGACCGGGACACCGTGCCACCAGGCACATTCTTCTTTTCCACCCGTGCGGGTGAGGATTCACTCTATTTCGCTAGCCGTTGGGCCACGTACAAGATGCGGAGCCCACGTCTTGATGCCGACTCGGTGCCTTACGTTCTCGTGGCCGATGCCGTCGCATACCCAAAGAATGGGCAGACGGTGATACTCCCCCAAGAGCGTATGCTGCCCCTCGATAGTGCCAGTCTTGTAGCTAGCGTCTTCAAGCGCTACCACCGGATTTACGATGCCAATTTGTCGATAAAGTCGCGCCGGCGATACACCGGGAAAGGGTTTATCAACTACGTCGATGAGCTGGACTCTGTGCAGGTCATCAAGCTCGATTCCATCTACATTGCCGATCCGCACAAGGGGGGAGCGACGCAGGCCTTCGGCTATGTGGCAGGGAATAGCAACTTCACCCTGAGCCCTTACTTTGCCTTTGAGGGCCGCGTGACGGTGGATGCCAACGAGCCCAATTTCTACTTCAGCGGGGGTGCCACCCCTCTGTACAGCTGCACGCAGATGAAGGCGGATCGACTGTCTTTCAAGGGGCGGCTCCAGGCAGATAGCCTATACATCCCGCTTACCCATCCGCAGCGTGACATCAATGATGGCTGGCTGGTCAGCGGCACCGTAGTGGCCTACGACTCGACGCACCTATACCCCGCATTCTCCACACAGCGGTACAGCTTCCTGGATGGGGAGCTCTCCAGGCCCAAGGGCTACATGATGTACCACAAGCGGACAGGCCGCTTTGTGATGGCCGACTCCATCCTGTTCCAGTACACCGACTCCGTGCGCCAGCGCATCGAGCTCGATCCCCAAACTTGCCGACTCTTCACCCAAGGCCTTATCACGATGCCCTACGATCTGGGACGGGTGACGACGCATGCCACCGGGTCGGTTATTCATGACCTGAACGATTCCACGGCGAGCCTTCGGCTCTTCCTCGACTTCAACTTCCATTTCAGTGCCGATGCGCTCAAGCACATGGCACGGGATTTTGCATCCCGTGAGAGCCTTCCAAAGCTCGATCAGGCGCAGGATGTCTTCCTGATGGGCCTCCGTGAGCGTCTGCCTTACGCACGCTATGAGCGTGCCAAGCAGCAGATTGAGCTCTTTGGCGAGGTGAATGAGCCGATCACGGAGATTACAGACCCGCTCGTCTTCACCGATCTTCAGATGACCTGGGATCAGGCGAACCGCTCCTTCGTCTCTGTGGGACGCTTGGGCCTTGGTTTCATCGGGGGTCAGTACATCGGGCGCAAGGTCAACGGATTCCTAGAGATCGTGAAGCGAGTTAGCGGTGATACGTTTACGCTGTATCTTGAGCCCGAGCCAGGCACCTATTACCTCTTCACCCTCTCGGGTATATCCCTCTACGTCGCCTCGTCCGATCAGGACTTCTTGAAGATCATCAGCAAGACCTCCAAGAAGAATCGTCGGCTGGCACCCAAGGGTAAGCTCCCCAAGTACATCTACGACGTGGGTACCACCACCGACACCTACAATGCGCAGGTGCGGTACAGGCAACTCCAAAAGCGTTGGCAGTAGCCGGTGTGGTTACGTACCGTGCAGGGTTAGCCTTGCCGTCTGATTACCCACTTGCGGCTTACGAGGCCGGCACTCAGCAGTAGGAGGGCGTTGATGGAGAGCACGCTCCACCAGCCCCAGGCGAAGAATGCCAGCCCTGCGAGGTAGCTGATGCCCGCTGAGCCCACGTAGTAGAACAGCCAGTAGAGGCATGTGGCACTGGTCTTGCGTTTGCCCGACTGCGTGGACACGAGCCGGCTGGCAAGCGTGTGCGTGCCGAAAAAGGCAAAGGTCATAATCCCCAGTCCCAGCACGATGCTTGCGAGCGTGGGTATTGCCATCATGCAGACCCCCACGAGGCACATCCCCAGACTCAATTGCAGGAGATGCTCTGGTGAGCGTCGGTCGGAGAGCCGACCAAAGACGACGGCCCCAGCAATGCCAACAAGGTACATCACAAATACCATGGCCACGAGGTGATGCGGAAGCCGAAAAGGCTCCCCCTCGAGGGTGAAGCGCAGGTAGTTGTACACGCTCACGAACGTGCTCATCACTGCGGCCCCCACGAGGTATAGCGAGGCAAAGAAAGGCCTCGTGGCAAAGTACCTCATGCGCAGCAGCCGCACCTTGCTCGCAATGCTCACAGGCCTGTAATGCTGCGATGGGGGGAGTATCCAGGCGAAGCTTAGGCCCAGGATTAGAGCCAGTACCCCGATAGTTGTCGCCGAGGAAGCCCATCCGCCCCAGCTGGCAGTGAATATGGCAATCAGCCGCCCACCCAATCCCCCCACAATGTTTCCGCTCAGGTAGAGCGATATGCTGTAGCCGATGGCCTTGGCATCCATCTCTTCGGCCAGGTAAGCCAGGGCCACTGCGGAGACGCCAGAGAGTGCGAACCCTTTCAGAAAGGTGATGGCCAGCAGCAGCGTGAAGTTGCTGAGCCATGCCGTCGCCAGGGTGAGGGCCGAAGAGGCCAGCATGGATATGACCATCAGCCCCTTGCGGCTAATCCGGTCGGCGTAGAAGAGGGAGGCAAAGATCCCTGTGGCCAATCCCAGCATCCCCAGTGAGACGCTCAGGCTAGCACTCGAACGTTCCACATCCATTCCCAGGCTTAGCTCCTCCAGAATGGGCTGGAAAAAGTAGAGCTGGGCAAAGACGGAGAGCCCCGTTAGCAGTATGCCACCCCGTATGCGCAGATTGCGCATCGCACGCTGCGACCGCTCTCCGCTGGATGTGCCCGCAGACAGCCTAGTGCCATCAGTCGATCTCATTGCACCTTGTGGGGTATACGTAGCGCAATAATTTGCCGCATGAAAAAAAATGCTCGCCCCCTCAGCGTGTGCGCGCCGAGGGGGCGAGCCTGCATCCGTTGAACCATCCGAATCCTTGATCCTACAAGGCCGTGAGGGCCGCCAGGAATCCGAATATGATCCCCGGGATATTGGCAATGGCTATTGCCCAGTCGCGCTCCCGCTTGAAGAGCCCATAGCCCACCCACAGCACGCAGTTGATACCTGCCATCAGAGGTTGCAGCACTGGGCCCTTGGTGCCGCTCGTCAGGTTGTCATATATCTGCCCGAAGTAGAAAATGTACATCAGCATGGCCGTCACCATTCCGGCCCAGCCCATCATCGTGAAGAAACGCTCCTTTGTCATTGCTTTGCTCGTATTAATCGTAGAGTGACTCTCTCTTTTGCACTCACAGCCTGCAATGCGTGCGGTCGCCCTTCTGGCAATCGTGCGCAGATGATGCCCTGCCGGTTGACATGCTCGGCAGCATTAGTCGATGGTAGATGTGCCTCACACTCGCTGTTACCGTGTGCTACTTCGTGCTCACGGCACCCGTGGGTGGTGGCTAGGCTTCTGTCTGAACGTTCCCCGTGAAGGGTATCCCAGCCTCGCCGTCCTGCTCCGGAAGAGGAATGTCGCCATGCTGGTACTCAAATCGCTTGAGATTCTCCTCCAGGGCCTGTAGCAGCCGTTTGGTGTGATCCGGTGTCATGATGATTCGGCTTAGCACCCGTGCTCCATCCAGACCGGGCATAATACGGGCAAAATCGATCACGAACTCCGACGGTGAATGCGATATCACCACTAGATTCGAGTAAATGCCCTCAGCTACCTCTGGGGTAACATCGAGCGACATATTCTTTCCGCCTTCTCCTGATTCTTTTCTCATAAGCTCATCATCATTGCGCATCACCATGATGTGCGCATTCACCCCCAAGCTGGTAGTGTGCACGGCACGGATGCTGTCTATCTATTCTTACTATTGCTTTGGCTGTAAGCGTCTCCCTTACAGGGGCATGTCATGGCTGCGACCTATGACGGGGATTCGCTCCATGGGGCAACCCTTGCGCTGCACTAGGTGGCAGGCGAACTCGTCACGCGGGTCGGGGTAATCTTCCCGGTAGTGCCCCCCTCGGCTCTCCTCGCGCGTAAGGGCCCCCTGCACCATCAGGTCGGCCACGGTGAGTAAGCTCTGGCAGGCGTGCGTGTAGTATTCGTACGTGTCCGGTGGCAGAGCCAGCCGTAGATCCTTCAGCCGCGCTTGTGCCGTGCGCAGCGAGTTGCCCGAGCGTACAATCCCCACGTAGTCGTTCAGCAGGCCCGAGATCTGCTTGCGGTACGCCACGGCCAGCTCCTCGCGGGACGGATCCATGTGGTACAAGGGTGCGAACTCCTCAGGCAGATCCACTCGCGGGGTGAGGAGCGTCTGTTCCACAGCCCGGTACCCGAATACGAGGCACTCTATGAGCGAATTGGAGGCGAGGCGATTGGCACCCATGATGCCCGTGAAGGCCAGCTCTCCGCAAGCGTATAGGTTCGGAATCCGTGTTTGCCCGTAGAGGTTGGTGCGCACCCCACCCACCGTGTAGTGAGCCGCTGGGGCCACGGGGATTTGCTGGCGCATGTCCAGGCCCAGCTCCTCGCAGTGCCGGTAGATATTCGGGAATCGGTGGCGAATCTTCTCCCCGTCCAGGTGCCGCAGGTCGAGCCACACGTAGGGCTCTTCCTGCTGATGGATCTCCCGGAATATCGCCTGGGCCACCACATCACGCGGCTCCAACTCGGCTAGCGGGTAACGTTCAGCCATGAACCGCTCGCCCTTGGCGTTCCGAAGGTAGGCCCCCTCCCCACGCACCGCTTCGCTCACCAGGTAGGCTCCGCCGTCGCCGGCGTACAGGGCCGTAGGGTGAAACTGGATGAACTCGAAGTCCACAATCTCGCATCCCGCATTCCAGGCGATAGAGATCCCGTCGCCTATCGTGATGCTCGGATTTGTACTCCGTTGAAAGATTGCGCTAGTGCCCCCTAGCGTCAGCAGCGTGTGCCGGGCAACAAACAGCACCTCGCAGCCCTGGGTCACGTTCCAGGCCCGTAGTCCCCAGCAGGCCCCGCCGTTCAGCAGTGCCTCTAGGACGGTGTGATTCTCGTAGATATCGATCTGGGGGTGTGAGGCCACTTTGCCGGCCAGGAAGCTCGTGATCATTGCTCCCGTGGCATCGCCCCCCGCGTGTAGTATGCGACGATGGTGGTGTCCCCCCTCGAGCCCCAGGGCCAGCACCCCGTCCGTGCGGTCGAACTCCATGCCCGCATCGATGAGCTCACGGATGCGTAGTGGGGCATCGTTCACTAGGATCTCTACGGCGGGCCAATCGCACAGCCCACGCCCGGCGGCCAGGGTGTCGGAGAGATGCGAGTGGGGGCTATCCTCAGCGTCCGTTACCGCCGCGATACCCCCCTGGGCGTAGTACGAATTGCTCTCGCGGATCCACGATTTGGTCACCACGGCCACCCTGCCGTAGCGAGCCGCGCGCAGGGCCACTTGGAGCCCCGCCAGGCCACTGCCCGCCACCAGATAGTCGTACTGATACTGTCGCTGGGTTCCCTTCCGTTCCATACGTTGCAAGGCCTCCGCAATCCAACCGCAACGTAAAAGTACTACAACCGTCCTAACTCACCAAACCTGTGCTGGCACTGCGGGACTGATGTCGTGCGAATTTGCAGGCTAGCGTTTGTTCCACGGTGCTATGTGCCGAGCTCGGTTGCCCAGCCTCATCACATCGATCCCCGAGACTATGTGTAGCTCTGCCCGCTGTCAGTGCCATTGTCCATCACTACCTTGCGCTGCCATGAGCACTTCGGAGCCGTGATGCGATGCGGGGAGTGGTGCCCCATTACCACCTCTGGGTCGGGTCATGCGTAGCCTTGCAGCATGGTGTGGCCCATGTGGCCTGTGGGGAGCCTCTGTGAGGGCTAGCTGAGATCGCCGGGGTCGTGTCGGCATGCCGTAGAGTTTGCTCGGCCGAGGGGCTGAGCACTCGTAATCCACTGTGGGGCCATCGTTGAGGCATCAGAGCCCAGCGGTGGCAGGTGATAGGGTGGAAGAGGGGGGAACGTTGCGAATGCTAACCAGAAAGCTGCCAGTGGTGGAGGCCTATTCGGTTCCGAGGGCCTGCAACAGCTTATCGATCTGCGGGGTGAGAATGATCTCCGTGCGGCGATTCTTCTGCCGAGCCTCGGGGGTCTTACGAGCCTCAACGGGTTGGAATTCGGCCCGTCCGGCGGCCGACACCCGTTTGGGGGCAATCTTGGTGCCCCGAATTAGGATCCGCACGATAGAGGTCGCCCGTTTAGTGCTCAGATCCCAGTTGTCAGCAATGGGCCCTGAGCCCCGCATGGGCACATCATCCGTGTGTCCCTCCACGAGCACATTGATGTCTTTATGCTGCTCCAGCACGGGGATCAGCTGCTTGAGAGCCTCCTGACCCTTGGGATCCACATCGTAGCTCCCCGAGCGGAACATCAGCTTCTCGTCTAGCGACACGTACACGCGCCCGTTGCGCTGCTGCACGTGGAGCCCCTTGCCCTCGAAGCCAAATAGCGCATCGGCCACACTCTTGCGTAGGGCATTGGCCAAGGAGTCCTTGCGGGCCATTGCCTGTCGGAGCTCCAGCAAGTCGGTTTCACGTTGGGCTAGTGCCCGCTCTATGGAGTCTAAGCGTTTCCGCGTGCTCCCCTGTTCCTGGGCTACGCGGTCGAGCTCCAGCCTGCGTTGGTAGAGCTTCTGCTCTAGGGCTTTCACCGCATCCTCACGCTCTATGAGTTGCTGCTGCATGCGTTGCAGCTCTCCTAGCAGTTTCGATGTCTCTCGCTGATTCCCCTCCACGAGCCCCCGTTGTAGGGTCTCGAGCTCTTGGTAATCGCGCTGAAGGCGGGCCAGCGACTCTCGAGCCAGGGTGAGCTCACTGCCTCTGGAGAGGCTATCCTGCGTGAGCCGATCCAGATTGCACTGTAGTCGCTCGCAGGTGGCTTGTAGCTCTTTTGTTAGGAGGGACAGGGAGTCGTGCGTGCGCTCGAGTTCCCGGTTGCGAAGCCCCACTTGCTCGCTCTGCGCAACCACCTGCTTGAACTCCTTGATGGGAACGCATGCCGCCAGGAGCGACAGGGCCAGCGGTAGGAGTGCGAGAAGGTGCGTGAGTGTGAGAGGTCGAATGCGCATGACAGGGCATCGATTCGCATGGTAATGATCCCCAGACGTGCGGCCGCACCTCACTGAGGTGCCTTCCGGGGCGGGGCTCCTGCGATGTCGGGGTAGCAGGATTCGAACCTGCGACCCTCTGCTCCCAAAGCAGATGCGCTAACCGGACTGCGCTATACCCCGTGTGGAACTTGGCGGAGAGAGGGGGATTCGAACCCCCGGTACCAGTAACCCGGTACGACAGTTTAGCAAACTGTTGGTTTCAGCCACTCACCCATCTCTCCCTGGCGCGGCAAAGGTAGCCATCGTTTCGCATTCTGCCAAACGAGCCCATGCCGTCCCGGTGTGCCCCCGTACGCTTAGGGCCGGAGTGTTACCCCCAGCCCCAAGCGTGTTACGGTGCGGAATGTCTGGCGATTACCCCTTGGCAATCACCCGTTCCACGATGGCTAGAATTTCAGCCTCTTGCTGCTGCGCCTTAGCCACAAGTGCCTCACCCTCCTGGATGAATTGGGCCACTTTCGACTTGTCATCCAGGCCTGCGGCATTGATTTTTACGTTGAGGAAGGCCCCCATAGCCCCCGATCGGGCGGCCATGGCCCCAACCCCCGCGTCGGACACCGAGTTGGGGTTCCCATGCTCAGCCATAGCGCGCATCACCTCCATGCTCTCGCAGCACAGCCGTACCACGCGGGCGGGAATCTCTATGGCGTACAGGGTCGCTGCCTGTATGGCCTCCTTGCGGGCTGCCTTTTCGGCCTCTGTCCCCTTGGGCAGAGAGAGGGCTGCCATGATGCGATTGAAGGCGTTCGTGTCCTCATCAATGAGTCGTACCAGCTCGTCCTGGTAACGTTTGGCCTTTTCGGCCCACTCGGCGAACTCGTGCCAGCGCTCATCCCAGCCAGGCTTATGGGCCGATAGGTTGGCCACCATGCCCCCTAGGGCAGCCCCCATGGCTCCCATGGCGGCGGAGATGCTACCACCCCCAGGGGCCGGGCTCTCGGACTGCGTCTCCTCCACGAAACCCTTCAGGGTCATGTCCACGAGCTTCTTCCCGCCCTGATCGGCTAGAATGTACTCGATGATCTTCTTCTGTGGGTCGAAGGGGTAAAGCTCGTCCAGCCCCATGGACTTAACGGCTATCTTGATGATCTCGGCATCGGGTATACCGGCCGACCGCTCCTGCTTGGCCAGGAAGTAGCGTCCCGCATCGAGCATGGCCTTGAGCGGCACTACACCCACGAGCTCGGAGCCCGTGACGCGTATGCCGCGGGCCTCTGCCTTGCGACAGGTCTCCTCGAAGGCCACGTGTAGCGGAGTCACTGAGATGTCGGTGAGATTGATGGACACCTGGGCAATGCCGAACTCCTCAATGTACCAGCCAATGGCCTTGCAGGCCTTCAGCGATCCTGGTGTCCAGAGTACCTTGCCGTTGGCATCGGTCTTCTTCTTGCCCGTGATGGGGTTCCCCTCGCGCTGCGGGCGACCCTTCTCGCGGATGTCGAAGGCGATGGCGTTGGCACGTCGTGTGGAGGTGGTGTTGAGGTTCACGTTATACGCCACCAGGAAGTTACGCGCTCCTACCGCGGTGGCTCCAGAGCGGGCGTTGAACGCCGCGGGGCCAAAGTCGGGCTTCCATTCAGGGCTTACCACCCGGTCGGCCAGCCCCTCATACTCGCCAGCACGGCAGGCAGCCAGATTGCGCCGCTCGGGCTTGAAGGCCGCATTCTCGTAGCAGTACACCGAGATGCCCAGCTCGTCGCCAATGCGCTTGGCCAGCCCGCGAGCGTACTCCACCACCTCTTCCATGGTGATATTAGCCACCGGAACGAGTGGGCACACATCCGTGGCCCCAAAGCGGGGATGCGCCCCGTGATGCTTGCTCATGTCGATGAGCTCAGCCGCCTTGCGCACGGCACGGAAGGCCGCCTCGCAAACCTCCTCGGGGGTTCCCACCATGGTCACCACAGTACGATTGGTGGCCTGGCCTGGGTCGACATCGATGAGGCGTACGCCCTCTACACCGTTGATCTCTGCCGTGATCTGATCGATGATCCGCATGTCGCGCCCCTCGCTGAAATTGGGCACGCACTCTATAAGCCGCTGACTGCTCATACCTTGGATTTTATCGGTGAAAATGGCCGGTCTCCCTGGTTCCGAAACCCGTCCCACAACCGGTGTGCAAAGGTAGCGTTTTGTGCAGAACCGGTATTGCTATTGAGACGCAATATGGGCAAGACGATAGGCCTCCCTAGTGGTATACTGCGGTGGCTCTCTCGGCCACAGGCTGCGCAAGCGTCGAGGGCTGATGCCTACCGTGCACCAACCGCCATCTGTGGGGGTGAATGATCCCCCTCCGCACCCTCCTTCCGATGTGGCAACGACGTATCAAGTCCGTATTTCGCCTACCAAATACGGCTTTGGTGCGTTGATGGTGGGCTGTCACTACGGCAATGCTATGCCACGTGCCACGCTCATTTTTGTCGTGTGTGCGGCACGTTCAGCCCGCTGAGTTCGTGGACAGTCAAATAAAAAGGGGAACCCGCGCCGGATTCCCCCACTGTGCTAACTGCTAGTCGCCCTACGCCTTGTCGTCGCTTGGTGGGGCCTGGGCTGGGGTATTGGGATCGTCGGGGTACTCGATTCGCGAGTGGTAGATGCTCTCGAGCTTGCTCACCAGCGTCTCTTTCACCGTGGCGATGTCCTGGAATGTGATGTCGGTCTGATCGAATTGCCCCTCGCCCTGCTGCTTTGCCACGATGCCATTCACGAGCTCGCGTAGCGATTCGGGGGTGATGACTTTGAGGCTTCGCGATGCGGCCTCCACCGAGTCGGTGATCATCAGCAGGGCCATCTCCCGGGAGAACGGCTTGGGGCCAGGGTAGGTGAACCACTCCGGGTGATCGGGCTCCTGGGGGTGCTCTTTGCGGTAGGTGCGGTAGAAGTACTCGGTGCGCGTGGTGCCGTGATGGGTGCGAATGAAGTCGGTGAGCTGCTCCGGGAGACGATGCTTGCGGGCTATCTGCACCCCGTCGGTGACGTGGCGGATGATGATGGCCGCGCTCTCGCGCTCGTTGAGACTGCCGTGCGGGTTGCTGCCGGGGTGCTGGTTCTCCACGAAGAATTCCGGGTGATTCATCTTCCCGATGTCGTGATACAGAGCTGCCGTGCGCACCAGGAGGGCGTTTGCCCCTATGCGTACGGCCGCCGTTTCGGCCAGGTTGGCAACCTGTAAGCTGTGCTGAAATGTGCCGGGAGCCTTCTCGGCGAGTTCGCGCAGGAGCGGGTGGTTGGTGTCGCCAAGGTCGACGAGCGTGGAGTTGGAGATGAACCCGAAGAGCTTCTCCAGCGGGTAGGTGAGCTGCGAGGTGGCCAGTAGCAGCAGCGCATTCCCGGCGAAGAGGGCCAGATTCATGAGATGGAGGCTGGTGATGGACTGCTCCTGCATCACCTTGAGCACGAGGTAGGTGAACAGGTAGCTTAGGAGCACAAGCAGCACCACGCGGAAGAGGCGGCTACGCCGGTAGATGGTCTTTTGCGCGTAGGTGGCCATGAGTCCCGCAGACAGGTTGATGAGCATGAACTCGTAGCTGCTGGGGGCGAATAGGGCCACGCTGCTAGTGATGATGAGATGCGCCATGAAGGCCAGACGCACGTCGAAGAATGAACGGATGAGTAGCGGGGCGATGGTGAAGGGCACCAGGTACAGCAGGGCGGGATCGATGCGTATGACGAGGTAGCCGATGGCTGTGGTGACGCTCTCGACTAGGAGCAGGAATAGCACGTCGCGCGGGCTGCTTACCACGTTGGGGTAGGTCTGCTGGAGGTAGAGCAGGAATAGGCCCAGGACGAGCAGGTTGAGCAGGGCGTAGCAGATTTCTCGCGACAGGTGCCAGCTGCCGCTGGGCATCCGCTGCGTCATCTCGATGCGTAGCGACTCGAGTTGCTGGTAGCTCTCGTCGGTCACCACGTCGCCGTGGCCCACAATTTTCGTTCCGCTGCTCACCACCCCGAGCGTCTTCGAGACGGAGGCCAGACGCTCTTCCCGTACCTGCCGCGTGAGCGCGGTGTCGTGGATGAGGTTTGGGGTCAGGAGGGGCTCGAAGTTCAACGAGGCCCAGAAGAGCTGGGTTTCGCGGTTGCTGGTCTGCGGGCGACTCTCGTGCATCAGGAACTGCGCCCCCGAGGCGGGTGAGAACACCTTCTCGAGCGATGTCTCGTAGGATACTCCCTGCCGGAGCACGGAGAATACGGCATTGGGGGCGATGCTCAGCACCGACTGCTTGTCGACGATGCCTACGTCGTACAGGTAGTCGAGCGTGGATGAGAGGCGAGCCTGCTGGCCCGAATCGTACACCGCGGAGAGATGCTGGTAGCTGGTTGCTTTCCCCGTGGCGAGTAGGGAGTCGCAGGCTGCGGTGAGCTGCCGACGGATGTAGCCATCGACGGCCGTGACGGTGGCCTGGGCCGTGGACGACTCTTCGCGGTAGACGGGGTGCAGCTGCTTGTGTAGCGCGCTACGCTCGCGATTGTACTCGTCTGCCGACTTGTAGAGCGGGTAGTCGAAGGGGGCTTTTAGCGTCTCGTAGGTCCAGATGCGCCCGCGCTGAAACTCGTAGTGGAAGGGCACCGTGCGTGGTATGGCGAGGTATAACCCCACGGCCACCACAGCAAACATCAGCCCGAGGTAGAGCTTTTGCCGTAAACCCAGCGTCGAATTTCTCATAGGGCAACTAGGAGCCCCGGGCAACTACGCGCAGGGGCGATCTACTCCTCGGCCTCCTTGTCGGGCGGGGCTACGATGATGCGACCGCAGTACTCGCACACGATGATGCGCTTCTGCATGCGGATGTCGAGCTGTCGTTGGGGTGGGATCCGGTTGAAGCATCCGCCGCAGGCCCCGCGCACGATGGGCACCACGGCCAACCCGTTGCGGGAGTTGTTGCGTATCCGCCGGTAGGCGGCAAGGATGCGCTCGGGTAGCTGTTGCGCAAGGGCTGCCGACTCCGTGGTTAGCCTTTCCTCTTCCGCGGCGGTCTCCTGATTGATGCTGTCGAGCTCAGAACGCTTAACCCCTAGGTCGAGCATCCGCTCCGCTACGTGTTTCTTCGCCGCCTCTAGCTGCCGGTTGGTGGCTTCGTTAGTCGCCTTGCAATCCTTAATCTGCTTGTTGCGCAGCTCCACCTCCAGCTTCTGGAACTCGAGCTCTTTGGTGAGGGCATCGAACTCGCGGTTGTTGCGCACGTTCTTCTGCTGCTCCGTGTATTGCGCCATCAGGGCCTCAATGGACTTGAGCTCCTGACGCTTGGTGGCGATGCTCTCTTGTCCCTCCGCAATTTTGGCCTCCAGATTTGCCACGCGGGTCTTCAGCCCCTCTATCTCGTCCTCTAGATCTTGCACCTCGAGCGGGAGCTCTCCACGAAGGCGTACGATGGCATCGATCTGCGAGTCAATGGATTGCAATTGGTACAGAATGGCGAGATTCTCATCTGCAACACGCTCTTCGCGTACGGGAGTGCGGTTCTCTTCGACCATCGTGGTGCGTCTATTTATTAGAGTAGGTAACGGACAGGGTGCCTGTCGGCACTACTTCTGTGAAGCGCGAAGGTAGTGAAATTCCGCTCTACCACCCCATACAGCAAGTCGACTGCCAGGAGCTCGGTTTCGCGGTGCCCGGCATCGATTAGGAGCATCTGCTCCTGGGGCGGTTGGAAATCGTGGTACTTGAGGTCGGCTGTCACGTAGGCCTCTGCGCCTGCCGACAGCGCGGCGGCGATGAGGCTAGAGCCGCTTCCCCCGCAGACGGCCACCCGCTCAATGGCCTGGCTTTTCCCCTCGCAGTAACGCAGGCAGGGGGCCCCTAGGGTGCGCTTTACGAGCTGTAGGAATTCCGCTGCGAGTATGGGCTCTGGGAGCTTCCCGACGGCTCCTAGTCCGGCCCGATGATCCTGGTTGGCTAGGGGGATGATGTCGTAGGCGGGCTCCTCGTAGGGGTGTGCAGCCCTGAGGGCAGCGATGGCGTGCGCCAGGTGGTGGCGAAGCACGATGGTCTCAATGCGGATCTCATCCACCCGGGTGGGCTCGAGCACCTTGCCCACATACGGTTGCGCAGTGGCGGAGGGGGTGAATGTTCCCTGGCCTGAGGTGTTGAAGGAGCACCCGCTGTATTCGCCCATGGTGCCAGCGCATGCGGCAAACAGGGCCTCTCGCACGGTTTCGGCGTGCGATTCGGGCACGAACGTCACGAGCTTGAGGATGTTTGCCTCAGCCAGCTTGAGGGGGTGTAGGTCGATGAGTCCGAGGCGGCTCCCGAGCTCGTAGCTCACTCCGCGGGGGGCACTATCGAGATTCGTGTGCATGGCCATAAGCCCGATCCGGTGCCGTATGGCTGCAAGCACGCAGCGTGTGGTGGGGTCTTGCCCGCGCAGCGCGCGGAGGGCCGTGAAAATGGGGGGGTGATGGGATACTATCAGATTGCACCCGTGCTCTTTCGCCTCGTCGACTACCTGCTCGGTGACATCGAGGCAGAACAGAATACCCCGCACGGGGGTGTCTGGCTCGCCCACTAGTAGCCCGCTGTTGTCGTAGGATTCTTGCAGATGCAGCGGGGCGAAGGCTGTTAGCACCCCGAGCACATCCGCGTAGGTGGGCTGGGGGCTCATAGGAGATCTTTCAGCTCGTTGAGCAGCTGTTTGACCCGATGGAGCTTGGCGATGGCTTGTATCCGATTGTTCTCCGCATTCCCTAGGTACTTCAGCCTGGTCTGGGCATGCTCGATGGAGATGCCCTCCTCGCGCAGTAGGTGGTAGATCTGCTGGAACGTCTGTATGTCGTCTTTGGTGTACTGCCGCCGTCCGCGTGTCGAGCGACGTGGTTGCGCCTGCGTGAACTTCGATTCCCAGTACCGCAGGGTGGATGGCTCCACGCCGACGATTTTGGCTACCTCGCCGATGGAGTAGTACAGACGGTATTGATCTTCTTGCCCAGACATGTGCGGTTACATTTTGGGTGTGACGAGTCCCTCCTCGTCGATATGGATGGGTGCCTGAGGCAGATCCTGCGCGGTGAGCTTGCGGATCTCTCTGAGCACAGCCCTGTTGGGGTCTAGCTGCACACCTCCTCGCCCCTGTTGCCGGGTGGAGTGGATGGTGGCCGAGATGAACTTCCCTGTGCCATCGATGCGGATCTCCATGATGGGGGCGAGCCCGCCGGGGCCTAGCAGGTTGATCCCGCCGTAGGTGCAGAAGTTACCCATGCTGTAGACGATGAAACGGCCCTGGTAGAGATCGATTGCTCGCGTGACGTGTGGCCCGTGCCCGAGCACGAGATCGGCACCGGCATCAATGAGGACGCGGGCGATTTCGTGAGGATTCCCGCGGTTCTCCCCGAGGTAGAGCTCTCTCGCACGGGTGATGTGGGTGTGAGCGGTCCCCTCGGCGCCCATGTGGCAGGAGGCGATCACGATGTCGCACTTAGCCTTCAGGTCGCTCACCGTCTTGCGGAGCGTGGTGTAGTTGTTGAGCTGATTGGTGCCGCTGTTGGGGGCAAACGCGCATAGGCCGATTTTGTACCCCTGCACGTATAGCGTGTCCACGGGATGCGCCAGGAGCCCCGCATGCGCAATGCCCATCGAGTCTAGCAGGCGCATCGTGCACTGCTGAGCCGGTGGCCCGAAGTCGCCCACATGGTTGTTGGCCAGACTTATGGCGTTGAAGCCCGCTTGCTTTAGGGCTGGAGCCAGGCGTGTGGGCATGCGGAACCGGTAGCATTTGTCCGGGTTGCTACAGCTCTTGTAGGGTTTTCCCCCGTCGAGAAAGGCCCCCTCTAGATTGCCAAATACCACGTGTCCACGCTGGAATATGGGTACGGCGGGGGCTAGCAGCGCGTAGGCATTGTTGGATGGCGGGAGGAGCACCTTTGGGGGAAAGTCGGATCCCAGCATGATGTCTCCCACGGCTATCACGGTCAGCGTATCGGCCCGCGGTGTCATCATGGCAGAGTCTGCGGGCTTTGCCAGCGTGTCGGCTGGTGGGGGCGTGGGTATGCTGTCCTGCAAGCGAGCGGCGGTATCAGCATTGCCAGGCGTGGTAGGGGGTAACGTGAGGGCGTCTTGGCCCTGATGGGCTCTCACGGAGTCTGTTAGAGTGGTGGGTACCGTCCCGGTGGATACGGTTGTATCGCGGTGCATCAGGAGGGTATCCCCGGTGGCTGCGGGAGTGCTCACCCCTTGCGCGGGGGCTACATGAGCTGCCGCTATAAGAAGGAGGCAGGAGATGGCTACGTGGAGTGGACGCATAGGCTAGTCGAGCGATTGGCCCGTTTGTGATGCGATACGCGCTGCGTCGGCAAGCTGTAAGGGATCGAATTCGAGGAAGAGGTAGTTGAGCGGGTCGATGGGGGTGCCGTTCTGCCTCACCTCGTAGTGGAGATGGGGGGCCATGCTCATGCCCGAGCTACCCACGGTGGCGATTTGCGTTCCGCGGGTGACCTTCTGTCCCGTTTGCACGAGCACTTGCTCTAGGTGCGCATAGAGGGTGGAGTAGCCGTTCCCGTGATCCAGGATGAGCGTGTTGCCGTAGCCGCGCAGCGAGCGGGTGATATTGCGCACGGTTCCGCTGGCGGTGGCATGCACCGGAGAGCCCACGGGTGCCGCAAAGTCGAGCCCGGTGTGCATCTTGAGCACCTTGTAGAAGGGGTGTATCCGAACGCCAAAGGGAGATGCAATGCGCGTGGGGACATCCTTCCCGAGGGGTAGGATGCCCGGCACGCTGGATGCGTATGAGGCCTTTTTTCCCGCAAGGTCAACGAGGGCATCGAATTGGGCATCGTTGGCCACGGCTTTCTGGGCTAGCCGGGTGAGGTCGCGGGCGGTGAATCGGGCGATCTCAGAGCAACCCATGAGCTTGACTTGGGCATACAGGCTATCGATGGCGTACTCGGCCAACTGATCCTCGTCGGGCTCGGGCTCTGCCTCGAATATGAGACGGTAGATGTTGTTGTCCCGCTGCTCGATGTCCTTTAGCACGGCAGCCAGCTGATCGTACTTGGAATTGAGCTCATGGAGCTGAGTGGCAATGCTGGAGTTGTCGTGCCCAAGCTGCCATTCGCGTGGGGTCTCGGCAAAGAAGGAGAAGATGATGTAGCACACCACGGCTAGCGCGATGCTCGCCAGCAAGTACTTGAGCGCAAGCTGCAAGTAGTAACGAATCCCCCGCTGTACCCGGGTGTAGCTAAGGGATTCACGGTTGAAGTGGTAGTGCGCTCTGGGCATGGGCTCCAGATGTGTGAGCTGGACAGCTCGGCGAGACCCTATGGGGCCTAATCCAGATCCTGCATGTCGGCCCGTGAAAGCATGAGCTCATACTCCAACTCGCTCATGTCGTTGAAGTAGAGAAGCGGATCTACGGGATGATTCTTCACGAGTACCTCATAGTGTAGGTGGGTACCCGTGCTGCGCCCTGTGGAGCCCATGGCTCCGATGATCTGCCCGCGTTTCACCCGCTCGCCCTCCTTGACGGTGATGCGGTTCATGTGGGCGTAGCGCGTCTTGTAGCCGAAGCCGTGGTCGATGATGACCTGATTCCCATAGCCCGAGGCCGAGTAGCTCGCCGTGATTACTATTCCGTCCCCCGTGGAGTGGATGGGCGTGTTGGCAGCCCCCACGAAGTCTACCCCGGAGTGCATGCGCCCCTGCTTGGTGATGGGGTCGTGACGCACGCCGAAGGTGGATGATATGCGGGTGAGCTGGCGCACGGCCACCGGCTGTATGGCGGGGATGCAGTGCATGAGCCGATCCTTTTCGAAGGCCATGCGGGTGACATCGTCAAACGACTTCGACTGCATGTACGCGCGCCACGTGAGCTGATCGATGCTGGTGGCCAGATCCTTGAGCATGCCGTTGTCGCCTAGATGTTCGAGGTGGGTGTAACGCTCCGCACCCCCTACGCCCCCCTTGCGGACGGTGAGCGGAATGCTATCGGCCTCGAAGATGGTGCGGTATATGCTGTTGTCGCGGTTCTCGATGATGGCGATCTTCCGGGTGGCGCTATTGACCATGTCCTGGAGGATGGCGACTTTGCCTAGCAGCTCCTGGCGATCCTTCTGCAGGGACTTGGCCTCGGGGGTATCGAAGATGTACGAGACCCCTAGCATGAGGATAAAACCGAACGCCAATGTGACACTCGAAACGAGTAGGATTCGCAATGCTCGCAGATACGGGGATACCGCTCGCTGCTCGTATTGTAGGGTCTCGGGATTGAAGTGATACCGTCTCTTGGGCATGCTCGCCTAATGGGGTTACAATCGTCTTGCGATGCGGGATCGGCACACCATCCCGCAGGCGTATCCTATACGCCCAACGGCCGCAAAGTTACACTTTTAGTCATAAAGTCCTATCGTTGGAAATTATTTCCCGCGGATACCACTTCGGGCCCACGATGTATGGAGGCTTTTGGATTGGAGTGCTGAGCCTTATCACCACGCTCTCTACAGCGCGTTGACTCGGAGGATTCTGCGCTGCGAGATGGGGTATACGGATGTGTAATCGCAGAATAAAAGGGGGGCAATCGTGCCGCGTGTGATTACCTTTGCGCAGTTCGACGGCTGTGGTATGCCGGCCATGCGTCGCATGGCAACAAGTACTTTAGGGGTCATGGAGCGGGGTAAGATCATCGACTTTCATCCGCGCATTGTCGATGCCCTTCGGGGGTATAGCTGGAATGCGCTGGGCCGCGATGCGATGGCGGGGATCATCGTGGGGGTTGTGGCCCTCCCGTTGGCGATTGCATTTGGCATAGCTAGCGGTGTTTCGCCAGAGGTGGGCATTTTCACGGCGATTCTCGGGGGCTTCATCGTCTCGCTCCTCGGGGGGAGCGATGTCCAGATCGGCGGGCCAACGGGGGCTTTCATTGTTGTAGTCTATGGGATCATTCAGTCCCACGGGATCAGCGGGCTGATCGTCGCCACGATGATAGCGGGGGCACTGCTGCTCATGATGGGCTTTCTGAGGCTCGGCACGCTCATCAAGTTCATTCCATACCCCATTGTGGTAGGGTTCACCGCAGGGATTGCTGTGACGATTTTCTCCACGCAGGTGAACGATTTCCTCGGCATGGGGCTCACGAAGCTGCCGGGCGATTTTGTGGCCAAGTGGGGCACTTACGCCTCTTCGCTCGAGCACGTGGAGTGGTTACCGTTCGCCTTTGCGGCGGGTAGCCTGCTGCTGACGCTGTTCTCCTCGCGTATCGCCATTCTCAAAAAGATTCCTGGATCGCTGATAGCGATTGTGCTCCTGACGGCACTCTCGTACGCCCTGAAGGAGGGGCTGGGTATTTCATCCCTCGAGTGCGTGGGTGATCGGTTTACGATTTCGGCCAACCTCCCCGCGGTGCAGGTGCCCACTGTGAGTCTTGCCATGGTGCGCGACCTATTCCCCTCGGCCTTCACGATAGCACTGCTGGGGGCCATCGAGTCGCTCCTCTCCGCCAGCGTCGCCGATGGGGTGATAGGGGGGCATCACCGGTCGAATACAGAGCTCATTGCGCAGGGCGCGGCCAATCTCGTCGTTCCGCTCTTTGGCGGGATCCCGGTGACGGGTGCCATTGCTCGCACTATGACCAATATCGGTAACGGAGGACGTAGCCCCATTGCTGGCCTCGTGCATGCTGTGGTGCTGCTTGTCCTGTTCCTTTTCCTGAGCTCGCTGATCAACTATGTTCCGATGGCCGTCCTGGCGGGTATACTCGTGGTTGTGTCGTACAACATGAGCGGATGGCGCTCTGTGGTGGGCATCCTGCGAGGATCTAAGGGGGATGCAGTGGTCATGCTGGTGACCTTCGTGCTGACGGTGATCATCGATCTCACGGTGGCCATTGAGGTGGGGATGCTTTTGGCGATGCTCATGTTTATGCGGCGTATGGTGGAAAGTACGCAGATACGGGTCTCATGTGGCACGTTGCGCGATGGGGTGGAGGAGCATCCCGCGGGTGCCGACGTTGAGCAGATTGAGATCCCGCGTGGTGTTGAGGTCTATGAGATAGAGGGGCCCTACTTTTTCGGTATTGCCAATCGGTTTGAGGAGACGATGTCCACCATTGGCGATAAGCCGAAGGTGCGTATCATTCGCCTGCGACTTGTACCGTTTATGGATTCCACGGCGGTGCACAACCTGTCGAATCTGCTCAAGATGTGCCGCCGGGAGCGGATCCATGTCATCCTGAGCGGAGTGAATCCGCAGGTGCGAGCCACGCTCAAATCCTCCGGAATAGCGAGTGAGTTGGGGATGGAAAATATCCTGCCATCCATTCACGAGGCCTTGCAGCGGGCTGCCGATATTACGGGTGTTTCGAGGGTGGAGGGATAGTAGACGTTTTGGGCTCCCTATTCGTTAGTCCCAGGTAGGCTAGGTGATGCAATGATATGTAAGCCTGCCTTTTCTCCAATGTTTTTATTGTACCCCTCCGGTATTCGGCACTCCTCCACGGGTGGCGAATGGGCTGCGCAATTTTGCAGAAAAGCAAACCGATTTTTCTTGTTTTCTTTACCTGCTTGTTACAACTTCGCGACGTAGTAGGTCGACCGCCTCGGCGGAGAAACGTTACCAGTGATGGCCATGGATGCAAAGGAGGCGTGGTGTGAGTGTTTGGAGCTGATACGAACCCGGATCCCTCCGAAGGAGTACGCGGACTGGTTTCTGCCAGTGGAGCCCGAAGGGTACGATAAGACGACCGAGACATTGACACTCCGCGTCCCTGACCATGCCTACTATGAGCGGCTAGAGAATATACACTGCGACTTGCTGGGGCGTGTGCTTCGGCATGTCCTGGGGCCGCGGTTTAGGCTAGAGTATGTGCTCGGTACCACACGGCGGCACGCTGATGGGACGGGCAATGGCCAGGGGGCACCGACCACTACGCAGCGGAATCGCTACCAGACGGTTAACCAGACGAATACCGATGGAGAGGATCTGATCATCGACCCCTTCATTGTTCCTGGCATACGGCAGATGCGGGTGGATCCGCACCTAAAGCCCGAGTACAACTTCGCAAACTTCGTGCCTGGCGAGTGTAACAGGACGGCCTATGAGGCTGGCAAGGCGGTGGTAGAGCAGCGAGGTACCAAATCGGCATTCAATCCGCTCATCATCTACGGAGCCTCAGGGCTAGGGAAGACACACCTGTCTCAAGCCATCGGACTGGCAATTCGTGAGCGGTATCCGGATGAGGTTGTCCTATACGTACGGGCTACGGAATTTATGAATCAGTATGCCGCTGCGTGCGTCACGAAGAAGCCGCGGGATTTCGTGAACTTCTATCAGAACATCAACGTCCTGATATTCGACGACGTGCACGACATCTCCACGGGGGAGAAGACGCAGCAGGCATTGCTGAACATTTTCAATCACCTGCATCAGAATGGGAATCAGCTCATATTCACGAGCGATAGGGCACTCGTGAACCTCAATGGTATCAGGGCTGAGCTCGTCTCCCGGTTCAAGTGGGGGCTTAGCACCGAGCTTCTGATGCCCGACCGGAGCATGCGCCTGGCGATCTTGAAACAGAAGGCCTATCGTGATGGCATTGAGAACGTGCCGGATGAGGTCTTTGAGTACATCGCGCAGCAGGTTTCGACGAATGTCCGGGAGCTCGAGGGGGTGCTGGTGTCCGTGATGGCATATTCGACGTTTAACCGTCAGGGTATCACGGTGGAGCTGGCTGAGCGAGTGATTAGCGACCTCGTTCAGCCGCGGCAGCAGGAAGCGTTCTCCGTGGCTCGCATTGCGGAGATCGTCGCCAACTATTTCTCGCTGACCGTCGAGGAGATCCAATCGCCCACGAGGCGCCGTGAGATTGTGGAGGCTCGGCAAATTGCCATGTATATGGCCAAGAAATTCACCAAGCGTTCCCTCTCCTACATCGGGCAAGAGATGGGCGGGAAGAATCATGCCACGGTCTCGTACGCCTGTACGAACATTCACGACCTCTGCCGCAATAATGCGAAGCTGCGGAGTGATGTCGAGTCCATCGAGGGGCTCATCCGGGGCGAGTTGTGAGAGCTAAGCGCAGGAATTGATGCTGGAAACGACCTGGATCGACACCCATACCCACCTGTTCGCTAGCGAATTCGACTCTGATAGATCCGAAGTGATTGCACGTGCCGTGGAGGCAGGTGTCAAGGTTCTACTACTCCCCAACATCGATTGCGAAAGTATAGGCAGCCTGGAGGCTCTGCTCGATCAGTATCCCGACTACTGCCTCGGCGCAATGGGGCTGCATCCCACATCGGTGGAGGCAGACTGGCGAGTGCAAATGCGGCAGATAGAGCAGGCATTGGGGCGGAGGAAGTATGCGGCAATCGGGGAGATAGGGCTCGACTTCTACTGGGATCTCTCTCATGCTGATGAGCAGGGGGAGGCATTCTGCTATCAGCTGGCGTTGTGTAAGGAGATGGGGCTGCCCGCTTTGATCCATGCTCGTAATGCCACAGCCCAGGTGCTGGAGATTCTTCGCCGTCGTGAGTTTGAAGGCCTGCGGTGCGTCCTGCATGCTTTCACCGGGGGTATCGAGGAGGTTGTGGCCGCTATGGAGCTGGAGGGAGTTTACCTCGGACTCGGGGGGATCTGCACATTCAAGCGGGGAATACCGGCAGAGGCTTACCAGGCCATGAGGATCGACCGTATTGTCCTGGAGACCGATTCGCCTTATTTGGCACCAGTGCCACACCGAGGGCATCGCAATGAGAGTGCCTACATTCCGTTGATCGGGGAGTTTGTTGCATCGCAATTCGGCCTCACGCCAATGTCATTGGCCCGCGTGACAACACAGAATGCAATCCGTATGCTATTTGGAGGATAGAGGGTGACGACCTCTTACCCATTTCGTCCAGCTTTAGCGAATTTGTAATGGCAGAGAAATCCAAAGGGAGCAAGCCTGCTGCGGGTGAGACCCCCATGATGCGGCAGTATTCCCAAATGAAGGCGCTGTATCCGGATGCCGTGATGCTCTTTCGCATGGGCGATTTTTACGAGTCCTTCAATGAGGATGCGGTGCGGGTCTCCTCGATTCTCGGTATCACCCTGACGAAGCGATCGAATGGCGGGGCTGCCGACATGGATCTAGCGGGCTTTCCGTACCATGCGCTCGACACGTACCTTCCCAAGCTGGTGCGAGCCGGGCAACGCGTGGCGATATGCGACCAGCTGGAGGATCCCAAGCTGGCTAAGGGGCTGGTGAAAAGAGGGGTCACGGAGGTTATCACACCCGGCGTGGTGCTCAATGAAGGAGTCCTCGAGCGGAAAGAGAATAACTTTCTGGCCTCGCTCTGCGACCATGAGGGGCAGTATGGCCTTGCGCTCATTGATGTCTCCACAGGCGAGTTTTATTTGGCCCAGGGCACAGCAGTCTACATCGAGCGGCTTCTCGCCAATTTTTCCCCAAAAGAGCTCTTAGTCTCTCGCTCCTATTGGAGTACGGCCCAGGAGCGGTACGGTGAGAAGTTCTACGTGTCGCGCATTGACGACTGGGCCTTCTCCTACGTAGATGCGGGGATACGCCTCAGGCAGCATTTCGGCACTACCAGTCTGAGAGGCTACGGGGTTGAGGGGCTGTACCAGGGCATTAGCGCTGCGGGTGCAATTCTGGCCTACCTCGACCTGACGATGCATGCGAACATCTCTCACGTCATTGCCATCTCGAGGATAGAGGAGGACAACTTTGTTTGGCTCGATCGTTCCACGATCCGCAATCTGGAGATCTTTGCTCCTTCGGGGGAGGGAGGCCTTTCGCTCGTCGATGTGGTTGACCGTACATCTACACCAATGGGGGGGCGTATGCTCCGCCGATGGCTGTCACTGCCATTGAAGGATGTGACCCAGATTCGTGCACGCAACCAGGCCGTCTCGTATTTGGTGGAGGACATGGAGCTGCGTGGCTCGCTTGCTGAGCTCCTGGCTCAAATTGGTGATTTGGAACGGTTGGCCTCTCGGATTGCCGCTGGGCGTATTCTCCCGCGCGAACTACTCCGCCTGGCAGAGACGCTACGGATCTTGCAGCAGGTGAAACGTGCCTGTGAGCAGGTGGAGCAGCAGACGATACGCATTGTTTGTGAGCAGATCAACCCGTGCGCTACACTCCTCGATACGATTCTGAGTGATCTCCATGCAGATCCATCCCCACTCGGTAAGGGTGAAATCTTTGCCCGGGGTGTGAATCAGGAGCTGGATGAGCTGCGAGACCTCAGGACGAGTAGCCGGGAGTACCTCGATGCGTTGCGCGATAGGGAAGCTGCCCACTCTGGAATTCAGAATCTGAAGATCGGCTTCAATAACGTCTTTGGGTATTACTTCGAGGTGCGTAACACCCAGAAGGAGCAGGTGCCTAGCAGCTGGATCCGGAAGCAAACCCTCGTCTCTGCCGAGCGGTATGTAAGTGGGGAGCTCAAGGAATTCGAGGAGAAGATCCTTACTGCCGAGGACAAGATACTAGAGATCGAGACTGCACTCTACAAGAAGCTGTTGCAGGATCTGCTGGATTACGTGGTGCCCATACAGACGAATGCCTCGCTGGTGGCACAGCTAGACGTGCTTGTCAGCCATGCGATTTTGGCGGTGGATAAGTCGTGGGCCTGTCCCGCTATCGATGACAGCTACGTGCTAAAAATTGAGGACGGGTGGCATCCGGTCATTGCGGAGCGACTTCCTCCGGAGGAGGAGTACGTGCCCAATAGTATTTCGCTCGATCCTGACGATTTGCAGATCATGATGATTACCGGCCCTAATATGTCCGGTAAGTCTGCGCTTTTACGTCAGACGGCCCTCATTGTGCTCTTGGCGCAGATTGGCAGCTTTGTCCCTGCGCGCGCAGCGCAAATAGGTCTGATTGATAAGATTTTCACGAGGGTTGGTGCCTCTGATAACATCTCGGCTGGCGAATCCACATTTATGGTCGAAATGATAGAGGCGGCGAGTATCCTAAATAATATCTCACCCCGTAGCCTGATTTTGCTTGACGAAATCGGGAGAGGGACGAGCACCTACGATGGCATCTCTATCGCCTGGGCCATGGCGGAGTATATACACGACTCGCAGCGTGGACGTGCCAAGACGCTCTTTGCCACCCATTACCACGAGCTGAATGAGATGGAGAACAGCTTCCCACGGATACGCAATTTCAACGTTTCGGTGCGAGAGGTCGATGATAAGGTCGTATTCCTTCGCCGCTTGCAGCTGGGGGGCATAGAGCACAGCTTCGGTATACACGTGGCTCGTCTGGCAGGGATGCCACTGCGAGTGGTGCAACGTGCCAACGAGATACTGGCTCTCCTAGAGGCCAAGCGTAACGTGCCCTCCGAGGGGAATGACTCGCTCTGGAGCGGGCAACCGGTACACGTCTTTGAGGCAGAAGATCCGATTCTGAAGAGCCTTCGGATTAGGATCAGCGAGATCGATGTGAATCACATGACCCCCGTGGAGGCCCTGAACGAGCTGGTGGAGATTCGACGTATTATTGGGCTCGAGTGATGGGGCTATCGATGATACGGTAACTCTCGCATTCGTTTTGCTAGGCTAGGTTTTTACGCTAGAAGCTCGGCTGCACGCTGTGTCAGCATCTCGATTCGGCCCGTCATGGCCATTCCTGTACGACGGAATAGCAGCAGGTATTCCGTGTTTCGCCCAGCACCACCCAGGGGGCTGTAGGTTGCACCAATAGTAACCATACCATTCTCGGCAGCCGACCGAATGACCTCTTGCAAGACCTGGGTTTGCATCGCCCGATCGGTGATAATACCCTTGGAGTTGACGTGCCCTTTGCCAGCCTCGAATTGCGGCTTGATCAGGCAGATGCACGAGCCATGTGCTGGCAGCAGTGCTGCTATCTTACCGAGGATTTTCTGGATGGAGATGAATGATAGGTCGCATAAAATGTGATCTACCTCCAGCTCGCCGTGCTCTGAGCGCACATCTACGTTCTCTCGGCTCTCCACATTCGGCAGCCGACGCAGATTCGCATCCATCTGCTCCGTTCCCACATCGATTGCGTGGACAAATCGTGCCCCGTGTTGTAGGATGCAATCGGTAAAACCACCGGTGGAGGCCCCAAGATCGACTACGCAGGTACCTCTGAAGTCAACGCCGAACTGCTCTATAGCCCATAGAAGTTTCAGTCCCCCCTGGCTCACGAAGGTGGGGGCTGCGCCACGCTGCACGGTGACCCGATCGCTTGGGGATATCTCTTGTGAAACCGACGTGCAGATCTTCCCATTGCAGGATACCACGCCATCGAGGATTAGTTTACTCGCCTTCGCACGTGATGACACGTGGCCCTCTTTGACCAAATACTTGTCGAGGCGCATTACTTCTTCCATGATGGACGCGGGGCAATTCCCAGGACGAAGGTACTACCACGGAGGGCAAATCTCAAATCCTTGCCCCTAATGTGCGTAGTGCTCGGGGGATTTCCCTAGCCAGTAGTCTACTCTGCGCCCTCCATTCTGCTCAGTTTACCACTGGAGCGGAAAGCGTACCTTTGTGGCAGTTGGTGCCATGCTTGCCATTCTAAATTTGTTCTCCCACATGCAATACTGTAATCCTATTCTTCGTCCCACTCTCCGGAGCATCCTCAGCGTGTTGCTCTTCCTATCCTCTTTGGGCACGTGGCCATTGCATCTAGTGGCCCAGCCAGTGCCGCATGCCGAGCCGAATATCGAGGATTATGTGGCCCCTGGGCGTTTTGTCTCCGAGCGTGCCCCCGAGATGATATTCCTCCAGAGAGGGAATGGCCCTGTGCGTTGTCTTGTGGCGAATGATCAAGCTCTAGTCGAGCAGGAGTGCGAAACAGGGCGTGCTGTGCATACCCTCCTAGATCGGGAGTGGCTACCCGACTCCATGCGTAGCTTTGAAGGGTTCACGGTTTCCGGTTCAGGCCAGTACGTATTGCTCCGCTACAAGACGGAGCCCATCTATCGGCACAGCTTTCTGGCCAACCATTGGATCTTCGATTGTGCCACTAAGGCCTTCTTTCCGCTATCGGTGAATGGTAAGCAGCGACAGGTGACATTTGCCCCAGGGGGTGGTAAAATTGCCTTCGTGAGGGATAATAACATCTTCATCGCCGACCTGGTCTCACGGAGTGAGCAGGCTATCACAAACGATGGCCTGCTAAATCGTATCATTAACGGTGCGGCAGATTGGGTCTATGAGGAGGAGTTCTCCATGAAGAGTGCCATGGCGTGGTCGCCAAATGGGCGATTCCTAGCCTTCCTGCGATTCGATGAGAGCCACGTTCAGCAGTACTCGATGCCCTACTACGGAACGAGGCTATACCCCTCCCTTTACACCTACAAATACCCCAAGGCGGGGGAGCCCAACTCCTACGTCTCATTGCATGTCTATGACACGGAGACATCCCAAATCACGCAGGTTGATGTGGGCGAGAACAGCGATCAATACATACCACGCATCCAGTGGGCTCCCGATAACCAGTTGGCTTTCCTGCGTCTCAACCGATTGCAAAATTACATAGAGGTTGTGCTCGCTGACCCATCCACGGGCAAGGGCCGTGTAGTGTACGATGAGGCAGAGCCGCAGTACATAGAGGAGCCGCACGATTGGTACTTGACCTTCCTGCCCGATGCGAAGCTGTTCATCGTGCCTAGTGAGCGGAGCGGGTACCGCCACCTCTATTTGTGCAACGTGAATGGTGGGGAACCTAAGGCCATCACCACTGGCAGCCATGAGGTGGTGCAGCTTTACGGCTATCACAAGGGCTATGTCTACTATCGGGCTTACGACGGGTCGCCGCTGCGCACAGCCATCTATAGGCAGAAGGTACGAGGTGGGCAGCGTGAGCTC